>NZ_QZMV01000034.1:0-26366 GCF_003957705.1 Bradyrhizobium sp. LVM 105 | reverse complement strand
ATCCTGCGAACAGAACCATGTCTGTTCGCCAAAAATCGATTCTCTCTCAACGGCTTGCGTGTTCTTCACAACCGACTAGCTAACGCGAGGGATGCTGCGCTTTCAGCGGCTTACCTCGCCAAATCCGCCTGCCAACCCCTGAAGCCGGCTGATAAATTCCTGCCACGCGACACAATGCACCCAAGATGCCACGATGCTTCAACGAGCGGAAAGGGATGAGGGGACAAGATCGGTGTCCTCCTGACCTTCCGTCGGGACTGTCAACCGCTGTACGGCTCGATCGGTGCCTTCATCGGGCTGTCGGTCGCCCCCTTTACGCTTAATCTGTTGTGCATGAGGCGGAGCTGATGCGCCGCTTTTCTTCGTTGCAGGGGATTGTGGCGCTTAGTCGCCAACGAATCTGCCAAATGGCGCGATCGACCATCTACACATTACTCTCGCGCTTGTAGGGATTTGCTTCGCTACTGGTGCGGTAGCTTTCCAAATTGCCTCCAAGGAACAGGCGCTCGGTTTCCCGGGTCGGCGTTCTGCCCAGTGAGCACATCAAATCGACGTCCCCATCGATGGTGTCCTGATCCTCCGCGTTCATTCCAAGCCCAATGCTACTCAGCACGTCGTCGGGCGTCCAGATTGTGGTCTTCGGTACGGTATAGGTGTGTAGCGCGTCCGCATTGTTGGCAATCGCTCTCGCCCACGGATCGCGAGAGACGACGAGTTTTGACGGATCTTCAACTAACGATACGAAGGGTGAGGCTGTAGTCTTCCCCCGCATATGCCAACCAGCTTGGCGGGCTCGGTCCATGGGATACCGCTCCAGAGGATATCCAACGGAAGAATGATCCCGAGCCGTGTTGCGGACATGAGATATTGCGCTCGTATTTTCTTCCGTGCGCGGCTTGCAATCAGTGTCCTGATTCTGAAAACGCCGCAGTGTGACATATGACGACCCCGCCACGTCGTCGAATACGCGATCTCGATCAATGGCAGCGTCGGTCGCCGATGACCAACGTGCTGCTTGTTGCGCGGCAAGTTCGATCTCGTTCCGAAGTGCGTCAAGAGTGGCGCCAGTCAATTTTGCGGCAAGCTGAGCGCGCGCACTGACGTATGATGAGGCTGGATAGCGACTGGGTTCCGAGGTCGCCTCGTTTAACCCAGATGAGGGCGCGGCGCTCGCGGAATCTGCCGCTAAGGAGACTGGCTCCGTGGTTGGGCAGACCGAGTCCAAGTCATCTAGAGCCAAGTCATTCAGCTGCTGCTCAAAGTTTGCTTGGTCTTCTGAACTTGTCGGTGCGCTGGTTTGGGCGCTAAGCTCGTCCTGCTGTCGACCGACATGGTGCGGCCACTGAACCTCAAAGGAATTGTCTGCGGCATTCCGTGGATCAACATTCATCTCTCTACTCCCTTCGAAGGGCCGCCTATCGGCGTGGATTGTTGCAGGTGCAGCTTTCGAGAAGCTGACGATCGATTAAGCTGAGACCGGGTTGCTCGACCGCCGCGCCGCGTTCGCGCGATAATTAACGACGCTCCAGCATCCTCGAATCCAGCGCAGCTTCGAAGCGTTGCGTGTAACGCTGTATCTATAATCTAGGATGGTTCATCGCATTATTAGATGGTGGGCTTGGCGACGCCTTATTGATCGGATGTCACTTTGCAGCGCGGCAGCAAGCGGTTGACCCATCATGTCGCGCCAAAACTGCCGTGTGTTCTCGAGCGCATCGAGTCATCTCAGCGTCGCGCCGGCGCTCCCAATTGCAGTCGCTACAATTACGCAGCGCGTGTTCGGTGGGCCTGATCAGAGAACGCTTGGGATTAAGCGAAGTAAGGTTTAGACACGGCAATAGAAGAGCATGCCAATGGACGATAGTAGAATGAAATACTCAACTATTGCGTTTGCATGGTCTGGACCTCTAAAGATCCTCTAGCATGATCATTGCTCGCTCTCGGGAGTCCAAAATTTTCGATGGCGAATCCCATCCAAAACATCTTCCTGAAAAGGAGCTGGCTTCTTGAGGAATTCTGGAGAGGCGATGTGAATGTACTCGTGTGGAAGCAACCCGCCGCTGGGGACAAGCTGTCACGTCGGCGTAATCGGCGACCAGCGTGGTCGAAGCTCTTCTCTGCCGCGCCCGTTCGGAGAAGATCGCAAGACCTAGCAAAAGCTTCTTTGGTGACATTCTTCTCACATCAGCCGGCTGTTTGTTGTCTATCGCTCAAATTGGCTGCCCGGAGCACATGCAAGGTGCGCTTGCGCGAAAGCGAAGGCTGGCTGCCGAGATCAACTCGTCCACAAGGCCCGCCAAGCAGCTCAGATGCCGCCGCATGAGTGGCTGTTATGTCTTCGGGTAACTCCATGCTTCATCTTGGCTTAAATCTTCATGGTGCGGGTGGTCATTCCGCAGCATGGCGCTGGCGGGGCACAAATCCAAGCGCCTTTTTTGACATCGAGCACTACGTCCGCGCTGCGAAGATTGCGGAGCATGGTCTGCTGGATGCTGTATTCCTCGCCGATACCCCCGCGATAAGTTCCGACATCACACACCAGCCACCGCTTAATGGGCTCGAACCGACGCTGGTTCTCGCCGTGATTGCGCGTGAAACGGACCGGATTGGTCTGATTGCGACGGCGTCGACTACCTACAACGAACCATATAATCTTGCCCGGCGGTTCCAATCGCTCGATGTCATCAGCCGCGGGCGCGTTGCGTGGAACGCGGTCACGACGTCGAGTCCGGCGACGGTTGCGAACTTTGGCGGTCGAGAGATTGGGCGAGCGGATCGCTACAGACGTGCGGAGGACTTCGTTGAAACGGTCCGTGCTCTCTGGCTGAGCTGGAGCGGCGAGATAGTCATCGCCGATCAGGCTGCGGGTGTTTACGCAGATCAGAGCCGATTCCGCCTGCTCGATCCCGCTACCAATAGTTTCGGCATCCGGGGCCCACTTACGCATCCCGCTTCGCCCCAAGGCCACCCAGTCATCGTTCAGGCTGGCGGTTCGGATCCCGGATTACGGCTTGGCGCCCGCAGTGCAGATGTCGTGTTTGCGGCAGCCGGGGACTTGACAACGGCGACGCAGGAGGCAGAGCGCCTGCGCGCGCTTTCTCGGCAATTCGGCCGCCCTGCGGCCCCGCTCATCCTGCCAGGCCTTGTCACCTGTATCGGGGGCACCGAGGAAGAAGCGGCTCGTCGCAAGGAAAACCTTGACGGACTCCTCGATATGGAGCGCGCCACCGTTGCTCTTGCACGAAGCATGGGCGTGGCGGTCGAGAAGCTCAGCCTCGAAAGGCCAATCCCGGAGGAGATTTTGCCTACTGCAGATGATGTTCCTTTTTCTGTCGGTCACCATCGCACGGTTGAGACTCTGGCGCGTCAAGGCCGGACGGTTCGCGAAATCATTAGCAGCGTTCAAGCGTTTGGCCACCGCTTGCTCGTGGGTGCACCTGAGCAGATTGCGGACTCGATTGAGGCGTGGTTCCGCGCTGGCGCGGTTGATGGTTTCAACATCATTCCGGACGTGCTGCAAGATGGCACTTCAGCGTTTGTCGACAATGTGGTGCCCATCCTGCAGAAGCGCGGGCTCTTTCGCAAAGAATATCGAGGGCAGACGCTGCGAGAGCATTTCGGGCTTTCCATTCCTTTCGGGCCGACACGAGCCACAGCTAGCTCACCGCTATGACGCTTCCTCAACATCAAATCATTTGGAGACTGGATATGCATTCATCGAATGCGCGGTCAACGAGGCGATTCACTGGAAAGTCGAGCTATCCAGCAAGAACCGTTAAGGCGACCCTTCTCGTGCTCTTGGGCCTGTCGCAATTGCCGTCAAGTATTCATGCTCAAGAAGGGGTAGCCGGCAGCATAAAGCGAGGAGGCGTTATTCGTTACGGGCACTTTCAAGAGCCGGCATGCCTCTTCGGGGGATGGGTGCAGCAATGGTATCTGCAACGCCAGTACAGCGATAATCTGGTCGCCCGCAGCGAGGATGGCAAGATTGTGCCATGGCTGGCCGAGTCATGGACAATTTCCGATGACAAGAAGATTTACACATTCGAGATAAAGCCGAATGTGAAGTTCACGGATGGCACTTCTCTGGATGCGCAGGCCATCGCGGATAATATCAACGGATGGCTCAGCAACGACCCTGATCTGCGCAATCCGACTGCTGCTCCGTATCTTAGCGATAGCTTCGAATCGGCAAGTGCAATCGCTCCTCTGAGGTTACAGGTAACCTTGAAGGTGCCATTTCAACCCTTGCTGAACGTGTTTGCTCAATCCTCACAAGGCATTCTCTCACCATCCGCGCTCAAGCGCGGACTTGCGGTAAACTGCGAGAACCCAGTCGGCTCAGGTCCATTCATTGTCGACAAATGGCGTCATGGACGGGAGGTCACCTTCCGCCGCAATCCCGACTACAACTCGGCGCCGGCCAGCGCCAAACATCAAGGGCCGGCTTACATTGACGGAATCAGCTGGAAGTTCCTGCCAGATCAGACCGTCCGGTACGGCTCGTTCATCACGGGCGAGACCGATGCCATATACGATATCCCAGCTATCGCATGGAAGGAGGCCAATTCCCGTTTTCCAGTATTGCGGCACATTACCGGCGGTACCCCTCTGCGCCTGGCGTTGTATACGGCGCGGCCTCCATTTGACGATGTGCTCGTCCGCAAGGCGTTTGCCTATTCGACTGACCGGAAGGCCGCAGTCGACACATCATTCCTTGGCTCTTTGCCATTTGAAGGCAACGGTGCGCTTAGTCAGAGCTCGCCGGAATACCTGCGCGAGCTCGGGCAGTCGTATACGTACGATATTCGGAAAGCCAATCAATTGCTTGATCAGGCGGGTTGGACCGAGCGTAATCCTAGCGGCGTTCGTGTTAAGAATGGCAACCCGCTCATCGTGCGCGTGTCCTATTCGAACGCTTTTCTGAAGCCAGATGGCGAGCAAGCCTTGCAAGTTATCCAGCAGCAGGCAAGAGCGGCCGGTTTTGACGTACGTCTTCAGCCTACTAATCCAGCTGATTTCTTCGCCGGAAAAAACCTCGGACCCGATGATTATGAGGTTGTTCTCCTCTATTGGGTTGCCCCCGGCGCGGAGATATTCCGGATCTCGTGGAAGCCCGATCAGAAGGGCGAGACTAATCGCTTCAATCCCTCACGCTATCAAGATCTGACGCTTTGGGACGTCATTCAAAGGGCGGAGCAGGAACTCAATGGGGCGCAGCGTACCGCCCTCTATCAGCAGGCGGAACGGAAGATCGTGGATGAGGCTCCTGTGATTGGCCTCACGGTGCTGGACGTAACGTTGGCGACCAGGCCGAACCTCAAAGACGTTTGGCTGGACCGCGGCTCGGTTGGCGAACCCGTTTTCTATGACGCTCATTTCGATGATGGGAAGTGACGCCGTGAAGATAGTAGCCCATTATCCCATTGTTTGGTTCACGCGCCGGATATTCTCCGGCGTGGTCGTGGTGTGGGCTGCCTTAACCTTCGCGTTCTTGATTCAATGTGTGCTCCCTGGCGACCGCGCCCAAATCATCATCAATGCGACAAGCGGCAACGTCGGACTCGCGTCATCGGCAGAACTTGCGGCGATCAATGCGAAATACGGATTTGATCAACCGCTCGCGATTCAATACGGAAGATACATACTGCGAATCCTGCATGGAGACCTTGGCGAGTCATACCAGCAGCATCGGCCTGTCGCAGGGATCATCGCCGAACAGATTGGCCCTACCATCATTCTGGCGGTCACCGCGCTACTGCTCGCATGGATTATCGCAATCCTGACGACCTTGTTCATCGCCGGCAGGGACAACATGTGGGCGAAGTTGCTCAATGACACGCAGGTCTTTTTTGCAACCGCGCCGCCCTATTGGCTGGCCACAATTCTGCTGGTTGTTTTTGCGGTAAAGCTGCGCATTTTTCCGGTCATCGGTGGAAGTTCACCGGCCGGGCTCATTCTGCCGACACTTGCGTTGGCTCTTGAATTATCGGGCTTTTTCGGACAAGTCGTTCAGAACGAGTTCACGCGCGTGCTCGAGCAGCCGTTCGTTGCATCCGCGCGGGCCAGAGGCATGAGTGATTTCGGCGTCAGGCTTCGCCATGTCCTCCGCCATGCCGCATTGCCTGGCATTACTTTATCAGGTTGGGCGCTCGGAAAACTGCTTTCGGGCGCGATTTTGATCGAGGTGGTTTTCGCCCGTCAAGGCCTCGGTGGAGTCCTTGTTGCTGCAACGTCCTCGCGAGACGTTCCGATTGTCTCGGGAGCTGTTTTGATTTCTGCGGGCCTATTCGTTCTTGTCAGTTTGATTGTCGATCTGACTTACCGGTTGGTCGATCCGAGGATCAAGTTGACATGAGCATGTTCGCCGAAGCTACCGAGTCTCGGTCGCTCAAAGAGGTCCTGGCAATCGTTCGCCATGTTCCGTTCCGAGTTGCCGCCTGTCTTATGATCATTGGCCTCTTTGCCCTCGCGGCTGTGGCGCCAAAGGTGCTGCAGACGCACGATCCGCTCGCTATTGATTTGAGATCGTCATTGCAGTCTCCGTCGATCGCCCATTGGTTGGGAACTGATCAATTGGGTCGAGATCTTTACTCTCGAGTAGTCGAGGGGGCAGGCCAATCCCTGGCTATTGGACTAGGCGCGACGGCGCTGAGCATGTCCATTGCGATCGTTTTCGGCGTCGCCGCCGCACTTTCTGGTGGCGTATGCGACAGCATCCTGAGCCGGATTGTCGACGTGCTCTTCGCAATTCCCACGCTCCTGCTCGCCCTTGTGTTCGTGACCGTTTTTGGGCCGTCGGTATTGACTGAGGTCATAGCTGTCGGAATCGGCACAGCGCCAGGCTATGCGCGCATGATCAGGGGCCAGGTGCTTGCCATCAAGGGGACAGGGTATGTAGAGGCCGCTAAGGTGCTGGGCCATCCATTTCCCCGTATTGTCTGGAGGCATATTCTTCCGAACGCCATGAACCCGCTGACGGCAATGATGACGATCGGCGTAGGTCAGGCGATTATATGGGCCTCCGGTCTTGCTTTTCTAGGACTCGGCGTCGCTCCCCCGGCGCCTGAATGGGGCGCGCTGCTCAATGCCGGGCGCAATTATGTAATCTACGCCTGGTGGCTGGAGATCATACCCGGTTTGGCAGTTACGGCGTTTGCCCTCAGCCTCACCATCATCGGGCGCCATCTACAGGACCGTCTGGAAGGAAAAACGTGAATGTCACAGGGGCGCCCACAGCCTGTCCCGCAGCAGCCAGACCTCCTCACGGTCGATTCGCTGCGTGTCTCCTTCGGTCGCGCCATCGACGAGAAACCGGTTGTGCGCAGTATATCCTTCTCCCTCCGGCCGGGACGGTGTCTTGCGATTGTCGGTGAATCCGGCTCGGGCAAGAGCGTGACTGCGCGGGCTCTCATAGGCCTCGCTGGTCGCTACGCCAATGTTCATGCACGCCAGCTAAGCTTCGACGGGACGAACCTGATGGGTCTTAGCGATCGTGCCTGGCGGGGCATCCGCGGCAACGAGATTGGCTTTGTATTACAAGATGCACTCGTCTCACTTGATCCGCTTCGCCGGATCGGCAAAGAGATTGGTGAAGGCTTGCTCCTCCACGGCGCGGTATCATCGCGCGAGGAGCTCGCGCAGCGCGTCATTGCTCTTCTTAAGCTCGTCGGTGTCCCCGACCCCGAGACCAAGGCCAAGCAGCTGCCGCATCAGTTATCCGGCGGCCAGCGTCAACGGGCTCTCATCGCTTCGGCACTTGCGCTCGATCCCCGCATCCTGATCGCCGACGAGCCGACGACCGCTCTCGATGTGACGGCGCAAGCTCATGTGCTGTCACTCCTTGAGGAGACCAAAACGAGGGGCAAGGCTCTGATCCTGATCAGTCACGATCTGGCAGTGGTCTCCCGCGTGGCGGATGAGATCCTCGTCATGCGAGAAGGCGAGGTCGTCGAACGCGGTAACGCCGGCCAAATACTCAAAGATCCGGAGCACCCCTATACTAAGCAGCTGCTGGACGCCGTGCCATCAGGCCGGCCGCGCGGCTCACGCCTCTCACCGTCCACTATTGTGCGTTCGCCTGCCCGGCAAACGCAGCCAGAAGTGCAATCGCCACCGAAATCTCGTCCCATCCTGCTCGAAGCGACAAGTCTGGTGAAGCGCTTCAAGGGCCCGGATGGCACTTTACGGACGGCTGTGGACGGCGTCTCCTTCGAACTGCGATCCGGCGAGACTTTGGGCATCGTAGGTGAGTCCGGATCAGGAAAGTCAACGATGGCGCGCATGGTCCTGGCGCTCGAGGAGCCTGACGAGGGAGCCGTTCAGTTTGCAGGCCGGCCTTGGACCGCGCTCGCCGAGCGCGAACGGCGGACTCGGCGGCGGTCGCTATCAATGATTTACCAGGATCCTCTTGGCTCGTTTGATCCACGTTGGACGGTCGGACGCATCATATCCGACAGCCTTTCGAGTGAGGTTGAGATACGGCGCAAACGGCAGGAGCGCGTTATCGAGCTGCTCGATCTGGTCGGGCTATCCGAGGCCTTGCTGGACCGACGACCGCTCGAGCTTTCGGGCGGTCAGCGCCAGCGCGTTGCGATCGCCCGCGCGATCGCACCAAATCCTGCCGTCATCGTCTGCGATGAGCCGGTTTCGGCGCTCGACGTCTCGATCCAGGCCCAGGTCTTGGACCTGCTCGGCGATCTGAAGGAACACGTCGGCGTAAGCTATCTCTTCATCTCGCATGATCTCAGTGTTGTTCGCCAAATCAGCGATCGCGTCATAGTTATGCGCCGGGGGAGAATCGTCGATAGTGGCGCCACTGAAGAGATATTTCGCAATCCAGAGTCTGAATATACCAAGAGCCTTATCGCCGCCATGCCGCGTCTTGTGCGCGACCACCAGATAGGTCATTCAGCCACGATCCTCGAAGAAGGCATCGCATGACGCCTTCGAATCCGATTCTTTATCATAAAATTATCTATCTCCGATCGCGGGGCATTCGCCTTTGCGCGCCGAGTTGGTCACGATTACGCGCTCCATCACCGCTCGAACAGGACAGTCTGTGGCGCGGGTTCCCCCTTGATGGACTGGCCGGCGCGCGGAGCAGGGCGAGCCGAGTTCGAACACTCGTTAACCCTGAGCTCGGCGATCCGCAAATGTCGGATTGCAAGTCATCGATTGCGTGCTCGCAAAGGACGGGCGCTCTTGCGCTCCTGCAAACGAGCTCGCAATCTTCGCTTTCACGATAGCCTTGCCATCATGGTGCGGTCCCTGACATCGAGAGTGTGTTTGTCAGGTTCAAAACATTCGGCGTCAATATTGATTTCATGACGTCTATTCAGCTCTTAATTGCGACTGATGCGGCTGGCACGGTCATTGCTATCGGAAAGGAGGTAACGCCGAGTAGGGGCCGACTTCAGCCCCGTGAACGATCACTTTTCCGCCCGGAAGCCGTGGGTCCATTCTGAAAAACAAGCAAGGCCCTGAAGTTTTCGCATTCGGTTTGATGGAGAGCGAATTGGATTGCCTAAAAGAGCCGACGAGACAAATCGCAACGTCTTGCCATATCGGCAATGTCAAAAGACGGTTGCGTTGTCAACGTTGCCGGACTCGGTGAACAATCTCAGCGCGCGGCAGTGGGGGCGCATGACTAGAATTCGGCTGACGTGCTCAAGCGTGCCGGCTGCGGAGGTCACCGACACAATAAGCGCCTCATTGAGGCGTCTTGTCGTCATTTCGCCGACGCGTTCGCCACAGGTCGCATAGCGTACCTCCAAGGCGGAGCAAAAAAGGTCGATAACAGGCCCCCCGTAATCCGGGCAATACGGAATCGTCATGTCGCAAACGATCGGCCCTGATAGCGAGTGCACCGCGAATGAAGGGGCAGAGCACTGGTCAGATCCGAAGTACAATCTTTCATCAGATGGGGACTTTGTTCGGTACTGGAGCCGAGCTGCCGATCGGCTGCGCGCGGTGGCTGCGGTTGGGAGGCGAACCGAAGAGGCGATCGGAAGGACCGGGATTGGCTTGCAGCTATCGTCCGAGAACTTTAACGGTCACGACCTGTCAGATTTCCCGTTGCGACGCTGTACCCTCAATCGTGCGCAGCTCTACGGAGCAAAGTTGGATCGGGCGGACCTTTCTGGGGCGAATCTTGTCTGTCCGGGGCTAGAGAGGGCAAGCTTCCGCGGGGCCAAGCTCGATTTTGCGTATATGCATGCGATTGCAGCGCAGGTCTGCAACTTCGACGATGCCAGTCTTTGCAATGTAATTGATGCAACGGGCAGCCTGTTTCACGGTTGCAGCATGAAAAGGGCACGCTTTGATAACGCTATGCTCAGCGGGCTTCTCGCTTACCAATGCGATGCGAGTGATGCTGTATTCGATGGCGCGGAGCTACAGGGTTCGACCATTAATGAATGTTTCCTTCCTTCCGCTTCCTTCCGCTTTGCCAAGCTGAGCCAACTCACGATCACGAAATCACATCTGGCGTCTTGCTCGTTCTTCCAGTCAAAGGGGAACTGTTTATCGATTGTGCGTCCCACCTCGGTCGATGGTCTTGTCCTGGAAGGCGCTCATCTTCCGTATCTGAGACTATCAAAGGTAAGCGGCCACATCGCAGCGAGAGGCATGTGCGCACCATTTGCTGATATTCACCTGTCAAATCTTCCAAATGCGGAGCTTGAGCAGACGGACCTGACCGAGGCGCGGCTTTTGTCCGTAAACTTGTCCAACGCAAACCTCGTCGGCGCCGTGCTCAACGGTGCATCCATTCATTCCTGCGAGCTCGACGGAGCGGACCTGTCTCTGGCATCAGGCGAATGCATTTCTATAACAGAGAGCACGATGCGAGCCGCCAAATTATCGGGCTTTCGTGGCCGCTCTACCTTTGTGCGCGACTGCGATCTCGAACGCGCAGACCTATCCAATGCTTACCTTTACAGGTCGATGATCACCGGTGATCCCCCGCAATCAATGGCACTGGATGAGGCAAATCTCGAAGGATCGAATCTCGTTCAGGCATATCTCGCCGCAGGAATGACGAGAACTAATCTGGAGGCAACGCGGGCCGCGTACGTGCGCATGAACCAATCGTCCTTGCGCGAGGCGAACCTGAGTGGGATGTCGCCGTTCCAGGCCAGCTTCGTAAAAGTGGATTTTTCGGGCGCTAAGATAACCACATTCGAGCCACCGTTCTTTGCAGACCGATGTCCGGGCCTACAGGCCGCTCTGAAGGGGGATCAGCCACGCGATCCATCAAGCTATCTGACTGAATTCTCATCGTTGATCCGACAGGGTCGAGAAGGGTCTACCTGACGGCTTCGGAGACTGCAAAATAGAAGTCAATGCAGTGTCGGCGAGTTAGGACAGGTCTGGGCGGTCGTTCGAGCTGTGAGCGAGCGCTTAAGCGCTATGGGGCTCCCTGGCATCGCCGGCGGATACGAGAGGCAGGGCAGACCTTCTGTGCGATCCGACCGACGCTCTTTTGTAAGCGGCGCACGCCGCTTACGCTCTTTTGGCATTCAAAGAGACTGGAGTAGAAAATGCATCTGGCATGTCTTTCCGCAGGTAAAGCGTTCATTCGGGAGGTGGCGAGAACAGGGCAGACTATCGGGACGGTACATACTCTCGGAGCCCTGCATCTTGGGCATGCAGAACTGATCAGAAGGGCGGCATCGGAAAATGACGTCGCGATCGTCACAGTCTACCCGAACAAGATCCAGCTTAGACCGGGTGGGAGCTACGACTTCAATTTGGACGACGATATTGGACTTGCATTGCGTTCGGGAGCAACTGCCGTAATTTCCTCCAACGACACCGAAATGTTCCCGCCTGGCTATCGAACCTTTGTATCGCAAGGCGACTGTCATTTGCGTCTAGGGGGACCCGAGGCCTATTTGCAGGAAGCCGTTACCGGGGCAGTCCGCTGGATCTGCTATGCAAAGCCGACTCGCAGCTACTTCGGCCTGAAAGATATCGGTCAGGCGATCCTGGTGAAGCGCGCCGTCGCAGATCTCCTTCTGGATTGCGAGATAAGGTTTGTGCCGACCGTGAGATACAAGAACGGAGTGCCCATTTCGTCGCGTCTGAGACGATTTAGCCGTTCCGAGCTTGATGAGCTGTCCTGCCTTTTCACGGCACTCAACCATTCGAGGAAAGAGATCGCCGAAGGGGCATCTAGTGTGAAGGATCTGGTCGCGTCCGCCACATCTCAGATCAAGTTCCGGCACTTTAAACTCGATTTTGTTCGAATCGTCGGCGCTGACGACTTCGAAGACCTGGAGCAAGTCGAGCTCCCTTTCATAATTTTTGGCGCGGCAACGGCTCATGGTCTCAGGATCTTCGATAATATCTACGTTCCAGATCAAGATACTCTCGTGAAGGGTCCTTCGGATATCTGGATCGATCTGCCTGAACAGTCCTAGCCAGGCGACTATTCATCCATGACCTTGAGAAAGCTATCCGTTCCGGCCGTATCCCAAAGCGAGGGTCACTTATGAAGGTGTACTCGGCTTGATGTTGCCTCCAGCGCATAGCCATCTCTAACCAGCACTGAGAGCTCTCACCGATCCTTTGAGTAGATCGACTTGGAAAGTCAATACGATCCTTACTGCCCGACATGGTAGGGCGAGGCTAGCTGCACTGTGAGGTAGCCTGGTCGAGCGTCCCGTCGCAGCCAAGTGCTGCGGCAGCTCGAAGGCGACGAATCCCACCACGCCGTAAACTCTCGAGAGCAGAATCTGCAGAGATATCATGACAAGGCGATCGGAAGATTATAGAGCTGAGAATCCGTGTGTCATCCCGCTGAGCAAGCTGGATGTAAGCGAGGGCAAGCGCTTTCAAGACGACAGCATGTGGGCTTGTTTTGAGCGGTTGCGAAAGGAAGATCCCGTTCACTACTGTCACGACAGCGCTCATGGTCCATATTGGTCCGTGACGAAATACCGGGATATCGTAGCCGTAGACACAAACCACAAAGCGTTCTCGTCCGAACAAGGTGTTACTATTGTCGACGTGCCTGGCGAGCACTGGACCCCGAGCTTCATCAAGATGGGGCCTCCCAAGCACGCCGAGCAGCGCAATTCCGTCGGCCCGATCGTCGGGCCGGAAAGCTTGACGAACCTCGAAAGCTTGATCCGGTCTCGGGTCAGGGCGATTCTCGCAGACTTGCCGCGCAATGAGGCCTTCAACTGGGTGGACATGGTGTCCATAGAGTTGACGACGCAAATGCTCGCCACGCTGTTCGATTTTCCATTTGAGGATCGGCGACTGCTGACCTATTGGTCAGACGTCGCTGTTACAGCTCCGAAAGCAGGCCATGCAATCGACAGCTGGGACAAACGAAGCACCATCTTGTCCGAGTGCCTGGAGTACTTCACCCGGCTTTGGAACGAGCGCATCAAAGCCGAGCCGCGCCTCGACCTGATTTCCCTGATGGCGCATTCGCCTGCCACACGCCAGATGGAGCCGAGTGAGTTTCTCGGAAATCTGATTCTGTTGATCGTTGGCGGGAATGACACCACGCGCAACTCGATTACCGGCGGCCTCCTCTTCATGAGTCAATATCCCTCCGAGCTGCGAAAGCTAAATGACAATCCCAAGCTCGTCTCGAGTGCCGTGTCCGAGATTATTCGGTACCAAACGCCAATCGCACATATGCGCCGTACCGCCGCGATCGACAGCATCGTAGGCGGAAAACAGATCAGGAAAGGCGACAAGGTCGTCATGTGGTACATCTCCGGTAACAGGGACGAAGAGATCATTGAGGACGCCGACAATTTCATGATCGACCGCAAAAATGTGAGGCAGCATCTCTCGTTCGGATTCGGCATCCATCGCTGTCTTGGTCGACATCTTGCGGAACTGCAGTTGAGAGTCCTCTGGGAAGAGATCTTGTCTGCGCAATTGGGGTTCGAGGTTGTCGGCGAACCCGAGCGGATTGCGTCTAACTTCGTGCACGGCTATTCCGCTCTTCCCGTGCAGATTGCAGCCTAGGCAAAAATTGTTCTGCTCACGCAGGCGGCGGAGCGGGCTTGCCCTGAACCATCTTTGGTTTCTGCAAGCAGCGCAGCTGGGGTGATCGACGGAAACAATGCTGCATGTCGGAAGCTAATTACCGGCCCGGCAAACGCTTGGAAAGACCTGCGAAGCGATAGGTGAGGCGCGCGTCTCCGCCAGCGCTTGGCATGCCGAAAATTGAACCTCAACGGCTACTCCGATACAGGTCTCCGGGCCACCCTCGAATCGCCGAAACCATAGAGAGCAATGACCTTGATGTTGAAAATTGTAGCTGTGGCAGCAATTTTCCTTGGAGAAGCTCTTTCGATATTCGCCGAGTTAATTGCCTCAAGGCAATTCGGAAAGGCTGGTGGCGATCTGGCGATGCTTTGGCCGATGTTTCTCCTGGTATGCTTGGGTGGCATCCTGCTCGTTCTCGGATACGCGCTGGGCTACATGCATCTGAAGAATATTTGGATCATTGTCGCGATATCGGTGGGAGCGATCCTGGTCGTGGAACCGATGCTCACGGTTCTGCTCTTCAGAGACGTGCCGACCGCCGGTTCGCTGATTGGGCTGGTTCTCGGTGCGTTTGGTGTGCTCGCTGCGATGTTTCTATGAAGGTGATCTCACCGGACCCGGATGGGCGCCGCACTTTTACGAAATGCAGCCTGAGGATCTGTGGGAGGTCATTTCAGCTGGTTGGGACGAGGAGAAATATCGATGCTGATCGTCCTTCAGCATCTCGTCATCGGTGTACGGCCGCTAGATTGTTAAGCTCTTATGTCGAAGTCCCCTTACCGTTAGTAGGACGCGCGTGGCGAGCGTAGGTTTGCCATATAAGCTGGCCATTTCTGCTTGACCATAATTCGCCGATTAGGCCCCGACTGTTCTCCCGGCTACCAACGTTTGGGGACGACTTGCCTCAGTCGGTGTGGACGGAGCTAACGGCAGAGGGGCGACGCTCGTAGCGGATCGCGTCGAGGCCAGGGCACCTCAGCCGCGGTTACGTCGCGGCTGCTTACACGGACGCAGTTACCCGCATCGCTCTCTTCAGCGACATTGGAGCTGCGATGGAAAGGAACTTCAGGTGACATTGGCCTTCTTGTGCATCCGAAAGAACGGTTTTTGGTCAGCTAGTCGTCAGTCAGGCGGTCTATCCAGACGGGCTGCACATTCATGACTTTCATCGGAGACGAAGTATGACAGGGATTGGCCGAGCTCGCACATCCGAGGTGGAAACCACAGGAGCCGGCAGCAGCGGGGACGTAAGCGGTTCGAGCCCGGAGCCTAGCCTCCTCCTTTCAGGACGCAGTCAGTCCTTCGATGCCGTCATCGAGCGGATGCGCTCTGGGACTCAGGACAGAACCTCGGTGCTTGGCAAGCCAACTTCGGATCTGGCAGCGCCAACGCGCATCGAGATCAAGGCAGCAAGGCAAAAAATGGACAGCCTGCTTGGGGAGCTTGAGGCTAGCCGTCGAGCGGCGACGCACGCCTAGAACCTGCCAGAGGCGCAAGAGCTGATCGATCAAGTCGTCACAGCAGGCTCAACAGTTCTGGAGTACTACGCGGATCTGCCGGCCAATGTGGCGCGTCGCATCCTGCCCGACGATCGGGCTCGTCGGCTCCGCGATGACACGCTGGAGGCGGCCGATCGATGTAACGAAGTGGCCACCCATATTATCTATGGGCTGGAGGAGAACAGAAAGAAAGCACTACGCGTGCTCCCGGGGATTAGAAACATTGGTACGCCTGCGCAGGTGAGCGACGCGTTTGCAAGCGTGGCGAACTACTATGCAGCCTGCATGGAATGGTGGGGAAAGAAGGTTTTGCGCTTGGAGCGGATGCAGTTTGTCTGGGCGGCTACTGCCAACTTGCCAAGTAGCACCCCCGAGATGCGCAAGGCCGAAGAGGCCGCACTAAGACTACAAACCGGCTGGGCTCTCAATATGAAGTGCATGTATCTGCAATCGCGGATCGCGCTCGCGGAGCTCTTGATTGAGGCGCGAGCGAGCGCGCTCGAGCCAGACGTGCGCGATGCTCTCATGGACGAGAGCGGGCGGGTGCGTCTGCTCGGGACCTTCGTTGAGGATGTTTTTCCGGCATTCGTCTCGACGAACCAAGCCGTTCTATACAGCGACGGAGCAGTGCTCGACGCGGGGCATCGCGCCGTTCTGGAAGGAGTCATGGAGCGGCTTTCGGAATTTGCGTCGGGGCTGAGCGGCATCGTTGCCAGTGAGGGGGACCGGAGCGGGAGTTGACCTTCCGCTGCAGTTGCTGGACGAGACTGTCGAAGGTGCGTGGGCGACAGCGAACGAGGTCATGCGGCTGCTGGCATTGCAGCCCACAACGCCGGTGACGATTGAACCGCCGGATTGGGCTGCGCTGCCTGAAAATGCCGGCGTCGTGGGCGAAGTCAATCCGCGTCGCAGAAAGGGCAAAGGAAGGCGCGCAGCGGCTGGAGGCGAGGGGAGCTCAACGGCCAGCTCATCCGAGCCGCAACTAGGCGGGCCCGATACCGCTACGGCTCCGACGCGCAAGGTTATCGTGCGCTCCGATCTCGGGACAAAGAGGATCGCCACCACCGAGGAAGCACGCACCTCTTCCGCAACCGAGCACCTCCAGATGTGGCAGGCGCCGCCGTCCAAGGAGGCACTGGCGGGATTACTTGAGCGATTGGACAAGCTGCTGCAGTTCGATCTGCCGTCTCAGCAAAAGAGCGTCTCGCAAACGCGCCAGATGAAGCCCGGCGCTCGGGCGAGAAGCTAGTCCGCTGAGCATTGCACACCGAAAACATGTACCCGACGCCGGCGGCGATCCGCTCGGATGTAACAGTGCTTTCACCTCTTTGCCCGCGGCAAGCTGGCGCGCAAGCCCTCGGCGGAGCTTCAACGGATCACGGACGGCTCGGTGGCACGGGAGCTGAGCATCACGGCCGCTTTGACGAATCGGATCGGCCGGTCCACAACAAAGTGGCCTGTTTGCTACTCTTGCATAAGGCTACGACGGCCCCTGCATCAAGCCTCCTTGGCCCCCAAAGATGCTGGGGCTGTCGTTCTTCCTCGAGCGTCTCAAGCCAAGTGGCGGCGTAGCTGCTTCGCCTCAACTGCAATGGCCGAGCGTGAAACTCGTCCTCCATGTCGTCGACGAGCCGCTCCTCAATTGCTGCGTGATCTTCGGGAGCACGTTCGCGGGTCAACCCGGCTCTCTCCTCGCGGCGCCATATGTGCGAGACCATGCAGGCCGACTGTCGCCTTGCTCGGACGATACTGTCAGATTCAACTTTAACTCGAGTGCTCCGCAGACATGCATCGACCACTCCGAGCTTCCAGCGTTCGATCAAGCAGATTGCAGGTTCCGCGCGGGCTAACATCGAAGCCCTACGGTGATGTCCGGACTTATCCATTCACTAGATAGATCTGATCAAGAAAATCAATTTTACCGCTTACAGCTTCCTCATATAGACCCGAGGAGGGTTGGGGCCAACCTAGGGAAGTGATTTCTCGGATGAAAAAGTCTGTGTTAGTGACAGCGAGCGCCTTCGCGCTTGCAACGGCGGCCGTGCCTCCTTTTGCTGCAACAGTTGTCGCGCAACCGGTCGCCGCCAGGGTGCATGTAGCCGATACTTCGTATCCTCAGTGCGCGGACGACCCGTTGGATGGTATCTGCGACCTGTTTTTTTGTTTGACCGATCCCTCGTGCGTGCGACACTGAGAACGGAAAACAACTCAAGCAGAGAATGAGGAGCGAGCCTCGTGCGGCCGCTTGCTCCAAGGTGGCCGCGTCCTCATGTCGTACGGTTGCAATGGCAGATGGTGCAGGCGCCATCTTATTCAAAGTGATTGCTCGCTTTCTGCCAGTCGGTGGCTACCGCGCAACCGCTGCATCGGCGAAGGTTGGGTAGACGGGAAAAGCCGGCTAAGAGCGCCACGCTGTGTTCCGCTGGGAGCCCCTGCGCGATCAAAACTGATCGAATCATAAGCATCTATTGCTTTTCCATGCCGCGCACATGGCCCTTCTTTTCGATGGTTCGCATTTCGGACGTCATGGTGTCCATTCTTCCCGCTATGCCAGGGTAGCCGTCGTGGCGTCAGGAAGGATCGTTTTTGGGTCTAAAATTGAGTGGCGCCGTCTCCGGCATCATGAGCATGGCAAAGAGCCCGGCTGCGCTCGCGAAAAGCATGTACCATGCGGGCACGAGTGCGCTCCCCGTAAGGTGGATCAGCCAGGTGACGATTGGTTGAGCTGTGCCTCCGAAAACCACTATCGCAAAAGCGTAGATCGTCGCGAAGGCGCCACCACGAATGTTCCTGGGCAACCCTTCGGCCATGCTCACGTAGAAGGCGCTATACGGAATCGTTCCGATCAGGGTGAGGGCGCCGAGGCCTCCTAGAAGTGCGAAGGCACTGCGGCTCTCCGCAATCCACAAGAATACCGGATAGGTCATCAGCAATGCAGTGACCTGCGGCCATATCATGATGAGACGACGGCCTGCGCGGTCGGCGAGCAGGCCGCCCAGCAGTGCTGCAGCAATTCCGACCGCATTGCTGATGAGCGTGGTACCAAAGGCGACGGGTGCGGAAACGTGGAGAGTGTTCATCGCGTAGGTGGTCATATATCCGGTAACATAAGTCGTGATCGTGCAGCTGGCCAAGATAACAAATCCCAAGCACATGATGCGGCGATCGGCACGCGATTGCCCTCCAGGCTCGGTGACCAGAACAGGCGCCTCGGGCCGGTGCAACGTTTCGGGCAGGACGCTCCGCAACCAAAGTCCAAACGGCAACGTAGCGGCACCGAGCAACAGCGCGATCCGCCATCCGTACGCATTGAGAGCTTCGCTTGTCATGGTGAGCGACAGTATTTCTCCAACCAACGCTCCGGCCGTCGCAGCTATCTGTTGGCTCGCGGGCTGAAAGGAGACAGCAAGACCGCGGGCCTCAGCGGGGGCCGCTTCCATCAAGTAGGCGGTCGTCGGACCCACTTCACCTCCGAGAGCAAAGCCTTGCAGCAAGCGTGCGAAGACGACCAGTGACGGAGCGGCAAGTCCTATTGTCTCATACGATGGCGTGATAGCTAACAATAGGACCGCGGCACTCATCATGGTAAAGCTGGCGGTCATCGCGGGCCGTCGGCCGGCCCGATCCGAATACGAGCCGAGCACGATGGCCCCGATCGGTCTGGTTACAAAACCAACGCCGAAGGTTGCGAGTGAAAGCATGAGGCTAGCGAACGAGTCGGTTGCCGGGAAGAACGCTTGGCCGATCTGTATCGCGAAAAAGCTGTAGGTCCCGAAGTCGTAGAATTCGAGAATATTGCCGATGGTTGCGCCCAACACGGCGCGGCTCGTCAAGCGTTCCTCTGCGGGATCGAGGACCGGCTCCAGCCTCTCTCGAGTAGATTGCCTCGACATCCTCGACCTAATCTGAAGCGCGATTCCGACCCAAAATTTTGGCCAGACAGGACGCACCGTTGCATTGCACTGCCCGCTCCCGTCCCTCACGGCCATTTCGTCATGCAACGTGGAGGCTGAAGCGTGTCACGACGAATCTCATCGTAACGTCTGCAATAAAAATGCCTGCGTCTCCGCCACCATTTAGCCCTTGATCTGATCGCTGGCCCGGCCGGCAAAGGCAAATATGCCAACCTGCTGCATCCGTGAGGTGGATGCAGACTTTTGCGCTGCTGTGGCGAGTGTGCGACAAAATTGACGAGCGTCGCACACGACTGACGACGACTCGAGCCATTCCGCCTCGGCCAGGTTACGTCCACTCCCTAAGGAGCCAATGGGCTAGGCCCTTCATCGTCTAGCATTACAGTTGCATTTTCATGGAGGTTCTGAATCCATGGGCGACCATGATTCGGGATCTGATGATTGGTGGTGCGTCGGTTGAGGATACGCTGACGCTGTGGGCTTCGTCGTTGCGAGATGCCAAGCAACGGATCCGTCGGCTGTTTACGCAGGAGCGGGTCGCGGCCTCGGCGGGGCAGTTTCTCGACGGACTGTTGGGCAACGAGCCGCGCAAGACGGGTTGGATGCGGGCGGAAGCGGCCGGCGATCCGGGCCCGTGGTGCCAGCAAGCGATCCTGGGCCGGGGGCAGTGGGACGCCGATGCGCTGCGCGACATTGTGCGTGAGTACGCGCTGGAAACGCTCGGCGATGAGGACGCGGTTCTGGTCATCGATGAGACCGGCTTTTTGAAACAGGGCAAGGCCTCGTGCGGGGTTGCACGCCAAGTACATCGGCTCGGCGGGCAAGATCACCAATTGACAGATCGGAGTGTTCGCCTCCTATGTGTCGCGACATGGCCATGCCTTCATCGACCGGGCGCTCTATCTGCCAAAGGAATGGATGGACGACCCCGCTCGCCTGAAGGCAGCGCATGTACCGAGCGATGTGGGCTTTGCGACGAAGCCCAAGATCGCGCGTCGAATGATCGCTCGCGCGATCGCCGCACAGGTGCCGTTCTCGTTCGTGGCCGCTGACAGCGTGTATGGCACGGGTGAGATCGAAACCCTGCTGCGCAAGGCGGGCAAAGGCTATGTTCTGGGTGTTGCTTCCAATCACGTGTTCCGTTCCTGGGGCAAGCAGCAGCCTGTCGCCGGCACCGCTTCCGCGATCGCGCAGAGCCTTCCCAAGAAGGCTTGGCGCCGCCTGCCGTCCGGCGAAGGGACCAAAGGCCCGCGCTGGCACGACTGGGCCTATCTTAAGCTGGCTGATCTTGACGCCAGCGAATACAACACGCCCTTGCCGGGGAATGGACGCGGGGTCTTCTGATCCGCCGCAATATTGCCGACGGCAGCTTGGCCTTCTTCTCCACATGGTGCCCCAAGGGCACCTCCATGCAGAAGCTGGTGTCGGTGGAAGGCCATCGCTGGGCCATCGAGGACAGCTTCGAAACCGCCAAGAACGAACTCGGCCTTGATCACAACGAAAGCCGCTACTGGCATGGCTGGCATCGCCATGTCTCACTCGTCATGCTGGCCTTCGCCATGATGGCCGTCATCCGTCACCGGGCCAACACCGGGCCATTGCTCAAAAAAACGCGACCGAAGCATCGTTCTTGATCCGCTGGTCGATCCAGGAAATCCGCCGCATCGCCATGAAGCTTGCCCAGCGGCGCATCTCGCACGCCCACATCCTCGCATGGTCGTCCTGGCGCAGGGCTCATCAGGCCAACGCGCGCAAAGCCCATCTCAGGCAAAAATTGCAACTGTAATGCTAGGGTCTGTACCTAATTAGCGAACTCTGATTCCCTCGGCCGAGTTGATTCGGTGCGAGGGACTTCGATGCGAAAAGGACTGTTCTGGCTCAACGACAAGTAGTGGGTTCGGATAAGACCGCATCTGCCAACGAACCAGACCGGGCCGACGCGCGATGACGATCGACGCATTATCAGCGGTATCATTCACATGCTTCAGTGCGGCGCACGCTGGCGCGATTGCCCGTCCGATTATGGTCCTTACACAACGATCTACAATCGTTTCAATCGCTGGGCCAAGCGCGGGCATTGGCAGGCGATCTTTGAAGCGCTCGCCCGCTGCGGCAAGGACGGCGTGACTTTGTCCATCGACTCCACCTCGATCAAGGCGCACCGCTCGGCGAGCGGCGGAAAAGGGGGGAGCATGGACAGGCGATCGGCCGTTCGCGTGGTGGGCGGACCACGAAAATCCACGCGCTGAGCGACCCTGATTGCAAACCTTGCGCGTTTCATCTCACTCCGGGTCAAGACGCAGATATTTCCGCAGCGTCAGCCCTTTTGAAACTCGCGCCGCCGATGTCTACCCTCATCGGAGACAAAGGCTACGACGGCGACGGCTTTCGCGCCGAAATCGTCAATCGCGGCGCAAAGCCGGTCATTCCAAACAAATCCAACAGGGTGACCCTCCACAGTTTCAGCAAGCGCGCCTATAAAGGGCGCAACGTTATCGAGCGCTGCTTCTGTCGGCTCAAGGATTTCAGGCGTGTCGCAACTCGGTATGACAAACTCGCCAGGAACTTTTTGGCTGCCATCCACCTCGCCGCCATCGTCGCCTATTGGATCAATTGAGTCTGAACCCTAGAGCTTCGTATTGTTCGCGCGTCACCGCAATGTCAACGATCGGGTTGTGAATCCAAAGTAGCGCGCCTTTAGGCAGACGAGTTGCAGAGAAACGTCCAATACCGCCAAACTGGTCTGGCTTCAAAATAGTTTCAACAATCAACATCGAAGAAATCTCCCAAAGTCACTAACACCGAGCAAGCTAACTGACGTGAGCGGCGAAATCTCCTGCACGAATTGGTAGGATCGTCTATCCGCGCCTTCCGAGTTCCTCGGGATTCGTTTCGGCTGCTTGGTCCGGATCGCCCTCCGCGGCACTGCCATCGTGGTGATGCTGGAAGGGGCTGCAGGTCGGTGGGATTCCGGGCAAAGATCCGCGCCGATCAAGCAGTCGAGTGATCGTGACCTGTGGACTCTCAGCGCGGCGGCACGCCGGACTTTCTCGCGACCCTGCAAGCCGCCGACAAGACCTTCATCAAGACCTTCAAGAGCAGGGTATTCCTCCGTTGAGGGCCGCCTTGTTTGACGGACGCGAACGCTGCAGGTCCTAGGGGTAATCCTAGGACAAGCGCTATGACGATTTCGCGGACAGAGGTGATCACATCGGTCGAGCGGCGGCGCCGGTGGTCGCAGGATGAGAAGGAGCGGCTTGTTGCAGCATCGCTCGAGCCCGGCGCATGGCTGGCCTTCATGTAAGCCAGCTGTTCAGGTGGCGCAAAGAGCTTTGCAAGCACGGTGAAGCGAGTATGGCGTCGTTCGTGCCGGTCGAGATTGGGCCGTCTGTGGCGCCCCGGGTGGTGGCCGAAGCGCCCTTGACGACGACGGCGGCGCGTCGACGGAAGAGCCTGGGCATCATCGAGATTGATCTTGGTAGCGGGCACCGCATCCGGGTCGATGGCGACGTTGATGGAGACGCGCTACGTCGCGTTCTCGATGCTTTGGTCCGCCGATGATCCCGGTTCCGACGGGCGCGCGCGTGTGGCTCGCGACAGGCTACACGGATATGCGACGAGGCTTTCCGTCGTTGGCCCTCCAGGTGCAGGAGGTGCTGCGCAAGGACCCGCTCAGCGGTCATCTGTTCGTCTTTCGCGGTCGCCGAAGCGATCTTTTGAAGCTGATCTGGCACGGTGTGCTGCAGAGCATGAAGGAGGTGAATAACCGAATTTAATGCGTACAGCTTTATGAGAGATGGAGGGTGGCCCTCCTGCATCGGCGTTTCAGGCGCAGATGCAAAACCACGACACTGTGGCTTCGCTTAAAAGGCGCGGTCATGAGCAAGTGCTGTAAAAGTTCCGGGTTTACGGGGCAGGTAAGTATCCAGAAGGCGAGCGAAAGCGAATCTTCCGATGACGCGTCGAAAATTACTAAGGCGTCGCCAAAATCAGGGGCGCGTGCCATCCCTGAGATCAATCCGTGAGGCGCCTGGATTACTGCGCGGTTGGTGACCGGCGTTTAGGGGACGCGATCTGGATACAGGCTCTTGTAGAGAACTGAAGGAACCAGTCGTTGTGATGCCAAGGGGAGAAGTTCAAGCGGCGCACACCGCGAGACGAGAGTACCGAAGCACAACACTGGGGCGGATCGGCTCGTAGTAGTGATGAAGGTGCTGTAATGGGACTGGAGCGAAGGGGCCGAAACAAGTGGGTTGCTCCCATATGCAACTGTGATGAGCAGGAGGACATGTGAGTGTAGACCTGACTCGGCTGATAAGCAGCTTAGCTGTCCGTAAGCTGACGCGGGCAAATAAAGGGAGAACTAAATTCGGTGAAACGACGGGGCGAGGCGCGCAGTCCGGCGCCGCGCTCGCCGGGGCGTCTTCATAAGTGTCGTCCGTGAAGAAGTCCAAGCCGTTGAGTGAGATTCGGTTCTTGGCCCCGCTGCGATACGAGATTGCAAGCTTTTCACGGCGGAAGGCCGGAAAGCCTGCAGATTAGCCAGCCGTGATTCCTTCGTAGCGGAGGCGCGCGATGCGACCGAAGAAGCCGGAAACGACGGGGGAAGGCGACCTGTTTCGCGCCAGGTTCGATCGGATCATCCACCTGAAGCACGAGCAAGGGTTTACTCGTTGCTTTCTTGAGGCGTTTCCGTGATCAGGATCTTTTCGATGCGGTGCGGCTTGGCATGGAACGCGACCAAACTCAGTGGCTCTGCTTCGCCACTCAGGGCGGATGAAGCCTGACCACGGGCCGATCTTGAGTAGTCGATTAATTGTAATTGCGAAGTTCGGTGTCATACATCCTCGTGCGCGTTAGACTCAGAGCAGGGGCCGAATGCGTCAATGCTTATTCGTTCCTGTGCCTTGCCAGAAAGAAAGTGGAGACATCGGCAGACATTATAACGACGAGCGGCCCCTGAGGGGTCGGCAGTCACCTCCGATTTTTTCTGCACTATCACCTCGCCGCAATCAGCCCGCAACGTGATGACGCTGTTCACAAACAGGAAGGGGCCGTGGCTGTTCGGCTCAACAAGGAGCCGCTAAGCGATGGCGCCCGCAAGTTCGTTGGGGCCGGCAGTGCTTATCCGCACCGCCCTGAGCCCCACTAAGCTCGCAAGAGTCGCTCAAGCAAGCTATGGTCCATCACCAAGTCCGCTACCTGAGCTATCTGGAGCGGCCCCTGACGTAGCGACTGTTCCGGGTGTCTACATCTGTGGATGGTGGATGAGCCGAACGTCGTTCGGTCCTCCCGGCCCCAAGAGGGCCGTGTAACGCTCGCCGCGAATGTCGTATTGCTTCATCGGCTGCGCTGCGTCCGGCAAGAGGCCCCAGTGGCCGAGCCTCGAGATCATCGTGATTGGGGCGGGTTGTGTGCCGTGCGAAAAGCCCTCAGGAACGGCGAATGATGCGGCGTAAATCTCGCGGGCCGCGGCCGGCGTCGTCTCAGCTCTGACGGACGCCGGAGCGGCTTGCTCCATCGTCTCTGCAAGCGGTGCTGGCGAGGACCGATTCGCCGGCTGTGCGCTCGGCTGCGAAACGCTTTCCGGTCGAGATCCGAAATGAATGGTTGCGCCTGATAGATTGAGTGGAGAGCCGCCCCTCATCGCCGCCGCGGGTACGAACAGCGCCGTGAAGCGGTCGTTATGAACTATGAACGGAGCGCGTGGGCTGTCCTGGCTCGGCGGGACGGTGCTACCCTCATGCGCAGCTGACGTGCGCTGGTCGTCCTGCCGCGAGTTGACGGAACGAACGGCCGCTCCTGAATCCAAGGGGTGGTCATGAGGGGCGGTTGCCTCGAGAGACGACGATGAGCCGGCGTTTCCCAGCATCGCCCACAGCAGATCCTGGTCGTAGTCTTCCGCAGGAAGGATCAACGGACCGCTGGCCCGAAACAGTGTGCCGGCGTCTTCAATCAGCTCGCGAGCGGCTGAATTGCTAGGGTCGGTGGGCTGGCGCTCAATGGCATCGCCTTCCGTCTGGCTTAGTGTCCTCTGCCTCTTCGTAGGCCTCAACTGGCCGGTGTAGCCCTCGCCCATCAGGGCAGCGGCGTCCTCGCGTCCGATGACTGCCTGTTCGGAATGAGAACCGTCGGCCCTCTGGTGCTCAAGTCCCAAGGCCTCGGCGAGCCTGAGGCCTTCTTCAGACAGATGAGGATAGTAGGGATCAGGAGAAACCGGATCCTCTGCGACGGTAGAGGTACCAAGCTGAGGCACTTCATCCAAGTACGGCTCAAACTCCGCTTGCTGCTGTTGCGCTTGCGGCACCGCGGCGTTGTAAGCAGAGAACTCTGGGTCGAATGGGTTGATGCGGTTAAATGGGTCCATGTCCCCCTCGGTTCAAATGTTTCGCTCTCTAGTTCTCGCTCTATTAGGACCAGCTGTCGACAAGCTGACGCACTCAGAGAATTCGGTGAGCCAAATGGGCCTGCCCGATCTCCACACTTTGCTCGAGAAACGCGGCAAGATGCCGGATTGCGCTTTATGTGGCACGCCTTGCCGCAATTCGCGGTATCCTGCTGGATCGAGGCCGGCCTGAACTAAAAGCAGTTCGAAACTTTGCCGGCCATAGCAGTCTTTAGGTCAAGGACCTCTGCGGCCATCTGTTCAAATCGGACGACCACAATACTCGCTGGACATGGTTGCGAGAAGTCCATTTGAGTGAAAGGCATAAGGGGTCTTCGGATCGCTCATCGATATGCCGCACTGGGCGGCGGCATTCACCGGGTGTCTGATCCGCGTGAGTACCTATATCAAACGGATCGATCGCAATGATCAAACACTCATGAACATGGTGAGCGGCTCGGCAACGGCGTCGTGTGAGCTGGCCCCGGTTGTCTGAACAGAATATCCGCGTCGATAAGTGGAGCCTCTGCCGGGGTTAGGCTGCCGTGC
>NZ_QZMV01000033.1:0-26548 GCF_003957705.1 Bradyrhizobium sp. LVM 105 | reverse complement strand
CTGCTGCGCCTTCCTGTTCGCCGGCGCCTGGTCATCCCGTCAACAGACCTCATGATCAACGTTCTTCACGGTCGACTAGCTAACTCCTTCTGACAATGATCGCGCGTCAACCAACAGTGTTTCGGCCGCGATCGCAACATACATTCACTTACCCGTAGCAAGCGGCGCTATGGCATTACAGCCGATCCGCAACCTGGATGCGTTCCATCAAAACAATCGATTTTGCCGAGGATGCCTAAAGGCCTCATAGTCGATCGCAATGTATGGAGACCGCATTCAAGATGACGTCTGGCAATCGATTCTCTCCTCAGCCCCTTGCCGAACCACTTGGCTCGCGCGATCGGCAGTCTGCATTTCGGACGTTAGGTCCTGCGCGTCACATCAACGTCCCGCGCCCGCCCCGATTTTCCCACTAGATCGCCGAGTATGAGGCAGAGCGGATTGGCCGATTTTTGGCGTCATAGCCGACCGACTGCCTCTTCGCGCGCTTCAACGCGTTATGGCGCTAGGCTTGGTTGGACGGACAAATGCTCACGGCCTTGGACAGAGCGCGATTGACCTTCGCACAGCTCGACAGCATGGCACCACTGTGTCGTCATTGCCTCACAAGGAGTCCGATGTTGATGGCGCCGATACAAAGAGCCCTTAAAGGCACTTGAATCTCACCCAGCGTCAGATTGTAGGATTTCCGACAGTCTCGCGACAGAATCCACTCGCGTGAACTCTTCCTGACAGGTAGCGACAATTGCGAACGTCTCAGAACCTCAATGCTCGGCCGATACGGCTTGGGACAGTGCTCGACCGCTCCGATTCAGAGCCTGCATCGTTAATCTGCTCTGTGAACGCAAGACGAAGCGCGCTCTTCGCAGCCAGACCAGGATCCAGCGCGCGAGAACAAGGCGAGCAATCGCCGTACCGATCACAGGCTGAGCCCAAGCTCAAGACTAGATCGTTCTTGCGCCGTTCAACCCGTCTGACGAAATTGAGCCGGCCTCACCACCTCAGACAATGCGCGACAGCAATGCCAGGCTCAATTTGTCCTTCCTTGGCAGCCTTCGCTCGACTGGCGCGGAGAAGATCTTGGAAGCAACCGAGCTTCAGGACGGTTGACACCATGTTGGGTCATTATCACGGGCGGGCGAGACAATGTCTAACCCGCCGATGGGCGTGTTGATCGTTTCATCGCATCTTGGCCTTTTACAGCCCGTCGTCCGACGCATAGCGCGTGAACTGTCTTAAACGCGGAAAACTTGTATCGTAGTGACTTGACGACACTACAGGCTCAACAGCCTTGCAGGACTGACCGCGGATCAAGACGATTTGGGAGTTCCAATGTCGGTTTCGCAAGTCCGTTCGGCGGCAAATGCAGCCGCTCTCGCCTGCGCGTTCCTTTCGCTCCGCGAGTTTGGCGCGATCGCCACTGCAGGCGTTCGCCTAATGCATGCAGCCACCGCTATGCTCGGCCCGCAGATGAATCAGCACATCGCCGGGGCTCTCAGCCTCGTGAGAGATTGCAGATCTCTTGCCGGGGTAAAGGAGATTTTGAGCCGCGCCGCGAGCTGGAACCATCCGCCGCAGGCCGCCGCCTATCCGCCGACGGCGGACGTGCAGACGTTGGCTGCCTGCCAACAAGCCCGTGCGTATCGCGCACGGGTTTTCGAATTCACGCCAAAGCGGCATCCTCTGGGTTCCGCCGATCGTCATGGTCTAGCGTGACACGCTCAAGTCCTGCCGAGGATGGACGAGAGGCGATGAATGCGAATTCTACTGGTTGATCATCATGCGGACTTTGGCCGCGCCGTGAAGGAAGCGCTGCTGAATTGCGGGTTCGCCGTCGACGTGACGCGGACGCTGGATGAGGCGTCGGCCGCGTTGGATTGCGCGAACTACCACATGATACTGCTCGAATCCTTCTTGCCCGATGGAGATGGTTTGGACTGGTTGAAGCAGTTGCGGCGCGAAGGACGATCAATGCCGACTATGATGATGAGCAATCTCAATGATCTCAGTCGGCGGATTGCGATCTTCAACGCCGGAGCAGATGATTTTCTGCCCAAGCCCGTTTCTATCGACGAGCTCGTTGCTCGCATGCGAGCTATTCTGCGACGATCAACGCAGATGACGGCGCCGGTGGTGACATTCGGGAATCTGCATTTCGATCCGATTGCGAGACAAGTCTCCGTCGGTGGACGAGTACTGAGAATTGCGCGCCGCGAAGTGTGCATTCTTGAACATTTGCTCAACCGCGCGGGCCGTACCGTGCCCCGCACAGCGCTCGAAGAAAGCTTGTATGCATTTGACGACGAGGTCTCGACCAATGCGCTGGAAGTCGGGATTTACCGCTTACGAGCGCATTTGAACCAGGCGGAGGCAACGCTCAGGATCAAGACCGCGCGCGGTGTTGGCTACACCCTTGAACTCATCGGCGCAGCATCGGCTGCCTAGCAGTCTCACTTGAAAGCAACCATCCCTTGAACATCGTTAATAATGACGCCGGCGCCGATGAGCCGTCGGTGGCCGCCAGCAGCTTGCACTCTGCCGCTTTTCCCCGCCTCTGCTACGCCCTGTGCGCAGTCGCTCTGCTACTTCCGCTTGCTGCCGCAGCTCAGGTAAAGCGAGATGGCAAAGGAGAACCGCCACGTGCGGCGCCTGGCAGCACCACCGGCACGCTCAACCTTACCTCCTCACAGGGAAAGACAGTTCATCTGACCGGACCGGCTGCGAGCATTTTTATTGCCGACCCGGCCATTGCGGATTATCAGGCGCCGTCGAACACCACGATTTTCGTGTTTGGCAAAAAGTCGGGACGGACTAGCCTGTTCGCCCTAAACGACAACGGAGAGGCTCTCGCCGAGCTGCGTGTTATCGTCACCCAACCGATCGAGGATCTGCGGGCCGCGCTGAAGGCCGAGGTCGGCGACTATCCGATTCAGGTCAGCTATACCCCGCGCGGCGCGATCCTTAGCGGTACGGCGCCTAACGCCGAGGTCGTCGAGACCGCCAGGAAGGTCACTGAGCAGTTTCTTGGGGCTGGCGCGCTGGTTGCCAACAAGATCCAGGTCGCCGGTTCATTACAGGTAAATCTCAGCGTACGGGTGGCAGAGGTCTCCCGCAGCGCCGTCAAGGATCTCAACATCAACTTCACCGCCTCGAGCCCGAACGGCGCTTTCCTTGTCACCGGCAAAGGGGGAGGGTCCGGCGCAGCCGGCGGCGGCGGCACGATCGGGATTGGGTTTAGCGCCGGCAACACCAACTTGAGCGCTGTTCTGGACGCTCTCGCGAGCGAGCACCTCGCCTCAATCCTGGCTGAGCCGAATCTGACGGCGATGTCCGGCGAAGCCGCAAGCTTCCTCGCCGGCGGCGAATTCCCCATTCCGGTGATGCAGGACAACCGGCAGGTTTCCGTCCAATTTCGTCAGTTCGGCGTGAGCCTCGAGTTCGTTCCGACGGTTCTCAACAATAATCAGATCAATGTCCGTGTGAAGCCCGAAGTCAGCGAACTGTCGAGCGAAGGCGAAGTCAAAATCAATGGCATGGCGGTCCCTGCCCTCTCGACTCGGCGGGCAAGCACCGTGGTCGAGCTCGCCAGCGGTCAGAGCTTTGCAATCGGCGGCCTCATCAGGCGCAACTTCAACACTGATATCGGCGAGTTTCCCTGGCTCGGCGATGTGCCGATCCTGGGCGCGCTTTTTCGCTCCTCATCGTTTCAGAAACGTGAAACCGAGTTGGTCATTATTGTCACGCCCTACATCGTGCGGCCCGGACCGAATCCGAACCGGATGAGTGCGCCGAGCGACCGCATCTCACCGCCCTCAGACGCGGGACGGATTTTGGCGAACACGGTTGCCCGGCCGCCGCGAGAGCGCGATGCGCCTCGCGCCAGCGCGCCAGGATTGACCGGCAGCGCCGGCTTTATTATCGAATGAGGATCGCCAAATGACTTTGCGACATCTGTGCTACCCGATCGCTATTGGAGCAACATTGGGGGGATGCGCAAATACTGCCTCGATCCTGCCCGCGCCGGCTGACCAAGAGATCCAGGTCGAGCAGAAGAGTAGCGTGCTGTTCCTGCAGAGCCTTCGTGGCCCCGAACGGCATCGGCTGCGAAGCTTTATTGCAGCGACCAGTCGCGGCCGGCGGGATGCCCTCCATGTGGGTGTCATCGGCGCACCCAGACTCATTGCACAGGTGGCCCACGAGGCTCGCGCCATGGGCGTTGCCACCTACAACATCCACCTGTCCGCTTCTCGTGTGGATTTGCCGGCTCGTTCCGGGGTGAGGATCGAAGCGATCACTTTCGAAGCCCATCCTCCGGTTTGCCCCTCGCTCTCCATCGTCGGTCCTACAGTGAACGACAATTCGTTCAATCCAACCCTTGGCTGCTCAGTCCGGAATAACCTTGCGGTCATGGTCAATGAACCTGGCGACTTGTTAGGCAATGGCGCTGTCATGCCGACCAGTGGTGATCGTGCAGTGCTTCCCATCACCGCACGTGCGGCCACGTCGGCGGGCAACAGGCGTAATTTGGAGGATGAAACGCATAACAGGGTTGCGCCAGAAACCCAATAAGCGGCTCGTAAGACCCGAGCAGCATGAACGTCGGTGGCCATTCTTGTCCATATCAGTCTTGGAATCGGCCGACGAGCCTCCAGGAGTCGAATCTTTGCTCGATCCTTTTCTTGGGATCGTGCAGCTTGCAGATCAGGTTTTGGGTCAGTTGGGTCGTTGACCAGAGATTTGAGCGCATCGCTGTTTTGTGCGACGCTAAACTAGGCCGGCGGCAAAGACTGCCTTTGCAACCCTCTCGAAGCACTCCATCGGAACGGCCTTGCCCATCGCACCTTTTCCGATCAGCTGACGCGCCAACACATGATCCTCGACAATGCTCAGACGTTGGGCGCGCGCCTCCGCCAGTAACTGTGAAGCCGTTTCGCCCTCGCCGCGGCACACCAGTACCGGGACGCCGGTCTCGCCCCGAACGTAGCGCAGCCCAATCAATGTCGCTCGCCCCGTCAGTATCAATGTCGCCCGATGGATGCCGAGCGCGGACTCGTTCGCCGACTCCCGGCGGAGCCTGCGGTGTTCACCCTTGATCTGCGGATTACCATCCTGTTCCTTGGACTCGCGCTTGGCTTCGCTCTGCGTCATGCGCATGTCGCGCAAGAACAACCAACGCTGAATGAGCAGATCGGCCAAGCCGCCGATCAGTAGAGCGCCGGCAGCAATCGCGATCAGCACTTTGAGCTCTTTAAAAACAAAACCAAAGCAGCTCAAATCGCACACGGGCAAGTATACAAGTGCCCTCCAACTTGCGAGCACAGTGAAAACGAACGTAGCGCCAAGAACCAAAACTTTGACGATAGACTTTCCAAGCTCGACAACCGACCGCTGGGAGACAATCCGCTTCAGCCCTTTGACCGGGTCCAATTTCTCAAAGCTGGGTTTAAGCGGCTCAGCCGAAATCGTCAGCCCGCCGCCGGCCAAGACACCGGCCAGAATCGCCGCGACAACCGCCGCACCTAGGATGGGAGCCACGGCTGTTATAGAAAGGTCCATCAATCCGACCAACGCCTGCCGGGCCGCACTGTTGAAGGGCTGTTCCTGCAGCTTGTCGGTGAGCCGCACGGCTTCGCGCCATCCGTCTTCGATCGGGCCCGCCCTGAAGCACAGGCAGCCGAAACCAGCGCAAAGGCCTGCCGCGGTCACAAAGTCGGCGCTGCGCGGGCTCTGCCCTTTCTTACGCGCGTCCCTCAGCTTCTTGTGACTTGGTGGAAGTTTTTTCTCTTCGCTCGTGTCGCTCATTTCAAGAACTTCTCGAGCCACTCCAGCACGCCGTTGAACCGAATGATCTCTGCTCCCATATATTCGATCAGGAAGACGGCGTAGCTGACCATAATGATACCAAAAGCGGCATTCTTGATGGTCGGAGAGAGATCGTTCAGCTTGATTTGCGGCGCAAAGCGCCCGAGCAGCATGAGGGATACGTCGATCAGAAGCAGCAGAGCCAGCACGGGCCCGGCGACCACGAGGGTCGCATGCATGATATGGTCGAGAAGCCCAATAAACTCCATTGCCCCGTGGTGGGTCAGGGGCGGTAGCAGCCGATACACGGGCCAGATCAGATAACTTCCATAGAGGCATCTGACCATGGTCCGCAGACCTCCTGATACAACGAAGATCGTAACCGCGGCAGTCCCGAGAAAGAGCCCCATCGGGGCGGTTTGACTGCGTGTCGCAGGATCGTCCACCTGGCTGGAGATGCCACGCTGGGTATCAATGATGTCACCAATGGCCTGGATGCTCCAAAGTGGTATACTAAGCAGAAACCCGAATAGCAGGCCGATAAATATCTCCTTCAAACCGAGGAGCGAGACCGCAACCATACGGGTGCCCGGATCTAGTGTCTGCAAGCCGTTCCTGATCTGCATCAAGCAAGGCAATCCAATCACAACCGTCGCGCTTGCGCGGATAATCCCGCCAATGTGCGGTCGCGTGAATACCGGAAGAACGAGCATAATGCCGAGGGCCCGGGCCGCGCCAAGACCGGCCGCAACGACGAACTCGACAGCAGTCTGAACCAGAGCTTGCGTCTCGGTGGGCGACAAGGCATCCATTTTGAGTTCAGCTCGTGGTCCCTTCAGCCAATGCAACCGTCGTACTCACGTCGCCATGATGTGAGACGTCAAGAACTCTGCAGATCTCGTGTCCCTGCGGTTTCAGAGCGACAGGCCTCCCAGGGCAGATGACTTCGGCTTCACTATCCATATGACTACAGCCATCCGGCAGAGGTATGACCATTCGATGAGAGCACCGGCGAAATCGCGCGCGGCCTACAATCCACGCTTCTTCAGCTCTCACCGGCCGCAGCGCGGTTTGGAGATCTGAGGGCCTCGAAGCTTCCATCAATTTCGCAGGCTATGGAGATCGGTCTCGAGCGGCACCTTCATTCGCAGGCTCATTCACCAGAATGCCAGAATCGTGGGGCCGCTTGCAATCAAAGCCGTTGCCCCTTCACTTGCGTCGACAACTCGCCGGGCTGTGCATCGAGGACCAGGTCTCAGCAAGTAATTCCATCACATCGGAAGCAAACCTGAATCGAACGGATAGAAATTCCAAATGGGATCATTCTTCCTCCGAATACGGCAGGCTCATAGAGCCGAACAGGACAGTTCGGATGTCTATCCGTCCCATAATAGTGAGGCGAGCTTTCGATAAGCTGACGAACTCGCCCTTTTGTGGTTCGCAATGAAGGCCAACAAACACGACGCTATAGCTGAAACTTAGACAGGTTTGCGTTCCGCGCGCACTAATACCTCGCTGTGAGCGCGGGGAACTCAGTGAAGATATGCTGGGCTTGCTCGATCAGCGGCGCGCTCAGCACCGGAGCAAACAGAACGAGCACGGCGACGACGACGAGGAGCTTCACGGTAAGCGGCAAGGTTTGATCCTGGAGCTGGGTTGCTGCCTGCACGATGCCAATACCCAATCCGGCCACGAGGGCTGCCAGGAGCGGCGGTAGAACCCAGATCATGAACAGGACTAATGATCGGCTCAGGTGGGTGAGGATGCTGGCCTCGTCCATCTCAGCCCCCCGGAGATGCGTAGCTTAAGACCAATCCGTGCATGAGCCGCGACCAGCCGTCGATTGTGACGAACAGAAAGAGCTTGAAAGGAACGGATATCATTGTTGGTGATACCATTGACATGCCCATGGCCATCAGAATTGTCGTCACAATCAGGTCGATCGTGATGAACGGAAGATAGAGAAGGAAACCGATTTCAAACGCACGCTTAAGCTCCGATATCAAAAAAGACGGCACGAGGATCGCAAAATCATCGGCTGTTGCGTTGGCGCGCATCTCCTCCGACCAGATGTGTTCCGTCGACGAGAGGAAGAACGTGCGCTGCTCCTCAGTGGTGAACTTTTTGAGATGGGCGCGCAGCGGCTCGCTGCCTTCCTTGGCGGCGGTCAACCAGTCATCGGCGGTTTGGTAACGAAGTTGCGTATCGGTCACGCGGTTGTAGGTTTGCTCGAATACTGGGGCGCCTATGAACACGGTAAGGATCAATGCAGCACCATACAGAACGATGTTCGGTGGTATGGACTGAGTGCCGAGCGCGTTGCGGATCAGGAAGAGAACGACGGAAACCTTGATGAACGCCGTTGTTGTGACAACTGCGAACGCCAGCAGGCCAAGACCGGCGGTCGCCGCAACAAGCGCAAGGATGCTCGGTTGAATGTCAACCATTGACCGCCAACTTGCTAAGTAACCGGATGCCCAACGCTTCACCGACACGTACGATGTCGCCGCGGCCGATCAATTGACCATTGGCAACAATGTCGACCGGGCCGTCCATCTGCCGACCAAGCTCGAACACGTGCCCCTCGTTGATGCTTCTCAACGTACCCAGCGGGATGGGCCAGCGGCCGCATTCGAACACAAGCGTGATCTCAACACTGTCGATGTCGGCTTCCGAGGGCGAGATTGCTTGTTCAGCTTGGGGGCTTATCGTCATATTTGCATACCTTAGAGGATGGGACTGCAGGCGGAATGGTCCCCGAAGGATGAGTCTGTCGCCCGCGACCTGCGCCGGCGCCCACAACTTGTCCGCAGCGAGGATGAGCTGGCCATTGGCAAAGGGAATGACCTCGGGCAGCAGTGCGTCGCCGGGCTGTGCTTGGCGAAGAAGCTTGATAGGCGCGCGCAGCGAGCCGATCTCTCTCGCAATTACGACCGGCAATTCCGAAGAAATCTTACCTAAATCTCGCGGTAATTGGCCGATCAACTCGCCTAAGACACGAAACGCAGACGGAACCAGACCGTCAAGAGGCGCGAACAAGAACAGGCGAGCCTTGGCCGCCAGCGGCCCGAAAGTAACGTCGAACTCCAAATAGGGGTCTTTGGCCGTTGCGTCTTCGACGCGGATCAGCTGCAAATTCCGCGCGAGCACGATCTCTAATGCAGCGAGCCAAGGTTCCAGTGCAAGTTCGAGCAGGAGCGAGCGGGTTGGCTCGGAAGGTAAAGTAAGGCCATACTGGACCGTTGAAATCAGTGCCTCGACGATAAGGCGGGGCAAGGACAACACAGCGGTCTCGCCTTCGGCGCAAAATACGCAGTCGAGCACCGACGTGGCATATGGCTCGGCCTGCCAAACAAGCCGGCTCATACGGATCGATAGCGGCTTATCGCCAATGCGGCTCTGCAGAACCGTGCGCGGTGCGGCGGTCTCGTTGAGCCAGGAGACCACTTCATGCGACAGCTTTGCCGCTGGCTGAAATAGTGCGGGTTCACCCATGGCATTTATCGACAGGTTCCGCGGGCGCAGCTCGCGACGTGATAAGAGAACCAGCCATTAGTTCGAGCCATCGATCGTCTGGCTGCGCGAACCACCCTGATATCGGAGCAAAACCTCATCGTCGGCATCGATTTCGGCTGCAAACTCCGAACGGACAGCGGTAGTGCGCTGGACATCGCCCTCAATCTCCTGCCATTTCTGGCTCGCCGCCGAACGCTTGGCCCATATGGTCCGCGCCTCATTCACCGCCCGCTGGGCCTGCTCATGCGCGACGCGCGCCTGCTCGCGCGCCTGGCGTGCCAATTCGATCTCTGCTGCCAGTCGCCCAAGGACGAGTTGACAGCGACGATCGAGCTCCGTCACGGACATCATCTCGAGCGACGCCAGCTCCTGATAAAGTTCAGCTTCGGCCTTGGCGCGACGATTCTCCTCGCCTTTAAGATTCTCAGACGCTCGCTGCAGCGCTGCGACCGCAATTTGGCGCCTGGCTTCCATGTTCGACAATTCACGAAGCGCGCTTCGCTCTCTCATGTCTTTCACCAGCCGCAATTTCGACGCTTGCACGAGATTCAGGCCGTCAGACGCGACATCCATGAAACGGTCTCCTCAAAGCTAGACGGCTCGTCCTGTCCCTGGCGCAAGAATGCGCGCAGTTCCTCAATTGACTCGATTGCCCGATCAGTCAGTGGATCGTTGCCCGGCTTGTATTCACCGACCTTGATCAGGAACTCAGCCTCATTGTAGCGCGAGAGCAGATCGCGGAATGCGGATGCCGCCTTGCGATGTGGACCAGAGGCGACCGCATCCATGACACGACTTCGGCTCGACAGCACGTCGATGGCGGGAAAATGCTCTCGCGAGGCCAGCGCGCGCGAAAGAATGATATGACCATCGAGAATGCCGCGCGACTCTTCGGCGATCGGATCGCCGGTGCCGTCACCTTCGACAAGCACGGTATAGAATGCCGTGATCGAGCCCCGCTCGCCCATACCGGCTCGCTCCAGCAGACCAGGAAGCAGCGCAAAGACGGAAGGAGGAAAACCGCGCCGGGTGGGAGGTTCTCCGGCGGCAAGGCCGATTTCGCGCATCGCACGGCTAAAGCGCGTCAGCGAATCCATCATCAGAACGACCTGCAGCCCTTGATCACGAAAATACTCGGCGAGTGCGGTCGCCATATGAGCGCATTGCGCCCGCTCCATTGCCGATCGGTCGGATGTCTCAACGACAACGATCGTGCGAGCGAGGGCATCTCGAATATGACGTTCGATGAATTCACGCACCTCGCGTCCACGCTCCCCTATGAGCGCAACCACGGTGACGTCGGCGGCCGCACCTTTTACAATTTGCGACATCAGCGTCGACTTACCGCAACCGGCATCTCCATAGATTCCGATCCGCTGACCTTCGCCACACGTCAGAAGTCCATCCAGCACGCGAACGCCGAGCGGAAACGGCCGCTCGATGCCACGCCGCCTCATCGGGTTGGGCGCCTTGCCGCGGAGCGGACAAGTGTGGACCGTCCTTATCGGCCCCTTGCCATCGAGTGGACGGCCGAAGCTATCGATCACGCGGCCGAGCAGGTCGGGCCCGACTGACACTTCCTGCATGCGCCCGGTCGGGAGCACTTCCGCGCGGTGGGACAAGCCTACCATATCGCCAATGGGCGTCAGCAACACCCCGTCCGGCAGCAAACCGATGACTTCCGCCTCAAGCGACCATCCGGAAGCGTGATCCTGCAATAGGCAAAGTTCTCCAACACGGGCCCCTGGCAACACGGCATGGAGCAAGGTGCCTATCGCACGGGTGATCCGTCCCCGCACGGCACGCGTATCGACATACCTTGCTGCGAATCTCAGAGATGCTATCGCCGCATGCACATCTCCTTCTCCGCCGGCTTGATCATGGCCTGATTGTTGCGTCGTCACGGATAGCTTTCCTGAGAAGATGGATTAAGGCCGAGACGCAATGTGCGGAGCTGCGCGGCAAGTCCTAAATCGACACTGCCGAACTCACTCCACAGAACGCACTGGTCCGGTCCCACGGCAGGGTCCGGATCAATTCTGACTTTCGGCCGACCATTCGTTCCATCGAACGCCACGAATTCATGCCTTAGTGCATCAGCATTCACAGGAGACACGTGAAGGCATACTTCTGCGCTGCCATATCTTTGCTCGATGGCGTGACGAACGGTCCTTGCCAACATCTCACCCGGATCAAAGGAGCCCAACAAATCGGTCAATATCTCAATGACGAGCTGTGGTAACTCCTGTTGCAGAACGGCTTTTCGCCCGGCCACATCGGAAGCAGCTCGGGCAATCAGCTGTGCCATTTCGTCCGAGCCTGACCTTAGACCCTCGCAGTGCCCGCGCTCCCGCTCCTGCTGATAGGCCTTCCTTGCCCAACTGCGAACTTGCCGCAGGTATCGCTCGGCTAGCGCGCGCGTCTGCACCGCATCGCACCAGATGCCAAGTTCCGCGGCTGGTATGAGCGGACCGAGCGGCCGTATCCGCGGGCTATCAGGCAAGACTGTTTCGTTGGCCGTCATGCCGCTGGCTCCTCCGTGGCCAAGTGCGCCACCACCAAAGACAGTAACTCACCCGCTGAATTGTGGTGTTCGGCTGCTGGGGATTCGGCGGTGGTCCCCACAGGTAAGCGGAAAAGAACGCGCACACGGTCAAGCTCTTTTGCGTCCTTGAGCCAAGCACCAAGGCAGGCACATCCGTCATGTTCAATCTGGCTCGCGAGCTTCTGCGGATCGTCAATCGATGTGGTTGCGACGGCGCTGGATAAGTGTCGGACTGCGAAAGCATGAGCTTCGGCACCAATATTTTCGATCAGAATCGCTACATCGGGCTTTGACACAAGCTTGAGCACCGAACGCGCATGCCAGATACTGCCGGCGAGCAGGGCCGCCCGACGCGGATCATGCCCGAGCAGAACGTCCCTACCCCAGGCGATTCCGTTCGAGACCAGCTCACTGCCCATTAGCAATTCGACCAGTCTTTGCTGCAGTCTCGGAGTCTTCTGCAGCTGCAGCACTGTGGCGGCCGACAGGAGCCCATCAAGCTGGCCGGCAAACCTTCCGGGATGAATCAAAGCGGCAAGCTCGCGCACGCGATCGGAATGCGAGGTGAGCGAATGATTTTGGTCAGTGGATGCCATCGATATGGACCTGCTTGCCGCCTATTTCTGATCGGACGACAGTTTTTTGCCGGCGGACTGGACCGCTGGCTTGCTGGCACCTCTGCCCAGATTTGTCACTTTGCGCCAGGATTGACGAAGCTGTCGCCCACGTGTTCTCAACAGTACGTAAGATAGAATGCCCAACGCGGCGAGCACACCTCCTGCACCGATCGCAATGTGAGTTGCGATGAATTTGGTTGGTTCTGCGGAAGCTGCCGCTGGCACAACGGAGGCCTCATGCTGAGCTCGCTCAACCGGCACGAACACGACCGTCACCTTGTCGTACGATAGACCTTCGATGCTATTGGCGACGAGCATCTTGATCTGCGGCAGCAAGGCTGAGAGCTTCGCGTTGGAGGCGTGTCGAATGAAAACGGACGCCGAGGACGGGGTTGCATCCTGTCGCAAAAGATCATTCTTCGGCAGAACGACATGAACACGGGCGGAGAGAACCCCATCGATATCGTTGATCGTGCGCGACAATTCTTCACTGAGAGCATAGACGTAGCGGGCTCGCTCCTCAACCGGAGAGGCAACGAGGCCCGCCCCCTTGAACACCTCACCAAGGCTCTTGAAGGATTGGCGCGGCAAACCATGGTCATTCAGCAGCTCGATTGAGTAGGCGAGCTGCCTTTCTTCCACCTGAATTGTGCTGGTCCCATCCTTACCGACGAGACGGATGGCATCGACGCCCTTGCTCAGGAGCAGCCCAAGCATCTCGTTGGCTTCACGCTCCTGAACTTTGGTATACAGATCAGCTTTGCAACCGGCGAGGGTCAGCGAAAGCAGCAACAAGCCGAGAGCATCAAGCCGCTTTCTTGCGGGCCGGCCATTACCGATCTTGTCTTGCGTCAAGACAGCCAACGGCCCACTCAGCCCGCCGATAGAAGCTTATTCAGAGATGAACTGACAGCACCTGTCCCCTTGGAGATGAGCGAAACCTGGATGACGCCGTTGTAAACATCCCGCAGATTCGTCAGCGCCGAGTCGAAATGATCCACACCCTCCGGTTGGCCCACTGGATGTACCTCCACTTGCTGCACACGCAAGACCGGTTGCGCGGCCGGCCCAAGCTGCAGATTCTTGGTAGGATCAGGCTCGCCGACGAGCGCCGGCGAAACTGCACCCGACGGAAATGGTTTGCCCTGGTGGATAGCAGAAATGCTCTGAAGGACGCGATCGCCTAGCGGGCTCGCCGGCGCCACCGCGCGCTGCACTTCCGGTAGCGATGGAGCTGGCGCGTGCTCGGTCACAGAAGAGGCGACGCCTCGGTTCGAGGCCGCCTGCGCAAGACTCTCGCCAAACTGAGCGTGTGCCGACGAACAGCCGTTGGAGGCACACTCGACGGAGTTGGCAGAGATCGACGTAACGCCAAACAGCATGGAGGAAATCATTTCTGTCACGTGGTGAGATGAGCCGTTCGTTCACACGAAGGGCCGCACCTTGGAGAAGCAAGCTGACCAAAAACTGACGAGCATCTGTCATCTAATGATCACGGGTAGCTTCCAATTTTGGACGAAGCATCGGCTTCCACATTTTGGGACGAATTCCGGTGCTTGTTCTCAAGTGCAAAATAGCAGGAATGCTCATCCCATACACAAGGCTGCACATCTTGACGAAAGTTCTCTACGCTGGTGTTTTCATTTGCTTTGGCGTAGTCGAGGCGCTCGGCGCTCCCCTGGCGCTGCCATCGACGCCTTATAGTTACACAGTTCTGGATCAGGACCTCGCGGCCGCACTGCAGGAATTCGGCAACAACCTAAATATCAGGGTCAATGTCAGCACCGGGGTGAAGGGGCGGATTCGCGGACGAATGCCGGATCTCCCACCGAGAGAGTTCCTCGAACGGTTGATTAATCTCTACAATCTTCAATGGTACTACGATGGGCTGGTGCTCTACGTATCCGATGCGCATGAGGCGCAAAGCCGCCTTTTGGTCTTGAGTCCAATCAGCTTTGATGCGTTCAAGGCGGCACTCGATGCGCTCAACATCTCCGACGAGCGTTACATCGTGAGACCCGTACCGGGAGATGGCCTCGTCTTCGCCTCCGGTCCACCCCGCTTTGTCGCGCTTGTGGAGCAAACAGTAAAAGGACTTGCGGCGGAGGTACAGGCACGGCGAAACTCGAGCGGTACCGAAAAGCCGCCGCACGAGTCGGTTTTGATGCTGTTTCGAGGATCCTCCAGCGTGGTCATTCGCGAAGGACGACCGAACGATGCTCCTTCGCCGGAGGCACCACATCAAGACGGCGTGGTTCACACATCTGATGCAGGTAAGAAATGACCTGATGACAACAGATGGCCTGGAAGAGATGCAATGCGTCTGCTTATGCCCTCTGTCAGCTTTTCGAAAGCTACTGCTGCATTGTCAGAGCGCGGATGTGTAGATGACCGATGCCACAGGGTCGCGCAATAAACGTCCAAACCGGAGCCACTGATGCGAACCAGAATTCCAGCCAGCAGCATCGGTGAGCGTGCTTTGCCACTTTAGCGCCTCATGCGAGCTTTTGAACAACTCCACGAAGTCCGTCATGAAAATGAGCTTCGTCGCATAAGAATGAAAGCCACTCCGTTGCCCAAAAGGAGGAACAGGATGGACTTCAACGCGCTAAGCCGCGCGGACAACAGCCCAGCGTCCCACTCGTCCTCATCGCCCGCCGGTCCAAGGGAGTTTGAGCGTGAACTAATGGCATTGCATGAAATACCCGAATACAGCCAGGACCTAATTGGGCAGGAACTCGGAGCAGCATCGCGTGTAGCCATCATTGAGCGGCGGCGAGCGGTCCAATTCCCAACAGCCGATCGCTCAACACCGCGCGGACGCCTCCGATCTCGGAGTTGGCAAGATCTTGAGCCTTGGCTCATGCGGGCCGGGTCACCTCACGCTGGACCGTCTCAAGCTGGGCCCACATTGCACGCAGGGGTTGCTCCGCCGGAAATTGGAGATTTCGTCATGGCGAACGGTCGTCGCGCCAAGGACGCTGGGTCTTCACTGGCCAAACAGCTACGCCCGCTCAGATCGAAATGCTAAGAAGGCGCGATCTCAAACCTACCAGGGGTGTCCGGACAACAACGTTCACCATCCTGGGTGTGCCTCACACGGCGGAATGGCGAGAAGAAGGTGTTATTCGTCTCAAACCGTCGCAGGACCCTTGCCTTTGATTTGTAGGTTCGAGCGAACACTCACCAATCGGCTAAGCATGATGACATGAAGAATGCGAAGTGCAGCTGAGCTTCGATCGGCTCGGGGCAATAGGGTCCGCACAATACCGTCGGACTCTTTCGAGCATCTACGCAAGCGCCAACACTCTCGTTGGGCGCAGGCGCGAGGTCGCTACGCGTGGGTGATTTCACCATAAGATGCTGCGGAGACCTGCGACATTGTTTCACGAATCAGCGCACGTGACCATCTGCAGAGCGGCAGACACGGCCTCGCTAATCGACCTAGTTGGCCCGGAGGCGAGCGATCGAGCATAACAAGCAAGCCGATTCCGATATCGAGAACCCATCACCGCCTCTCACACCATCATTGCGCGTCTCGTTGTAAAACCTCTGAGCACCGTCAGCTTTTGGAAAGCTAATCGAACCTACCATGTGGCGTGAATATCTAGACGGCGATGTGCCTATAGATTGTAGCGGAACCGAGCGCTGGGGCGCACTGAGCAATCGGAAGCGAGTGGTAGGAGCCATCGAAGCCTATCGACACTTCTTGCTCGTTGTTCGTCGCGATTCTCGGGCTGCGCCACATGACCGCCTTGTGGTGCGATCTCAAATCAGAGGACGTATAATGTCAGTCAACAACCTATCGCTGACCGCCAGCTCGAGTTTGTCCGGGCTAGCCCCCGGGCCCTCATCGGCGCGGGATCTTTCAAACTTCGAGGCGATGCTGGCTAGTTTCTCGTTGAAAGACAATGCCGATGACCGTTCCACTCCACAGGATCCGCCGGCTGCAGACTCGGCCAAGCAGCTGACGGAGCAACTCACGCAGGAGGTGCGGAACATCCTCCCGCCGGAGATCAAGGCCGCACTGGACGCATGTCAGCAGGCCCCAGAGCCATCCTCCGCGGAGTCCTCCTCCGCTGCGAGCGCCCCGAAGATCGCAGAGGCACCCGTACAAAGCTCCAGGATCACGTGGAACAGCGGCACGCTGACTGATGCCGAGCTGCAGATTGTGTCGGTGCTGAACCGACACAAAGACAAATGCCCGCTGGATTGGAAATCTCTTGGAGATTTGACCAACGATCCCTCCACACCGCCGGATCTAAAGGCGGCGATCGAGGCTCTGCAACTGGACCCAGAGCTCTTCTATGCGATAGGCTCGCAAGGTGACGGCCGCTGCGGCGGGAAGATCAAAGCAGGTGATCTCTCCGGCTTCTCCGATCACCACCCTCAGGTTGCTGCTTTCCAGGAGCGGCGGGCAGAGAGCTATACGCAAAACTACATCGCTTCCGACGGCACCCGGAATGGCGAGCCATCGGTTATGACCCAGACCGATGCATTGCGCGAGCTCTATCGCTATGCCGACAACCTGCCTAAGAACCTGAGCCTTGCGGATTTCAAACGGATCGTCGACGGCGAAGCTAAAACCGGCAAATGCCCGCCACAGGTCCTCGCGGCCGCTCAATACTTCCTCGACCACCCGGATGAATGGAAGAAGTTGTACGGTGGCTCGATAGACAAGGTCCACAAAGAGGACTTCCTGCAGGTTGCTTCATCATCGATCAATCTCACGCAAGCCGAGCTCGATACGCTCAATACGATCAGCAAGAACAAAAACGCGTTCTTCGGGAAGGGTGACCTGACCCGGGAAAAGTTGGCGAGCATGGTCGATGATAAGAGCCTCGCGCCCGAGGTGCGAAAGGCGGCCTCCCAGCTGCTCTCCGATCCTGTGTTGTTCGGGTTGATGAACAACGCGATTACGGGCTACAAAACCCACCACAAGTTCTTCGACTTCGGTGGTGGCCATACGGTCGATTCCGGCAACATCAGCAACAGCGACTTCAACCAGTTCTTCAACAACATGTCGGGTGCGAACCGCACCGTTCACCAAGTGAAGACGCATGCCGTCCGAACGCCTGCCGAGCAGGACGCGGTCGCGGACATGACAATGGGCATGGCAGACCAGCCCGACATCAAGTCTCCCAAAAAGAACGGTGGCGCCTTCATGCACGCACTTAATGACGTGCTCAAAGTTGGCTCTAAGGTATTCGACTGGGCCGCGACGGCAGTCGGTGTACTTGGCTTCATTCCAGGCTTGGGTGAATTGACCGATCTGGCGTCAATGGTGCTCGAAGCCGAGGCGCAAGCTGCAAATCTTCTTCACACTGCCATCAGTGGCGGCAACATAAAGCAAGCGCTGGAAGAAGCTGGGCTGAGCCTTGCGGCACAGGCGGTGGGCTGCATCGCCGGACCTGAGGTCAAATTAGCAATGCGAGAAGGCTTGGTGAAGCAGGCAATTCAAGAAGCCGCGACGGCCGGCATCAACCTGCCGGTTTCGGTGGCCCAGTCCTACGCGGAGGATTATCTGAATAACCTAAAGGCTCGCATCGAATCCGAGCGCTTGCAAGCTGCAGACGCTAACGCCTAGGCGGAGCGACGCTATCTTCTCAGGATCACGCTGGAAACGGTAATGAGCTTGCGCGGCCTCCGCGCGGTTGGGCCTCTCTGCCGAGCAGTAGGTCGCGCAAGCTCTACCAGCATACTTGAGACCGCCCCCGAATCCGAGGAACTTATTTCGGCTCTTCACTGCGTACAAACTATGTTGGCCGCACTCTCGAATCCGACCTCAAACCCAGTCTGCCGCTGTGAAGTTCCATCGACTGCATACGCCGCCTGTCAAGATCGCGATGCATTAACACTACGCGACAGCCCGGCCGCAGCCGCGGAGCCTGACGATTGCAAGGATCGAGAGCACATTGGTCCAGAGCGGTTGAAGTCCGAAGGGCTCTTTCCCGACTGGCGGGCTTCTGCTCGGTCTCCCTGAAAGTAGGTCGCGATTGACGGATCTGCTATGGGCCCGCCAGGACCGAGGGACCGCTCTTGGCCGCTGAATCGGCCGTCACTCTGGCTTTCCGCTTCGCTCCGACCAGGTCAGGCTCATGCCGCTTCGCCTGACTGCAAGCAAATTGTCGAAAGAGCATCGCAAGGGACGTGAGCCCGAGATTACAGCACGTCGGCCTTGAAACGTTTTTGTTAGTGGTGGCTTTGGTATTCCGCTATTGAAGCTTTCGAAACGATGAGCAACGTGCTCACCCCGATCATCTTCACAAACGATTGTTTGTCTTAACCATCTGATCTCCAGCTTTCGCGGGCAACTTGTTCAAATACGGCCGGCTGGTGAAGACGTATAATGACGATCGACCATCGGCTCATTGCATTTTCTACGACTCGTCAGCTTGTCGAAAGCTAATACTTGCATAGTGGAGAGCAGAAACTGCCTCCATTGGCACGATCGAATTGACATAGGAGAACCCGATGCGCGTTACGAACTCTAGCGCCGCTGGGCACGTTGACGCTGACCTCCATGCGGCTGGCGGCAAAAAAGGATCTCACAAGCCTGGCGAGCGCGACGATCATGCCCGATCGCCTGATGCAAACATTCCCGTAAACGGCGGCGCGTCCACTCCGGGCGGCAACTCGCACGAAGCCGCTATGCAGCAAGCGTTCAGCGCCGCTTTGGGAGCCGCTGCTCTCCAAGTTGCGAATAGTGCAATGAGCCATTTCGACGATGTCATGGCCGAGACAGAGGAGGATTCCTGACGTCGCATGTTGCGACGTTGGGACATAGGAGCCGCACGTGGCGGCGAAATCGAGCAAACAGGAGAATAGTATGCCTAAAAATGTTGGTGCGTCTCATACCTCGACTGCAGGTGGGGCAGCCGGCACCGCTACTGCTGCAGCCGCTTCCACGGCTGCTGAAGCTGCTGGAGAGGCGGCATTCCAACGGCAAATCGCCGCTCTGACTGCGACCAGCACAAAGGCTGCTGAGAGGGATGTGGAACTTCGCGTCGTCTCGACCGAGCTTTCGACTGTCAAAAAAGCGGCCGATGAGCGGGTGCAGTAAGGGATGAGATGGGGCGACGTCGCCGCCCCACTTTCCCCGCTGCTTAGTCTGTGAAGTCGCTACGGGCCGTACGGTTTTGCCGTACGGTCCCGTTCGCTGTTCAGGAAACCGACCGTGAATGAACCAAATTGCCTGCATTTCGAAGTGCTGTCGGGGTGTTACTCCGGGCTGACAAGTAAAGTGGGGGTCGGATCGTGTCTGATTGGCAGCAGCCTCGATGCTGACTTGATCTTCGTCGAACAAGGCCTCGAACCGCACCATCTTCGTGTCATCCCCCATTCCAATTCAATCGAGATCGAGGCCCTTGCGAGGGACGTTAGGATCGAGGGGCACGAGACTGTTTTACCAAACGAATCCATTGTTGTCCCTCTTCCTGTCGTTTTGCATGCCGGGGCGATGTCCATTCGCTGGACGATCGAGGACTACAAACAAGCTGGCTCCATCGACCGCCGGCATATATCGCTCGTCTTTCTTGCTTTGGTCCTGATCAGCTCTGCCGCGGTTGGCGCAGTCTCACCCAGCTTTGTCCAGACCGACACCACCGTGGCGTCAAGTCCGTCGTCCCCTGCTCCGGACATTGCGCCCAAGCTGGCGCTCAACGCTCCTGATGCTCTGGCCACCGATGCAGCTGCCGAACGGTTGCAGGAGGAAGTTGACAGAGCGGGCCTTGTCGGCATCACGGTCGGCTCTGGGGCGGGCGTTGTCACCGCCGATGGCACCGTTACGCCCGCCTCGCTCGCCACATGGCGAGACGTCCAGCAGCGGTTTGATCACAATAGCAATGGCGCTTATACGCTCGTCAACGCGGTGGCGATCAAGGATGAGAAGACGCCTCCCGCAATTGGGGTCCAAGCTGTTTGGCGCGGGACCGACCCCTATATTGTCATTGCTGGTCAAAAGTATTTCGTCGGCGCGCTCTTGAACAATGGATGGACCGTCTACGGGATCGAGGAAAGGCGTGTTCTGCTGAGCCGGGATGGCCGGTTTGCCACTCTACCCTATTAGCATTTTAGGCCGCAGGTAAGGAAGCAAAGTGCCATGACTAGGCTGCCCCCCAATCCCGTCGAGCCCGGCACCTCTTTTCAGGGGCCAAACGTTGATCATCATGCATCTGCCAACACGCCGGTCAATTCTCGAGCCAAGTCCATCGGGATTGACCGGACGCGTGGCAATGATCCTAAGAGCCACACCTCACTTTCTCGTCATAGTGACGTGCTGGATCGGTTGGTGGACGTCACGATCGAGAGCGCGCTCGAGCTCAGTTCGATCGATGCAGTTTCGCGCATCAATCTAGACGAGGCGCGCGCCCCGCCAGGTCAGATCGAGCCAAGCTCGGAACTCGCTTGGCTTAATGAGCCCAATCTCGCGCACAGTCTGCTCTCCTTCGTGACGCCGCGCTTACGTCATTCGCATGTTCTGCGTCCAGAGCAACACGGCCTTCTTCTGGAGCGTTTGGCTGATACGCTATCAGCCGCGCCAGAGGATTTGGTTTCACGTGAAGGGGCCGCGCTTCTGCAACTGGAGCTGCAGCGATTAATCCTGCTCCGGCAGAGTCACAACGGCTTGATCAAAGGCTAGCGATGGCCGGGCCAGACAAAGTACAACACTTCACATCTACACAGCGCGTTTCCGAAGCCGGCGCTGTCGAGCTGATCTCCGGGCCGGAGCGAGATTTGCTCTGCGTGCTTTCTTATGTCTACCTTGCGTGCGGACAGAGCGCCAAGAGCCTGGCTCTGTTGCGGCTGGCCGCTCACGAACAGTCCCAAGATGTCGGCCTGCTCCGCATCTTGGCCTACGCTCTCATCTTGGAGCGTCGCGGTGACGAAGCACTGTCGGTATTGGATCAGCTTGACAAACTGGATGACGAACCGTCCTCGTGTCTACCCTTGATGCTGATGCGCAGCCACGCGCTGCGTCACGCTGGCCGCATGACCGAAGCGCAAGCCGTCTTCAAACGCTATGTTTTGTTGCGGGGCAGCACAGCTGCAATCAAACAACAATAAGGCTTCTCATGGCCAACCTTCTACGAAATCTCATCACGCGCGCGCCGGCTCACCCGGATTTGATGGTCGCGCTGATGCTTCTTCTTGCGATCGGAATGATGATCATGCCGATCCCGATCGTCATGATCGATATGCTGATCGGCTTCAATCTGGGGTTTGCCATATTGCTGTTGATGGTAGCCCTGTATCTCAACACGCCGCTCGACTTTTCGTCCCTGCCGGGCGTCATCCTGATCTCCACCGTCTTTCGTCTCGCTCTTACCGTTGCAACGACGCGACTGATCCTCGCCGAGGGCGATGCCGGCAGCATCATTCATACGTTCGGCGATTTTGTCATATCCGGCAACATCGCCGTGGGCATTGTCATATTCCTGATCGTGACCATGGTGCAGTTCATGGTTCTCGCCAAGGGCGCTGAACGGGTGGCGGAGGTATCTGCGCGCTTCACGCTCGATGCGCTGCCGGGCAAGCAGATGGCGATCGACGCGGAGCTGCGCAACGGCCATATCGATCAGCACGAAGCCCGCAGCCGGCGCGGCGCGCTGGAGCGAGAAAGCCAACTGCACGGCGCGATGGACGGTGCCATGAAATTCGTAAAGGGCGATGCCATAGCCGGACTAATAGTCATCTGCATCAACATGCTGGGTGGCATCACGATCGGATCGCTCTCCAAGGGCATGTCCCTCGAGGAGGCGATGCACCATTATACCACCCTGACGATCGGTGATGCGCTCATTTCGCAGATTCCGGCCCTGCTGCTGTCAATTACAGCCGCAACCATTGTCACTCGTGTCAACGGTCCTTCCAAACTCAATCTTGGCGCCGATATCGTCAGCCAACTTACGGCCAGCACACAAGCGCTACGCTTGGCCTCCTGTGTCTTGCTTGTGATGGGGTTCGTTCCTGGCTTCCCTTTGCCGCCCTTTGTCATAATGGCCGCGCTGTTCTCCGCTGCCAGCTTTCTCAAGGTTGGCGTGCAAGAGGGCAAGACCGCTCTCAAGGCGGGCGCCGGTCCCACCGGTTCCGCTCCCGCTTCCGCACAGGGTCAGAAGCAAACCGTGCCCGCGGAGGCACTTCCGATTACGCTGTTGCTAGCGCCGAGCCTGATGCAGGCAATCGACGTAGGGGAACTCGAGCAGTGCGTCGCACGGGTTTCGGCACTGGTTTCAGCTGATCTTGGCATCACAATTCCACGCATTCCCGCCCAAAGCGCACAGCACCTGGCCCAATCGCAATTCCGGGTGGATGTCGAAGGAGTGCCGGTGGAAGAGGGCGCCATTGACCCGACACAACTCTTACTTAACGACGACGTGGCGAACATTGAACTGAGCGGGATACCCTTTTGGCAGGACCCAGACACGAATCGGATCTGGATCGAACAAGGCCATGCGCCCGCTCTCAAAGCTGCCGGAATTGGGCACCACCGTCCGAGCGAAATCATCGCCTTGCGCGTCCAGTCGACGTTGACACGCTATGCACAGCGCCTGGTGGGCATTCAGGAAACGCGTCAGCTGCTTAGCCGGATGGAGCGGGAATATGCCGATCTGGTGAAGGAGGTGCTGCGCACGACACCGATCCCTCGCATCGCGGATGTGCTACGCCGCTTGCTGGACGAGGGCATCCCGATCCGGAACACCCGTTTGGTTCTGGAGGCGCTTGCAGAATGGAGCGAACGGGAGCAAAGTGCCGTACTGCTCACCGAATATGTGCGCTCCGTTCTGAAGCGGCAGATCTGTCACCGCTATGCCAACGCCCATCGTGTTGTGGCGGCCTTTATCGTCGAGCGTGAGACCGAGGATATCGTGCGAGGTGCGGTGCGCGAGACCGCTGTCGGTCCCTACCTCGTTTTGGAGGATCGGCAAAGCGAGATGCTACTTGCACAATTTCGCCAGATCCATTCGAGCATCGCGCGCAGTCAGAACCAGCCAGTTATCCTGGGCTCGATGGATATCCGGCGCTTCGTCCGCGGCTTTCTCACCCGCAATGGAATAGACCTACCTGTTCTCTCCTATCAGGATCTCGCCTCGGATTTCACCGTCCAGCCGATTGGCTCCGTCAAACTTGCGCCTGGCAAGGACAAGACTCCTACAGGCGGGCATCGTGACCTCCTCCCTGCGGCCGGCTGACGAGCACAGGTGTAGGGTCGTGAGGTCGCTTATGAATTCATGTAAGATTAATGTTCTGCGACGCTGGCGTAACTTTCGTCGCCATTCGTGCTCGGCCTTTCTCCCCATGCTTGCCATCGTGCTGCTCGCAGGTTGCGCTGACTCGCACAAGTCGGGTCTTTCACAGCAGCCGACGTCTGCGGCAGAGCTGGTCGGGGCCAAGGAGGTCGATCCAGCTATGCGCGAGCGCATCGCTCTCGCCCTCGGTCGGGATGCTGACGAGAAGGCTTTGCGCGATGCGCTGAAGCAACGACCGGAGAATGTTGATGCCGCGATTCCTCTTGCGCGGGCTTTGCTGGCACGCAAATGCCCGAATGATGCGCTTGAGGTGCTCGACGGGATCTTATCGACAGCCCCTGGCGACCTGCGCGCATTGAATGCCAAAGCAGTTGTTCTCGATCACGAGGGCCGACATCGGGAGGCCCAAGAACTCTACCGCCAAGCTCTCGCAGCGGAACCCGCAAACCCAATGCTGCGCAATAACTTCAAACTGTCCCTCGCCCTTGAAGGTAAGACGGAGACCGGCGGCGCCAACCCAGCACCGCAGGCGGACGGCCCGCACTTCGCGGCGCTATCTCGAACGAGCCCATGCGGGAGCGGACCGGAATGGTGACGTCTTGATGCTTAGCTGTCAGCATGCCAACAGCTAGGCTTACCATCAACGCGGAACACTCAATCGGCGGCCGCCCCCGCGACCTCGCCGATATAAATGGAAGGTTTCTTGTTTCAGCGCACCAGCAATTTATCCCGAGGCCGATGAAATCAGAACGAGCGCGACTGATGACCGGTACTACGCGCATCGCCAAGGAATCGCCGGATATACTCTCCTTCCTGAATTCGGCGCCATCGAGTTTCTCCTCTGAATCATTTTCGACTGCAGTCCCGCCATACGCGCTGGTTGACGAGCCACCACTGGTTGAGATCTCAAGATCTTCATTCGAGAACAAGCTGGCAGAGTTTTATGGCGAAGACATAGAGCATATTGCTGCGAATCCGCAGCGATACTCTAGGTCGGATGTCCCGAAAGGCTCGACGCACAGCGGACGTTGCGTTTTGCTTCCGCACGAAGTCTGGTTCGGAGAAAGCGCGATATTTCAGCTATCAGCTCGGGAACAAGAGCGCCGGGCTCCTGAAGAACCGAAGCCGGAGGTCGCCGGAGTGAGCTGCTCAAGCGCAAAAATGATTGGCGCGAACAATTTCCTGGGTGAGATGAACTCACCTCAATAATGGCTTTCCAGGCTACTCATTCGCTTGTCGATAACGCGGGCAATATCTTGCTTGAACATCAGCTCCGGATCGACGGCAACGAACCCTCGTCCTCTCTCACTCTTTCAATCCGGAAGCGAAAGCGCGCGCAGCAGCGTTTGGCTTGTTGAGGTAAGTGACTCGATGATGGTGCTTGATCCCACCAAGCACGAGGACAAATGGAAAAACAAAGGATGCAAATGGCAACGAGCGAGTAAACCGCCCAATAGTGGCAATGCCAGGTGTACCGAGAGTGCGGCAAAGCCCGCGAGCGATCCGTATGAATATATTTTGTGTAGAGCGCACAGGCTCTACACGAAGATAACCGACGTCTTTGACCAGATCGACTTTGGCGCGGTCAGCCTCGCATCTCATGCCCTTCGCCATATAACTCTCGATCAATGATTTCTGCATCCGCGGGGGATGGCGGGATCGCGCTTTTTTTAATAAGCGGGAGTTTCCGTTTTCCTTACGCGGCGCAACATCGGATCTTCCGGCTGTCCAACGCGCGCCGACATTCATCAGGCGATCATTGAACAAATCTGAGCTCCCGGCGGCTAGCAGATTTACTTGGCATGCCCCTCTTACGGTCGGCTTTAGGGTTTAATGTTTGCACGGCACCGCGACGAACGGTGCCGAACCAACGACTCCTTCTTGCCGAATGCGAATGCATCATCCCCCGGGCAACGTAACGGGCCCCTTGGCGCAGCGTCGGCGAGGGCGGAAGCAATAGAGCTGAGCTATCCGGTGGCTGGACGAGGGCCCGCGATGTGCTGGCGGAGATGATGAAGCTATTTGAGCGTCCTATCTGAAGCTCCCACCGATGAATTCCCAACGCGGCCGCTTGCGCGACTGGATCGTTTGGCCAGCATTGCCTTTCATGATCCGACCCATTGGCCAGATGGTGGATGCTTTTCATCGTCGAGCGCAATCAAGCAGGACGTGCAGCGGAACAACTGAAGTATCTCTCGATCTCTGCGATCGCGCGTTCCTCCCACTCTGCAGCTTGTGCTAGCAATGAGTCCCGTTGGATTGGCCGAAATGCGGCGGACTGACGGCACAACGAAGCTATCGCGCGATAGCGGCGCACGTTTTCCATAACGGCCGGTCCGCTCATGTGTAGATCTCCTCCCCTGCTATCCCGGGTAAGAACTTGCTCGAAAACCGTTTTCGATCCGTTAGCGGTCGGAACCGTGAATGGTTGGCAGAACCTTGCCGGCATGACGGGCGCCGATAATGAATGTCTTCCACAAGGATCACATCCACATAAAACCGCTCGGCAGTGCTCCCAACCGGGCGTTTCTGTACCGTTGGCTGCATAGCGGAGTTAGCAATAGCTAGCGCGAGCGAGGCACGTTTCGGCTTGCAATCTCAATCGCGATGACTGTGAACTGGCCTGCTGGAATCCTCACTAACTAATTCAGAACTCCGTCTATTGGTGACTTGAAAGACCAGAGAGCCGGTGCTTTGTCGCCATCCTTTTGCCTCCACAAGCAGCATACGGCCCGCGACTGTGACTGAGCTGGTCCCGCAAATCTGAACAGCGCGATAAGTGGAGTTTCTGCCTGACGGCGGGCAAGATTGACCCGCGA
>NZ_QZMV01000032.1:0-36325 GCF_003957705.1 Bradyrhizobium sp. LVM 105 | reverse complement strand
CACGGCAGCCTAACCCCGGCAGAGGCTCCACTTATCGACGCGGATATTCTGTTCAGACAACCGGGGCCAGCTCAGTCAGGCGGAGCTTCCATGATGGAGAAGCCGCCATAGATGCCGCGAGACGGCAACCCAAGGGCGTCGCTCTGCCAGAGCTGCCTGTCCACAGCGATGTAGTGAAAATGATTCCCAGTCTCCCTTTGTTGCTTGGGGTCCGCCAAATTCGTGTAGCGGCTATTGTTGAAACCAACGCCCGCCCGCAGCCACGTGTCGGGTACGCCGGGAGCCGACTTGCTCTTGTAGCCGGCTTCGTCAACGAGAAGGATGCCTGCATTGGCCGTGCTCCAGTTCAGGCCGGTGGGATTCTCGGTTATGTGGGCATAGGCACCATCTGGACTGATTGAGCGCTGGACGGAAACCTTGTTGTACAAGCGATCGTCAAAATTGTACTTCAAGTTGACCGCCGGCGTCGGCGCAGCATTGGTGCTCATCCCTGCCTGGAACAAGGCAGACATGTTCGATCCTGTAATCCCTCCGAACAATGTGCCGGTGAACTCATTTTGGTTTCTCAGGTAGCCAAGCTTGAGTTCTAGCGTCCTGTCGAAGAAAGTCTGATAGTAGGCGAGCGTATTGATTCCCGCTCGATCTGGTCCCGGGCGATCCCACGTCCAGTATTGCTGCTCGGCTCCTACGACAATCTGTCCGTCGGCAATGCCAAACCGGCTGAGATCGTAGGTAACGATCATGAAGTTTGCCGACGCGAAGGTCGGATTCTGGCCCATATAGAGCTGGTTTGCGATAGGGCTTCTGGCCGCATTCGGTAGCTGGTTGTTTGCAAAGCTGTTGTGTGTCCAGCCGATGTACCCGATGCCGACATCTGCCAGCGCCGATCTAACGCCGTCCCTGTCCTGATCAATCGTGTCCGCAGGGCCAGGTATGTTCAACCACAACCCTTTTTCACGCAGCTCGTCGTACCTTTCGAAGGGATCGATCGTCTTTTGCGGTCTCCTCTGAGCACCCGCGCCCGCATTGCCGCGCTTCTCGAAAGGCACCCCGAGACCTGCTGCTGGAGCCGAGGCAGGAGCGCGGATTTCCTGACGGATCAGGTCGATCGGGAGCCTTGCGGCCCGATCGGGGGTCTTTCCTCTTTTGCTGGCCTGATCCACGGAGTGGTTACTCGGATCAAGTCCGCTCGCGGTTTGTGCCAGTACGGAATTGCCGACGAGACAAGCCGCTAGCGAAAGCGCGATAACGAGCCAAAATCGCTTTCCCCTTGGTTTGCGTGCTGCCGTAGCCGAGTGTGTCCGAGTCGAGCTCGTCGCGAGAGGGCAATCACGAATGGCGTACTTCGGGCCCATGTCGCCCGGCCATGAATAGATTGAACTGCGGCCTGATTGGCCAGAGTGAGCTCCCGGCGTTTGCGCGTCCGAGGGCGAGGGGGACGAGCCAGAACATGATCTATCCGAAGAGGACCACTCAGGTTTGCTGAACCTCTCACCCCGTGGCACGACGATGATCTGGTCCGAAACTTTGCTCGTGCATGATGCCGGTGCGCCGGGAGCCAGAGGAGGGCGCTGGCTCGGCAAATGCTCACGACGAGCGCGCGGGGGCTTGCTGGCCTGGCCGCCAAAACATTGCGAATGTCCGCCCTGCTCACTGTGAGTTAGGCGAGTCTGGCGGTGTCGCGCATCTGCATCGAAGGCGGCTTTCTGGACGAAACGGCAGCGACCGGCAAGCAAGGCTCTCCGTGCAAGAAGCTTGGATTCACGAAGCGCTTTAGCGGTATCGTTCTCAGCGAAACACAAGACAATAGCCAGGCTTGAACTTGCTCGCGCGCCAACCTCACCACAACATCCATAGTGATGGCCCAGGAGACCGGAGGAATCAGCCATCGAGCAGCTTTGGCGAGTATCGGCAAACAGTTGCTGACTGCCGTGAGCGCGGCACAACCCGTCCTGCATCCGAATCCTTGACGTACGCGACGTTCGTTGGTCACCCTTGCCACGAGCCCGTCATCTCGAACAATCTGCCGGAATTGGTAGTTGACCAGGTACAGTGCTTGCCGTTCCAATCGGCCATTGCCGCTCGGCCGATCAGCCGTGGCCGCCCCGGATGAGGTTGCTGGTCCGGCAAGAGGGGGCTCCATCCACACTCTGCAGGAATGAAGTGGACGGTTTGCATTCGTGCCGCGGGTAAGAAAATCGCCAAGGTTCTTCTGAATGGCGAGAAACTGCTGCGCCATCGCCGGCGAAAATGAGCACCGTTGCTCGCTGGTGACGCTATCATGGAGGACGCGCGCAAATTGTCGCGTTGCGTACCTCAAGAAGCAGCGTTTCATACGAGCAGGGTGGCCGATCGGGACGCTCGGCAAGATTGATTATTGTCGGCGCTCGCAGCTCCTGGAGCGCGTGAGCATCGCAGCCTATCGCGTCGACGAAACAAGCCTGCTGGAATGGGATCTTGAGCGAGGGACAATGGATTTGATGGATCAAGCGGCCGCTTCAGACTGGCGGCCGCTTTTGCGCGGGCCGTCAAGACGGTTCCTCCCGGTTTTGGTGCTCCCGCTTGTCCTCGTTGGCTCGTGTGCTGCTGGCGCCTGGCTTTGGGCTAACCTTGAAACCTTTATCGAGACGCCGGAAGCTTCAACGATGAGCCTGTCACTGGAGGACAGGGCATCCTTGTTTGAGATAAAGTGGGCACTGCAGAAAACCGGAGATGAGATCTCAGTGCTCAACAGCCGGGTCAACGCTCAGCGGGATGACCTCAAAGGGATCCTGGATCAGATCACCATTCTGGCTTCGCGGATCGATTCGCTGCAGAGTTTAACACCTGTTCCTTCTGCTGCTTCCGAGCCTCCTTTGTCGCCAGCCCGGGCTGCTTCGAGCGTCGCCAGGAAACGCTTCGGGTGATCCAAACCGCAGGGACCTGTTTCCGTCGGAGGCGCGCCAGTGATCGCCGCACCGAAGACTGCCGAGCCTTGAGGTCTGAGACGCGGCAGGCGTGGTCGAGTCTCCAACTGTGCTCGATGAAGTGGCCCGTAGGTTCGCAAAGCTGCCTCCGGCCGTAAAATACCCGGAGCTTGTGCGGGCGCCGTCGTCTCCAGCGGCATGTAGTGAGGCCGTCACTATCATCGAGAGCACTCCAGGGCAGGTGGTGGAGAGCACTCGAACCGTGATCCTGAACGGCGGAATACGCTGCGCCTTTCCTTTAAATCAGCTCTCTTCCAATCAGCCTCGCCAGTTTTGAGATCATATCTGAAAGGTCGCGTCATCACACCAATCTGGCGTGCCTGCCCGATGGCTTCTTATCGCCCCCGCGACGAGCTTAGAGCTTTGCGATCTGCTCACTTGCGTGGCTTAATAATAGGGTGCGGTCGAGATAAGTGTCGAAAGCGGCAGCAACAGCGCGAACGACAAACCGGTGCTTCTGCTTGACTCGAATGAATCCCTCTTCAATGTCCACGATCCCATCTTCTGCAAGCATTCCCAGGCGGCCGGCGGAACCGAGAAGAGGAATCGGATCAAATCCGTGAGCAGCACAGATCGCTGGTACGTCGGCCTGCAAATCGCACATCAGACGCTCGATGATTGCTGCGCGGAGGCGATCTTCGGCGGTGAGACAGTAGCCTTTTGAGGTTGCCAGGCGGCCAGCCTGAATGTGTTGGTGATAGGAAGCGGTTGCGATCTCGTTCTGGACGTAACCGTCGCGCAGACGGCCGATGGCTGACGGACCTAAGCCGATTACGGTTTTGCAGGTATCAGCCGAATAGCCCAGCGAGTTGCGGCGCAGCCGACCAGCTTTCTGGGCCAGCGCGAGCTCGTCATTGGGCAGGGCGAAATGGTCGAGCCCGATCTGGCGGTAGCCGGCTGAGACCAGCGTATCTGCAATAGCCGCGGCTTGCTCAGCGCGGGCGACATTATCCGGCAGCGCCGTCTCATCGATCTGGCGCTGACGTTTCATATAGGAGGGGACGTGAGCATAGCCGAAAACCGCAAGCCGGTCTGGCCGCATGGCTAGAGCCGTTCGCGCGGAGTCAACGCAGGACCGCACTGTCTGATGCGGCAGTCCGAAGAGAAGGTCGAAATTGATGCGGCTTATGCCATGCTGCCTTAGACGTTCGACGACAGAAGCCGTCTGTACCTCGCTCTGGACTCGGTTGACCGCCCTTTGAACCGCGGGGTCGAAGCTTTGCACGCCTATGCTCGCGCGGTTGGTCCCAGCCGCTTGTAACATTTCGACCATCTCGGCCGTGACCCCACGCGGATCGATTTCTATGGCGATGGTAGCTGATTTACTGAACGCAAAGCAGTGGCGCAGGAGTTCCATCAAGGCGACAAAATCGATCGGTGCAATGGTGGTCGGCGTACCGCCGCCGAAATGCACGTCGTGCACCGGCAGAGCGCGCGGCAATTGCTCTGCGACCAAGCATATCTCGTCCCGCACTGCTGCCAAGTAATTGCGGACCGGTCGCTCGCCGCGCGTGAGGCTTGTAGGAAAACCGCAATACCAACAGATAGAGCGACAGAACGGAACGTGGATGTAGAGCGATACGGGCTCGTCGGGAGGCAGCCGCCTCAGCCATGTCTCACAAGTCTTGGCTCCGACCATCGCGGAGAATTCCGGTACGGTTGGATAGATGGTGTACCAAGGCAGGCGAGCATCGCAATACTTGTTTAGAAGGGAGGTCTGCAAGACTTAACTTTCCCATGCTCAACAGCATGAAGCTGACCGATGCCGTCAATTGTGTCTTTGCGTTATGTCAAACGTAGTGGTTTCTGAGATCTGGTCCCGTTTTCGATGTTACTGCCAACGCGGCTTAGGGGCAGAGCAAGGAGTGAGAGCCGCTCGTTGGCGATTATTTGGACGTTTAGGTATGAATTTTCTCGTCCGAGCACGGTTGAAGCGGCTAGAGAGCCGGCGCGAGCGATCAATCGCTCATCCGAGGGCACGCCGGTTCGCATCCGCCGACGGCCCGTCATTTTTGCGACCAACACAGGGACTTGTAGGTCTCACCAAGAGCAGCTCGGCTTCTCGATCTTCAAACCGATATTTTCAAGCAAAGCCGATTGGTTGCTCACAGAGTTCGACGGATGCCTCCGTCAAAGGCCGGCGTGACACAAAAGATAAGTTGCTTGCTAGATGAGAGCGCGAGGAGCGCAATAGCACAAAACCTGACGCAACGTGCGATTCAAAGTCCTTTAGCGCGGCCGACGAAAGCCATTCTTAATCTCTAGTATCGGACGCCTAAGCCTCAATTCCGCCACGCTGGTTGTCTCATTGCCACAAGCATCATCACGGATGTACTGATGGTGTTGGGGCGACCCCAGCGCACGTTCAGCCCCCCGGCGAAGTGCGTCGGGGCGCCTTGGTTCGGCGGCGTGTCGTCGCTGTCTAATGCGGCTCACCAACTCACAACGACTTTTGGGCGCCTGCTGATGGCAAGCGAATCCCGGCCAGATGCAATCGGGCGAGACACTATCTGCAATAGTTTCTATTCTGCTTCAAACTGGGTTGTTGTCTTTTTACATCGGCTTTGGAGCTATCGATCCCTGCCAGATCGCGCATATCTATTCCGTTAGCCTCCATTGGCGTCGTATCGATGCGATGCACCTGCAGCTCTCAGCTTCACATAGACCGCCTGGTCAGGTTTCGACCAACCCGTCACTATGTTCTGATGCTGCGAGCTGGCGCTGCCATGCAGGAGCCGACTGGGAGATGATCTTGCGCCTATTCATTGCATGAAAGTAGCCTTCGCGGCCTGGCATTTCAGTCCATTCACAACGGATCGAGGAAGTTTGTGGTTCGGTAGGCCACCAAACCTGGAGCTCGCCTCGCGAAAATGAGAGCTGAGCCTAGCCAGGCCGGAAGGAGATGGCCGCCAAACAGCTCGATCAGTCGAAAGTGGGCACCCCACCCAAGCTCTGTTATACAACGCCGAAGCCATCGAACTCATTCGGCACCGGTAAAAGGATGAGTATATTGGCGCGGCTGATTTCAAAGGCAGCACGCGCAACATTTTGACGGCTTCGTGGCCGAGGCGGCTCATTGCCGCGCTTTGCATCCATGCGCTCAAGAATTGCCTGCGTCTTTCTGGCGCTCAGCACATCATCTTCCCTGACATTCTCCATGACTCCATGAGAACGTAACCCACACACACGCGCGGCGTTGCAGTTCTACATTGAAGTAGAGTTTCCAGGCCCCGACCGCTCTTGAAGAAGTCGAATGCGCCCCCGTGGCACGATCCGCAGGGTAGCGAGAGCGTGCCCGATCGCCTCCCATCAGATGCTCTTCTTCCCGCGTTCTTGCGCCCTAGATGAGAGGGGCGCGCAAGCCATGGACGAGATGGAGGTACGCTTCATCCCGCTCGCGCGCCGCGCCGACATTGACCCTCCCGGCAACTGGAAAGCGCGAACGGGATGTGACGAGGTACGGACCGCTCGGCCCATGACGATCAGCTGGGATGCACGAGGTGATCCGCCCCATCGCCGCTCGACCCGACAGCTTTTCGTGTTCGCGTTGGCGGCTTTCAGAGTTAGTCAAGGCGCGCGGACAGACATAAGCTGCCGCCTTCATCATGTTGCACCCCGATCTGACCGTGCTGGACCTCCTGCCGATCCACGAAAGATGGGAGTTGAGACTTTCAAGCGAGAACCAATTGGATGCCGGCAATGACCAGAACCGCAACGAGGATAAATCTGATGCCTGCCGGGTTCAGGCAGTTCAGGCTGACTATCGTTCCAGCGACGGCACCCGCCAGCGCGGAGATAGCGTAAAGAGCCAAATCCGGAGAGGGAAATTGGCCGGTGAAAAAAGTTCCGACGAATCCGACTGTGGAATTGGCCAGAATAAAAGGGGGTGATAACGCTACGGTCTGCTTCGGTGATGCCCAATTCAGTGTGATGAGCGTCGGCGCGAGAAACACTCCACCACCCACGCCGGTCAGACCGGAAACCAGGCCAAGGGCCGCGCCAATGCTCACGATTGCCGTGAGCGGAGTTTCGCAAACACGATCAGCAGCACGTCCCCGCTGCATGATCATCACGGCGCTCGCCAGAAGAAGAACGAGCCCGGTCAGCGTCTTGTACATGTGGCCATCGAGCACAATCAAGCCGCCGGCAAGCGACGCTGGCATGGACGAAAAGAGAAGCGGGCGCAGGATGGTCCAGTCAACGACCTTGTTGCGGTTGAAGAGCCACGTAGAATAAGCCGCGACGACAATGTTGAGACCAAGTGCCGTCGGGCGCATCTCTGTCAATGACATACCAAAAAATGCCATTAGCGAGAGGAATGCAGTGCCACCAGCCTGGCCAACGCTCGCATAGAGCAGTGAGATGATCGCGATGAGCAGACAAGCCATGCTTCACCGATCTTGGCGACGATCTTCGCCTTTTTCCACGGAGCCCATCATGAGTCGCGCAATCAGGTGCGGTCTGACTGTTTTTCTGCTTGGGGACGGATCGAACCGCTTCGCCGGAATAGCTGGGCAAAGGTCCAGTCAGTTCAAGTTCCTTTAGCGAGTGCCATGTTTGGACCGTCCAATCAATTGCCGACTTGGTACTTGACTGGCTGGAATAGGACTGCGTTGCTTCCTGAGGAAGCAGCACTCGACGGGCCGCCGAGGTGAGCTGCATTTCTTGCTGTAACTCACCTCGTGTTGCGTCTCGCGACGTGCTGTCGGCTTTCCGCATGTCATGAATGCTTCGACGGACCGACGTCGCGCCAACCATGCGCGTTCGAAGCTCTTTCTGGACGTCTGGTTTTGTGAAATCAGCAGTTGGTATGACACTTGCTGGTCTGGCGCGGGTCGTCTCCCTGCTGGAGAAGCGCATGCAAAATGTCCTCCGCATCAAGCAGATCTCGCGGTTACGAGTATCTCTCGTTGCGCCTTTAAGGTGGCCCCTTTCTGCACGTTCGGTACGTTTGCGCCAGGCCTGCCGGACGGATTCGATGAGACGGCGCACAATGATGCGGGTAGTATGGCTTCTGCCTCGACTGTTCCGTGTTGCTCATCGATTCCGTCACCGGCGCCGTCGCACGGCGGAGAATCGGCGAACGGTTAGCGATGGCAATTCGCAAGATTGGGAAAAGACATGAATCTCGTATTGTCTTCGTCCCTAAGCAAAGAATGGATGCTGACAGGACACTCGTCGAGTTCCGGGCCGCCAAGCCCCTCGAGCTTAGCCGTATCGCGCAGATCAGAGCCCAGGATCTCGTCGTGCTCGGCCCCGAGACAAACCAAAGCGTCGTTCGGCTGCGTTTTCTCGCTATGCAAGCTCAACAGAGCCAAGCCTCTAGCCGGTGGAGCTGTCTGGAAGCTCAGTCCAGGCCCCCGCGGACCATCGGGATGATCAAACGGGACACCGTTGGGTTCGTATCGATGGCATCCTCCTCCAATACGGATCAGGGGCGATGATTTTCGATTTGGCCAGTGCGTTATCCGCAAACTGGACCGATCACTTCCGCTCAGCCTCGGAGGCAGGGATGATGACGCTATCTCCGGTGTTTGATGCGATCATGCCGGTGCATGCGGCGGCGGCGCAACGAATTCGTCGAATGGCGTCCGGCATAGCGCGAGCGCTCAGACTGCACGAATAAACTAACCCTCGAGTGCAGCTCATGGACTGGAATTTGGCTCCGCCTGAAACAAGCGCAATCGAACCCGACGACGGGGAGCTCGTTCGTCGTGCTCAAGCGCCCATCATGGACCTCTTTAGCGTCACCGAATGCGCGAACCAGACTCATTCGCTCAGAGAGCTATTCGAGCTTCTTGTAGGCTGTGCTACCAAGGAAGGCTTCAGTGAAGTCGCATACGGCTCTCTCAACTTCGTTGAGCCACTTCGCTTGGCAGAGTATCCACCCCCGACTGTGGCTGTGAAGTGGCCGCCAGACTGGTGCGACCGCTACTTCAAGCGCAAGTACCATACTATCGATCCGGTGGTCCGGCGGACGCCGATGCTTTCGCGGCCGTTTTTGTGGGATCAACTCGCCGACCACTGTCAGCTTCTACCGGACGAAAGACGCGTACTGAACGAGGCGAGAGAGGCGGGGCTGAAGCATGGCATGAGTGTGCTGTTGTTTGGCCCGTTGGGTCGGATATCTGTGGTGTCGTTTGCATCTGCGTTCGACGATGCTGATCCTCAGCACCGCATCGGTCATCTCAACGCGCTGGCCTGGCAGTTTCACGCCGCCTGTGGCGACATCTCTCGTCCCTGCGATAATGGTTGCGAAAGAAAAGTTGCACTATCGCCGCGGGAGATCAGTTGCATGCAGTGGGTGGCGGAGGGGAAATCGTCATGGGAAATTGGGAAAATCCTGGGAATCAGCGACAATACAGTCAACTTTCATGTCAAGAATGCGATGCGAAAGCTGGGTGCAGCCAGCCGGATTCAAGCGGTCGTTGTGGCAGTTCGCCTAAATGTTCTTTGAATTTGAGAACGGGGCACTAGCAGCCAAATCATGGGCTTCCAGCTTCTGACATAGTGCATGGCACCTTCGGCGAGCTCGCAACGCTCCTTTGGGCAAGTCCGCTATCTCACGCTGCGTGAGGTTGTGGGACTTTCACCAGATCGATGAATTGTCGAATCCACTGACCTGTTCCTCCAGTGTGTTGGCAGCATCTCGGCCACACTCCAACCAGCCTCTGGATCTTACTCAGACGGGCTCGCACCTGGTGCTTCGGAACTGGATTGGGGCCGGCAGGAAGAGGAGCAGCTGAGGAAAGAACCCCGACCCGGGGGTCGGAGTTCCGATTCACGCAACGGCGTGGAGGTCTTTATTTGGCAAAGGGCGAGCCAAACTTGTAATTGAGCCGCGCCGTGATGAGATCGATGTCCTGGTGGGCGCGGTCCGTGCCGAGAAACCCTGGGAAGCTTATGTTGCTGCGCTGCATGAACAAGTGGTTATACTCGACGCCAGCTGACCAATTCGGCGTGAGGCTGACTTCCGCACCGGCTCCCAGCACGCCACCCCAACGCACATCATTACTGTTCGCAAGCTCGGTGCGAGAAGCTACCGAATTGATGAGATAGTTGTTGCTGGTCACCGCAGCGCCACCCTTTCCGTAAAGTAGGACGGCATTGAACGTGTAGCCGATATGTCCCGTGAGTAGACCGAATGCGTCTGTCGTGGTGCCAATGGTGTTTGCCGGAAAGGCGGTGCTGACATTGGAGCCGCTGAAATCGGCCCAGTTGCCCTGTCCTTCGATGCCGTAGACCATGTTGAAGATGTGCCAACGATAGCCGATCTGGCCGCCAATGGTGCCGCCAGTCGAATTATGGCAGCCCTCGGGACTGACACCATTGAAATCCCAGCAGTTGCGGCTCGTTCCCCAGCCACCATTGACGCCGATATAGTAGCCGGACCAATCGATGATCGGGGCTGCGGCTGGCAGCGGTACCGCCTTGACCTTGGCAGGTTGCCCCGCCAAGTCCGTGCCGAACGAGGGAGCGGCGGCACCGAGTGCGCCGATGGTTGCAGTCAGAATCAGAAAATTCTTCATTTGAGTTCGTTCCTTTCGATGCCCCCCGGCGCCGTGCGTTTAACAATAAGATCGCGAATTGCTGTAACTGCCGCACAACATGTCGTCGAAAGAAATGATCCCAATCGCACGCCGCGTCAGATTGTGGAGCGCGCATCTTTTCCATGCCTCGACCGAAATGCTGGGGCCGGGACACTGGTCGCTTCGTGCAGATGATTCTTTGAATACGATCCGTTCATGATGGCCTGTGACGGGACGCAGTGCTACGAGCTGTTTGGCTCTCTCTTTCGCTGACTAGCGACAAAGCCAGGCTGCGCCAACACGTCCCGGGCATGCTCGTTCAGAGAGTTCGGCAAAAGAAGACCGCTGATCCAGAACGCGTCTCTTGCGATCAGGCTCACTTCCCCGGCAGGACGATCGTGCTGCCGCTTGCAATCGTGAGTGATACGGCGATGATCGATCGCAGGCTTGGACCGCTCTGGCTCAGGACCTTTCGCAAGTTTAGCACGATGTTCCTCAACCTCGACCTCGATCGACGGGTGTCAAGGAGCCGATGCGGCTGTGCTTGACGAGGCTCTTGCTTGAACTTGCGGGACCTCGTGCCGAGCCAAAAGTCAGGAGAGGAAACGGTATGGCTCTTCCTGGCGCCAGCGAATATTAGCGCGGCTATCCCGCCTCGTCGCCGACTTGCACTGGATTCCAGGAGACTGGTCTGGGGTCACCATAAGAGCTGCATAGGCGATAGTCGTCGCGAATGTGCTCCTCTTCAACGGGCTGAACATGACTGGAGGGGAAGCTCCACCACGCTCTGCCCCGGTGTTTTCCGCCGCATAAGGTTCCCAAGACCCGCAACAAGCCAAGTCTATGTGGCAGTGCGGGTTCAGGCGCCTATTGCTCGGTCGACCGCGCCAGCTCAGCCCGCAAGCTGCGTATCGCCTCGTTAGCCAGATTCAACGTATTCCGTTCGCCCTTCTTTATCGAAGACTCAAGGAAAGTGCACAACCGGCTATGGAGGACCGTCTTGCGATTATGCGCCAGCAACGGATCCTTCTCAACAAAGCGCCAGGCCTTATCAAATGCGACGCTCACGATAGCATCTTGCATCTGCTGATCCATCTCAACACTCCACGCCGTCCTGATACAAGGAAGTACCTTCGCAAGAGCAAACCGAGCGTCTGTGGCTTGTACCAGCTAGTAAGACATCAGAGCCGCAGTACGCTCGGACATCGAGGTGGTCTCGATGTTCAATGAATTTACAGATGTTTGTTGAAGTTCCGATGACCCGCGTGTCGGATTGCCAGGCGCATTCGAATAATTCTGAAGCGGCTGAAACGAGCTCGCGCTGTTCGCGCGGCTTCGTTGCCGAAGTGCGCTTGTTGCTTGGTATCGGTCGATAATTGAGGCTCTTCTTCCTGCAATCGGAAGATCGGGCCATGCCAATCACGAGTAAAGACGAACATCGATGAAAATGGATCGTTCCCCTCCTTTCCCAGTCTCTAGCTAGGACGCGTTTATCGAAGCGTGTGGCGTTTTCCGGCCACTGCTTGTTTGCTTTCTGACATGTGTCCGCGGGGCGTCGTTCTTTGCTCGACCCTTCGCGGCCTCCTGCTCTGGGTGCGGGCTCCCGCTTTTAAGCGTGGTGGCGAACAGTTGTGATTCGGAAAAGCCAGCGGAACCGGCTCGCTTACGGGACGGTAGCCCATAAACACCGAGTCGCCGATCCCTGGCGCGTACGACCGTCGCAGTCAGCCCAGCGATAAACGTTCAATAAAAGCGGCATCAACCACGAAGAAACCTAAATGAAATCTCAGTCTACTGTTGCACGTGACAGAATTAGCTTCGCGATCTTCATTTGATTAGCGGGAGTTCGGAGCACTTCGGGTAATGCTGCCATGGCCTGGTCGAAAAGGCGTCCCAAAATCTGAAGGTCTTCTGGGTAGTAAACGCCACGGTCTCGCGAGAGGCGCGTCGTTTGCTGGTCGCGGGCGGGGTCCCCGGTTTTGGCATCCCCGAGCTGCCCGAGCTCCAGTTCCGCCATGATCATTTGGTTTGTCAGGGCGTTTAGCAGTCGGACCGCTTCGAGCTCGTTGCCTTCTTCGCGTACGAGGGCGGCCACGAGGTCGAGTTGCAGATCGATGCGATCCTCGAGGTCCTCTGCGCGTGCATTGGAAGGGTCAAGTTCCACGGTGTTTGCTCCAAGGTTAGTTAAATGCAGGAAGCAGGCTGAGTAAGGGTTGTGTCGTGCTTTCCCGGCCGCGAGACCGCAGACACGGCGAAAGTACGAATGGCTGCTGCACAAGCCAAGGTGCGCACGCGCGGTCGCCGAAGGGAGAGGGTTGCAGGCATGTGCCGCGAAGAGAGCGCAAAGGCGGAATCGACCAGAGAGCGCTGTGAACTGTCATGTGATTCGACCATTGAGCCGATCCAGCGCGTCGACAGTCGCAGTAACTCCAGCCGGCGGGGACGCTGCGATGACGGCAAGTCGAGAATTGCGGCTCGAACTGCTGCACGATTGCTTGTCGCCTGACATAGCAATCCAGACGTAACCGGGGGCCTTGTCAGGCAGAGTGCCACAAAGAGTGCAGCCTGCACCGGGCTAGAGGACGGTTCGCCTGCCCCAATTCTATGCAGCGCACGCATTTGCCTTGGCCAAGCAGTGTGCGTGAGAGTCGATCTTCCTGGAGGGCCTTAGTATGATTGCAAAGGGGGAGGCGCCAGCGCGACAGATTACGCGCCAGACGTTGCGATTAGCGATCTGACCGCATTTACGCCGCTCGTGCGTCGATTCCAAAGATTGATGGCTATCGTTGGCGAAGCAGCCACGAGGACCTTGAAGCGCCCTGCGACTATGCTGAAAGTAAAATGGGTTCATTGCTCAAACGACATCCGTGGAATGTGCTTTCCGGAAACCGGCGATCGACTTATGGGTATTTGGCTGAAATTGGTAAAATCGAAAGTGTCGATGGGATGCATCCAGTTCGTGGATCGCGGACGCGCGTAATCTCACCTCTTACATCGAAAGCGGGTCAGTGTTTCCTGCCGGCTTGGTGCAGTGAGCTTATGGGCCTCTTAGACGAGCTTGCTGATTCGTTGATGACCGGCGGCTCAGAAAGGTCACAGCAGCGCAGGCGAATACCTCTAAATTGGACTCCAGATCTCACGAAGGTGAGAGAAACTCCTCGATCCCCATAAGCCGAAGGGAGGGTCATAGAGTCTCGTCCCGGACTGACCGACCAGCTCCGGCCTCCCGCAGATGCAGGATGAGCCCTGAGCAATCGCGGGTCTTCATTGAAAAGGTCCGCGAGATCGAAGCGGACGAAGAGCGTTCGGCCGCGGATAAGTTGATAAAGCGGTTCGCAGACAACTTAGCCAAAGCGGTCCCCAAAATAGGAGCGCGAGGCGGTCAGATATCGCCGCCATTGAGGCTGACGGTCGCCTTGCGCCCCGGGCAACGACAACCAATATGGCAACCAGCTTCGGCCTCAGTGCGTCGGTATACTTGCCACGCATACGATCCCACAACGCAGACATTATCCGTCAAAGCTGTCAAGAATTTCAGCTTTAATTGCAGTTGCGGTGTACAGGGAAATCTCCAGCGGAAGGTTTCCGAATGCAAGCTGGCAAAGCAAATAGTTGGCACCCGCCACTTCCATCTGCTGGAGAAGGACCTGTCGGACGGAAGCCGACGTTCCAACGACGCACAATTCGCTCTCAAGTGCTGCATCGAAGGTCAGCGGAAGGGCGGGCGGTGTCGGAATGGCGTTAAGCTCGTAAAGAAACTTAAAGCTCTCCAGCCATCGGCGATACGCAGTTTCGGCCGCCGCATGAGCGTCCTGATCAGACTTCGCAATCACGACCATGCGGGCCAGCCCGAGAAGTGGCTCGCGGCCGTGTGCGGCTGTGTTGTGGGGTCGATGGGAACGGTAGGCGTCCGTAACGTTCCGGACAACGCAGGCGGGGCCTATGCACGCGAGATTGGCGCCATTTGCCGCGGCCCACTGCGCCGACTCAGCTCGATTGCTTGCGATCCAGATGGGCGGATATGGACGTTGATGGGGCCTCAACGCTAAGGGTACGTCGCTCAACTCGAAATGGTCTCCCTGATAAGATAGTGTGTGTCCCCTCAGCGCAATATTCAAGATTTCACTGGCTTCCGCATAACGACTTGGTGCGGCGTCTGCACTGATGCCGAAATAGCCCGATTCAATCGGCTGGGAGCCGCGGCCTATCCCGACCTCGAGCCTGCCGCCGCTCAATTGGTCAAGCATGCAGATCTCTTCGAATGCGCGCAATGGATGATAAAGGTTGAGCAACAGTACGAGCGGACCGATCCGTAATCGCCGGGTGCGCTGCGCAACACTTGATAGGAACAGGTGCGGCGAGGGCCCTCTGCCATGAGGTGTGCAGTGATGTTCGGCCAGGTGATAAGCGTAAAAGCCGAGCGAGTCGCAGACCTCGATCAGCTTGAGACGATCTTCATATTGTCGTGCGGCATCTTGGCCGTCGTCATCCAAATGGTCGAAAATGCCGCACCTTAGTCTTGAAGAAAGGCCACTCTTCACTCGATCAATCTCCGATTACGGTTAGATGGAGGGTCCTGGTTGCTTCGTGCCTTTGCGCTCAAAGAGGTCTCGTTCGTCATTTGACCGGTCAGGCCGTTTTTCCTTGAGTGCGTGGATCTGGGCTTGCACCATGTGAGCGGGTGACGAGAATGCGAATGCCGTCGCCGCGCTGTTGATAGACGTCCGCGAGCCGCCTCCAAAGGCGAGTTATGCTCGACCAGAAGCATCGTTATTCGATTCAAAGGTCCTGTGCTTCGCGAGCCAGATCAGCCCGGCACGGCTACTATTTGTCTATCATCGGACGTAACGTCTCCTTCAGGGCGACGTCGGGTAGCTCTGCAACCGCTGCAACGAACGCGAAAAACGCTCCGAAGGCTGCAAGTATGAAAGAGCTTGCGAGTATCGCTTCTCCGATCTGAGCGCGTCTCATTATCCGTGTCGCTTTGGCTTCGGGGAGATGGCGATGACGCCAATCAGTTCTGCTCGACAGTTTCAACACGGCCCTCTCGCCAGCGGTAAACCAGAAAGCCAGGAGCCGCATTGTCTCCCTTTCTATCGAACCGGATTGGGCCAATCACGGTATCGGTCGGCCGTGAACGAAGTGCGCTAGCTACGCGCACAGCATTGAAAGAACCGGTCCGGTTCACCGCCTCTGCCCATGCTTGCACGGCCGCATAGGCGTAAAGCGTGTAGCCTTCAGCGGACAGGTTGGAAGCTTCGAGTGCGGCCACCACACCGGCCGCATTGGCATTCCTGGCGGGGTCCGGCATGAAGGTAAACAACGTGCCATTTCCGGCGCTGCCTGTAATGGCCCAGAATTCAGAGGTCATCAAAGGATCGTTCGCCATGACCCTAAGTTCCGCTCTTGCTTCTGACGCCTGGCGTACAAACAATCCGATTTCTGTATGATAACCGCCGATATAGGCGACACGCACCCGTTCCTTCTTCATCCTTGAGACCAGCGCCCTGTAATCCTTTTCACCGGCTACATAGCTTTGCCGAATGACTTGTTCACCGAATCTCCGAAGCTGTGCTTCAACGACGTCGGCGATACCCTTGCCTGCGGTGCTCTTGTCGTCGAGCACTGCGATCTTGTCGTTAGGGAAGGTCCGGTGAATATACTCTGCGGCAACGATGCCCTGTTGGTCGTCGCGGCCGCAGATCCGAAAGACGGTGTCAAGGCCCCGTTCTGTTAGCTTAGGATTTGACGAGCCTGGTGACACCTGAATGATGCCTGCTTCGGCGTAGATCTCGGAGGCCGGGATCGACGCAGAAGAACAAAAATGTCCAACGACCAGCCGGACCCGCTCTGTTGTGAGCTTATTCGCGACTGCGACAGCTTGCTTCGGGTCGCACGCGTCGTCGGCGACAGTCAATATCACCTTGGTATCGAGAAGTAGGCCAGAAGCGTTCAACGCCTCGACTGCCGCAGCTGCACCATCGCGCATTTGTGCGCCGAACGCAGCGCTGCTTCCGCTCATTGGGCCAGCCACGGCAATATTGACGTCGGAGCCGCGCGCAACAGAGACGAGGGCGCAGAAGAGAAGCGCTGCACTCGCAGCAGGCGCACAACGATTTAACATTGTAGAGCTCCCAATGTTCACCTGAAGTGTAACAGCCACAGCTGTGATCAGACGTGTCGATACGTTGAGACTGTCTGTCAAAGCGAAGCTGGCGTTGGTCGCCAGATTGCGACCACGGTAGAACTTACAATTTGACGTTAGGTGCGTTTCAAGGCCGTTTTGAATGAGCCTCGACGGTGCGTCAGGGCGCGCGGATTGACGAGGTCACGACGACTGTCCGGTTTAGTCCATAAAACTCCTGGCCCGCATCAGAGCCGACGAGCGCCTATCGGCAATGCCGTGCGGAGCCGGCCAGGAGGACGTCAGTACGGCTGATCCTCCAACCCGCCAAGGGCCAGATCGAGATATTGCATGAGGCAGGGATCCCAACCAGCCAGACTGCGGGGGGCGCTTAATCGTGCAAGTACCTTCAGGATCATCGAAACGCGTGAATCGGCGCCAGCGATTTCGCCGATCAGCAAGCGTGCTGCAGCTGCGACAGCCTTTGCCCGCTCGCCGCAAGGATGCTCGCCTCGATCCATACAATCACGCAGGTCGTCGCGGATCCGCCGCCACCGCTCCTCGCGATCTGCCGCTAACTTGCAGGTGCATCGGGACGTCTGATTATGCGTCTCGACGCGCGACATGGCATTGAGGGTGGCAGGCAGCTCATCCACACTTACCTGAATATCACTGTCGATGGTCATGTTGCGCAAGCGATCTCGCAGCAGAGTTGCTCGAGCGACTTGAAGTTCTATCCGTTCTAAATGTTTGCGCAGAAGATCGGTAAGTGAGGTCGTGCCCTCCATAGCTTTACGGATCTCGACAAGGGAGAAGCCAAGCTCACGTAGCGCTCGAATTTGGTGAACCCGTTGCACACTTTCGCGGTCGTACATCCGGTGGCCCCCGTCAGTACGCTCTGAAGCTGCTAGGAGCCCGGTGTGTTCATAATGATGCAGCGTGCGTACCGTTACTCCGGTCGCCTCTGCAAGTTCGCCAATGCGCCATCGACGCCTTCGTGGTGTAGCTTTGCTCATGGTGTTCATTTCAAAGCCTACAACCTGACGTCACGTGTGATTCAAGCTATTTCAAAGCTCTAGCTGGATCGTCTTCCGTTCCAGCGCGAGACTGGTGACTATCCTCAGAATGGCGGGGGATCAACCCTGAGGGGAAATGGTGATCAACAAGTTCGTCAGGCATGCCAGTTGAGCCTCGCCAGCCGCTGTACGCTCCAGGATGAGTTTGGCGATTGCTGTGCGATTTTCCGGACTTCGCATCGATGGGGGTAGCGCGGTGATCGCACTATCATAAAGGCGTCCCAGGACGGAAAGCTCTTCCGGATCGAACACGCCGCTGCATTGCTCCAAGTTCAGCTCCTCGTTTGTCATTGCGTCATGGCAGCGCACGTCGTCAAGACGTTTGGCTGCGATGGGGCCAAAAGAAGTCAGACCCGCGGCGCGGAGCGACGAAGATGCGATGTACTCCCATGTGATGCGACAGGGCAACATGCGTGCGCGATGCTTGCCTCGATGGCGCAAGAGATCGTGGTCATGTGCATGATCGATGACCATCACGCTCACGGTGCGTGATGGTACGGCTTCCGAAGAAGCTGAAGCGTCTCCGCTCTTCGGGAGCCACTGCTGATTCGGAGAGTTGACGAGGGCAGCCCAGCGCCGATTCTGCTGTATCGTTGCAGGTGCGGCCGACGGCCGGGTGCAACGTACGTCCCTGGCTCTAAAACCAGGCCGACCCGCCGCTCGCACGTCGAGCCTATTGTCAACGTGCGAAAGAGCTACACAACGTCGTCATGATAGCCGTCTGTTGCGATGCTCTTGATAGAGCGACCATGAATTCGAGCGAGGCGAGCCAAAACTGTATGCAGTTGGGATATGAGGTTCACAGATCTTGCGAACGTCCTTATTACAACGGCGGGACAGATCGTACGAAATCTCCGGCAGTATCAGCCCGTTCCGAAGTGCAGATGATGGAGGCCTCTTGCTCAGTTGCCATGCGGGTAGCTTCCTGCAACAATATCTCTCGCATCCACAGGCTTTCCGGGTCGCTATTGTGAAGCACGGGCCATTGAACCGCCTCAGTGAAGGCGGGGAACGGCTGCGGGAGCTCCGCAATGCGAAGGGGCACTGTTCTTTGGAAATGCCTTACGAGCCCTAATGGCATCGTCCCTATGCGGTTGGTGCCTACCAGCAGGGGCGGGATCATGCTGAAGCTCTGCACGAGAATGTCGATGCGCCGATTGAGACCGAGATCGAGTAAAAGGGATTCTTCGACCGGCGTCTTGCGCGCACCTTTGACCTTAACCGCCACGTGGCCCATCGACATATACCGATCAAATGTAAGCCCCCGTAGTAGTTGGCTGTTCGTGCAGCAACCTACGCAGACGAGTCTCTCCTCGAATAGGGGCGCCCTGGGGTGCGCGCCGGACATGAATACTTCCGGCAAGATAACAAAATCGACTTCGCCGCGGCGGAGAAGCTCATCGTGCTCATCGGTGAGCACGACCAGTTCGAAGCTGACGGCCGGTGCTTCTCGCGCGACGCGCTCCACGACATTTCGGAAGAATACGACTGTTATAAAATCAGAAAGGCCGATCCTGAATCGCCGGTTCGATCGAGCTGGATCGAACACGTCCCGCGCGATAATTGAAAGATCGATGTGCGTTAGAGCCTCGCGTACAGGGCCTGCGAGTCCTTCCGCGCGTGAGGTCGGGACAAGTTCCCGCCCCCTCATCCCAAACAGCTCGTCACGGAAGTAGGAGCGCAGCCGGGCAACGGCTGCGCTCATGGCCGGCTGACTAAGATTAATCTTGCGGGCCGCTGCGCTGAGGTTGCGCTCAGTCATTAGAGCATCCAGCGCAACGAGAAGATTTAGATCCAGACCTTTGAAACGCATGTCTTCTTACCCGGCACGAACGTAATTGGGTGCATACACCAAGCGATGACGGCTGCGTCTGGAGAGGTCCTATTGGCTCGCACGAATGGACATCGTTTCCATCCTACGACCGCGCAAAAGACGCTCGTGTAATGACCGCAACAATGGAGAGCAAGGCGGTAGGCCGACCAGCAGCGGCCGGAAGCCGTCAGGAGTCCCAAAGTTGATCGGTCTCGCCGCTTCCCGCGAGCCACGCAACAGGACCCGGCCGGTTGGTTAATGGCAGATCAACCCAGTGTCCGGCCAGTGCCGTCAGTTCGCCAAAGCGCCCAGTCGAGCGCCGCGTAGCGCAGCGTTAGTCACGGCGGCCAACCTACAACCTGACGCAGTGTATGGTTCAAGCGATTTTATGGGACAAGCCAAACATTATTGTACTGGAGGAGGCGTGGTGTGCTGCGATAGTGCTGGGCGCTGCCTGTTTGCGGTGCAAGCGCCTCATCTGCGAGGTCACCACGCTCACGACTCGGCAAGTCTTCGCAGCCGATCGCCCGTCGCTGGCAGCTTAGCCTCAGAGACGTTGAAGTGACGAAAGCGGCCGAGCGGGTCGAAGGATTGTTAGCGTGTTTGGAACGTGCCGAGAGGGGCTTACGGTGAGCCTAGCAGCGCCTGCGAGTTGGAGGCTCCTGATGCCCAGATGCCATGTTGGATGCTTCCTCCAACAATATCCGCCGCATCCAAATGCTCGCCGGATCGGTATTGTGGAACGCAGGCCACTGCACAGCCTCGGTGAATGTGGGCAGGGGGAGCGGCGGTTCGACGATCCGCAGTGGCATCCGCTTTTCGAAGTGTTTGGCGAGTCGTAAGGGCATTGTGCCGATACGGCCTGTGTCTAACAATATGGGCGGAATCAGGCTAAAGCCCTGCACAACGATCTCAATGCGTCTCTTGACGCCGTGCTCAAGCAAGAACCACTCTTCGATGTTTGGTCTGAGCGCCCGTCCGAACTTCGCCGCAACGTGCCCCATCGAAATGTATTTCTCGAATGTCAGCTGCCGCGATAGCTGCTTGTTCTCGCGGCATCCGACGCATACGAGGGTCTCGTCAAACAGCATCGCCTTAGGATGCGCGCTCGACATGAACAGCTCCGGCAGAATGAGAAAGTCCACCTCGCCCCGGCGGAGCAGCTCATCGGGTTCATCGGAAAATGGCAGCAATTCGAAGCGTACCGCGGGAGCTTCCTGTGCAATACGGTCGAAAATTTTGCGAAGAAAGACGATCGTCATGAAATCGGAGAGAATGAACCTGAAGCGTCGGCTCGACTGAGTAGGGTCGAACGCGTCCCGCGATATGATCGAGAGTTGGATGTGCAGCAGGGCCTCGCGAACCGGACCCGCAAGCGCCTCTGCGCCAGGTGTCGGGACGAGCTCGCGACCTCTCATGGTAAATAGTTCATCGCGAAAATAGGTGCGCAGCCGCGCGATCGCAGCGCTCATAGCGGGCTGACTCAGGTGAATTTTGCGCGCCGCCGCTGTGAGGTTGCGCTCCGTCATCAGAGCATCGAGGGCAACGAGAAGGTTTAGATCAAGTCCCTTGAACCGCATGTTGTAAGTCTATCCATCGTGTGGATGTGTTCCATCGGAACTATCGATTTTACCAAGTTGCAGGATGTTGGATAGCAAACATAAGTTTGAAAAATTAATGAGGCATACCACGATGGCTGCTGCTCGCTCACGCTGGCTCAGAGAAAAGCTCCTGGAGGTGCGAGCAGCCGGCGCATCCGCTTCGAGGGCGGCTATGGGCACGCCGTGCGAGCCGCGTCGCTTCTTCTCGGTACGAAGCTCGTTCGATCGAGACGCCAGGCAGATCTCCATAAACCTTGGTTTGCGTGTTTCATCCGTTTCCATATTGCAGGTTTACCCGCGTACACTTGAGGGCGCGTTCAGCCGCACTCTAGTGTCGGGAAATAGCGGCAGGCGCAGATTGCGGATGCCCAATAATTCAGGCGAATCTCCAAATGGCTCGCCTGTCCACCGCATTCAGGGCGTGTCGAAGATGTATAAGAACCAGTGTGATCTGATGCCACTCGGTTGCGCCATCGATGAGGCGCCGCGCATCGAAGGCCTGCCCGCAGACGTCAAAACGTCGACAGAGATGCTAGACGAGGCGGAAAAGCTCCGTGGTGCAGACAGGTTCTGGCTAGTCCAATCGCCTCGTCGGCATCTTCCGGGATATCTCGCGCAGGGCATTGGCCGGATGACGAGCGCGAACCATGAGATCGCTTCGTCGCGAGTGAAGGCGCACGGCACGGTGCAGGCGAGGAGCGCCGCGCTCCGAGGGGTCATGGCAGCGCTTTTCAGTATTGATCAGCGGTTCGGCGACTAGCGAATTCTCGTGACCATCTCCGCTCTTAATTCCACTGGCGCAAGGAAGCCCGCCATGAACATTGCCGCATCCCGGACTGCGGAAGCTCCTACTGCGCGCGCTCAAGTGCAGTGGAGCCTTCGCTGGGAAAGCGAACTGCGGCTCGCTGATCATGCCGAGCTCGCCGAGTTCTTCCGCAAGAGTTACGGGCCGACCGGTGCGTTCAATGCGCAGCCATTTGAGGGCAACCGAAGTTGGGCCGGTGCAAGACCTGAGGTCCGCGTAATCGGTTACGACGCGCGCGGGATAGCTGCTCACGTCGGGCTACTACGCCGTTTCATCAATGTTGGTGGGGTCGATCTTCTCGTGGGCGAACTGGGGTTATATGCGGTGCGTCCGGATCTTGAAGGCTTGGGAATTAGCCAGGCAATGCGCGTGATGTATCCCATGCTGCAGCAGCTTGGGATTCCATTCGGCTTTGGCACGGTTCGGCCTGCGCTCGAGAAACATATGACCCGACTGGTCGAAAGGCAGGGGCTCGCCACCCTCATATCTGGCATTCGCGTCCGCTCCACGCATCCGGATGTCTATTCCAATTTGTCGCCGATCCGCATCGAAGACGTGATCGTGGTGGTTTTTCCGGTTGGACGCTCGATAAGCGAGTGGCCGGCCGGGACGATCATCGATCGGAACGGGCCCGAGTTGTGAAAGAGCTTTTCCCCCTATCTGGTGTCCGTTGCGACTACGCTGACGTGAGTGGAAGTCGCCCCGTCTATTTGACCTTTGATGATGGGCCAAATGCATTTTGCACGCCAGAGGTGCTCGATGTGCTGGCGCAACATCGGACTCCGGCGACGTTCTTCGTGATCGGCACGTACGCGGCCGAACAACCTGAACTCATTCGACGAATGATCGCGGAAGGGCACGAGGTTGCGAACCACACGATGACGCATCCGGATCTATCCAGATGCGGACCAGCGGAGGTACGCGATGAAGTTCTGGCGGCGAGCGAGGCGATCCGTTCGGCGTGCCCGCAGGCCTCACCCAGGCACGTGCGAGCACCTTACGGCATGTGGACACAAGAGGTGCTCGCTGTGTCAGCGAGCGCTGGTCTCACAGCTGTGCACTGGTCGGTCGATCCGAGAGATTGGTCCCGCCCCGGGGTTGATAGAATTGTGAATTCAGTACTAGCGAGCGTTCGCCCGGGTGCAATTGTGCTCCTGCACGACGGATATCCTCCTGATGAGGAGCGACCGTACACTGATGCCACGCTGCGCGATCAGACCACCATCGCGCTGTCACATCTGATCCCGGCGCTACAACGACGCGGGTTTCTAATCCGTCCACTCCCTCAGCTTCACTGAAAAAAACTGACACCCTATGGACCTGCTCGCTACAACAAGCGCTGTCGCTGTTTCGTCTTATGCGCTGCTCTCGACGATCTACAAGAGCGCGCAAGCGCTTTACGCCCAACCGGCGACGAACCCATCGCTGCAGGACAGCCTGGGACGATCGGAAGCGGTCCTTCCCAGTGTAGACGTCATCGTACCGTGCTTCAACGAGGATCCAATCACGCTCGCCCAATGTCTGGAGTCGCTTGCGAGTCAAGACTACACCGGAAAGCTACAGGTGTATGTGGTCGACGACGGATCTGCAAATCGCGACGTTGTCGCGCCTGTACACAAAATCTATGCGAACGATCCGAGGTTCAGCGTCATCTTGCTGGCAAGCAACGTTGGAAAGCGCAAGGCGCAGATCGCCGCAATACGCAGCTCATCCGGTGACTTGGTCCTCAACGTCGACTCGGATACGATACTTGCCGCTGACGTAGTCACGAAGCTTGTATTGAAGATGCAGGACCCGGAAGTCGGTGCGGCCATGGGTCAGTTGATAGCGAGCAACCGCAGCCAAACCTGGCTGACCAGGTTGATCGATATGGAATACTGGTTGGCATGCAACGAGGAGCGCGCGGCGCAGGCGCGTTTCGGTGCCGTCATGTGCTGCTGCGGCCCATGTGCCATGTATCGTCGCTCCGCGCTCGCCTTGCTTCTCGATCAATACGAAGCCCAATTCTTTCGTGGGAAGCCGAGCGATTTCGGCGAGGATCGCCATCTAACGATCCTCATGCTCAAGGCGGGATTTCGAACGGAATACGTCTCGGACGCGATCGCAGCAACATTCGTCCCGGACAGCCTTGGGCCATATCTACGCCAGCAACTCCGCTGGGCGCGCAGTACCTTCCGGGACACGTTCCTTGCATTACGCCTGCTGCCAGAGCTCGATGGCTATCTGACGCTAGACGTTATCGGGCAAAATCTCGGCCCGTTGCTTCTCGCCCTGTCATCACTGGCTGCGCTCGCACAGCTCCTAATCGCCGGCTCTGTACCCTGGTGGACGGGATTGACGATTGCTGCAATGACAATGGTCCGCTGCAGTGTGGCAGCCCTTCGTGCTCGCGAACTGCGGTTTCTCGGCTTCGCGCTCCACACACCGATCAATATCTTTCTCTTACTTCCTTTGAAGGCCTATGCGCTTTGTACCTTGAGCAACAGCGATTGGCTATCGCGCAAGGTCGCCAATGTGCCGGCCGAAGGGGAAGAGCAGTCTGTCATCCTGCACCCGAACGCTGGACGACACGCTGCAAGTAAAAGGGGAATGTCTGGAACAATTCATAAGGCGAGGCTTTCCAGCCCTGAATCGAGCCTGGCGGCAACGAAGAGTGTTTGCGGTTGCGATCGTTCGACCGCCTGCAAGTAGGTGATAGGCTCATGATCCTGGACGCAAACCATCAGCTATTAGAGCGAGAGTTGTCTGCCGACGATCCATGGCGCCTCGACAGTAGTTCCTTCGAGCAGGAGCGATACGCGCAAATGCTCCGGATGTCGCGTTGCAATGGAGACGTTGCGTGTGCCCTCGAAGTGGGATGTGCAGCCGGTGCATTCACCGGCATGCTGGCGCCGCTATGCGAACGACTCACCGTGGTCGATGTCATGCCGCAGGCGATCGAGCGAGCGCGACGACGGACCAGCAAGTGGTCGCATATCACGTGGGTGACCTCCGACATCCAGCGGTTCTCGACCACGGAGCGGTTCGATTTGATTGTCGTGGCCGAAGTTCTTTACTACCTCAAGGACATTGTCGAGATGCATGCGGCTATCCGCAACCTAGTGAGTATGCTTGCGCCAAATGGAGCTCTGATTTTCGGGTCCGCACGTGATGCCACATGTCAACGATGGGGCCACGCTGCTGGTGCCGAAACGGTGATCGCTCTCTTCAACGAGAGCCTATCGGAGGTCGAGCGTCTGCATTGCCAGACCGAGTCGGTCAACGAAGATTGCTTGATCGTCCGGTTCCGGAAGCCGGGTCATTCGTCAGAACAATCAAACGTCGACCACTAGACCAGGGGATCGTATGCGCATCTGCGGCATCAAGTTAACACATGACGGGGCAATTTCTGTCGTCGAGGACGGGCGGCTTGTCTTTTGCACCGAGCAAGAGAAGCGCGGCAACAGTCCACGCTATCAATCCGTCGAGAACCTCGATGCAGTCGTGCTCGCCTTGGCGGAGCATGGCCTGGATCCGCGGGATATCGATCAGTTCGTCATCGACGGCTGGGATGGGGAGATTGAGTCGCAGTTCCAGGTCCTAAGTGGCGCTGTGCCGATCGCGCTGAAAGGGGCGCCGTATGTCGAGCGCCATGCTGAGGGCCTTCTTGATTCCGTCGACGGCTTTGGCCTGATCCTCGGAGGCAAGGTGTTTCCATATAAGAGCTACCCGCACGTCACGGGCCACGTTGCGTCAGCATATAGCACCAGTCCCTTTGCCAGCGCGGGAAAACCCGCGTTCTGCCTGGTATGGGACGGCTGCATCTTTCCACGTCTTTACTATGTGGAACCTCGGGGGGCACGGTTCATTGCATCCCTGTTTCCGATGATCGGCCATGCCTATGCTGCCGCTGGCCTTCACTTCGGCCCTTACAGGCAGCCGAACCGCTCCAGTTGGGATTTGGGCATCGCCGGCAAGCTGATGGCTTACATCGCGCTTGGCTCTGTCGACGAAAGCATCGTGGCAGTGTTTCAGGAGCTCTATGAAAAGCGCTTCGCCGCTGACACGGAGCAAGCTCGTCGCTACCGCGCTGACATCAACAATGCGGAATCGTCGCTTGCAGCTATCCACGACTTCTTCGAGGCAAGCGCATTGCGCCTGACGGCCAAGCGAGATGAGGACGTCCTTGCGTCGTTTCATGCGTTCGTGGAACGTCTTCTTGTCAAAGAAATGGCGATGGTTCTGCTGCGACACTCGTCGCTTCCAGGAGCGCGAAATCTATGTATCGCCGGAGGTTGCGGTCTCAATATCAAGTGGAACAGCGCGCTTCGTGCGGCGGGATTGTTCGATGACGTTTGGGTGCCGCCGTTTCCGAATGACAGCGGCTCGGCAATTGGCGCTGCTTGCGGGGCGATAGCGGCGCAAAATGGCTTCGGGCCATTGGAATGGTCAGTCTACAGTGGTCCGGACCTGCAGGACTGCGAGCTTCCGCCGGATTGGGAGGCGGCGCCATGCGGTCTGCGTGAACTTGCGGCGATTCTGGCCGACAACAAGCCGGTCATCTTCCTTTCCGGGCGCGCCGAGCTTGGGCCGCGGGCGTTGGGCGGCAGAAGCATTCTTGCAGCGCCGACCTCCCCGGCGATGAAGGATCATCTCAACGACATCAAGCGTCGCGAGCACTTCCGGCCAGTGGCGCCGATCTGTCTGGAGGATCGGGCGCCAGAAATTTTCAGCCCAGGTACGCCAGATCCTTACATGCTGTTCGATCACCAGACCCGGGCGGAATGGCGTGACAAGGTCCCCGCTGTGGTCCATCTTGACGGCTCCGCCCGGCTGCAGACAATCCCTCGCAACTCTCCGCACAAAATCGCCGCGCTTCTCGTCGAATTTGAGCAACTCACGGGCATACCGCTGCTCTGCAACACGAGCGCCAATCTCTATGGACGTGGATTCTTCCCGGATGCTGCCGCGGCCTGCCAATGGGGGCGTGTCGAGCATGTGTGGTGCGACGGCCAGCTCTGGACCAACAAGGTGGTAAGGAAGCCATTGTCGGCCGAGCGACTTCTGTCAGCCTAAGAGTGACCATGTCCACCGTAGCAATCGACCTTGCCGGCGTGAAAAAGTCATTTGGCGACAAGGTCATCGTCAATGAACTATCGTTTTCGGTTGCGCGCGGAGAATGCTTCGGCCTGCTTGGGCCAAATGGAGCTGGCAAGAGCACGATTGCGCGTATGCTCCTCGGCATGATTTCGCCGGACGCAGGCAAGATTACGGTCCTCAATGAGCCTGTGCCTTCCCGCGCTCGTGTGGCGCGTGTGCGCATCGGCGTGGTGCCGCAGTTCGATAACCTTGAACGCGAGTTCACCGTTCGAGAGAACCTGCTCGTGTTTGGTCGCTATTTCGGCATGAGCGCTCGCAAGATCGAGGCGGTCGCGCCATCGCTGCTCGAGTTTGCGCGCCTCGAAAGCAAGGCGGACACGCGCGTCGCCGAGCTGTCCGGTGGCATGAAACGGCGGCTGACGCTGGCGCGTGCGCTAGTCAATGACCCGCATCTGCTCGTGATGGACGAGCCGACGACTGGTTTGGATCCGCACGCCCGCCACCTGATTTGGGAACGTCTGCGAGTTCTGCTTGCGCGGGGCAAGACGATTCTCTTGACCACTCACTTCATGGAAGAGGCCGAACGCCTGTGCGATCGGCTGTGTGTCCTCGAGGGTGGACGCAAAATCGCCGAAGGCAAGCCGGACGGCCTGATCGATGAGCATATTGGCTGCAACGTGGTCGAAATCTATGGCGATGATCCACATCAGCTCTGCGAGTTGATCAGGCCGCATGCACGGCACATCGAAGTGAGTGGAGAGACGCTCTTTTGCTATACACCATATCCGGACCAGGTACGCGTGAAACTGCGCGGGCGGGCGGGCCTTCGTATTCTGCAGCGCCCCCCTAATCTCGAGGACGTGTTTTTGCGGCTGACCGGGCGCGAGATGGAGAAGTGAGCGATGGGTGAAAGTTTTGCGGCGGTGATGCCCGCTAACGCGTACAATTGGATTGCGGTATGGCGTCGGAACTTCCTAGCATGGAAGAAAGTCGCACTTGCATCGATTCTCGGCAACCTCGCAGATCCTATAACCAATCTGTTTGGCCTCGGCTTTGGCCTTGGACTGATCGTGGGGCGCGTTGAGGGGACGTCTTACATCGCCTTCCTGGCGGCAGGCATGGTCGCGACCAGCGCCATGACGTCCGCGACCTTTGAAACCATGTATGCAGCCTTTGCACGCATGGACGCCAAGCGCACCTGGGAAGCAATCCTCTTCACTCAGCTCACGCTTGGCGACATCGTTCTGGGTGAACTGGTGTGGGCGGCCAGCAAGTCCGTTCTGGCCGGAACAGCGATTTGGATCGTCGCTGCCACGCTGGGTTATGCCTCATGGCCATCCATTCTGTATGCGATGCCAGCAATCGCCCTTACTGGCCTTGTCTTCGCCAGCCTTGCTATGGTCGTCATATCTCTTGCGCCAAGTTACGATTACTTCGTGTTTTACCAGACACTTGTCCTCACTCCTATGGTGTTTTTGTGTGGCGCGGTCTTTCCGACGAGCCAACTGCCCGGCTCATTTCAGCATTTCGCCGGCTTGTTGCCTCTCGCACATTCGGTCGACCTTATTCGCCCAGCGATGCTTGAGCGCGGCGCCGACAGCGCTGCCCTGCACGTAGGTGCGCTCTGCGTTTACGCGGTCCTGCCCTTTTTCGTCTCGACAGCACTATTTCGGCGCCGCCTGCTGCGTTGACGTGAGTTCAGCGAAAATGGAGAAAGTCACATCGATGCAATGTCACGATGCGTTCTGCGGCAGCTCGGGGTGACCTGGCCTGTCACAGCAGCCGCTTCAATGGCCTTAAGAGGCCCCGATCGGGCAAGGTCTACGGCCGTCTGTTCGGTCGATCGGTGCGGACGCCAGCACCGGTACTTCTGAGCGCCTGTCGCTAGGCGCCGAGACGGACTTTGCAGAGTTGTGTGTGCTATCTGGCCCGCGCACCCGACGGAGCGTGACTGTAAAGATTAGATAGGTGGGACGCAGTTGGCGTTCCCGTCATGATCAAATGGAGAACGGGATGTTGTGCCTGGGAGTGAGTGGCGGTCTTGACAGAATCTATGAAAGCTCGCCGGAGCTGCCGAATACATTTCTTCACGATGGCGCCGCGGTTCTTGTGCAGGATGGCCGCGTGATTGCTGCTGTCGAAGAGGAGCGCCTCAACCGCGTCAAGCACTCCAACAAGTTTCCGAGCAATTCGATCCAATACTGCCTTTCTACCGCAGGAGTTGAGCTCGGCGAGATCGACCGTATCGCGTTCTACGCGACTGAAGCCTACTGCGATACCATGCTCGAGCGCCTTTCTGTTTCTCAGCCCGTCCCGTTGGACGCCAAACTGTTGCTGCGCCAGCTGCTGGCACGGGAGTTCGGCGCTGAGATCGATCCGTCGCGACTTTCCTTCGTAAATCACCACGAAGCGCATGCCGTGAGCGCGTTTGCCATGTCCGGCTTCGAACAAAGTCTCGTTTTTGCGATCGACGGCGGTGGTGATTTTCTCTCCGGCTTATTGGCGGTGGGGTCTGGCACCGAAATTGCGCAACTTGCAAGCTTCCCGGAACATAATTCCCTGGGGCTGTTCTATCTCGAGACGATCCGATATCTCGGCTACGGGTTGTTCGACGAGTACAAAGTGATGGGGCTTGCCCCGTATGGTGATCCCGCTAACTATCGCGAGCTCTTCGCGCAGTTCTACGAGTTGTTGGAAAACGGCGGCTATCGCGTTCACCTGGATCGGATCGGATCGGTCCGGCCCTGGTCCGCAACATCGAGGTTCGGCGAAAAGGAATGCCATTCACCCAGCAGCATCGAGATGTCAGCAGCTTCGCTGCAGGAGGCGCTGGAGCGGATCGTGTTTCACATCCTACGGCACCATCGTGAAGCGACGGGCATTACACGCTTGTCCTTGGCTGGGGGAGTAGCCCATAATTGCACGCTGAATGGTAAGCTGCTTTATTCCGGGCTATTTGACGACATCTTTGTTCAACCCGCGGCGCACGACGCCGGTTGCGCGCTCGGCGCTGCGTTGATGCTGTCAAACGAGCTGGGCAGGCCGGCGCCGCGGGAGCCACTGCCGGACGTTTATTGGGGGCCCGATCTCGGCAACGAGCAAGCCGTTGAGCATGAGCTCAACGCATGGTCAGGCCACCTCGACATTCAACGAAGTGATGACATAGCATCCAGTGCGGCAGACTGGATGGCGAATGGCGATGTAATCGGCTGGGTTCAGGGCCGCTCTGAGTTCGGCCCACGTGCGCTTGGTAACCGCAGCATTCTTGCGGACCCGCGGCCTGCGGGAAACAAGGACCGCATCAATGCGATGGTCAAGAAGCGCGAGGGCTATCGCCCCTTTGCGCCATCTGTACTGGAGGAGGATGCGAGCGAGTTCTTTGAGCTCCCGGACGGCACGCGGCAGCTCCCCTTCATGAACTTCGTGGTTCGTGTGCGTGAAGCCAAGCGTAACGTGCTCGGTGCGATCACACACGTTGATGGGACCGCTCGGCTGCAGACAGTATCGCGCAAGGCAAACCCCACCTACTGGGATGTAATTAATGCGTTCAAGAGGCGAACGGGCATCCCAGTTCTTCTGAATACCTCATTTAACAACAATGCCGAGCCGATCGTGGAGTCCGTGTCAGATGCGATCACCACGTCCTTGACGACTGACCTGGACGGACTTGTTGTTGGGCCGTTCCTCGTCAGAAAGCGCGCAGCATCACTGCAGGATTTGAGTGCACTGGGCGTTTCATTGCCGCCGTATGCATCCCTTCATCGTGTTCGCTCCCACACAGCGCCAGATCGTCAGGAAACGGTCTGCGAGATCCGCACGGGACATTCCGCCCACGATAGTATGCGTATCTCACATGAGCTTTTCGAGATCTTGATGCGGATCGAGGGCGAGGCGTCGCTCGGCTGGCTTCTCGACGCAAGCAGGCAGGACCAGGCCAAGCGTGAAGATTTCGTGAAGGAACTGCGGCTCGTGTGGGAGCCGCGGGGCATTCGGCTACATCCGCCGCGCGGCTTGCGGCTGCAATAAAGTGCAAAGCGAAACATAGCCGGAACTCATGAGCATGGCCATGCCTATGCCTGCATGTGAGGAGGCCAGGCCATCCGAGGCACGGGGGTCATCGGGCATCCGACTGAAATCGGGCACGTCGACGCAACACCACTCAAGAAAAGACGGAAAGTGTTGCAAGAACGCGGCCCATCACGGATAGCGCTGCTATGAAGTTCTACCGACGCAGTTCGCCGGCACCGCGATTTCAGACCGTGACGTCGGACAAGATGATCGTGAGATGTCTGCAATGACGTCTCTTGTCCAAACAGGAGCCCGGGAAGAGGCAATGCAGAGCGGTTCGAAGAATGATAGGTTCGTAGTTTCTCGGCGACGCACGGGGTTCGGCGACTGCCTGTGGTCACTGGCGGCAGCTTGGCGTTTTGCAAAGCAGACAGGACGGACGCTAGCCATCGATTGGAGGGGATCTTGCTATCTCGATGAGCCATCCACCAACGCCTTTCCAGTCTTCTTCGAACCGGTTCAAGACATTGCTGGCGTGCGGGTGATTTGCGACGACAAGATCAATCAGTGCTCATTTCCGGGACCATTCTTCCCGACATGGTGGAACAAGCCATCCATCGATTGCGTCTATCGCCCGGACGAGCAGATTTTCCGGGAGCGCGACGAACTCGATCAACTGTTCCAAAGTCACAAAGATAGCGACGCTAACACGGTCGTGTGTGATGCGTGCCTGATGTGGCGCTGCGATCAGGAGGCCGAACGAGAAATCTTTCGGAGCATCAAGCCACGACCTGAAATTCAGTCTCGGATTGATGCTATCTACCGCGAGCACTTTGAATCGTACAGCGTAATTGGAATCCATGTCCGGCATGGCAACGGCGAGGACATTATGGGGCATGCTCCCTACTGGGCTGACCCGGAGCGCGCCTTGCGACAGGTCTGTAATGCCATTGATAAGGCTAGGGGGTTACCCCACGCAAAACCCGTGAAGGCTTTCCTGTGCACGGACAGCGCGATCGTCCTTGAGAAGGTTTCGACTATATTTCCTGATGTTTTCACGATTCCCAAACAGTTCCAGGCACCTCAGGCCGGCCCATTGCACAACGCCGCGCTCGGAGCCGAGGGCGGCTTTTCCGCCCTCATCGATATGTACCTCCTTGCGCGCTGCGATACCGTGATCCGTTTTCCCCCGACGAGCGCCTTTACGCGCTATGCGCGTCTCTTTGCCCCACGCGTTATAGAATTCGATTTGAAGGATCCGAGCCGATTGATCCTGATTGAACAAACCTCGCGAGAGCTCGTGGCTTCATGAAAGTCGTAGCCCGCCTGATCGATCTGATTGCCGCGTGTTGCATCCAGCAATATTGGCAGATCTTTTCGGGGCGGCAATTGTCTGTCCAATGTGAAGCTCTGCCGCGGACTTCCACCGAAGAACAGCGCGACGCGGGGTCCGAATGTCTTCCGCTGAAGCTCGACGTCGACAACAATGACCTTAACGTGCTGCCCCGGTAAACAGGTGTAACACGGCTTCGTCTTCGGCTCGGGGAGGCCGCAAGTCGAAGCTAATCGGTGGTCGGTCGCGGATGGACATATCGAAAGCGTCTCCGCTCAGCCGGCGAGTTCCGTCTTACGGTCGGTACTCGCTGGTGTGAACGGGCGCTCTCGGAGATTCACTATTTTGAAGAAGCAGTCAGTGCGCCAGGTTGTGGTCCGGGATCAATCCGCCCCGCGATGTGCCAGTGCTGGACACAGCAGAGCAGAGCGCGATGAAGTCGGCCGCAGTTGCGGACAAATCTAACGTACAGGTTGGTAACGTCAGCTTTCGAGTTGAAGCGGCTACTGTCGGCGGCCGCTATCCTAATCGATCGTTGCCCGACGAGAGGCGCTGGCCATTTCTTGGCTCTTCCAGTTGTGCGATCAGGAAGGAGAGCGCGGCTCGTCGCCTTATCTTTACGAAGGCGAGTGTGCTCGCGACATTGCGTAGCTGATGCACCATCGCTGTCACAAAGCACACCCAGCGTGTCTTGAACCCGCCAAGCATTCCGCGTGCGAGACATTAGGACGCAAAACGGAAGCGGATTTACATGCATCGCAGTGGCGCAAATCCTGCTACGCGTGCGGCGCGCAACAGGGGAGGAGGCGGGCGTGGGTCTGGATCTGCCAAATGACGATCTAATCAGAGGCCCGCTGCCCGACACACATTTGGCTTGCCCCTTTCAGGTCGATAAAGCCCGTGTTCATGCCGGAGAACAGAAGGCGATGTTGCTCACCGGAGCATCGCGCGGAATTGGTCATGCCACTGCCAAGCTGTTCTCGGAGGCGGGCTGGCGCATCATTTCTTGCGCGCGTCAACCGTTCGACGGCGGGCGATGCCCGTGGGAGGCAGGGAACGAAGATCATGTCCAGATCGACCTCAGCAATCATCGAATGCTGCCGCGCGCGATCACTGAGGTCAAGAAACGCTTGGCCGGTGCACCTTTGCACGCGCTAGTGAACAATGCCGGTGTTTCGCCGAAAATGCCCGCTGGCGATCGGATGACGTCGTTGACGACGTCAATCGAGACTTGGATGAAGGTGTTCCATCTCAATCTTGTGGCCCCGATCTTGTTGGCGCAGGGGTTGTTTGACGAGCTAAGAGCCGCGTCAGGATCGATCGTGAATGTGACTTCGATTGCGGGCTCGCGGGTGCACCCGTTTGCCGGCAGTGCCTATGCGACGTCGAAAGCTGCACTTGCGAGCCTCACACGCGAAATGGCCCACGATTATGCGCCGCATGGCATTCGCGTGAATGCGATCGCGCCCGGCGAAATCAGGACGGACATGTTATCGCCCGATACAGAATCGCGTCTCGTGCCAAGTATCCCGCTGCGCAGAGTGGGAACCCCGGATGAAGTGGCCAAGGTCATCTTTTTCCTGTGCTCAGATGCGGCCAGCTATGTCACGGGAGCCGAGGTGCCGATCAATGGTGGGCAACATCTGTGAATCGGCCGGCCTTGGCGACGCAGCTGACTTGAGCTGCAGCAGCGGTGCTTATGTTCTCCGCTGACGACGCGCACGAAATCCGCAAAAATGACATGAAAGCACATCGTAAGTTTACCGTCGTGCCATGAAAGGGTGTTACGGTTCTATGTCATCTCGTGAACACTTGGCGTTAGATCGAGAGTGACATGCAAAACGAAGCTCGCCAACCCGGACAAGGTACCAGGGAGGATGATCGAGAGAACGGAGACCGCCTCATGCTGGATATACCTTCCTCATGCGAACGACCTGCACCGCAACCGGAGCCGGAGCGTAAGCTCTCGAGCGAGCCGTTGCGTGAGAGCGCGCTAACCGGCATCGTCGAAATATCGAAAATACTCGCCGCTCCCTCGCGGCTCGAAGTCACGTTGGCCAACGTTGTTGGTCTTCTGCAGTCGTTTGTGCATATGCGACACGGCATCGTCTCACTGCTCGATGACGACGGCATGCCGGACATTACAGTGGGCGCCGGCTGGAGCGAAGGCAGCGACGAACGTTATCGGATGCGATTGCCGCGGACGGCAATCGACCAGATCATCGCGACCGACAGGCCTCTTGTCGTCGAGAACGTAGCCGCCGAGCCGTTATTCAGTGCTGCCGACCGGGAAGTGCTCGGCGCCTCGGATGATATGCCAGTGTCGTTCATCGGGGTTCCGATTCGCATTGATCCGAAGGTCGTGGGCACGCTGACGGTTGACCGCATCCGCGACGATAGGTCGAGTCTCGGCCTCGAGTACGATGCGCGACTGCTCGCCATGATCGCTAACCTGGTGGGACAAACAGTGAAGTTACATCGCTTGTTCGCCTGCGATCGCGAACGACTGATGGCGGAGAAAGATCGGCTACAAAAGCAAGTACTAGAGCTCAGGCAACCCGCTCGGGAGCGCAAGAAGCTACACGCCCATGGGATCATTGGGGACAGTCCAGCCCTGCGCGGGCTGCTCGAGAAGATTGCGGTTGTAGCCAGATCTAACAGCACGGTTCTGCTGCGTGGCGAATCCGGTACCGGAAAGGAACTAGTAGCCAAGGCCATTCACGAATCATCATCCCGCGCCAGGCGCCCGTTCGTTAAGCTGAATTGCGCGGCGCTTCCTGAGACCGTCCTGGAATCCGAATTATTCGGACATGAGAAAGGCGCCTTTACCGGTGCGTTCAGCTCGCGCAAGGGGCGCTTCGAACTTGCCGACAAAGGAACGCTGTTTCTTGACGAGATTGGCGAGATCTCAGCTCCGTTCCAGGCGAAGTTGCTGCGCGTTCTCCAAGAGCAGGAGTTCGAGCGCGTCGGCAGCAACCAGACTGTTAAGGTCGATGTTCGAGTGATAGCTGCGACCAACAAGAACCTTGAAGAGGCTGTCGCAAGCAGCGAGTTCCGCGCGGACCTTTACTATCGCATCAGTGTAGTTCCCTTGCTGTTGCCGCCCTTGCGCGAAAGACGCAGTGATATTCCCCTGCTTGCCAGGGAGTTCCTCAGAAATTTCAATAACGAGAACGGTCGTACTCTGACCTTGGAGGCGAGCGCGATCGATGTACTGATGAACTGCGGCTTTCCGGGAAATGTCCGCGAACTCGAAAATTGCATCGAGCGGACAGCGACGCTGTGCGCAGGATCATCGATTGTGAGAAGTGACTTTGCATGCTGCCAGGGCCAGTGTCTTTCTGCGATGCTGTGGAAAGGCACCTCCGACGAGAGACCGGACCAGCCCGTTCCCACGCCATCGGTGCCTGCAAAGTCCACCATTCCGCTAGCTGAAGCGACCCAGCCGGTCCAGTCTGTCGGCGGCAAACTGGCCTCACTGGGGCCTCCCGGCACAGTTCTCGTTAGTGGCGCAAAGATGGCCGATCGCGAACGGGTCATTGCCGCCATGGAAAGATCTGGCTGGGTGCAGGCAAAAGCAGCGCGCTTGCTCGGACTAACGCCGCGTCAAATTGGCTACGCGCTGAGGAAATATGGAATAGAGATAAAGCGGTTCTGAACGACGACATCGGTCGGAACTGCTACTGCCAAATAGCTATACGAGAACGATCCCGATAGGCATTCTCATCACAATCTGAAGGAAATGGGTCCGCCCACGGGGGCAACTTGGACCCAAGCATCCCGCGCGCTTGCGGGACTGCTGTCGAAGGGCGGGCTCACCTGGTTCGATGACAAAGGGACTTGCTCACAATGACATACTTAGCGTCATTGCGGGCCATGCAATCGCGAACAGTCGGTTGCGGATCATGTAACGAGTCGGTTGTGAAGAACACGCAAGCCGTTGAGAGAGAATCGATTTTTGGCGAACAGACATGGTTCTGTTCGCAGGATT
>NZ_QZMV01000031.1:0-36936 GCF_003957705.1 Bradyrhizobium sp. LVM 105 | reverse complement strand
GCTGCTGTGCGGTTCTTCCTGCGTGTGCATTTCGCGCAGCGGACCGCGGGTGCGAGCCGGCACCCGGCCTTCCCTGCGCCCTCTTGGCTCAAGAGGGGCGAAGACGTAAGCAAAGCTCGGGCGAATTCAGCCGCGAGAGCGAGAACGTATGCCCGTCGCCACACACGCGGTGTCGTCGCCCGGTTCAACCGGGCGATCCAGTATTCCAGAGACGCCAGCGATCAATCCGAGAAGCCGCGGCGTACTGGATTCCCCGCCTTCGCGGGGAATGACAGTGTTGCTTGGAGAACCAGCTCTCGCCTCATCCTTCGTCGCAAGGGCTCCTCGCAATGACGCCGTGGAGAGAGCGCGCCAAAATAGAAAGCGACAGCTTCGGTCCTGATGCGATCAGAACCGAAGCTGCCGCGACTGCCTTGTGCAGGCTTACTGCTTAACCTTCCCGTCCTTGTCGTATTGGGCAATGAAGGCCCAGAGATTGTTGATCTCGGTCTCGTTCTTGATGCCGGCGAACGCCATCTTGGTGCCGGGAATCTTGGCCTTGGGGTCCTTGATGTATTCCTTGAACACGGCCTCGTCCCAGGTGATGCCGGAATTCTTGTTCGCGTCCGAATAGCTATAGCCCTCGACCGCGCCCGACTTGCGGCCGTTGAGGCCGTTGAGCTCGGGGCCGACCTTGTTCTTGGCGCCTTCGCCGATCGCGTGGCAGGCCAGGCATTTGTTGAACGATGTCTTGCCGGCCGCGACATCCTGCGCCATCGCGGCGGGTGCGGTGGCAATCACGGTGAGGATCGTCAGGGCGCCAAAAGTCAGTTTTGTCATAAGTGTGCTCTTCGTCTCTTCCCGGGTCAGATGGAGGGCCGTGTTTTGGCAGGTCCGATGCAAGTGGACAAGCCGCGAAACCTTGACAGGTTTCCTGCTATCAGACTTGTCCCAGAGAGAACTTGCGCTGCAACAAAGCAATGCGACCTTCGGAGGACCTACCCAAAGCGGGCAAGACATGATTGATTTGCTGCGACTTTTCCATCCGGCGGATGAAAGCTTCTGAAAATGGCCATCATGATGCCCGCAAGCGACCAGGCCGTGCTCGCGCGCCGCGCTGAGATCGTTGCTGCCTTGCGCGCCATCGTGCCCGGCGAGGGCGTGATCGATACGCCTGCCGAAATGCGGGCCTATGAGTCCGACGGGCTCACGGCCTATCGGCAGCCGCCGATGGTCGTCGTGCTGCCCGATACGACCGAGCAGGTCTCGCTCATCCTGAAATATTGTGCAGGGCAAGGCATCAAGGTGGTGCCGCGCGGCTCGGGCACCTCGCTGTCCGGCGGCGCGCTGCCGCTCGAAGACGGCGTGCTGCTCGGCCTCGGCAAGTTCAAGCGCATCCGCGAGATCGATTTCGACAATCGCGTCGTCGTCACCGAGCCCGGCGTCACCAATCTCGCGATCAGCCAGGCCGTCGCGCATGCCGGTTTCTATTACGCGCCCGATCCGTCGTCGCAGATCGCCTGCTCGATCGGCGGCAATGTCGCGGAGAATTCCGGCGGGGTGCACTGCCTGAAATACGGCATGACCACCAACAACGTGCTCGGCTGCGAGATCGTGCTGATGAGCGGCGAGATCCTGCGCATCGGCGGCAAGTCTGCGGAGAACGCGGGCTACGATCTGATGGGCGTCATCACCGGTTCCGAAGGGCTGCTCGGCGTCATCACCGAGATCACGGTGCGCATCCTGCAAAAGCCGGAGACGGCGCGCGCGCTGATGGTCGGCTTTGCCGAGGTCGAGGCCGCCGGCGAATGCGTGGCGCGCATCATCGGCGCCGGCATCATCCCCGGCGGCATGGAGATGATGGACAAGCCGGCGATCCACGCCGCCGAGGCTTTCGTCCATGCCGGCTATCCGCTCGACGTCGAGGCGCTCCTCATCATCGAGCTCGACGGTCCCAAGATCGAGGTCGACGAGCTGATCACGCGGGTCGAGACGATCGCCAATGCCTGCGGCTCGACCACGTGCCAGATCTCGACCTCGGAGGCCGAGCGCAACCTGTTCTGGGCCGGCCGCAAGGCCGCGTTCCCGGCGGTCGGCCGCATCTCGCCCGACTATCTCTGCATGGACGGCACCATTCCGCGCGGCGCGCTGCCGAAGGCGCTGGCGCGGATCCGCGAGCTCTCGGAAAAGTACCAGCTCGGCTGCGCCAACGTGTTCCACGCCGGTGACGGCAATCTGCACCCCTTGATCCTCTACGATGCCAACAAGCCCGGCGAGATCGAGCGCGCCGAAGCCTTCGGCGCCGACATCCTGCGCGCCTGCGTCGAGTTCGGCGGCGTGCTCACCGGCGAGCACGGCGTCGGCATCGAGAAGCGCGACCTGATGCCCGAGATGTTTTCCGAGATCGACCTCAACCAGCAGCAGCGGCTGAAATGCGCCTTCGATGCGCAGGGCCTGCTCAACCCCGGAAAGGTGTTTCCGACCCTGCACCGCTGCGCTGAGCTCGGCCGCATGCATGTCCATGCCGGCAAGCTGGCGTTTCCGGACATTCCGCGGTTCTAGTCTCGATCGCTGCCATGCGCGAAATTTGCCTTTCGCTCTAAACTTGGATACCCGCTCAGTCGTGGATACGCTCAAGGTCAGAGACGCCAAAGACGTCGAAGCAGTCGTGCGCGCGGCGATTGCCAATGAGCAGCCGCTCGAGATCGTCGGTCATGGCTCCAAGCGCAGCATCGGCCATGCGATGGCAACCAATGCCGTGCTCGACGTCTCCGCGCTGAATGCCGTCACCTCCTACGAGCCGAACGAGCTCATCATCACCGTTCAGGCCGGTGCGCCGCTCGCCGACGTGCTGTCGCTGATCGACGCCAAGAACCAGCAATTCGCCTTCGAGCCTGTCGACACCGCGCCGCTGCTCGGCACCGCGCCATCGGGCACCATCGGCGGCATGATCGCGGCCGGGCTCGCCGGTCCGCGCCGGATCAGGGCTGGCGGGGCGCGTGATCACCTGCTGGGGGCGCACGCCGTCTCGGGCTTCGGCGACAGCTTCAAGACCGGCGGCAGGGTGGTGAAGAACGTCACCGGCTACGACCTCTGCAAGCTGCTGGCGGGATCCTGGGGCACGCTGTCGGTGATGACCGAGGTCACGCTCAAGGTGATGCCGAAGCCGGAAGCGGAGCGGACGCTGCTGCTCCGCGGGCTCGACGATGCCGTCGCCAACAAGGCCATGACCGCGGCGCTCGGCTCGCCCTTCGACGTCTCCGCCGCCGCGCATCTGCCAAAATCGGCGTTCCGCGCCAAGACCGACGGGCTTGGCGATCTCGCAGGGGAGGGCGAGGCGCTGACCGTGCTGCGGCTGGAGGGCATCACGGCCTCCGCCGCCCACCGCGCCGGATCGCTGCGCGAGTTGCTGGCGCCGTTTGGAACCGCGACGCTGATCGAGGATGCGGCTTCCGCGGCGCTGTGGACCACGATCCGCGACGTGCTGCCGTTCGCGGCCGGCGGCGCGCTCGGCGCCTGGCCGGTGTGGCGGATCGTCTGCCCCCCTGCCTCGGGTGCAGTGCTCGGCACGCAATTGGCGCGCGAGACCGGGGGCGACGTGATCTACGATTGGGGCGGCGGCCTGATCTGGGCGGCGCTGCCGCCGCAGGGCGACGCGCATGGCCCGGCCGTGCGCGCGCGTGCAAACGCGCTCGGCGGGCACGCGACGCTGATCCGGGCGCCCGACGACGTCAGGTGCAATGTCGATGTGTTCCATCCGCAGGCGCCCGGCATCGCCGCCCTGAGCGAGCGGGTCCGCGCCAGTTTCGATCCGAAGACCATCCTGAACCGGGGACGGCTCACGCGGAGCGCTGCTGAATGAAGACCGAATTCTCACTGGCGCAGCTCGCCGACCCTGACATCGCGGAGGCCGACAAGATCCTGCGCGCCTGCGTCCATTGCGGCTTCTGCACCGCGACTTGTCCGACCTATGTGCTGCTGGGTGACGAGCTCGATAGTCCCCGCGGCCGCATCTATCTGATCAAGGAGATGCTGGAGAAGGACCAGGCGCCGACGGCGGAAGTGGTCAAGCATGTCGATCGCTGCCTGTCGTGCCTGGCCTGCATGACGACCTGCCCCTCGGGGGTCAACTACATGCACCTCGTCGACCAGGCCCGGGTCAGGATCGAGCAGCGCTATCAGCGGCCTCTGGCCGAACGGCTGCTGCGCCGGGTGCTGGGCTTCGTCCTGCCGGACCCCCAGCGATTTCGCATCAGCATGGTGCTGGCGCGGCTGGCCCGTCCGCTTGCCGTGTTCCTGCCGACGCCGCGCCCCTCGGCCACGCCCGGCCTGGTCCAACGCCTCAAGGCGATGCTGGCGCTGGCCCCGCACCGGCTGCCGTCACCGGGGCCGCTCCCGGGCAGCGTGTTCGCCGCGCTCGGCAAGAAGCGCGGCCGGGTCGCGCTGCTCCAGGGCTGCGCCCAGCAGGTGCTGGCGCCGCGCATCAACCAGGCCGCCATCAGCCTGCTCACCCGTCACGGCATCGAGGTCGTCCTGGTCAAGGACGAGCAGTGCTGCGGGGCGCTGACCCATCATCTCGGCGACGACCACGACGCCTTGGCCCGCGCCCGCGCCAATATCACGGCCTGGCAGAAGGAAGCCGCAGGCGAGGGGCTCGACGCCATCCTGGTGACGGCCTCCGGCTGCGGCACCGTGATCAAGGACTACGGCTATCTCCTGCGGGAAGACAAAGCGTTTGCGGCCGATGCGGCGAAGGTGTCTGCGCTCGCCAAGGACATCACCGAATATATTGCCGGCCTCGGACTCGAACCGACCGCGCGCCAGGACAACATCGTCGTCGCCTATCACTCCGCATGTTCGTTGCAGCACGGGCAGAAAATCACAGCTCTGCCGAAAGAATTGCTTTCCAAGAATGGATTCGTGGTGAAAGATGTGCCGGAGAGCCATTTGTGTTGCGGTTCGGCGGGGACTTACAACATTCTCCAACCCGAGCTTGCGGGCCGGTTGCGCGATCGCAAGGTCGCCAACATCGCGAGCATCAAGCCGGACATGATTGCCGCGGGCAATATCGGCTGCATGGTGCAGATTGCCAGTGGCACGTCAGTTCCGGTCGTACACACGATTGAGCTTCTCGATTGGGCTACGGGCGGGTCGCGGCCGGCACTGAACGCGTCAGTTTGAGCTTTCAGAGCCTGAAACTTTCCTCCCGAGGTGACGACTGAAGACGCCCGATCGACCATTGTTCGGCGGCAACAGGAGGACCACGATGGCGAAAGCGAAGAAGAAGAAAAGCAAGAAGGCCAAAAAGGCCAAGAAGGTTGTAGCGGCGAAGAAGACCGCCAAGAAGGCAACCAAGAAGTCCGCGAAGAAGTCTGCCAAGAAATCGAAGAAGGCTGCCCCCAAGAAGGCCGCCAAGAAGGCTGCGAAGACGTCGGCCAAGAAGGCTGTGAAGAAGGCCGCCAAGCCTGCTGCAGCGAAGAAAGCCGCGAAGAAGGCGGCACCGAAGAAGGCGAAGGCAGCTCCCGCGCCGAAGCCGTCAGCACCGCCGGCCACTCCGGCTCCCGAGCCGGCAGCCGAGACAAGTTGGGCGATGCCTTCGTCTTCTGCGGAGCCCGCGCCGGCAGAGGGGCAGGGGTAAGCCCGGCCGCTCCCTGGCTCTTGAAGCGATCTGCAATCAGGAAGGCCGCGGCGCCGGGCGCTGCGGCCTTTTTGCATCGCCGCAAGCTGATTCTGCTTCAGCCTTCGGCCGTGCCTGTGTGATTCTTGGCCTGGGGGTCACCCAGCCGAAGACCCCCGGACTTACACGGGCCTCCTGTGCACTTTGGAATGCAAAAAATGTGATCGGGAAGCCACACAGGCGGACAACCTTTCGTGAAATGGTCAAAACGCCTAAAAAGTCGGCAGATGCCCGCGCTTTTTGCTTCACGGTTCCTATCCGCCAATCCAGATTGTCGCAGTGAAGGAATTTGCAATCAGGTCGAGCGCCCCGGGGGGCTTCCGGGATCCGACTGGGGTCTAAGAACTGGTGATGGGGATCGAAATGAAAAAAGTGGCTTTGTTGGCAACGGCGCTGGCAATCGTGACGACGGGCTCGGCTTTCGCGGCAGATTTGCGGGTGAAAGCGCTGAAGGCCCCGCCGCCGCCGGCCTTCGAGCCGTGGGATATCGCCTTCGGCGCCGGCATCATGAGCGATTACGTCTTCCGCGGCATCACCCAGTCCAATCATAAGCCGTCGGTGACGGCCTATTTCGAGCCGCGCTACAACGTCAACAAGGACCTCCAGCTCTATATCGGTGCGTCCGCCTCGAGCATCTCGTTCCCGAACCGCGCCGCGGCGGAAGTCGATATCTACGGCGGTATCCGCCCGACCTTCGGCATGTTTGCCTTCGACTTCGGTGTCTGGGGCTACCTCTATCCGGGCGGACAATGTTTCGGCTCGCAGGGCACCCTGCTGCAGGGCAATTGCGGCGGCGACATCGACTACTCGCAGGGCGCGATTGGCCTTCCCATCAACGGCAACTTCGCCAAGAAGAGCGCGAGCTTTTACGAAGGCTTTGCCAAGCTGAACGTCACCCTCAACGATCAGTGGACGGTCGGCTTCAACGAGTACTATTCGCCTAACTTCCTGAACCTCGGCGCCTGGGGCAACTACGCCTCGATCACCGCCAAGTGGACCGCGCCGAGCACGACCTTCGGTGCCAGCGGCGTCGGCATGTATGTGTCGGGTGAGTTCGGCCGTCAGTGGTTCGGCACTTCCGACATCTTCTACGGCATCGCGGGCGATCCGGTGTACGCGAACGGCATCAAGGAGCCGAGCTACAACACCTGGAACGTCGGCGTCGGCTTCACCTACAAGGTGTTCACCCTCGATCTGCGCTACTACGACACCGACCTGAGCAAGGGCGACTGCAACGCTCTCACCAGCGACCACACCGCGAAGTTCGACAGCAGCTTCACCGCCATCAATCCGGGCGGCTTCGGCTCCAACTGGTGCAGCGCTGCCGGCGTCGCCAAGCTCTCGTTCGACCTGACGGCGATGACCAATCTGAAGTAAGTTTCTTTCGACTTCACCAAGTCATTCGGCAAGGGCGGCAGAGCGATCTGCCGCCCTTTGCTTTTTTGGGCTGGGGTCTCTCCGAGAACGCCATGGCCGGGCTTGACCCGCGCCATCCACGTTCTTCGGCAGTCGCGCAATGAGGGCATGGATGGCCGGGACAAGCCCGGCCATGGCGATGCAGAAAACGGCGGTAAGAAGCCGCTCGGGCGTTAACGCGCCGTACTCGGCTCCTTCGCAGTCAGCGCGCCGCTGCCGAGGACGTGAATCGCACCGTCCTCCACCAACGCCACCTTGCGGGTATGGAAGGCGTCCAGCGTCGAGCGATGGCCGATCGAGACGATGGTGGCCTGTGGCAGCTTCTCCGTCAGCAGCCGGTAGAGCCGGTCCTCGGACGGCTCGTCCAGCGAGGCGGTCGCCTCGTCGAGGAAGAGATAGTCGGGTACGTGCAGCAGTGCGCGGGCAAGCCCAAGGCGTTGCTGCTCGCCGAGCGACAATGTCCGATTCCAATGGGCGTCCTCGTCGAGCCGGTCCGCCAGGCGCGGCATGCCGACCGCAATCAGGGCGTCGCGGATCTTCTCGGGCGGGATGGAGCCGTGCCCGGCCGGGTAGATGACGGCGTCGCCGAGCGGGCCGATCGGGAAATACGGCCGCTGCGGCAGCATCATCAGCTTCGCCTTCTCGGGAATGGCGATCGTGCCGGTGCCGAACGGCCAGATGCCGGCCATGGCCCGGAATAATGTCGATTTGCCGGAGCCCGACGCGCCGGTCACCAGCACCCGCTCCGACGGCTGGATCGTGAAGGCATCGGCGGCGACCAGGGGCGCGCCGTTCGGCAGTTTGACGAGCAATTGCTCGAGCGTGATGGCCTCGCCCCTCGATGGCACGACGTCGATAGCCGGCTCGAGCGTCGCGCCGCGGGCGGCGGCGCTGACCGACATCTCGAAGCCGTCGAGGCGGGCGATCACGGCGCGCCACTCGGCGAGCGAGCGGTAGGCCGTGACGAAGAACGACAGCGCATCCTGCACGCTGCCGAACGCCGAGCCGGTCTGCATCATGTCGCCGAGCTGGATGCGCTTGGCGAAATAGGCAGGCGCGACCACCACATAGGGAAACAGCGTCGCGGCCTGGCCATAGCTGGCCGTGAACGCGGTCAGCCGCTTGGTCCGGCTCATGATCTCGTACCAATTGCCGATGACGAAGCCGAAGCGTTGCAGCAGCCGCCCTCGCTCCGCGCCCTCGCCTTTCAACAGGGCGATCTGCTCGGAATTCTCCCGCACGCGGATCAGGTTGAAGCGAAAATCGGCCTCGAAGCGCTGCTGCTCGAAATTCAGGTTGATGAGCGGGGCGCCGATCCAGTGCGTCAGCGCGGTGCCCGCGATCGCGTAGGCGACTGCGCACCAGACCAGAAAACCGGGGACGACGATGTCGGTGCCGTAGATGTACAAAGGCGCCTTGTAGGACAGGCCCCAGAGGATGACGATGAACGAGGCCAGCGTCACGATCGAGGACAAAAGGCCGAGGCCGATGCTCAGCGTCTGTTCGACGAAGGTCTTGACGTCCTCGGTGATACGCTGGTCCGGATTGTCGGCGGCATCGCCCTTGAGCTGCATGCGGTAATGCGTGGCGCCGTCGAGCCATTCGCCGAGATAGTGTCGCGTCAGCCATTGCCGCCAGCGGATCTGGAGCCACTGGTTCAGGTAGAGCTTGTAGACGGCCAGCGCGACGAAGGTGAAGGCAAGGCCAAGGAAGATCCAGACCTCCTTGACGAACTCGGGCAGATCGTAGGCCTGCAGCGCGCTGTAGAACCGGTTCTGCCATTGATTGAGCAGCACGTTGATCGCGACCAGCACCAGCTCCATCGCGACGATGACGGCGAGCAGGCCGCGGCCGGCCCATTTGTCCTCCGACCGGAAATAGGGGGCGGCGATTCGCCAGACGATCGCGAGCGTGGCGCTGATATTCTTCACAGAGCGGAATCTCCTCGGGGAATGTGCACAAATGCCCGCAGCCAAGGACTTGAAACCATGGCGGAAAGCGGCGCGCTTAGACTAAAGTCGCAAGTTCTGCAATTTGCGTTGTCCTGTCGCACCCTGCAACCCTAGCATGGCGTTCAGCGGCGCGGGGTAGGGACGCTCCGGGATTTCGCGACCTTGTGAGCGGACGGGAACCGCTGCATTCGCGAGGAATTCGCATCCAGCTCGGGGGTTATCGCTTCCAGCGTCAAGCAGGCCGGCTCTCCACGCGGGCCGCCTGTAGCAAACATGCGTGGACAGGAAGACCATGTGGAATCAAATCTATGATCCGCTGCACAGCCCGGTGCTGTCGACGATTGCGGCGGCGGTGCCGGTCGTCACGCTGCTGGTTCTGATCGCGAGCGGCCGCGTCCAGGCCCATATCGCGGCCGTCATCGCCGTGATCGTGACCAACCTGATCACGATCTTCGTCTTCACCATGCCGGCGAACATGTCGATCCGCGCCTCGGTGCTGGGCATCGTCACCGGCTTCTTCCCCATCGGCTGGATCGTCCTCAACGTCATTTTCCTCTACCAGGTGACGGTGAGCACCGGCCGCTTCGAATTGCTCAAGCGCGCGGTCGGCGGCGTCACCGAGGACCGCCGGCTACAATTGCTGCTGATCGCGTTCTCGTTCGGGGCGTTCTTCGAGGGCGCCTCGGGCTTCGGCACGCCGGTCGCCATCACCGGCGCCGTGCTGATCGGGCTCGGCTTCTCGCCGCTCGCAGCTTCCGGCCTGTCGCTGATCGCCAATACCGCCCCGGTCGCCTATGGCGCGCTGGGCACGCCGATCCAGGGTCTCGCCTCCGTCACCGGGCTCGATCCCTACATCCTGGGCGCGATGGTCGGCCGGCAATTGCCGTTCTTCTCGCTGCTCGTGCCGTTCTGGGTGGTGTGGGCGTTCGCGGGCTGGAAGGGCATGAAGGATGTCTGGCCGGCGATCCTCGTCACCGGCGTGTCGTTCGCAATCCCGCAATTCGTGATCTCGAACTACATCAATCCCTGGATCGTCGACATCGGCGCGTCGCTGATCTCGATGGGCGCGCTGATCCTGTTCCTGAAGGTCTGGCAGCCGAGGGAGCTCTGGCTGTCGCCGGCGCTGCGCGGCCGCGACGAATCGGCGGCTACCATGGCGGCCGCAAAGCCGCTCGACAGGACGCCGCTGACGCAGAGCGAGCTGTTCAGCGCGCTCTTGCCGTGGATCATCGTCTGCATCGTGATGCTGGTCTGGGGCAACGGCGCCTTCAAGGCCTGGGCGAATTCGATCTTCGTCTGGAACTATCCGGTCCCCGAGCTGCACCAGATGATCAACAAGATGCCGCCGGTCGCGCCGGGGCCGACCAAAGAGAGCGCGGTGTTCGGCTTCACCTATCTGTCGTTCACTGGCACGGGCATGCTGATCGCGGCGATCATCTCCGGCGTCCTGATGGGGGTCAGTCCCGGCCGGCTCCTGACCGAATACGGCCGGACCGTCCGGCTCTGTGCGATCTCGCTGATCACGATCTCGGCGATGCTGGCAATCGGCACGCTGACGCGCCTGTCCGGCGTCGACGCGACGCTCGGCCTCGCCTTCGCGGCCACCGGCGTGCTCTATCCCTTCTTCGGCACGCTGCTCGGCTGGCTGGGCGTGGCGCTGACGGGATCGGACACCGCCTCCAACGTGCTGTTCGGAAACCTGCAGAAGATCACCTCCGAGCAACTCGGCCTGTCGCCGATCCTGATGAGCGCGGCCAACTCGTCCGGCGGCGTGATGGGCAAGATGATCGACGCGCAGTCGATCGTGGTCGCCTCCACCGCCACCAATTGGTACGGCCACGAGGGCACCATCCTGCGCTTCGTGTTCTGGCATTCGATCGTGCTTGCCTGCCTCGTCGGCGTGCTCGTGACGTTGCAGGCCTATGTCTGGCCGTTCACGGCGATGGTCCTGAAGTAGCGGGCCACGTCCGGCTTTCGACACGGATCCCCGCGAGGTTCGCCCTCGCGGGGATTTTTGCATCCGGGTTGCGCGAACCTTCTCAATGGCGCCGCCGTCTTATAGAAGGTGCGGAAAATCAGGTCGGACGAGAGGTCTCATGGTTTTGTTCAAGCGGTTGGTGTGTGCGGCGGTTGCAATGCTCGCGGTGTCCACGCTCGCGCGTGCCGAGGACGGTTTTCCGTTCGGCACCGAGATGACGCTGGAAGCATTGCCGCAAGCGGGCTCCAAGCGGATTCCGAACATCGAGATCGGCGACCACGGCGAGGTCGTGCTGGAGCTCTGGTGCAAGGGCGGCAAGGGCCAGTTCTCGGTCGCCGGCAACACCGTGATCTTCGTTCCCGGACAGATCCAGGACCGCTCCTGCCCGCCGGCAAGAGCCCAGGCCGACGACGAGCTCGTTGCGGCGCTCGCCAGCGTCGAGACCTGGAAGCGTCAGGGCGATGTGCTGACCCTGATCGGCCCCAAGCCGCTGCGCTTTCGTACGACGGGGAATTAGGGCTCTCGTGTCCCGGACAAGGCGCCTCGCGCAAGCGATGCGCCGCAGAGCCGGGACCCAGACTCTCCGCGATCCAGTCTCTGGGCTCTGGCCTCTGGGCTCCGGCTCGCAGCGCTTCGCGCTACGTCCGGGGCACGGCGTACGTCACTTCCACGCCGACTTGTCGGCGTCCCAGCGCTGGCCCTTGAGCTCCCTGGCGAGCGCCTCGATCGAGCCGTTGTCGTCGGGCTGGTCGCCTTCCTCGTCGACCGAGGCGTCGTCGGAGAGGTTGAGCCTGGCGCCGCTGCTCTCGTCGGCCGTCGTCGTCGCGGGGCTGCCGATCCAGAGCATGAGCTTGTCGGTGGCGCCGGGCTTGTCCGGCGAGACGAGCCCGGTGACCTCGATCGTGTCGGTCAGCTCGAGCGCCGGAAAATCCTGGTTCGGGCGCTTGAAGACCAGCTTGAGCTTGCCCGTGGCGGAGTTGAAGCTTTGCGAGACCGGCTTTGCCGCGAGCGTTCGGCTCAAGACGTTCGAGACGGCGGTTGCCAGCTTGTTGCGGTTGACCTTGTCGCCCTCGCGCCAGTCGGCCGCGGCAAAGCGGATGGTGCGGTCCATCTCGGTCATGCCGGCGGTCCACCCTGCGGCAGTGACGCCCTGCATCGCCTTGAACTTCGCCAGCAGCGCGCCGGCGCGCTCGGGATCGACCGACATGTTGATGGTCTGCTCGCCTGCGCGCAGCGCATCGCAGCCGACATTGAGGCTCGCCAGCGTCACCTCGACGTCCTGGCCCTTCAGGCTCTTCAGGAAGTCGGTCGCCGCATCCAGCTTGATCTTGACCGCGATCGCCTCCGGCGAAACGTCGGTAAAATCCTTCGGCTGCGCCGTGATGCCGTCGTCGGAGGTCTGGTTGTCCAGGAATTCCTTCTCGCTGAGATCGGAATTGTCGGGCGAGGTGACCTCGGTCACCGCCTGGCCGATGCTGATCTGGCCACGAAACTCGAAGAAGTCTCCGCTCTGCTTGCGCAGCAGCTTGACGCTGACGGGCGCCTTCTCACTGATGCTCTGCGTGGTGCCGGTCAGCGTCTGGCCTGCGACCTGGAGATTGACGACGAAGCGGTCCTTGCGGTCGGAATTCTTCGCGATCGGGTAACAGACGTCGAGCACGGCCGCGGTGACCGTCTTGCCCTGGCGCGTCTCCTTCAGGATGACGTCGGCATTGCCGTCCATCAACCCGTCGATCGAGGTGAAATAGCGCGTCTCCACGCCGCCGGGCGCCGTGGCCTTGGGCGACAGCTTCATCTGGGCGGAGGCGACCTCGGGTGAAGCTGCCAGCAAAACCGCCAACAGGGCTGTCGAACAAACCAGAAGCGCGCGCATCGACGACATCCTCAAGCAATCAGAATCGGCGCCACCGTAGTGGGTTTTGGCCGTGGGTTGAATCGGAAAGCGGTATCCATCGTTCCCAAAAAGAAGGCCGCCCGGAGGCGGCCTTCACAACATTGTCGTGCAAGGATGGACTTAGAAGCCGCCCATGCCGCCGCCGGCGGGCATGGCGGGCGGGGCTTCCTTCTTCGGCGTCTCGGCGACCATGGCCTCGGTGGTCACCAGCAGGCCGGCCACGGAGGAGGCGTCCTGCAGCGCGGTGCGCACCACCTTGGCCGGATCGATGATGCCCTTCTCGACCATGTCGACATAGTCCTCGTTCTGGGCGTCGAAGCCGAAGGTCTCGGACTTGTTCTCCAGGATCTTGCCGACCACGATCGAGCCTTCCACGCCGGCATTCTCGGCGATCTGGCGGATCGGGGCTTCGAGCGCCTTCAGCACGATGTTGATGCCGGCCTGGACGTCGGCATTGGCGTTGGTGAGACGTCCCACCGCCTTCCTGGCGCGGAGCAGCGCGACGCCGCCGCCGGGGACGATGCCTTCCTGCACCGCGGCGCGGGTGGCGTTGAGGGCGTCCTCGACGCGGTCCTTCTTCTCCTTGACCTCGATCTCGGTCGCGCCGCCGACGCGGATCACCGCGACGCCGCCGGCGAGCTTGGCGAGGCGCTCCTGGAGCTTCTCGCGGTCGTAGTCCGAGGTGGTCTCCTCGATCTGGGCCTTGATCTGGCCGACGCGGGCCTCGATGTCGGGCTTCTTGCCGGCGCCGTTCACGATGGTGGTGTTCTCCTTGTCGATCACCACTTTCTTGGCGCGGCCCAGCATCTTGACCGTGACGTTCTCGAGCTTCATGCCGAGGTCTTCGGAGATGAGCTGGCCGCCGGTCAGTTTCGCGATATCCTCGAGCATGGCCTTGCGGCGGTCGCCGAAGCCCGGCGCCTTGACGGCGGCAACCTTGAGGCCGCCGCGCAGACGGTTGACGACCAGGGTGGCGAGCGCCTCGCCCTCGACGTCCTCCGCGATGATGACGAGCGGCTTGCCCGACTGCACCACCGCTTCCAGCACCGGCAGCATGGCCTGCAGGCCCGAGAGCTTCTTCTCGTGCAGGAGGATGTAGGCGTCCTCGAGCTCGGCGGTCATCTTCTCGGGGTTGGTGACGAAGTAGGGGCTGAGATAGCCGCGGTCGAACTTCATGCCCTCGACGATGTCGACTTCGGTGTCGAGCGACTTGTTCTCTTCGACGGTGATGACGCCCTCGTTGCCGACCTTCTGCATCGCCTGGGCGATCATCTTGCCGATGGCAGCATCGCCGTTCGCCGAGATGGTGCCGACCTGGGCGACCTCGGAGGAGGCCGCGACCGGCTTGGCGCGCTTCTCGATGTCCTTGACGACGGCCAACACCGCGCTGTCGATGCCGCGCTTGAGGTCCATCGGGTTCATGCCGGCGGCAACCGCCTTGGCGCCCTCGCGCACGATGGCCTGGGCCAGCACGGTCGCGGTGGTGGTGCCGTCGCCGGCGAGGTCGTTGGTCTTGGAGGCGACCTCACGCACCATCTGGGCGCCCATGTTCTCGAACTTGTCCTCGAGCTCGATCTCCTTGGCGACGGTGACGCCGTCCTTGGTGATGCGGGGCGCGCCGAACGATTTCTCGATGACGACGTTGCGGCCCTTCGGGCCGAGCGTCACCTTGACGGCGTTGGCGAGAATATCGACGCCGCGCAGCATGCGATCGCGCGCGTCTCCGGAAAACTTGACGTCTTTGGCAGCCATTTCTGCAGTCCCTCGTGTTTCGTGATGTGTCTGCCGCTGGCTCGTCGCATCGCTTCCGGGATCGCAAGATCGAACCCGGCGGAATAATGGATGCCCGGATCGCCTGGATCCGGGCATGACATTCAGCGGCTGTTCAGGCGGATGGCCTTAGGCCAGAACGCCCATGATGTCCGACTCCTTCATGATCAGGAGCTCTTCGTTGTCGATCTTGACCTCGGTGCCCGACCACTTGCCGAACAGCACGCGGTCGCCGACCTTGAGGTCGATCGGGGTCAGCTTGCCGGTCTCGTCGCGGCCGCCCGGGCCGACGGCGACGACCTCACCCTGGGACGGCTTTTCCTTGGCAGTGTCCGGAATGATGATGCCGCCCTTGGTCTTTTCCTCGGCGTCGATACGTTTGACCACGACACGGTCATGCAGCGGACGAAATTTGGATTTAGCCATGACGTTTCCCTTTGGAGGCTCGCTTCGGAAGGAGTGGAAGTGGGTGCGGCGGCGCTTCCGTCCATCCCCTATCCCAGGGTTCGAACGGCGCGCTTAGCAATCGGGCTTTCCGAGTGCTAATAGTGGGCTCGGAAATATGGCTTGGCCGCGATCCTGTCAAGCAAAGGTGGTTAAGCGATTGGTGAGGCGGATATAGGATGGTGGCATTGGAAACTTGTTCGGGGCGCCGACGTATCGAAGGACGTCATTGCTCCGGCAGCTTTTTTGCGCTTGGCTGCGTGAGGGGTGCGGCCATGGTCTTGCTTGGGGGAATGCCATGATCAGTTCAGCTCACGCGCGCACGGTTGCCAATCTGGCGGCCGCCTCTTGTCTGGCGCTGCTGCTGGGTGCCTGTGGCGGCGGCATGAGCCTGCCGTCCTTCTCGTCGTCCGCGCCGCCGCCCGAAGCGGAGCCGGGCGTCGCCCCGGAAATGCCTGCGACCATTCGCGCCGACGAGATCGTGGGCCGCTGGGGGCTGGCCTCGTTCCAGAACCCGGCCGACCGCGCCCGCACCGAGGCGGCAGCCCGGGCCCAGTGCAAGAATCCCTACGTGATCACCGCCGGTTCCTCCGGCGGCGTGATCATGCATCTGGCTGACCAGGCGACGCCCCAGGAGCTGCGGCTGAAGGGCTCGCCGAGCGGCAAGAACTACATCGGACCGGCGGGGCCGACCCCCGGCGAGCAGGACCGCGAAATCGTCTCCTTCGACGGCCGCGTCCTGATCACCCGCTTCATCGACAAGGACGCCGCCACCCGCTACGGCAACATGGTCTACATCCGCTGCGCACCGAGGGCTTAGTTTCTCCGTCATTCCGGGGCGGTCCGCAGGACCGAACCCGGAATCTCGAGATTCCGGGTTCACGCTTCGCGTGCCCCGGAATGACGAGGTGAAATAGAATCTCAAAACGAAAACGCCGGCCTCAGGCCGGCGTTCTGCTTTGTCCGTATCCCGCGTCCGCTCAGTCGAACAGCGCGTCGATGTCGTCCTGCGAGGCGTGGCCGACGTCGCCGTTGAGCTTCGGGCCGTTGAGAAGCTTTTCGTCCTCGCTGCGATTGTCCACCTGCGGCGGCACGTGGGACTTGATCGCGTCGACGCCGCCCCAGATGTCCATCATCGCATTGATGTGCTGCTCGATGAACTTCATCGTGGTCATGACCTTGCTGATGCGCTGGCCGGTCAGGTCCTGGAAGTTGCAGGCTTCGAAGATCGAGATGACACGTTCCTGGATGTCGTCGGCGAGCCGCTTCTGCTGGTCGATCGAGTCCACCTTGGACATGGCGCTGGCGGCCTGGTCGATCGATTCCGCGGCTTCGAGGATCTGCTGCGTCGCCTGCTCGGTGCCGCCGACCACCGCGCCGAGCTCGCCATTGACCTTGGCCATTTCGCCGCCGTCAAAGCTCTTGCCGTGCAGCGTCGCGATTTCGCGCTTGGTGCGGTCGATGGCGTCATGGATGAGGTCGAGCTCGACCTTCAGCTTCTCGCACTGCTCGATCTGGGCCCGATAGGTCTCGAGCATCGTGCGCGCCTCGGAAAGCTCGTGGGCGGTGGAGGCGTCGATCGCCGCCATGGCCGCGCTACCGGACAGCGGGGCCGCCGTGATGCCCTTCGCCATCTGCGCGCGGATCGCGCGTAGCTCGGCCATGATCTCGCTATGCATCGGGATTGCCTCTTCGGTTACGTCCAAAATCGGCATCTCGCCACCAGCGATGTCCTCGACGCGAAAACGTTTGCGGTGAACAGCCATCAGGATACTCCCCCCACCTCACTCACGCGTCTTTGTAGGCAGAAGCGATTTAACACGAAGTTCACAGCCGGAACTGTTGTGCTGCGTCGCGCGCCGCGGTGCAAAGAAGCGATTAACCATGGCCGCGCCGCGTTCATCGAAAATAAACGCTGATCGCCAAATTGCCGCTTCGCTCGCGACGTGGTGAATCCAAACACGCTTTCCGTTTACCAAACAAAACGCCTTTTGCCTTTTATTGACCACGTCGAAGGGCGCGGACCAGCCACCAGCTCTCCACGACGCATGTGATCTAGACGAAACAGTACAGAGTACGTCGATGTTCAAGAAAATGTCTGTCGCGCTGCTCGGCAGCGCTTGCACCTTCATTGTCGGCGCTAACGAGGCCGGCGCCTTCGACAACACCGTGCCGAACGATCCGCCCGCGGTGCTCTATGCGCCGCAGGTGCCGCCCGCGCCGGTGCGCGTCGCCTCCAATTCGAACATGGGCGGCGGTTTCATCGAATTCCTGTTCGGCGACGGTCCCGGCCGCGGTCCGGCCTACGCGCCCGAGCGGCCGGTGTATCAGCAGCAGCCGGCTTATTACGATCAGCGCCGCCTGCCGCCGATGGGCGAGCCGCAGATGCAAGGTGGATATCAACAAGGCGGATATCAGCAGGGCACGCTCCAGCAGGACGCGGTCGATCCGCGGCAGCGTCAGTTCGATCCGAAATTCGAGAAACAACTCGTTGACTATAGCGGCAAGGAAAGTCCTGGCACGATCGTGGTCGATACTCCGAACAAGTTCCTCTATCTCGTCGAGGGCAACGGCCGGGCGATGCGCTACGGCATCGGCGTCGGGCGCCCCGGCTTCACCTGGTCCGGCGTGAAGTCGATCACGGCCAAGCGCGAATGGCCGGACTGGACGCCGCCGGCCGAGATGCTGGCGCGCCGGCCGGATCTACCCCGGCACATGGAGGGCGGCCCGGAGAATCCGCTCGGTGCCCGCGCGATGTATCTGGGCTCGACGCTCTATCGCATCCACGGCTCCAACGAGCCCTGGACCATCGGCACCAATGTCTCCTCCGGCTGCATCCGCATGCGCAACGAGGACGTCATCGACCTCTATGGCCGCGTCAATGTCGGCACCAAGGTCGTGGTGATGTGAAGCGTCATACGCTCGATGCAGCGATCAAATCCGATTGCCGCGCCGACCCGAAATGCGCCTGAAGGGTCATGACTGCTGACGGTGCCGCAACCCGAGACGAGGGACAGCGGAGCGCCGACGACGAGTTGACGAGGCCGGATGCGGTGCGCGAGCCGAGCGGTTCAAGCACCGCACCGTCAGCTCCGCCTTCCTGATGCGCTCGTGCAGTCCCTCCAACTCGTACAATTCGGTGATGAGATGTGTTGTGACGTCGCTCAGGCTTGCAATGCGCTGCTGAAGTGGACTCATTCTCGAAACCCTTCGACTTTAGCCAAGAGAGGCAGCCACGACGTGTGGCAAGCAACGTGTTCGCCCAGTTGAACACCTATGTCCAAATTTGGAAATCCGGGAGTCTACGTGCGGCACGTGTCAGAGTGCGATTTCGTTGTGTATGGTGAAGTCAGGCGCGTCTCGTGACGTTCTGCTCAGTGCTCTCCGAGCAGCGCATGCACTAGTCATATTATATCGAATGGCCTCCTTGCGGATGATGGCCGAGCGGACGCTTGAGCTCTGCTTCCAAAGAAAACGGCCGCCCGGAGGCGGCCGTTACACGTCTGTCGCTCGAATTGCCTACGCGTAATCGCTGCCGCCGTCGTCGTCGCCGCCGAAGTCGCTGTCATCGGCCGTGTCGAAGCTGTGGTCGCGATCGTCGCCGTAGTTCTGGTCGTTGTTGTCGCGGTCGTTCGACGCCTGGTCGGTGAAGCCTTGGCGGGACTCGCGATTCGAGCCGACGTCGTCGAGACCGGCATCGCGCGCGAGCGAGCCGCCGGACTGGTCGCTGCCGCTCCAAGGGCTTCCACCGGCGCTGCGGTCACCGAGGCCATTGGTGTCGCCGAAAGCCTGCTGGTGCGATCCGCCCATCATGCCGCGGATGCTGGAGAGCAACAGCGAGCCGCCGACGACGCCGGCCGCGGCCGCGGCCGCCGTGCCGAGGAACGAGCCGCCACCACCGCCGACCGGCGGAGCGCCATAGCCCTGACCCGGGCCTTGGCCGTAGGCCTGTCCGTAAGGCGGCGCACCGTAGCCCGGCTGCGTTTGCTGCGCCGCTCCGCTGCTGTTCCAGACTGGCCGCTGCTCACGCGGCGGCACGTTCGGAACCGAGCCGCGCGAGGGGCCTCCGCCGAACAGCGTGTCACGCATGGTGTCGAGGAAGCCGCCGGACTGCGCCTGTTCGGGCGCATGGGCCGCTTCCAGCTCCTGGATGCGGGCATTCGCTCGCTTCAGCGCCTCGTCCTGCACCAGCGTCGTCTGCACCAGCGCATAGATCGCGCCGGGTGCCTTGCGCAGCCCTTCGGAGATCGCGGCGATCGCATCGGGATCGCGCGGTGCGTTTTCCAGCTTCGAAAGCCGGTCAAAAAGGTCGTCGACGAGCTGGCGTTCCTGCGGCGTCATGATCTGTCTCCTTTGCGCAAAACCAAGCGCGCAGGAGATGTAGGGTTCCATTGTGGCCCCAACAGTGCCGGCCGGATTAAATTTCGGTATGCGACAAGCTGCCTCGCGGCTTGCCGTCCGCTGTCTTCACCCCAGCGTGGCCCCGCTGTCCGCCAAAAGACGCGCGAAGGCGTCGCTTGCGAGATAGGCGTGCTCCCGCTCCCGGACATCCGTCATCGGGTCGAGGCCGGCAAGGGCATCGTCGACGAAGCCGGGGTGGCACATCACGAGGCCGCCGTCGGGGAGGCCTTCCAGGAATTGGCACATCAGCGCGCCGAAATCGGCCGCCCGCGTGAAATCATAGGCGCCGGCGAAGCCGGGATTGAAGCTGAGGCCGGCGCTGCCGGCCCGGCGGCGGAATTGCGCGCTGAGGATATCGAGAACCATGGCCTTGGGGGAGGCCAGCCGCTGCTTGAGCGGCAGGTCGCGGCCGCACTGGCGCACCCAGGCGTTTGGTGCGGCAGCAACAACCGCATCGACGAAGCCGTCGCGCACCTGCGGATAGAGCTGCACATGCTGATGGCCGTCGACGAAGTCGGGCGCGCGGCCGAACGCCTCCGCGAAGGCGGCGAGCTGCGCCTTCACCTCGTTGCGGACGAATTCGGGGTCGAGCCGCCGTAAGGCGCCCGCGCGCAGCAGCTTCGGAAACGGCATGAACATGTCGCCGTCGAGCGGACGGAAATGCATGGTGAGCGGCCGGAACGGCGCCGACAGCGTCACGTGCAATCCGATCGCGCAGCGCGGGCTCGCTGTCGCGGCGGCCTGGAGCGCTTCGACCTCGCTGCGCTCGATCGCCGGCCCTACCATCATCACCGACGTGGCGTTGAGGCGGCCGCGTTCGATCAGGTCGCGGATGGCGCGGTTGACGCCCGGACTGATGCCATAATCGTCGGCGCAGACCCAGATCCGCCGCAGCTCCGCGGCCGCGCTCATTCGGCCGCCGTCCTCTTCGCGGCGTCGTCCGCCTTGTCGGTCTCGAAGTGCTTCTCGCTGTGCTCGGCGACGAAGTAGATCGGGCGCGCCTTCAGCTCGGAGAGGATCTTGCCGATATATTCGCCGACGATACCGATCATGATGAGCTGCACGCCGCCGATCGTCATCAGGCCGATCACGAGCGAAGGATAGCCGGGCACCTGCTTGCCGGTCGTGAACACCTCCCAGAGGATCGAAAGGCCGAACAGGAAGGCGCCTCCGGCAAGGATGACGCCGAACAGGCTGGCGAAGCGCAAGGGCGCCACCGAAAACGAGGTCAGGCCCTCGATCGACAGGCCAAGCAGGCTTGCGGCGTTGAAGGTGGTGACGCCGTGGACGCGCGCCGCGGGCTCGTAATCGACCCGGATCTGGCGGAATCCGATCCAGCTGGCGAGGCCCTTGAAGAAGCGGTTGCGCTCGGGCAATTGCCTGAGCGCGGCGACGGCGCGCGGGGAGAGCAGGCGGAAGTCGCCGGCGTCCTCGGGAATCTTCTGCCGTGCGCCCCAATTGATCAGCGCATAGAAACCGTGCACGGCGACGCGGCGCAGGAAGGTCTCGTTGTCGCGATGCGCCTTGGCGGTGTAGACGACGTCATAGCCGTCTTCGATCCAGTGCCGCACCAGCTGTTCGATCAGGGCCGGCGGATGCTGGCCGTCACCGTCCATGAACATGACGGCGCCGAGCCGGGCATGGTCGAGGCCGGCCATCAGCGCCGCCTCCTTGCCGAAATTGCGCGACAGCGACACCACCTGGACGTCGATCGCATCGGCCGGCAGGCCACGTGCGATCGCCAGCGTCGCATCCTTGCTGCCGTCGTCGACATAGACGATCTCGCAAGACAGCCGATAGCGCTCCCGCAAGGTTCTTGCCAGATCGCAGATGCGCTGATGCAGGGCGGCGAGGCCCGCCGCCTCGTTGTAGACGGGGACGACGATCGACAGTCCCTTCGCGGCGGCGGTGCCTGCGGTGGTCGTCATGCCTGATACGTCAGAGCCCAGCGTCATCGATCAAGGTTCCAGAGGCTTCAAAGTCATCTCAACAGCATATGGTAGCTGCCGTTTGCTGTCGCAAAGCTGAACGGAAAAGCTGAACCGGCCTGGGGCTCACCGCCGCAGGAACGCTTCGAGCTTCGCGAACAGCGGGTTCTCCCGGTCGAACACGTAGTCGAGCGAGACCACCGAGACGGTCTCGGCGCCATGCTCGCGCAGGAAGCTCGCCAGGGCATAGAGCTGCCCCGGTGGGCAGTGCAACGTCAGCATGCCTGACGAGGTCGGCCCGCCGAACGGAGCCTCGACGCCGAACCGGCTATGGGCTTCGCCGAGCAGGGCGGCGTCGCATTGCCGGAAGCGGGTGCGGACCTCGCGGTATTTGTTGGCCCGCGCCCTTGCGGCGATGTGATCGAGGATGATGCGCGCGGTCTCCCGGGCCTGCGGCGACCAGTCGGCCTCCTTCGAGGCGACCAGATTGGCCTGGCTGCGCAGGATCACGCCGTCGTCGAGCACCCGCAAGCCGTTGGCGGCCAGCGTCGCGCCGGTCGTGGTGATGTCGACGATCAGCTCGGCGCTGCCGGCCGCAGGTGCGCCTTCGGTCGCACCGGCGCTTTCGACGATGCGGTAATCGGTGATGCCGTGGCTCTGGAAGAAGGCGCGGGTGAGATTGACGAACTTGGTCGCGACCCGCATCCGCATGTGATGCTGCTCGCGGAAGCCGGTGGTGACGTCGTCGAGATCGGCCATGGTGCGGACGTCGATCCAGGCCTGCGGCACCGCGACGACGACGTCGGCATAGCCGAAGCCGAGCCCGTCGATCAGCGACACGCGCTTGTCGGCGTCGGCAATGTTCTCGCGCACCAGGTCCTCGCCGGTGACGCCGAGATGCGCGAAGCCGCGCGACAGCTGCGATGCGATCTCGCTCGCCGAGAGATAGGCGACCTCGACATTGTCGAGGCCGGCGATGGTGCCGCGATAGTCGCGCGCGCCGCCGGCCTTCGACAGCTTCAGGCCGGCGCGGGCGAAGAAGGCCTCGGTGTTTTCCTGCAGGCGGCCCTTGGAGGGAACGGCCAGAACGAACGGCGCGCTCATGATCAAGCTCCCACCTTGCGGCCGATCCTGGTCAGCGCGTCCACCCAGACCGAGAAGCCGACCGCGGGAATAGGTTCAGCCGAGCCGAGCTGGGTCATCAGTCCGTCATAGCGGCCGCCGGCGACCAGCGGCTCGGCGCCGTTGCCCCGGTGATGCAGCTCGAATTCGAAGCCGGTGTAATAGTCGAGGCCGCGCCCGAACGCGGTCGAGAAGCGGGTCTGCTTCACGTCGATGCCGCGCGCGGCCATGAAGCCGACCCGGCTTTCGAACTGGTCGATGGCCGCAGCAAGGTCGAGCTTTGCATCGGCGGTGAGCGCGCGCAGCGCGGCGATGGAATCGTCGGGATTGCCTGATATCGACAGGAAACGCTTGAGCACGGTGATCGCCTCGCGCGGCAGCGCGCCGCCCTTCAGCGTCGACTGCTCGAGGAAGCGATCGGCGATCTCGGCGGTGGTGCGGCCGCCGACATTGGTGGTGCCGGCGATCGACATCAGGTCGGTGACGAAGGCGAGCGCGGCCTTGCGGTCGGAGCCCGCGAGCGCGGCGAGCACGCCCTGATATTCGCTGCGGGTCGCGGTGGTCGCGGCCGCCAGCCGCTCCAGATCCTGCTCCAGGCTGATCTTGCGGTTGAAATCCTTGACCAGGCGGCGGCGCCAGACCGGATAGAGGTCGAGCGCATCGAGCAGCGCGTTGAACAGCGCCACGTCGCCGGTGCGGATCTCGACGTCGCGGACGCCGAAGGCCGCGGTCGCCTCTAGCGCCAGTGCCAGCGTCTCGGCGTCGGCCGCGGCGCGGTCCTGGCGGCCGAACGATTCGATGCCGGCCTGCAGGAATTCGCTGGCCTGGCCGCTGCGGTAGCGAAACACCGGACCGAGATAGCTGAACCCGGCCGGCTGGCCGGCGCGGCCGGAGGCGAGGTAGTCGCGGGCGACCGGAATGGTCAGGTCCGGGCGCAGGCACAGCTCCTCGCCCGTGAGGTCCGTGGTCAGGTACAGGCTCTTGCGGATGTCCTCGCCGGAGAGGTCGAGGAACGGCTCGGCCGGCTGCAGGATCGCCGGCTCGGCCCTGACATAGCCGGCCTGCGCGAACGACAAGAGCAGCGTATCCGCCCAGGCGGCGGAGCCGGCAGCATTTGAGGTGGCAGTCGCGGTCATGACAGTGGTCCATCGTCCCGGTGGAACCGGGCAGGCAAGGGAAGGACAGGAATTGCGCAGCCCTTAGCATGGCCCGAAAGCGGTTTCGACCTCCAAAGGATCAATCGCTTAACGGGGGGTCAGTCGGATTTGGCGTCGGTGATCCGGCCGCCCCAATCGCCCAGCACCGCCTGCACCAGCGCCAGCGCCGCCACGGCGGCCGTGTCGGCCCGCATGATCCGGGGTCCCAGGGCGAGCCGGAGAATCCTGGGTTGCCGCAGCAGCAGGGCGCGCTCTTCTTCGGCAAAGCCGCCTTCGGGGCCGATCAGGACGTCGATACCCTGTCCGGCCGCGCGTGCGGCTTGCAGGCTCTGAACCGGGTTTTCGACCTCCGCGGCCTCGTCGCAGAAGATCAGCAGGCGGTCGGCCGGGCGCTGGCTGAGGAAGCGCTCCAAGGCGACCGGTTCGGCGACACTGGCGATGCTCAAAATGCCGCATTGCTCGGCTGCCTCGACGACGTTGGCCCGCATCCGCTCGGTGTTGACCCGGGAGGCCTGGGTGAACCGGGTCAGAACCGGCTGCAGCGCGGCGGCGCCCATCTCGATGGCCTTCTGGACCATGTAGTCGAGCCGGGCATGTTTCAGCGGGGCGAAGACGTAGGTGAGGTCGGCAAGCCGGTCCTGGGGCCGGGTCTGCTGCAGGATGACGAGGCCGTCCGGCCGCTTGCGGCCTTCAATGGCGGCCTGCCACTCGCCGTCCCGCCCGTTGAACGCCAAAACCTCGGCCCCGGCGCCAAGCCGCAGCACGTTGCCGAGATAATTGCTCTGGTCGCGGTCGAGCGCGACCCTGGCGTCCTGGGCAAGGGGGGCGTCGACGAACAGGCGGGGGGCGCGAAAGTCGTGGGCGGGCATCGTTCAAAAGTCCAATTTGGCGCCGTTATTAACCGAAAGCGGTCATTTCGGGGGTAAATATTGCCAAACCGCCGCGTCGGTGCGCCGCGCTCTTGCCCTATTCGGCGGGTTGTTAAGCGCCGGCGGGAATCGTAAAATCGCGAGCACGCTGGTTGCGCTTCGATTGGAAGACGCTGGACCCCGTAAGCTCCTGCCGGAGAGATTTTCTTGATGATCCGTCATTTGATGGTTCCGATCGCTGCCGCCATGGTCACCATGGGCGCCTCTTGTGCCTATGCGCAAAGCGCGTTCCCGGCCCCCCTGCCCAATCAGGCGCCCGCCAGTTCGGCGTTTCCGCCGGTGAACGGCTCGGCGCCGACCGCGTCGGTTGGCGCGGCTCCGCAATCGTCATTTCCCGTGAACGGCGCCGCGCCGATCGGTGGCGCCGGAGCTTTCAGCGCGGCTCCGCCGACCCAGGCCGGTCCCGGCGAGGATTGCATGAAGACGTTCATGCCCCTGCGCGAGGAAGCCGAGAAGCGCGGCAAGCTGATCAAGGCCGCGAGCGACCGTCACGCCCCGCCTGACGAGGCCTGCAAGCTGATCCGCAGTTTCAGCCAGGCTGAAACCAAGATGATCAAGTACATCGAGACTCACTCGGCCAAATGCGGAATTCCGCCGCAGGTCGGCGCGCAGATGAAGGACGGCCACAAGAACACCGAGGCCATGGCGAACAAGGTCTGCAACGTTGCGCAGCAACAGCAGGCGCGTCCCGCCGGCCCGTCGCTGAGCGAGGTGCTTGGGTCGGGCTCGGCGCCTGAGGCCAATGCCGGCAAGAAGGGCGGCAGCACCTTCGACACGCTCAACGGCAACGTCCTCACCCGATGATACACGTGCCGCCGATTTGAAGCTCCTACGGTGCTCGCCGCGAGATCGCATAGGAATTTCAAATCGATAAGCGGCACGTGAACTAAAATTTTCTGGCTAGTGCCCTTGTAGTTTTCGAAGTTCGTACCGGAATACGCCGCGATGGAATACGAACTTCGAAAACTGGGCACTAGCACATCCGCCCGCGTTGCCGATTCCACCGGCAACTGGGTCGATACGCTCGCGCCGCCATGGGCGCGGCCTTACCTCCGCCTGTCCCGGTTCGATCGTCCGATCGGCTCCTGGCTGCTGTTGATGCCATGCTGGTGGTCGGCTGCGCTCGCGAGCGGCATGGCGCATGACGTCCGCGGACTGCCGCTCACCATCGTGCTGTTCTTCGTCGGCGCCTTCGTGATGCGCGGAGCGGGCTGCACCTGGAACGATATCACCGACCGCGATCTCGACGACAAGGTCGAGCGCACGCGCTCGCGGCCGCTGCCGTCGGGGCAGGTGAGCACGAAGCAGGCGCTGGCCTTCATGGTCTTGCAGGCCCTGATCGGCCTTCTGGTGCTGCTGCAGTTCAACCGCTTCGCGATCGCGACCGGCATCGCATCGCTCCTGATCGTCGCGATCTATCCCTTCATGAAGCGGATCACCTGGTGGCCGCAGATCGTGCTCGGGCTTGCCTTCTCCTGGGGCGCGTTGATGGGATTTGCCGTCACCTTCGGCCGCATCGATCTCACTGCGCTGGTGCTCTATGCCGGCGCGATTTCCTGGGTGATCGGCTATGACACGATCTACGCGCATCAGGATGCCGAGGACGACGCACTGATCGGCATCAAGTCGACCGCACGCCTGTTCGGCGCGCATACGTACCAGGCGCTGATCCTGTTCTACGGGCTGTCGGTGATGCTGATCGGCGTCGCGCTGGCCTCAGGCGATGCGCGCTGGCCGGCCTGGCTCGGCCTCGCCGCCTTCGCCGCGCATCTGGCGTGGCAGATCGTGCGGCTGCGGATCGAGGATCCGAAATTGTGTTTGCGCCTGTTCAAGTCGAACAGGGATGCGGGCTTGCTGCTGTTCGCGGGATTGCTCGCCGATGCGCTGATGCGGGCGTAATGCAAATGCGTAGGGTGGGTTAGCGAAGCGTAACCCATCAACGTCATCCGCATCGAAAGTAAAGAGGTGGGTTACGCCTTCGGCTAACCCACCCTACGACATCTTGCTCAATCCCTTGCGATGATCTCGCGTTCGCCTTGATGAACCGGCAGTTCGCGCGCCATGGCGACGCGCCGACGCATCAGGAATTTCGGGCGGCGGGCGCGGATCGCATTGGCGCGGCGGCGGCGGGCTGCGGGCTTGCGCGCACCTTCGTCGAGCTGCGGCAGCGCGAACAGCTCGCTCCAGATCGCCCAGGCCTCGATGAGCTCGTCGCCATCGGCCCCGACCAGCAGCGGCACGGACAACGAGGGATCGCGATGCACGAGCACGAGGGCTTGGGCCTCGTCGTTGCCGCGCAGCGCGACGCCGGTGAAGTCGCTGACGCGGACGTTGATTGCCATCTGCATGCCGCGGACGGCACGGCGCAGCACGACACGTTCGCGATGAAGCTCGATCTGCCTGACATATCCGTCGGCGCGCGGGTCATGCGCATCGAAGCGGACCGGAAGGGAAAGAGGGTCGAGCCGCAGTGAGCGGCTCGACCCGGCGGGGTGGGCCCCGCATGTTGCTGTTTGACGCCTCACGGCTTTCGTTCTCCCCGCCGGGATTATGTTCCCGGTCGATGCGAGGACCTTAGCGCGCGCTCTTCCGAAACCGCTTAAAAAGGCTGGTTAACCCACCGTCACTGCTCGTCATGATTGACAAGACCTTGGCGCGCATGATTGACGAGACGTTGCGCCGATAGGGCGAATCTGAGCTTTGGCGGGCTGAAAATGCTTGAAGTCCGCGCGATCAGGGCACATCTGTGGGTTCCGGCCCCCGCACCCCGCCCCAACAGGATTTCGTTCGTGAACGCTTCACCATCCGCAAGCTCGACCACAGCCAATCGCGACCTGTTCGATCAGTCCGCGCTCTCCGATCTCGCGCAGCGGCTGGTCGAGGCGGCCAAGCGCGCCGGCGCGGACGCGGCCGATGCGGTCGCGGTGCGCGGCGTCTCGCAAGGCGTCGAGGTGCGCGACGGACGCGTCGAGGAATCCGAGCGGTCGGAGGGCGACGACGTCGGCCTGCGGGTGCTGGTCGGCCAGCGCCAGGCGGTGGTCTCGACCAACGACGTCAGCGGCGATGCCGTGACCAAGCTTGCCGAACGCGCGGTCGCGATGGCGCGCGTGGCGCCCGACGACAAATATGTCGGCCTCGCCGATCCCGCGCTGCTCGCGCGCGATTTCCCCGATCTCGACCTGCTCGATCCCGGTGTGCCCGCAACCGGCGAGCTCGAACGCCGCGCGCTCGCGGCGGAAGCCGCGGCGCTCGCCGTGAAGGGAGTGACAAAATCCGGCGGCGCCTCGGCCTCCGCCGGCATCGGCGGCATGGTGCTCGTCACCTCGACCGGCTTCCACGGCTCCTACCTGCGCTCCAGCCAGGGCATCTCGGCCACCGCCATCGCGGGCGAGGGTACCGGCATGGAGCGCGACTACGACTTCACCTCGGCGCCGCATGCCGCCGATCTGCTGTCGCCGGAAGCCGTCGGCCGTTCCGCCGGCGAGCGCACCGTGGCGCGCTACAATCCGCGCAAGGTCGAAACCTGCAAGGTCCCCGTCGTGTTCGATCCGCGTGTTGCCGGCTCCCTGGTCGGTCATCTCGTCGGCGCCATCAACGGCGCCTCGATCGCGCGCAAGACCAGCTTCCTGAAGGACAAGCTCGGCCAGCAGCTGTTTGCCAACAACATCCGCATCATCGACGATCCCCTGCGCAAGCGCGGCCTGCGCTCGCAGACCTTCGATGCCGAGGGCGTCGCGGTGAAGAGAACCGCGCTGGTCGACGAGGGCGTGCTGACGACCTGGCTGCTCGATTGCGCCACCGCGCGCGAGCTCGGTCTCGTCACCACCGGCCACGCCCATCGCGGCGTCTCCTCCTCGCCCTCGCCGGGGCCCTACAATCTGCATCTCGAGGCCGGCACGCTGAGCCCCGCCGAGCTGATCTCCGACATCAAGCAGGGTTTCTACGTCACCGATCTGATCGGCTCCGGCGTCAACGGCGTGACCGGCGATTACAGCCGCGGCGCCTCCGGCTTCTGGATCGAGAACGGCGAGATCACCTATCCCGTCAGCGAGGTGACGATCGCCGGCCATCTGTTCGAGATCTTCAGGTCGATGCAGCCCGCGAACAATCTCGAGTTTCGCTACGGCATCAATGCGCCGACGGTGCGCATCGAGGGTTTGACGCTTGGCGGACGTTGACGCGAACGACACGATCCTGACGCGCGACGCGGCGCTGCTGCAGGAGACGGTGCGGGAGGCGGGCGCGCTGGCGCAGTCGATGTTCCGCACCGAGCTGAAGAAGTGGACCAAGGGCGCCTCCTCGCCGGTCTCGGAAGCCGACATCGCCGTCAACGATCTGCTCGAAAGGCGCTTGCGCGGCGCGACGCCGGATTATGGCTGGCTCTCGGAAGAGAGCGCCGACGATGCGGCCCGGCTGTCGCGGCGGCTGACCTGGATCGTCGATCCCATCGACGGTACGCGCAATTACCTGAGTGGCCATGACGATTGGTGCGTCAGCGTCGCGCTGGTCGAGGATGCCTCGCCCGTGCTGGCCGCGGTGTTCGCGCCGACGACCGGCGAGTTCTTCTTCGCCGCGCGCGGACGCGGCACGACGCTCAACGGCGTCCCGGTGCGGGCGACCTCGGGAGCCGAACTGGATTTCGCCCGCGTCGCCGGGCCGAAGCCGCTGGTCGAGCGCCTGAAGCCGTCCCTCGGCGACATCAAGCTGCATCCGCGAATCGGCTCGCTGGCGCTGCGCCTGTGCCGGGTCGCCCATGGCGCGCTGGATGCGGCTTTTGCGGGGGGCAACAGCCACGATTGGGACCTTGCGGCGGCCGATTTGATCGTGCAGGAAGCCGATGGTAAGATGAGCGACCTCTCCGGAGAACCCATCCTCTATAACCGCCGGGAAGTGGCGCACGGGGTGCTGGTGGCAGCGGGGCGCGATCGTCATGCGGGCATTGTCGCGCATTTTCGAAACCGCCCCTTGGCCTAGGCGCTTCGCGTCGTGCTTGTCGAACACTGTGCTTGTCGAACACTGCTTTGCCGGGCAGCCCGTTAGGAACAGAACTGATGCCAGATAGTGCCCCGCAACAACTGCTTCACCTCGTCATCGGCGGCGAGCTCGTCGATCTCGAGCACAACGTCTTCAAGAATCTCGACGACGTCGAGATCGTCGGCCTGTTTCCGAATTATGCCACCGCCCACGCCGCCTGGCGGGCCAAGGCGCAGAGCACGGTCGACAATGCGCAGATGCGCTATTTCATCGTCCATCTCCATCGGCTGCTCGACCCGAATCAAGAACCGGCACGTTGAAAAAACTGCTTCGCAATACGCTGCGAAGCAGCTGGTTTCAGCGTGCCGTCGGGGTTCTGGCGGCCGAATATCTGCGTCTGGTCTGGCGGACCAACAAATTCACGTTCGATCCGCCCGACGTCTATGAACGCGTCGAGCCGCAGATCCCGGCCATCTTCGCCTTCTGGCACGGCCAGCATTTCCTCACCCCCTTCATCAAGAACAAGGATTCCTACCGGGCCAAGGTGCTGATTTCCCGTCACCGCGACGGCGAGTTCAACGCCATCGCGGTGGAGCGGCTCGGCATCGGCCTGATCCGCGGTTCCGGCGATCATGGCGGCGCCTTTCACCGCAAGGGCGGGGTCGGCGCCTTCAAGGAAATGGTGCGGACCCTCCAGGACGGTTGTAATGTCGCGCTGACTGCCGATGTCCCCAAGCGCGCGCGCGTGGCCGGGCTTGGCATTATCATGCTGGCACGGGAATCGGGGCGGCCGATCATGCCTTTCGCGATGGCGACCAGCCGCTTCATCCGGCTGAAGAACTGGGACCGCACCACCATCAATCTGCCGTTCGGGCGGGGCGCCTTGGTCGGCATCAAGGAAATCCACGTTCCCGCAGATGCCGACGCCGCCACGATGGAAGCGCTGCGGCTGGAGCTGGAAGAGACGTTGAACGAGGCGACCAGGCGCGCCTATGCGCAGCTCGGCCGCCCGGGGCCGCAAGATGGCTAAATCGCTGCCCATTGCACTGCCGATGACGCTGCGGATGTATCGGCGCCTGGCCGCGGGCCTGGTGCCGCTTGCGCCTGCGCTGATCAAGCGGCGGCTCAGGCAGGGCAAGGAGGACCCCGCGCGCGTCGGCGAGCGGCGCGGCCTGTCCCGCGACGTGCGGCCGCATGGCCCGCTGGTCTGGATCCACGGCGCCAGTGTCGGCGAGGTGCTGGCCGCGGCGGCGCTGATCGAGCGTTTGCGCGATCTCAATCTGCGCATCCTGCTCACCTCGGGCACCGTCACCTCGGCTGCCGTGGTCGCAAAGCGCTTTCCGCCCGACGTCATCCATCAATACGTGCCGTACGATTCCCCGCGCTACGTCGCGCGCTTCCTCGACCATTGGAAGCCGTCGCTGGCGCTGTTCATCGAATCCGATCTGTGGCCGAACCTGATCCTGGCCGGCGCGGCGCGCCGGGTGCCGATGGTGCTGATCAACGGGCGGATGTCGCCGCGCTCCTTCCCGCGCTGGCAGCGCATGCACGGCACCATCTCGGCGCTGCTGTCGCGGTTCGACATCTGCCTGGCGCAGTCGAAGATCGATGCCGAGCGCTTCTCCGCGCTGGGCGGCCGCGATGTCGTCACCACGGGCAATCTCAAGCTCGACGTGCCGGCGCCGCCGGCCGATCCCGCCAAGCTCGAGCGGCTGATGGCGATGACGCGCGGCCGGCCGATCATCGTCGCGGCCTCGACCCATCCGGGCGAGGACGAGATGCTGGTCGCGGCGCATCGCAGCCTCGTCGGTTTCTTCCCGCAGCTCCTCACCGTGATCGTGCCGCGGCATCCCGATCGCGGCGCTTCGATCGCCGGCCTGATCACGGCCTCGGGCCTGACGCCGGCGTTGCGCTCGCGCGAGGAGCTGCCGACCGCGACCACCGACATCTATGTCGCCGACACAATGGGCGAGCTCGGCCTGTTCTACCGCCTCTCGCCGATCGTGTTCATGGGCGGCTCGCTGATCCGCCACGGCGGACAGAATCCGATCGAGGCGATCAAGCTCGGCGCCGCCATCGTCCATGGTCCGCACGTCTTCAACTTCACCGAAGTGTTCGAGGCGCTCGATGCGAGCGGCGCGGCGCGGCAGGCCGACACGCAGGAGGCGCTGGTCAAGCAGCTCGGCCAGTTGCTGGCCGATCCCGCCCTGCGCGAGAAGATGCAGCGCGCAGGCACCGGCGTGGTCGAGCAGCTCGGCGGCGCGCTGGATCGCACCATGGCGGCGCTCGAGCCCTATCTGCTGCAATTGCGGATCGAGATGGGGGCTGCCAATGCGTGAGCCGGCCTTCTGGTACCGGCCACGTTCACTTCAGTCGTATGCGTTATGGCCGCTCGGAGCGCTCTACGGCGCGATCGCCGAGCGGCGCATGCTGCTCCCGGGCACGGACGCCGGCATTCCCGTGATCTGCGTCGGCAATTACCATGTCGGCGGCGCCGGCAAGACCCCGACCGTGCTGGCGCTGACCAAGCTGTTGCGCGAGCTCGGCGAGACGCCGGTGGTGCTCAGCCGCGGCTATGGCGGGCGCCTGAAAGGCCCTGTGATGGTCGACCGCGCACGCCACACCGCGGCCGATGTCGGCGACGAGCCCCTGATGATGGCGCGCGACGTCCCGGTCGCGGTCGCGCGCGACCGCCTCGACGGTGTCGCGCTGGCGAAGTCGCAAGGCGCCACAATGATCCTGATGGACGACGGTTTTCAGAACCCGCGCCTGCTCAAGGACGCCTCCTTGATCGTGATCGACAGCGAGCGCGGCCTCGGCAACGGCCAGGTGTTTCCTGCGGGCCCCCTGCGCGCGCCGTTGCAGGCGCAGCTCGCGCGCACCGACGCGCTGGTGCTGATCGGCGACGGCCGCGCGGCCAACGATGTCGCCGCCGAGCTCGCCAAGCGCGACAAGCCGGAGCTGCGCGCACGCCTGAAGCCGGTTGCGGCCTCGCTCGCGCAGCTGTCCGGCGAGCGGGTCTTCGCGTTCGCCGGCATCGGCGACCCCGAGCGCTTCTTTCGCACTCTGCACGCCAGCGGCATCGCGGTCGCGCGCACGCGCGCCTTCGCCGACCACCACTTGTTTTCGCAGGACGAGATCGCAGCGCTCGCAGCGGACGCGCGGCGCGAGCAGCTCACGCTGGTGACGACAGAGAAAGACCTTGCACGCCTGCGCGGCCGCGCGGACGTGCCCGACGGCATCGTGCCATTCGCCGTTGAGCTCGAGTTCGACGAGCCGGCAAAGCTGCGGCAATTGATCAGCGATCATCTCTACAAGGCGCGCGAGCGGCGGTACAGCGCGCGTTGATCTCGTGCACTAGGCAAGCGTCTCTGCCATAGCTCATCCAGCGACGTGTCGCGGGTGACGAATTCTCTTCCGCACTCTTGGCAGTTGATGTAGCCTTTCACGAGAGCCGTCACCAGGACGTGCCGAACTCCCGGCAATCATCGACGGCGTTTATGCCCACGGCGGGCGCGATCTTGTTATTTCAGATGCGACGGCCGCAACGACCAGTTCGGAGCGGCAGGGAGAGTCATTGCCAAAAAACAGAGGAGAGCATGCCATGCATTTTTGCCTCACCGGACAATACACACCACGCGCTCTCAACGCTATCTTGGAAAATCCAACGACCAATCGCCAGGAAGCGGCCAGGAAACTTATCGAGGCGGCCGGCGGAAAGCTGATCTCGATGTACAGCGTTGCGGCCGATGGCCCAGGCGTCCTGGTAATTTTCGATGTGCCTGATCCCAGTGCGGCTCCGGCCATTTCCGGACTGACCGTTACGGCAGGCACCCTGCAGAACGTGAAGCTGACCCGGTTGTTCACGCAGGACGAGATCAAGCAGGTCCGCCAGAACGCTGCGAAGCTGCGCTCCTCATATACTCCGCCCGGAGGCTGACACCGGATCTCGAGCGTTGCCGCCGCAGGCGTTGCAGGCGGCGGCAACGCTCACATCATAGAAACAATCAATTCTGCAAGCCGAGGCGAGGCAAGGGTCTGGCGTCCATCGACGGACGATGCAATGCGGTGCGTGCTGCGTCTGCCATGGGTCGGATTGAACGTGCCAGCAGCCTCGGTCCCCGCGGCGGTCGTGCTTCAGCAGTTATGCTCACCACGCCCCAGCGGCCATCATTCCGACAATGGTCAGGCACGAGAGGCAGGCCACCATGACAGTATAATATTCGGGTGTATTCATTGCAGGCTCCCAAACTGTTGCCAATTGCTTGGTCATTGCTACGCGGGAGAGGTTGCCCGTGGTCGGGCCGCTTCAGTGCGGCGCGCGGTTATCGGGTTGGCGATGTATGTCCGTCTTATCGTCGTCACCCCGATCTGCAGGATGATGATCCGCGTCCAGCGCGCGAGCGCGTTCAGTCGCGATCAGAAGCTGTTTCCGCATTTCAGCAAGACGGGCGCGACAATATTCTCGATAGAGCAACTCGAATATGGCGGGCATGATCACCCCCATCGTTTGGCTTGATATTCCGCCGCGAATTTTCCTGGTGAACGTAGCCGTCCCGATGGCTCTTCGATATGAGCCCGTTCACAGACTGCACCAATTCCAAAGCTCAATGGTCGTTTGGTTGGCTTGATTGTCTGCGCGATAAAAGGAGCAGGGCCAGTTACCTAACATGCAACTATAGCAGCCCTCTGTTTCATCAAGACTTCGTCGAACAACTTAAGGGCGCCGAATCGCAACGAAGAATCCAACCACAGCGCGAAATGAATGACCACTGAGTGCACGCACTGTTCGATGCAACGCGGAGCGGCGTGGCGGAGATCATCGGCGGTGAGGACTGGCAAATCACGCGCGCGCATATCGTCGCAACTGACACACCCTTATCCCTGCTTCGTCATCAACGGTGCCGCTCACGCCGTTGCGGCTGAGCGGAAACTCAAATGAATGCATTCAGCCGGCATTCATGGCGAGGCTCCTATCGAGTGAGCTGCGTCCAGGAGAGGTCAGATGAAATTGCAGTCCGCGCTTCTTACCGCCAGCCTCATATGTCTGCCGGTTTTGCCCGCCCTTGCTCAGACATCCGCACCGGCTGCCGCCGCTCCGACCGCCACCGTGCCGGTTCCCGCCACCAAGCGCGTGACATGCCTTGCCACGACGGCGAGCCTGAAAGGGCAGGACAAGCGCGATCAGCTCCAGCTCTGCCTGGCGCAGGCGCGGCTCGATTGCCTGAAGCAGGCGATCGATCAGAAGATCGTCGGTGAGGCGCGGAAGAGTTTTATCAAGACCTGCGTGGGCGGCGATGCTCCCGAGCCGCAATAGCCGAACCATGCCAAGAGTTCGATCTTGTAGGGTGAGCAAAGCGAAGCGTGCCCACGTGCTTCGTCGCGATCGTGCAGAGATGGTGGGCACGGCGCATTGCGCCTTTGCCCACCCTACGAGATCACGATTCCTGCGGTTTCGGCGCGCCGGGAAAATGCCGCTGCAAGACGGCGGCGGGCGTGGCGTAGGCCTCCTGCAGGTCCACGCTCCAGTACTTCAGCTCGTCGAGCGGGATCCGCGCGTCGGTGATCGCGCAGCGTACGTAGGTCCCCGGCGAGATCACGCGGAAATCGCCGTCGAGATATTGCACCTGCGCTTCGCCATGGCCCGAGGGGCCGAACTTGTTCAGCACGGTCGAAAGTCTCCGTGGAAGGCCGACCTGAGGAAACCCCTGGAGGGCACGATGTGTTGGCCGGGATGTAGCATAGATAGGGCGGCTTGTCCGCCCGTTAAACCCACCGGCTTGTGATGTTTTGCCGCCGCTCCCGCGTGACAATGCCTTCCGCGAAGGATCGCTGGTTCCGGCACCTCCTACGGCAGAGTCCGATGCGCCTTCGATTGACCGCCCTGTTCATGACGCTGCTGATGTCGGCCGCGCCTGCCGCGCCGGCGCCGCAGCCGGTCGAAATTCCGCTGGCGTCAGGCGTCCTCCATGCGCAGCTCTACAAGCCCGAGGGTGCAGGCCCGTTTCCGACCGTGATCGCGCTGCATGGCTGCGGCGGGCTCGGTGGCCATTCCGATTCCGTCCTGCCGCGCTATCGCGACTGGGCCGAGCGCCTGCTCAAGGCCGGCAACGCCGTGCTGTGGCCCGACAGCTACGGCTCGCGCGAGCTCGGGCCGCAATGCCGGGTCAAGGAGATGCACGTCAAGGCGCGCCGTGAGCGCGTCGCCGACATCGCGGCGGCGCGGGCCTGGCTGGTGAAGCAGAGTTGGGTGGCGCGCGACCGCGTCAGCCTGATGGGCTGGGCCAATGGCGCCAGCGCGCTGCTCTGGGCCGTGCGTCCGCAGAGTGCCGCGCGGGACCTCGGCCCGGATTTCCGCGCCGCGATCGCGTTCTATCCCGATTGCCGGATTTCCGCCGGCCTCGGCTGGAGCACGCGGGTGCCCACCCTGGTGCTGATCGGCGCCGATGACGACGTCTCGTCTCCGCCGGCCTGCCGCCAGATGGTCGAAGGCGCGCATGGCCGCAGCGCGCTCGCGCGCATCGTGGTCTATCCCGGCGCCTATCACGATTTCGACACGCCGCTGCACGCAGCTGCCGGCAGCAACGATGCCACAGCGCCCGAGCGCGGCATCTCGGCACCGATGCGCAGGCGCGCGCGGAATCGCAGAAAGATGTCGCGAAATGGCTGGCGCGGTGATGGCGGTACCGTAGCCCGGATGAGCGCAGCGATATCCGGGGAGGCTGGTCCCGCATATCGCTGCGCTCATGCGGGCTACACCTCCCACATCAAGCGGGGCCGACCGGGAATCTACGAATCGCGCAAGGCGCCGATTTCAGCACGTGACGGCGCCTTAGTTCGACCACGATGTCGATTAAACGCAATTCCCATGCGCAGCCGCATCGTCCTCTTCTCCGCACTCGTCGTCTTCACCGTCGCGATCTTCCTGTACGAGGCCCACGCCGGCGCCCCACAGCGCGCGCCGGACCATTGCGGCTTCTGGACCACGATCGACGCGGGATTGTCCTGCCGGTAGGCGGTGCGGCCTCCACATGCTCCGTCATTGCGAGGAGCTCGCGACAAAATTGCGTAGCAATTTTGCGCTGATGCGACGAAGCAATCCAGAGTCTCTCCGCGGAAACACCTGGATTGCTTCGCGGAGCCTGTCATCGGGCCGCGCTGCGCGCGGACCCGTTGGCTCGCAATGACGCTTGGAGCTGCGCGCGCCTCCCACACACTCGCTGTCATCGCCCGGCTTGATGTTTAGTCCGGGGACATGGCTGACACCTGTTCGGACACATCACTGACAGGTTGGCCGTTGGTCAAGTCGATTGAT
>NZ_QZMV01000030.1:0-39392 GCF_003957705.1 Bradyrhizobium sp. LVM 105 | reverse complement strand
AATCGACCAATCCAGCCCATTTTGATGTGTCAGCTATGTCTCCGAACACCCGTCAGTGATCTGTCCGGGCTAAACAGCAGACGGGCGATCCAGTACTCCGAGACGGGAGTGATCAATCGAGAAGTCGCGGCGTACCGGATTCCCCGCCTTCGCGGGGAATGACAGCGGGATTCTGAGGACCAGCTTCGCGCCTCACCGCAATGCCCGATCCTGGCAAAATGCTCCTGCTTTGCCCGACGTGTCAAACGCGCTTCGCTGCGACCTGCGCAAGCCGTTGATTTCGCTGTTGCCGTCTACTGTGCATGGGGTTGTTTTCGATATTTTGGGCGGAGCCTGCCGCCGGTCAGGGGCACTTCGGCGAGAGCGCCGGCACATTCGGCCACGGCCAGTTCTTCCAGCTGCCGTCCTCGCCGACGCAAGCCGGTGGGGCAGGGCCGCTCGTATCGAGCGAGGCGAAGCGCCGGTCGACATAGCTCGTCGACAGATAGCCGGCGACGATGACGCCCAGGAAGACCGAGGAGCCTTTTGCGAGATCGCGCAGATTCATCGACCATCTCCGTCACACTTGTCTTCGCTGCTTCGCTGGAACGATTAACGGACGTCGCGGGATCCCACCGTGACAGGCCTCACGCCCGCCACACCATCTTCAACACCGGTCGTCCGGAGGTCGGGTTCACATCGTCGCCGGCATGAGCAAAGCCGTTGCGCTCGTAGAAGCGGATGGCGCGGGCATTGTCCTTGTTGACGAGCAGCGTCACGCCCGAGGGCGACAAGCGCTTGGCTTCATCGACGAGCAACTGCGCCGCATCCGAGCCCCAATGCGCGGGATCGACCACGAGCTGGTCGAGATAGCCCTCGCCGTCGATGGTGACGAAGCCGGTCAGCACGCCATCCTGTTCCGCCACCACGATGGAGGCCTTGGGCACCAGATCCTTGCGCCAGCGCTCGCGCCACCATTCCAGACGGGCCGCGAAGTCGATCTGCGGATAGGCCTCTTGCCAGGTGCGATGCCAGAGCTCGATCGCGGCGGCTTCGTCCTCGGGGCGATAGGGGCGGAGGTGGATCATGAGGTCGTCATGCCCGGGCATAGCCGTCCGAAGGACGGCGTCGCTTCCGCTCGCCTCTGCCCGGGCATCCACGAGCAGCGGCGCACGCGGAAGCAAATACGTGGATGGCCGGGACAAGCCCGGCCATGACGGTGTGGTAAGTATCGCGCGGCCCTCACCGCTACCGCTCCGTCAGCTTCAGCTCGATGCGGCGGTTACGCTTGTAGGCTTCCTCCGTGTTGCCGGGATCGAGCGGCTGGAACTCGCCGAAGCCGGCCGCGACGAGCCGCTGCGCGGGCACGCCGAGCGAGACCAGATATTGCACCACCGAGATCGAGCGTGCCGCCGACAGGTCCCAGTTCGATTTGAAATTCGGGCCGTTGACCGGGCGCACGTCGGTATGGCCGTCGACACGCAGCACCCAGGGGATCTCGCCCGGGATCTTCTTGTCGAGCTCGATCAGCGCGGTCGCGAGCGTGTCGAGCTCGGCGCGGCCCTCGGGCAGCAGCGTCGCCTGTCCGGTGTCGAAGAACACTTCGGACTGGAACACGAAGCGGTCGCCGACGATGCGGATATCCGGCCGGTTGCCGAGGATGGCGCGCAGGCGGCCGAAGAATTCGGAGCGGTAGCGCGACAATTCCTGCACCCGCTGCGCCAGGGCGACATTCAAGCGAGACCCCAGATCCGCAATGCGGTTCTGCGATTCCTTGTCGCGCTTCTCGCTCGCGTCGAGCGCCTCTTCCAGAGCCGCCAATTGCCGCCTGAGCGCGCTGATCTGCTGGTTCAGCACCTCGATCTGCGCCAGCGCCCGCGCCGAGACCGCCTTCTCCGAATCCAGCGCCTTGCCGAGCTCGGAGGTCTTGCCTTGCGCGTCATTGCCGGCGGCCGCCAGGCCGTCATAGAGGCCCTTGATGCGGTCCCGCTCGCTCTCGGCCGAGGCGAGCCCGGCCTTGAGTTGCGAGACCTGGTCGTCGAGCGTGAGCTTGCCGAGCTTCTCCAGCGACAACAGCTCGTTGAGCTGGGCGATCTTGGCGTTGAGCTGCTCCAGCGCCTTGTCCTTGCCGGTGACCTCCTGCGACAGGAAGAACTGCACCACCAGGAACACCGACAGCAGGAACACGATCGACAGCACCAGCGTCGACAGCGCGTCGACAAAGCCGGGCCAGTAGTTGAAGGCGCCGTCGCTGCGGCGGCCGCGCGCTAGAGCCATATCCGTCGATCTCCACTCTCGTGTCCCGGACGCGCGGCAGCGTGCAACGCTGCTGCGCAGAGCCGGGACCCACTATCGTTCAGAGGATTCTGGGCTCCGGCTCAGCGGCGCATACTGCGTGCTGCGCCGCGTCCGGGGCACGAGACCCTCCACTTTATTCTCAACTCTTCTCCGGCTGCCGCGCGAGGCGCTCCAGCAGGCGCCGGATCTCGCGGTTCTGCTCGCCCTGGCCGTCGGCCCATTCCCGGATCATCTGCTGCTCGGTGCGCATGTGCGAGACCAGCGCCTGGATCGCTTCGGCCAGGCTCGCCATCGCCGCCGTGGTGCCGCGGCTGGTGCCGCCTTCCTCGAGCACGGAGCGCAGCCGTTCGACCGCGGCCTGCAGCTCGCCGCTGGCGACCCCGCCGCCTGCCGCAACGGGCGCTTCGCCGCTGCCATATTCGCGCACCGTGGTGGCCAGCCAGTCTTCGAGGTCGGTGTAGAAGCGGTTCTGCGCCTGGCTCGATTGCAGGTCGAGGAAGCCGAGGATCAGCGACCCGGCGAGGCCGAACAGCGAGCTGGAGAACGAGATGCCCATGCCGCCGAGCGGGGCGGCGAGGCCCTCCTTCAGCGTGTCGAACAGCGCCCCGGAATCGCCGCCGACCTTGAGCCCGTCGATCACCTTGCCGACCGAGCCGACCGTCTCGATCAGGCCCCAGAAGGTGCCGAGCAGGCCGAGGAAGACCAAAAGGCCGGTCATGTAGCGCGAGATGTCGCGGGCTTCGTCCAGGCGGGTCGCGATCGAATCGAGCAAATGCCGCATGGTGGTCTGGGTGATGGTCATCCGCCCGGAGCGCTCGCCGCCGAGGATCGCCGCCATCGGCGCCAGCAGCTTCGGGTGCCGCGCCGGCGCCAGGCCGGGATCGGCGATGCGGAAATTGTTGACCCAGGACACTTCGGGATAGAGCCGGATGACCTGCCGGAAGGCGAGGATGATGCCGATGAACAGCACCCCTCCGATCAGGGCATTGAGCCCCGGATTGGCGAAGAAGGCCTGGATGATCTGCTTGTAGAGCACCACGCTCACCAGCGTGCACAACACCAGGAAGACCAGCATCCGGACCAGGAAAACGCTGGGCGAGGACAGTTTGGTATACTCGATATCCATGGTGGAGCGGGGCGAAGTGCCTGACGGCATGGCCGGTATCATCCATTACGAAGCTTGGTTGCGGTGCGCACTATGGCACAGCGCCAGCCCAAAAAAAGCGCCGGATACGCCGATTTCGGGGACGGCTCGGGAACCCGGACCGGAAGCGGCGCTTTGATAAGCGGGTATCTGCAGAAGTTCGCTATTCGGGGGGCGCATGAGCGTCGTTTCCGCGATTATCGGGACTGCCGAACGCGTGCCGCTGCCGGACGTCGTGATCCGCGCCGCGATCCAGCACCTGTGCTCCCGCACCGCAACGCGCCTCGCCGGCCATGACGCAGCCGCCGATGCCGCCTTCGCCGGCCGGATGATGTTGCGGCCGATCGCCGAGGGCGCCGCGGCCGGGCGTGACGAGGTGCCCGCGGCGTTCTTCGCCGCTGTGCTCGGCCCCAGCCGCAAATATTCCTGCTGTTTCTATAAGACCGACGCGACCACCTTGCAGGAGGCGGAGGAGGAGGCGCTGCGTCAGACCGTCGAGCATGCCGGACTTGCCGATGGCCAGACCATCCTCGAGCTTGGCTGCGGCTGGGGCTCGCTGTCGCTGTGGATGGCGCGGCAATTTCCGCACGCCAAGGTGACGGCGGTGTCGACCTCGCAGGCGCAGCGCGCTTATGTCGAGGAACAGGCGCAGCGGCGCGGCCTGCTGAACCTGCGCGTGGTCACCGCGGACATGAACGTGTTCGCCCCCGACGGCCAGTTCGACCGCATCGTCTCGGTCGAGATGTTCGAGCAGATGATGAACTGGCGCAAGCTGATGACGCGTCTGCGGTCATGGCTCGCCCCCGATGGGCGGTTCTTCATGCAAATCGTCACCCATCGCTCCGGCTCGCAGCTGTTCGACCGGCTCGACCGTGACGACTGGATTGCGCAGCACGTCTTCACGGGCGGGCTGATGCCAAGCCATCACCTCGTCAGGCAATTCGACGACATCTTCACGGTCGAGAAGGAATGGTGCTGGAGCGGCACGCATTATCAGCGCACCGCGAACGACTGGCTCGCCAATTTCGATAGGCATCGCGACGCGATCGAGGCGTCGCTGCGCAAGGTCTATGGCGAGGAGACCGCGCTTTGGCTGCGGCGCTGGCGTTGGTTCCTGCTCGCGACATCGGGCCTGTTCGGCTACGCCCGTGGAACCGAATGGGGCGTCAGCCACTACCGGATGAAGGCCGCCGCGTGATTGCGCCGTTCCGTCGCAGCACGCGCTGATGGAATGCGACTCACAATCAAGTGACACGGAAAAAGTCTTCTGAATTCAGTATCATAGGCTGTGTGACAATGAGCCGCCTGTGCCGTGCGTTGCATCGCAGCAGCGGCCTTCTATTTTGTCGACATCAGCCGCGTGCAAAACGGTCCAGAACGGACCGCGCGCGGAGTGTGATCAGTTTCAACAATATCGGGGCACCCCACTTCATGTCAGGACTTCGTGCGCGATCGGCATGCGTTGCAATGATGCTCGCGGCCTTAGCGCCGCTGTTGGGCGCTTGCGAGGAATCCAGCTCGGCCGTGTCTGCCGCTCCGCCGGCCCACCCTGACGTCAGCATCGTCATCGTCAAGCCGCAGCCGCGTGCCGTGGTGCGCGAGCTACCCGGTCGCATCGCACCGACGCGTGTCTCCGACGTGCGGCCGCGCGTGTCCGGCATCGTGGTCGAGCGCCTGTTCCGCCAGGGCAGCGAGGTCAAGGCGGGCGATGCGCTTTACCGCATCGATCCGCGCCCGTTCGAGGTCGAGGTGATGGCCAACGAAGCCGCGCTCGCCAAGGCCGAGGCCGCCTTGATGCAGGCGAGGCAGCAGGCGCACCGTATCGCCACCCTCACCAAGGATCGCGCCGCCCCGGAAGCCGAGAACGAGAAGGCGATTGCGGCCGAACGCCAGGCCCATGCCGAGGTCGAAGGCCGCAAGGCCGACCTTGCGCGGGCAAAACTCAATCTCGACTACGCCACCGTGCGCGCGCCGATCGACGGCGTGGTCGGCGCGGCCCTTGTCAGCGAGGGTGCCCTCGCGGTGCAGAATGAGACCAATCTCGCCACCATCCAGCAGCTCGACCCGATCTATGCCGACTTCACCCAGTCGGTGACCGAGCTCAACCAGCTCCGCCGTGCCTTCGAAACCGGCGACCTCGAGCGCATCGCCTCCGATGCCGCCAAGGTGCATCTGATGCTCGACGACAACACGCTTTATTCGCTCGACGGCAAGCTGCTGTTCTCCGACGCCAAGGTCGATGCCCAGACCGGGCAGGTGACGTTGCGCGGCGAGTTCCCCAATCCCAAGCGCGAGCTGCTGCCGGGCATGTATGTCCGCGTTCGTATCGACCAGGGTCTCGATTCCGATGCGATCGCGGTGCCGCAGCAGGCGATCCAGCGCAATGGCGGCGGCGGCAGCGAGGTGTTCGTCGTCAAGGACGACAACCACATCGCGGTGCAGGCGGTGCGCACCGGATCGGTGCAGGACGGGCTCTGGTTCGTCACCGAGGGCCTGAAGGCCGGCGACAAGGTCGTGGTCGAAGGGTTCCAGAAGTTCGCGGCCGGCGACAAGGTCAAGCCGCAATCCTGGTCGGAAGCGGACGCGACCGCGGACAATCGGCACGCCCAGCATCTCACGCGGTAACGCGCCATGGCGAGTTTCTTCATCGACAGGCCAATCTTTGCCTGGGTGGTCGCGCTGTTCATCTGCTTGATCGGTGCGATCGCCGTGCCGCTGCTGCCGATCGCGCAATATCCGATCATCGCGCCGCCCTCGATCTCGATCTCGACCAGCTATCCCGGCGCCTCGCCGGAGAACCTCTACAACAGCGTCACGCGGCTGATCGAGGAGGAGCTCAACGGCGCCGCCAACATCCTCAATTTCGAATCGACCAGCGATTCGCTCGGCCAGGTCGAGATCATCGCCAACTTCCAGCCGGGCACCGATACCAGCGCCGCCTCGGTCGAGGTGCAGAACCGCATCAAGCGCGTCGAGGCGCGCCTGCCGCGCGCGGTGATGCAACAGGGCATCCTGATCGAGGAAGCCTCCAGCGCGGTGCTGCAGATCATCACGCTGAACTCGACCGATGGCAGCCTGGATGAGGTCGGGCTTGGCGACTTCATGATCCGCAACGTGCTGGGCGAGATCCGGCGCATTCCCGGCGTCGGCCGCGCCACGCTGTACTCGACCGAGCGCAGTCTGCGCGTCTGGGTCGATCCGGCCAAGCTGGTCGGCTATGGGCTCACCGCCGACGACGTCAACAAGGCCATTGCCGCGCAGAACGCGCAGGTCGCCTCGGGCAGCATCGGCGCCGAGCCCTCGGCGTCGAACCAGCGCACCTCCGCGCTGGTGCTGGTCAAGGGCCAGCTCTCCTCGCCGGACGAGTTCGGCGCCATCATCCTGCGCGCCAATGCCGACGGCTCGACCGTGCGCCTGCGCGACGTCGCGCGCATCGAGATCGGCGGTCTCAGCTACCAGTTCAATACGCGGCTGGACGGCAAGCCGACCGCCGGTCTCTCCGTCCTGATGTCGCCGACCGGCAACGCGCTGGCGACCGCGAGCGCGGTCGAAGAGAAGATGAAGGAGCTGTCGCGCTTCTTCCCGGCCAACATCACCTACGAGATTCCCTACAACATCACGCCCGTGGTCGAGGCTTCGATCAAGAAGGTGCTGACGACACTCGTCGAAGCCGTGGTGCTGGTGTTCGTGGTGATGTTCTTGTTTCTCCAGAACATCCGCTACACCATCATTCCGACCATCGTGGTGCCCGTGGCGCTTCTGGGCGCCTGCACCACGCTGCTGCTCGCCGGCTATTCCATCAACATGCTCTCGATGTTCGGCATGGTGCTCGCGGTCGGCATCCTCGTCGACGACGCCATCGTCGTGGTCGAGAACGTCGAGCGCATCATGGCCGAGGAAGGCCTGTCGCCGAAGGAGGCGACGCGAAAGGCCATGTCGCAGATCACCGGCGCCATCATCGGCATCACGCTGGTGCTGATGGCGGTGTTCGTGCCGATGGCATTCTTCCCGGGCTCGGTCGGCATCATCTACCGCCAGTTCTCGGTCACCATGGTCGCGGCGATCGGCTTCTCCGCCTTCCTGGCGCTGTCGCTGACGCCGGCGCTTTGCGCGACGCTGCTCAAGCCGATCGCCAAGGGGCAGGGCCATTCGACCAATTTTGTGTTCAGCCGGTTCAATCATCTGCTCGAGGCCTGCCGGTTTCGCTACGCGAGCACCGTCGGCTTCTCGCTGAAGCGCACCGGCCGCCTGATGCTGGTCTATGTCGCGCTGCTGGTCGGCCTGTCCTGGGCCTTCGTCAATCTGCCCGGCGGCTTCCTGCCCGTCGACGACCAGGGCTTCGTCACCACCGACGTGCAGACGCCGTCGGATTCGTCCTACGGCCGCACCGAGGCCGTGATCGAGAAGGTCGAGAAATATCTTGCCGCGCGGCCCGGCGTCGATAACGTCACCTTCCTCACCGGCTTCAGCTTCTCCGGCCAGGGCATGAACACCGCGCAGGCCTTCATCACCCTGAAGGACTGGTCGGAGCGCGGGCCGAAGGATTCCGCCGCAGCGATCGTCAACGACATCAACCGCGATCTCTCGTCGATCCGCGACGCGAAGATCTCGGCGCTGCAGCCGCCGCCGATCGACAATCTCGGCAATTCCTCGGGCTTCTCGTTCCGTCTCCAGGACCGCGGCCAGAAGGGCTATCAGCAATTGATCCGGGCCGCCGACCAGTTGATCGCGGAGGCCAATGCCAGCCCGGTGCTGCAGAAGGTCTATATCGAAGGCCTGCCCGAGGCGGGGGTGGTCAATCTCGTGATCGACCGCGAGAAGGCCGGCGCGTTCGGCGTCACCTTCGAGGACATCAACAACACGATCTCGACCAACCTCGGATCGAACTACATCAACGATTTCCCAAACCGCGGCCGCATGCAGCGCGTCGTGGTGCAGGCCGGCGCCCGCGACCGCATGCGGACCGAGGATATCCTCAACTACAACGTCAAGAACAGCCGCGGCCAGCTGGTGCCGTTCTCGTCCTTCGCCACGGTCGAATGGGCGCGCGGCCCGACGCAGATCGCCGGCTTCAACTATTATCCGGCGGTGCGCATCTCCGGCGAAGCCAGGCCCGGCTTCACCTCGGGCGACGCCATCGCCGAGATGGAGCGGCTCGCGGGAAGATTGCCGCGCGGCTTCGGCTATGAATGGACCGGGCAGTCGCTGCAGGAGAAACTGTCCGGCTCGCAGGCGCCGTTCCTGCTGGCGCTGTCGGTGTTCGTGGTGTTCCTGTGTCTGGCCGCGCTCTACGAGAGCTGGACCATTCCGCTCGCGGTGCTGCTCACCGTGCCGCTCGGCATCGTCGGCGCCGTCGCCGCCGCCATGCTGCGCGGCCTGCCCAACGACGTCTACTTCACCGTCGGCCTGATCACCATCATCGGCCTCGCCGCCAAGGACGCGATCCTGATCATCGAGTTCGCGAAGGATCTGCGGAAGGAAGGCAAGCCCCTGGTGGAAGCCACCATCGAGGCCTGCCGCCTGCGCTTCCGCCCGATCCTGATGACCGGCCTCGCCTTCATCTGCGGCGTGCTGCCGATGGCGATCGCGCATGGCGCCGGCGGCGCCAGCCAGCAGGCGCTGGGCAGCATCGTGATGGGCGGCATGATCGCGGTGGTGATTCTGGCGCTGCTGATGGTGCCGGTGTTCTTCGTCTCGGTGCAGCGCGTGCTGGGCGGGGACCGGGAGCCGGTCGCGGCGAAGGAACGCGAGCCCCACGGCCCGCCGGCGCGGGCGCATACCGGGCACTGACAGTTCTTTCCGTTATTCCGGGGCGCGCGTAGCGCGAACTATGATGCGCAATTGCGCATCTGAGAATCCATCGGGCCGCAATCACAGTCGATGAATGGATTCCGGGCCCGCGCCAAGTGGCGCGTCCCGGAATGACAGCGAAATGTGGAGCGCGAGCTCCCGCCTTACGCTGCCTTCCGCAAAATCTTCACCAGCTCCCCGTGCACGTACTCGTTGCCGCACACGACGTCCCCGGTCACCAGCGCATCGCCGGGCGTTTTGATGTCACTGATGGTACCGCCGGCTTCGCGCACCATCAGCATGCCGGCGGCGATATCCCAGGATTGCAGATTGCGCTCCCAATAGCCGTCGAGGCGGCCGGCGGCGACGAAGGCGAGGTCGAGCGAGGCGGCGCCGAAGCGGCGAAGCCCTGCGACGCGGTCCTGGATCGCCGTCATCTCGCGGCGGAATTCCTCGTGGTCGCCGCGGCCGATATGGGGCAGGCCGCAGGCCACCACGCATTCGCTCAGCTGGCGGCGGCCGGCGACGCGCAGGCGCTGGTCGTTGAGGAAGGCGCCCTTGCCGCGCTCGGCGATGTAGAGCTCGTCATTGGCGGGGTTGTAGATCACGCCCGCGATGATCGTGCCCTCGCGCGACAGCCCGATCGAGATCGCAAATTGCGGGATGCCGTGCAGGAAGTTGGTGGTGCCGTCGAGCGGGTCGACGATCCAGGTATGGCTCTTGTCGCTGCCTTCCCGCGTGCCGCCTTCCTCGCCGATGAAGCCGTAGCCGGGGCGGGCCTTGGCGAGATCCTGATAGAGCATCTCCTCGGCGCGCTTGTCGGCAAGCGAGACGAAGTTCGCCGGCCCCTTCAGCGAGACCTGGAGATGCTCGATCTCGCCGAGATCGCGCTTGAGACTGCGGCCGGCACGGCGCGCAGCCTTGACCATGACGTTGATAGTGGCGGAATACAGCATGAGCTTTCGGTCTTGATCGGGGGAAAGGGGCGGGGCATCGCGCCTGTTTGACGCCTTGGGTGCCCTGCAGGGGCGCTGGCGTCAAGTCATTGGGTCAAGTCATTTGTTTCCGAGCCATTTCTTGGCAGCGGCCTCCGCCTTGGCGCGGTCCTCGGCCGGCAGGTCGGACAATTGCTTGTCGAGCTCCGGGTCGCCCTTGCCGGCGGTCTTGGCCACCAGGTGCCATTTGAAGCCCTCGACCTTGTCCATGGTCGTGCCAACGCCGTTGATCAGCACCCACGCCAGCCGGTTCTGTGCGATCGCGCTGCCCTGGCGGGAAGCCTTGCGGAGCAGGGCGACGGCGGCCGGCTGGTTCTTCGGCGTGCCGGTGCCGTTGAACATGGCGATGGCATATTCGACCTCGGCGTCGACATTGTCGGCGAGCGAGGCGGCCTGGAGCAGCCGCACCGCGCGTTCCGGGTCCTTCGGCACGCCGGTGCCTTCCTTGTAGAAGGTCGCGAGCGCGTATTGCGCCTCGGCCAGGCCGGCATCGGCGGCCTGGCGCAGCAGCTCGGCCGAGCGCTTGACGTCCTGCGGCAGGGTCTGGCCATCCAGATAGAGCAGAGCGAGGTTATAGGCCGCCTTGGGCTCGCCGAGCTTGGCGGCGGACGCCATAAGCTTGACCGCCTCGCCCTTGTCGACCGGGCCGCCGCGGCCCGAAATGCGCAGCATCGCGAGCGCGAACATCGCTTCGCGGTCGCCGGCGTCCGCGGCGCGCTTGTACCATTCGGCCGCCTTGGCATAGTCGCGGCGAATGCCCATGGCGTTGGAATAGAGCTCGCCCAGCATGGTCATCGCCTTGGGATCGCCGGCTTGCGCGCGGGCGGTGGCAAGCTCGAACGCCGTCTTGTACTGGCCGCGCTGATAGGCGCCGTACACCAGATCAGCGTTGGAATTGTCGGTCGGCGGCGCCGGGATCACCGTCGGGGTCGGCGTCGGCTTGGAGGACGGGGCCGGCTTGGGCGAGGCCGAAGGCTTCGGCGCAGCCTCCTTCTTCTTGGCGGGCGCGGGCGGCTTGGGCTTCTGCTTCTCAGGCGCCGCGCTCGGTACGGTGGCCGGCGGCGTGATCTGGAGCTGCGCGGCCGCCGGTACCGTGAGCAGCAACGTAGCCAGCATGGTGATGCAGGGAAGCTTCATGTCGGGCGCTAGCCGTGCTCGCCGCCGGCAGGATTCTGGCTCGCCGTCGCGTGCGCCTTCTTGATCGCGGCGTCCGCCTCGATCAGCGCGGCCTTGGGCCCGCGCGGATCGGACCAGATGAAGTCGCCGACCAGCACGAAATCGGCGCCGCTGAGGGCGAAGTCGTGGGCTTCTTCGAGCGACATGGCAAAGCCGACGCAAGGCGGCTCGAACAGCTCGGCCCACCAGTCCAGCCGCTCGGCGATCGCTTGCGCCGAGGGTCGCTGGCCTTTCGCATCGGGCTCGCCGAACAGCACGTAATCCGCGCCCATCTCGCCCGCATCCATGGAATGGTGGCGCGTCGTCAGCCCGCCGACGCCGGCGATGCGATCGGGCTTGAGCGACGGCAGCGCCTCCTTCAGCGCGGCGATGCCGGGCAGGTGCGCGCCGTCCGCGCCGCCGCGCGCGACCAGCTCGGCATGGCCCTCGACCAGCAGAGCGGCACCCGCCTTCTGCACCGGCGGCGCCAGCGCCTTGATGCGCGAGATCATGGTGCGGTGGTCGGTCTCCTTCAGCCGCAGCAGCACGGCCGCGATGTCGGCAGAGCCGAGCAGGCCCGGCAACTCGGCGAGAAGCGCAGCGGGATCATCGACGACCGGCGTCGCAAGGTAAAGGCGCGGCGCCGGGCGCGGCGGAGGCGGTTTGTTCGACAAGATCTAGGCTGCCTTCTGTTCCAGGCTGCTTTGCCACTCACCCTTGGCGGCGAGGCCGTTCATTCGCGCGCGATGGCTGAAGGCGTGCTGGCCGGCCGCGACGTTCTCGGCCTTGCCGGACCAGGCCTTCTGCGGCGCCGCCTGCAGCGCGCGGCCGTAGGAGAAGGTCAGGCCCCAGGGCAGCGGGCCGAGCTTGTGCATGGCGTTGAGATGCGCGGTTGCCTCTTCATCCGACTGGCCGCCGGAGAGGAAGGCGATACCGGGCACCGCCGCGGGCACGCAGGCCTTCAGCAGCCGGATCGTCTTCTCGGCGACTTCCTCGACGGAAGCCTGCTTTGCGCACTTCTTGCCTGAGATCGCCATGTTGGGCTTGAGCACCATGCCTTCGAGCGCGACGCGCTGCACGCGCAATTCCTGGAACGTCTTGTTGAGCACGCGCCCCGTGACCTCATAGCAGCGATCGATGTCGTGGTCGCCGTCCATCAGCACCTCAGGCTCGACGATCGGCACGATCTGCGCGGCCTGGCACAGCGCGGCATAGCGCGCCAGCGCGTGGGCGTTGACGCTGATCGCGGTCATCGAGGGAATGCCGCTGCCGATGTCGATCACCGCGCGCCATTTGGCGAAGCGCGCGCCGCGCTCATAATATTTCTTGAGCCGCTCGGCGAGCTTGTCGAGCCCGATTGTGACGAGCTCTCCCGGACACATCGGCAGGGCCTGCGTGCCCTCGTCGACCTTGATGCCGGGAATGGCACCGCTCTGTTCAATCAGCTTGATCAGCGGCGTGCCGTCCTTGGCGTCCTGCCAGATCGTCTCGTCATAGAGGATCACGCCGGAGATGTACTGGCTCATGGCGTCCTTGGCGCGGAACAGCATCTCGCGATAGTCGCGGCGGTTCTCTTCGGTCGAGGCCACGCCGATTGCGTCAAAGCGTTTCTTGATGGTGCCGGAGGATTCGTCGGCGGCGAGGATACCCTTGCCGGGTGCCACCATGGCGGTCGCGATCCTGTTGAGCTCAGTCAGATTCATCGAGAGGTCCTCCCAAAACGATTCTGCCCTTGCCCGTGAAAATAGACCGTTCTCGGGCAATTGCCGAGCTAACGTTCGTCGCAGGGTAAGGGGGGAGGAAGTACCGTGCCACAACAAAACTGTCATTCCGGGATGCGCCGAAAGGCGCAGGCCCGGAATCCATAACCCCAGGCCGTGGTTATGGATTCCGGGCTCGCCGCTTTGCGGCGCCCCGGAATGACGGAGAGAATATCTCGGCTTTACGCCACCTTCGCGATCGCTTACGCCACCTTGGGATCCAGCTCGCCCTTGGCGTAGCGCTTGGCCATCTCGGCGGTGGTCAGCACCTTCTTGATCTTGGCGGCTTGCCCCGCGGTGTTGAACTCCTGCAGGCGCTGCTTGCACAGCTTGGTCATGGCCTCCATCGCAGGCTTCAGGTACTTGCGCGGATCGAACTCTTCCGGGCTGTCCTTGAGCACCTTGCGGATCTGGCCGGTCATCGCCATGCGGTTGTCGGTGTCGATGTTGATCTTGCGCACGCCGTTCTTGATGCCGCGCTGGATCTCGCTCACGGGCACGCCCCAGGTCGGCTTCATCTTGCCGCCATAGGCGTTGATGATGTCCTGCAGCTCCTGCGGCACCGAGGACGAACCGTGCATCACGAGATGCGTGTTCGGCAGCTTGCGGTGGATCTCCTCGATCACGTTCATGGCGAGGATGTCGCCGTCCGGCTTGCGGGTGAACTTGTAGGCGCCGTGGGACGTCCCCATCGCGATCGCGAGCGCGTCGACCCTGGTCTCCTTGACGAACTTCACGGCTTCGTCCGGATTGGTCAGGAGCTGGTCGTGGCTGAGCTTGCCTTCGGCGCCGTGGCCGTCCTCCTTGTCGCCCATGCCGGTCTCGAGCGAGCCGAGCACGCCGAGCTCGCCCTCAACCGAGATGCCGCCGAGATGGGCCATGTCGGTCACGGTCTTGGTGACGCCGACATTGTAGGCCCAGTCGCCGGGCGTCTTGCCGTCGGCCTTGAGCGAGCCGTCCATCATGACCGAGGTGAAACCGGCCTGGATCGCGGTCATGCAGGTCGCCGGCTCGTTGCCGTGGTCGAGATGCACGCAGACCGGAATGTGCGGATAGATCTCGGTCACCGCGTCCATCATGTGCTTGAGCATGACGTCGTTGGCGTAGGAGCGCGCGCCGCGCGAGGCCTGGATGATGACGGGCGCGTCGACCTGGTTGGCCGCGTCCATGATCGCCAGCGCCTGTTCCATATTGTTGATGTTGAAGGCCGGTACGCCGTAATCGTTCTCCGCCGCGTGGTCGAGCAGTTGACGTAACGTGATCCGAGCCATCTGTCTTTTTCTCCCGTTGGGGCCTTGCAAGGCCGCGATGTTTGCCGACTTGAGTTACTTGACGCGCAGCACCTCGACGCCGGGCAGGGGCTTGCCTTCCATCCACTCGAGGAACGCGCCACCGGCGGTCGAGACATAGGTGAAGTCACCGGCCACATGGGCCTGGTTGAGCGCCGCGACGGTGTCGCCGCCGCCCGCGATCGAGATCAGCTTCTTGGCCTTGGTGCGCTCGGCAGCGTGCTTGGCGGCCGCGACCGTGCCGCGGTCGAACGGCTGCATCTCGAACGCGCCCAGGGGGCCGTTCCAGACCAGCGTCGCCGCGTCGTCGATCGCGGCGTGGACGCGGGCGATCGATTGCGGGCCGACGTCGAGGATCATGCCGTCGGCCGGGATCGCGTCGAGCCCATAGGCGTGCGAGGGCGCGTTGGCGGCGAAGTGATAGGCAACGGTGGCGTCCACGGGGAGGATGATGGCGCAATTGGCGGCGTCCGCCTTCTCCATGATGCGCAGCGCGGTGGCGCTAAGATCCTTCTCGGCCAGCGACTTGCCGACCGCAACGCCTTGCGCGTGCAGGAAGGTGTTGGCCATGCCGCCGCCGATCACCAGCGCGTCGACCTTGGTCACGAGGTTTTCGAGCAGGTCGATCTTGGTCGAGACCTTGGCGCCGCCGATGATGGCGATAACAGGCTTGGTCGGCGAGCCCAGCGCCTTCTCCAGCGCGTCGAGCTCGGCCTGCATGGTGCGGCCGGCATAGGCCGGCAGCTTGTGGCCGAGACCTTCGGTCGAGGCGTGGGCGCGGTGCGCGGCCGAGAACGCGTCATTGACCCAGATATCACCGAGCTTTGCCAATTCCGCCACGAAGGCCGGATCGTTCTTTTCCTCTTCCTTGTGGAAGCGGGTGTTTTCGAGGCAGAGAATGTCGCCATCCTTCAGACCGGCGACGGCTTTGGCCGCGGGCTCGCCGATGCAATCGTCGGCGAAGGCAACCGGCTTCTTCACCACCTTCGACAGCGCCTCGGCGACGGGCTTGAGCGAGTCCTTGGCATCGCGCCCCTTCGGCCGGCCGAAATGCGCGAGCAGGATGACCTTGCCGCCCTTGTCCGAGATTTCGGTGATGGTCGGCGCGACGCGCTCGAGCCGGGTCGCGTCGCTGACGCGGCCATTGTCCATGGGCACGTTGAGATCGACGCGCAGCAGCACGCGCTTGCCCTTCACGTCGATGTCGTCGAGGGTGCGGAATTTGTTGGTCATCTCAGGGCTCTCTTGTCCCGGGCCTTCAGAAGGTCATTCCGGGGCGCGCGGAGCGCGAACCCGGAATCTCGAGATTCCGGGTCTGGTCCTTCGGACCATCCCGGAATGACGGTGCAAGTAGAACGCACCAGATCCTTAGATCACCTTCGCCATCGCGGCGGCGGTGTCCGCCATGCGGTTCGAGAAGCCCCACTCGTTGTCGTACCAGGACATCACGCGCACCAGCGTGCCGTTCTGCACCTTGGTCTGGTCCTCGTGGAAGGTCGAGGAGTGCGGGTCGTGGTTGAAGTCGATCGAGACGTTCGGCGCATTGGTGTAGCCGAGGATGCCCTTGAGCTGCTGCTCGCTGGCGCGCTTCATCGCCGCGTTGATCTCCTTGGCGTCGGTGGCGCGCTTGGCGACGATCTTGAGGTCGACCACCGAGACGTTCGGGGTCGGCACGCGGATCGCGACGCCGTCGAGCTTGCCCTTCAGCTCGGGCAGCACGAGGCCGATCGCCTTCGCCGCACCGGTCGAGGTCGGGATCATCGACATCGCGGCCGCGCGGCCGCGGTAGAGATCCTTGTGCATCGTATCGAGCGTCGGCTGGTCGCCGGTATAGGCGTGGATCGTGGTCATGAAGCCGGTCTCGATGCCGACGAGGTCGTTCAGCACCTTGGCAATCGGCGCCAGGCAGTTGGTGGTGCAGCTTCCGTTGGAGACGACCAGATGATCCCTGGTCAGCGTCTCGTGGTTGACGCCGTAGACGATGGTGGCGTCGGCGCCGTCGGCGGGCGCGGAGACCAGCACGCGCTTGGCGCCGGCGGTCAGATGCGCGGATGCCTTGTCCTTCGAGGTGAAGATGCCGGTGCATTCCATCGCGATGTCGACGCCGAGATCCTTCCAGGGCAGCTTCGAGGGATCGCGCTCGGCGGTCACCTTGATCTTGCCGCCTCCGAGGTTGATCGAGTCGCCGTCGACGGTGACGGTGCCGGGGAAGCGGCCATGGACGCTGTCGAAACGAAGCAGATGGGCGTTGGTCTCGACCGGACCGAGGTCGTTGATGCCGACGACCTCAATGTCCTTGCGGCCGGACTCGGCGATAGCCCGCAGGATGTTGCGACCGATGCGGCCAAAACCGTTAATTCCGACGCGGACTGCCATGTTTCGTCTCCTTCAATGACCGTTGTCATCCCGCACAACGCGCTATGCGCGCCTGCGAGGGTTTTTTTAGGGGCGGGCGCCCGGTTCGGCCGGGCGGTGCTTGATCATATGAGGGATTACGTAGTCCTTTTTTGCGGCAAGCTCAACTCTCAGGAAACGCGCTTCAGCACAGCGTTAACCGCAGCCTCGGCGGTAATACCGAAGTGCTTGTAAAGCTCCTTTGCAGGGCCGCTTTCGCCGAAGGAATGCATGCCGATAAATTCGCCATCCTGGCCGATCACGGCATCCCAGCCCCAGCGCACGGCAGCCTCGATCGCCACCTTCACCGGCGCATTTCCGATGATGGCCGCGCGCTTGGCCTCTGGTTGCGCTAACAACAGCTCGAGCGAGGGAACAGAGACCACCCGAGAGGCGATGCCGCGTTCGGCGAGCTGCTTCTGGGCGGCGACCGCGATCTCGACCTCGGAGCCGGAGGCGAACAGCGTCGCCTTGGCGTCGCCCTGGGCGGCGACCAGCTCGTAGGCGCCGGCCGCGCAGGGATTGTCGTTCGGTGCGGTGGTGCGCAGCTGCGGCAGATTCTGGCGCGTCAGCGCCAGCACGGTCGGACCGTCGACGCGGTTGAGCGCGAGCTCCCAGCACTCGGCGACCTCGATGGAATCGCACGGACGGAACACGCGCATGTTCGGGATGGCGCGCAGCGCGGCGAGATGCTCGACCGGCTGATGGGTCGGGCCGTCTTCGCCCAACCCGATCGAGTCATGGGTCATAACGTAAACGACGCCGGAGCCCATCAAAGCGGCAAGGCGCATCGCAGGCCGTGCATAGTCGGTGAACACCAGGAAGGTCGCGCCGTTCGGCGCGAAGCCGCCGTGCAGGAAAATGCCGTTCATCGCGGCGGCCATGCCGTGCTCGCGGATGCCGTAATGGATGAAGCGGCCCTTCGGCGTCTTGGCGGAGAAGGCGGTCGCCGACTTCGCCTTGTTGTTGTTGGAGCCGGTGAGGTCGGCCGAGCCGGCCAGGAATTCCATCGGCATGGCGGCCGCGATCGCCTCGATCGCCGCCTCCGACGATTTGCGCGTGGCCGCCGTCAGCGGCTTCTCGAGCAGCTCCTTCTTGTGTGCCTTCAGCGCCTTGGCCAGCGAAGCCGGACGCTCATGGCGCAGACGACGCTCGAACTCGGCGCGTTTGCGGCTGCCGAGCTCACCGAGCCGTGCTTCCCATTCCTGCCGTGCCGCGGCGCCGCGGCTGCCGGCCGCGCGCCACGCCTTCAGTACGTCCTCGGCGACCGCGAACGGCTCGAGCGAGAGTCCGAGTTTCTCCTTGGCGGCCTTGAGCTCGTCGGCGCCCAGCGCCTCGCCATGCACCTTCGAGGTGCCGGCCTTGTTCGGCGCGCCGAAGCCGATGGTGGTGCGGCAGGCGATCAGCGTCGGCTTGTTGGATTTTTTCGCGCGCGTGATGGCGTCGGCGATCGCGGCCTGATCCTGGCCGTCGATCTTTTCGGCGGCCCAGCCGGCGGACTTGAAGCGCTTCACCTGGTCGACGGAATCGGCGAGCGAGGTGGGGCCGTCGATCGAGATGCCGTTGTCGTCGTAAAGCACGATCAGCTTGTTGAGCTTCCAGTGCCCCGCCATCGCGATCGCTTCCTGCGACACGCCTTCCATCAGGTCGCCGTCAGAGGCGAGCACGTAGGTGTGGTGATCGACGATCTTCTTGCCGAACTCGGCAGCGAGCATCTTCTCGGCGAGCGCCATGCCGACTGCGGTCGAGATGCCCTGGCCGAGCGGACCGGTCGTGGTCTCGATGCCCCTGGTGCGGAAATTCTCGGGATGCCCGGGGGTGAGCGAGTCGACCTGGCGGAATTGCTTGATCTGGTCCAGCGTCATCTCGGCATTGCCGGTCAAATACAGCAGCGAATAGAGCAGCATCGAGCCGTGGCCGGCCGAGAGCACGAAGCGGTCGCGGTCGGGCCAGGCGGGCGCGGCGGCGTCGAATTTCAGGAACTGCGTGAACAGCACCGTGGCGATGTCGGCGGCACCCATCGGCAGGCCGGGATGACCCGATTTGGCCTTCTCGACAGCGTCCATCGAAAGGCCGCGGATCGCGTTGGCCATACGGGTGTGATCGACCTGCGTCATGTCTGAAATCCGTCTGAAATGAGGCGCTTGGAGGCGATGTACGCCCGCGCGGGAAGGAGCCTGGCGGCCACTGAAGGTCGGGGCTGGGATAGCACCTCGGTTCCGGGAGTCCAAGGCAGTCAAACGCTGATTTGGCCGCAAAAGTTGCCTCTGTGGAGATCGGTTTTCCGCGAGGCGCGGGCGCGGCGGAACTGACGGATCGGGATGACGTCGGTCCGATTGATCGGTGCATAGTTTCGCGGCGGCGTTGCGCTTGGCTAGCTTGCCACGTAAATTTCTGCTTCTAACCGCTTGCCGAACCGAGTCTTTTGCCGGGCGGCAAGCCCCAGGAAAAGGCCACTGGGCAAAGGCCGCCAGGTTCCACCGCTGACTACATGAACGATCGCGTGTCCAACAGTGCCGCCATGACGGAGTCCTCCGCGGTCGAGATCGAGATCGCGACCCGCAGGCTGATGGCGGCGCTCGACGCGCTCGAAAGCGCGGTGGAGCGGCGGCGCGATGCCGATCGCGACGAGAACGAGCTCGCGGCGCGCATTCAGGCGCTGGGTGCGGACCGTTCGCGGCTTGCCGACGAACTCGATGGCGCGCTGGTGAAGGCGCGCAAGCTCGAGCGCACCAACCGCGAGATCTCCGACCGGCTGGATTCCGCGATCGTCACGATACGCTCGGTGCTCGATACCGGAGAGGATGGATGAGCCACATCAACGTCACCATCAATGGCCGGCAATACCGCATGGCCTGCGAGGAGGGCCAGGAGGTGCGACTGCTCAAGCTCGCCGAGAGCCTGGAGACGCGGATCCAGTCGCTGCGCGGAAAATTTGGCGAGATCGGCGATGCGCGCCTCACCGTGATGGCCGCGCTCACCGTCTGCGACGAGCTGGTCGACGCCGGCAACCGTGTTCGCTCCATGGAGCAGGAACTGACCGAGCTCAGGGATTTCCGCAACGCCGCCGTCGAGCGGGCGCGGCTGACGCAGACCGCCGTGGTCAACGCGCTGAACGCGGCGGCCGAGCGCATCGAGAAATCGACCCAGGTCCTGAACCGGACCGTCGGCAATGGGATTGCGATCGGGTAGGCGCAGCAGAAGAGGTTGCCTATTGTTGTAGTCGGTTTGGCCGCGGGCAACGGGTCTCTCCCGCTTGCGGGAGAGGTCGGCGCGCAGCGCCGGGTGAGGGTTCTCTCCTCTAGGGGATTGTCCCGTCGCGGAGACACCCTCTCCCCAACCCTCCCCAGCAAGCGGGGGAGGGAGCACACTTCCGCCGTGGCTCGGCCGAGGCTCGCTTTTCACCGCACTGGCACTTCGTCAGTATCGTTGTTACATTGCCCAGGCGAGGCTGCGACGCGCGTCAGGAGCCATATATCCCCGGGGCCTTATCGATCCTTTAGGGAACTGTCCCTGGCCGGGCCCGTGGGCCCGGACATATGGTGCCCACCTACTTTCGTAGGGAACTCCGGGATCGAGTGCTTCAACGGCGTACGCGGCTTCGCACTGTTTGCTTTTCGGTCCGTGTCTGTCGAAAAGACTGCGGCAAGTTCAGTAGGTGTCATGCCCCCCGAGTGCGCAGTTGCGCACGGGGCGGGGCATCCAGTACGCCGCGGCCTTTGTGTGATTCACCACCGCCTCTGGGATACTGGATCGTCCGCATGCGCGGACGATGACAGCGGAGCAAGGCTCCGCGTTCGGAGCAAGCGCAGATGTCGAACACCAAAGCCGAACTCCGCGCCAAAGCCCTGGCGGCGCGCGACGCGCTGAGCGAGAAGAAGCGCGCTGCCGCCGCCGCGAAGCTCGCCAAGCGCGGGCTGCCGTTCGAGCTGCTGCCCGGCAGCATCGTGTCAGGCTATTCGCCGATCCGCAGCGAGATCGATCCGATGCCGCTGATGAAGGCGCTTGCGGAGCAGGGCGCGAAGCTGGCGCTGCCTTGCGTCACCGCGCGCGGCCAGTCGCTGATCTTCCGTCTCTTCCATCCGAACGACCGCCTGATGCTCGGCCCGCTCGGCATTCCCGAGCCGTCGCCGGCGGCCGCTGAAGTCATTCCGGACGTCATGCTGACGCCGCTCGCCGCATTCGATCGTCTCGGCCATCGCATCGGCTACGGTGCCGGGCATTACGATTTCACCTTCGCGCATTTGCGCAAAACCAAGCAGATCGTCGGCATCGGGCTGGCTTTTGCAGCGCAGGAGATCAAGGCGGTTCCGGCACTATCGCACGACGTGGCGCTGGATTATGTGCTAACGGAATCGGACGTGTTCGATTTCCGGAGTCCTGAAGTTGCGCATTCTCTTCGTGGGTGATGTCGTTGGCCGTAGCGGGCGCAATGCCATCGCCGAATATCTGCCCGGCATGGTCAGGGACTGGTCGCTCGATTTCGTCGTCGTCAACGGTGAGAATTCCGCCGGCGGCTTCGGCATCACGGAGGCGATCTATCAGGAGTTTCTCGATGCCGGCGCCGACGCGGTGACGCTCGGCAACCATTCCTGGGACCAGCGCGAAGCCTTGGTGTTCATCGAGCGCGCCGAGCGCCTGGTGCGTCCGGCCAACTATCCGCGCGGCACGCCCGGCCGCGGTGCCGCTTTGGTCGAGACCAAGAACGGCAAGCACGCGCTCGTCGTCAACGCGCTCGGCCGCGTCTTCATGACCCCGTTCGACGATCCCTTCGCCGCACTGGAGCGCGAGTTGGGGGCCTGTCCGCTCGGCGTTGCTGCCGACGCCATCGTCGTCGATTTCCATTGCGAGGCGTCGAGCGAGAAACAGGGCATCGGCTTCTTCTGCGACGGCCGCGCCAGCCTCGTCGTCGGCACGCACACCCACGTGCCGACCGCCGACCACCAGATCCTGTCGGGCGGCACCGCCTACATGACCGATGCCGGCATGACCGGCGACTACGATTCCATCATCGGCATGCAGAAGGAAGAGCCGCTGCGGAGGTTCACGTCGGGCATTCCGTCGGGGCGGTTCGAACCGGCGGCAGGCGTGGCAACGCTGAGCGGTGTGGCGGTGGAAACGGATGATACGACGGGACTCGCATTGAAGATCGCGCCCGTGCGCGTCGGTGGACGACTGGAGCCGGCGACGCCGAAATTCTGGTTGAGCTAGACGGAGCACCGACAGTACCCACAGCGTCATGGCCGGGCTTGTCCCGGCCATCCACGGCTGGCCACATGGCACGAAGAACGTGGATGCCCGGGACAAGCCCGGGCATGACGACCTTTGGTGAAAGCTTTCCCTCAAGGGAGGGGGCGATCGCGCGTAGCGCGAAAGCGCGTCGTGGCTTGTCGGTGTAAGCTATTGATTCCATTTACCCCGCCTACTGTGCATGGGGTTGTTTTCGCACTTTTCATGCCGGAGCGCCGTCGCGAGAGCCCTCAGCCCTGCCGAAAGCCCATCCGGAAGGCGCCCCAGTGCTTGCCGCGGATCATGATCGGTGAGGACAGGTCCTTCATCAGCACGAACTGTCCGCCGCCCATGTCGCGGCGGTAGGTCTGGAGCAGGAACGGCTTGGTGTTGCCTGCGACCTTCTTCACCGTGCGGTCGTTGAACAGGCGGCGGTTGCGGCAATTGGCGTTATTCCAGACGGGGTCCTTGCCCTGCGGCAGGCGGTAGTTCGGATTGTGGGTCGGCAGATAGCCGCTCCGCGCCCAGGCGACGCAATAGACGATGCGCGGATCCGATTTCTGAATCGGGTCCTGGATCGCGGGCAGCACGCGGTCGGTGAATTCGACGTAGTTGGTGAGGTACTGCTTCGGATCGGTGCCGGGAATTTCGCGATAGGTCTCGTCGAGCAGCTGGTCGAGCGCGATGTCGCCGCGATCGATGGCGGCTTCGAACTCGGCCGATATCCGCCTCGCGGTGTCGACCACCACGCGGATCAGCGGCGTGTCCGAGGTCTCGACGCCGCTGTCGGCGATCAGCGCGATCAGGCCTTCGGACGTGTCGAGCAGCTTGGCCACCCGCTCGTCGGCGTTCTTGAGATCGCGCGAGGAGAGATCGACGCCCCTGGCGAGCTCGTTGAGCTCGCTGATGACGGTGTCGCAATGTCCGAGATTGGAGGTCGCCGCGCGCGTGACGCTGCCGATCTCCGCTTCCACGGATGCGAATCCCTGCTGAACGCGCGAGATGATGCCGGAGATCTGCTGGGCGCCTTCGCCCGCGGTCTTGGCGCGCTGGGAGGCGTCGCTGCTCTCGCCGATCAGGCCTTCGATCTGGCCGTCGAGATCGCGCACGGTGTCGGAGATCTGATGCGTGGCCTGGCGGGTGGCTTCCGCGAGGTTCTTCACTTCGCTTGCGACCACCGCGAAGCCGCGGCCGGCAGTGCCGGCGCGAGCGGCCTCGATGGTCGCGTTCAGCGCGAGCAGATTGGTCTGCTTGGCGATCGCCTCGATCGAGCCGGACACTTTGGCGACCTGCGCCAGCGCCGAGCCGACCGCGCTGAGGCGCGCCTCGATCCGCTCCACCGCGGCAACGAGCTCGGAAATGTGGCTGACCGCGGTGTCGACGGCGCCGCGCGACTGCGCGATCTCGCCGACCGCCGCTGACGTGGTGGTTTGCACGGCCTGCGATGCATTGGCGATGTCGTGGTTGGCCGAGACCATCGTCTCGGCCGTCTTCTGAAGATGATGGAACCGTTCCGACTGGTTGGCGACGCGGTTTGCGACTTCCTGGACGTTGCCGGCGATATCGGCGAGCTCCACGCCGAGGCCGCCGATGCGGTCGGCGAGCTGATCAATCAGCCGTTCGGCGAGCGTGCGGTTGGATGCGGTGTCCAATACTGCAAGTTGTGCGGCGGACATGTCCTGGGCTTCCTCCAATCAGAGCCGTTCGCCGGCCCTCCCGCGGCATTCCGATTCCAGCGGCGACTTAGAGGATGATTCGGGGGCGGCGTCTTGCCTGAGCGTGCACTAGAGTTTGTAGGCGGTGCGGAATCCGCCCCAGTGCCGGCCCTGCACGCGGATCGGGACGTCGATCTCGCGCATCATCACGGTGGTGCCATTGCCCATGTCGCGCGCATAGGTTTGGACCAGGTACGATCGCAGGTTGCGCGCGGCGGCGAGCCCCGCCGGATCGTTGAATATCCGCCGGTTGCGGCTGTTGGCCGTATTCCAGGCGACGTCGCCCGGCCGCTGCGGATGCGAATAGATCTTGTTGTGTACCGGCAGGAAGCCGTTGCGGTCGACCATGGCGCAGAACGCCATGCGCTGGTCCTTCGCCAGAAAGGCTTCCTGGAACGGCGGCAAGGCCCGGTCGGCCCAGTCGAGATATTTCGTGCGGTATTGCTGCGGATTGGTTCCGGCGATCTCGGCATAGTCGGTGTCGAAGAGGTCGTCGATCCTGACTTCGCCACGCGCAACCGCCTGCTCGAAGATCCTGGTCAGCGCGTTGCCCGCCTCCATCGCGCGGGTGACGAACTCGGTGTTCTCCTCGTGGATCGACCAGAGCTTGTCCTCGATCTTTTCGCGGAGCTCGGCATCGGGGCCGGCGAACTGCGCGTGGGCGCCGGCCTTGGACTGCTCGATCACGCGCAGGCGACAGGCGCCGACGTCTTCGAGGGTGCCCTCGATCATCGCTTGCGGTGCGAGACGGCTGGCGTCCGCGCCGCCGATCAGCGCGCCGTCCATCGAGATTTCATAGACCGGCATCACGCCGCGCGTGGTCTCGAACTTGAGATGGCAGGGCAGCCGCTCGGTCTTGCGGCGATCGTCATGCTCGCTCTGGCGGAGCAGCACGGCGCAACGCGACTTCAGCTTTTGCGCGAAGGTGGTGACGGCCTTGCCGGCACTGGCCACGTTCTCGCCGTGGCTCTCGGCCGCCTTGGTCGCGGCATCGATCTCGGCCGCGCTCTCGCCGACCGAGACGATGAACTCCGAGGCGCTCGCGGCATTGCCGGAGACTTCGCTGGTGGTGGCGTTCTGTTCGGCAACCGCCCCGTTGACGGTCTCGAAGACCGGGCGGATCGCCTCGATCGCCTGTGAGATGCGGTGCACGGCATCCGCAGAGCCGGCGGCGTCGCGCTGGAGCGCGTCGATCTTCTTTGTGATCTCTTCGGTCGCGCTTTGCGTCTGCACCGCGAGCGCCTTGACCTCGGTCGCGACGACCGCAAAGCCTCTTCCCGCAGCGCCCGCGCGTGCGGCCTCGATCGTCGAATTGAGGGCGAGCAGCGTCGTCTGCCGCGCGATCTGCGCGATCAGATTGACGACGTTGCCGATGGCGGCAGAGGATTCGCGCAAGCGGTCGACATTGGCGCGGGCTTCCTGCGCCGCGGCGCTGGCCTCGTCGGCGAGCTTGCCGGCCTCGCGAACCTGCGCCCCGATTCCCAGCGCGGATTGGGTGAACTTGTCGGCGGCATGGGCGAAAGTGGAGGCGGTCGATTGCGCGGCATTGGTCCGGCCGGTCAGGGCATCGGTGCGGTCGCGGATGGCGGCAAGCGTCGCCGCGGTCGCCTCGGCGCCGCCGGCCACCGAATTGGCGGCGCGTTCGAGCTGGCGGATCATGGCGCCGAGCTCGAGTTCCAGCAGCTCCAGGATTTCCCGCGCCGAATCAGTCTCGGCTGCGGGGGCCGGCTCGGAATGGGCCGCCGGCTGCGGAGCCGCCGGGGCGGTCGCGGGCGCAGCCTGGTCCGGCAGACGCTTCCGAAATAGTCCGAACGCCATCAGTTCTCTCTTGTCGGGGAACGGTCGGGCGCTATTTTCGCAGGCTGGAATGAAATCAGGGTTAACAATGCCCGATCTCTAGGCGCCGGCCGTTACGGCGGCTATCTTTACAGTGCTACCTTGGAGCAGCAGATCCCTTTGATTCCGGTGGGGTGGCGGCCTATAAGGCCGCGCTTCCCACGCTCACCTTTGGCTGACGATTTTCCAAGAGACCACGCATGGCCGGACATTCCCAATTCAAGAACATCATGCACCGCAAGGGGCGGCAGGATGCCCAGAAGTCGAAGCTGTTCGGCAAGCTGGCGCGGGAAATCACGGTCGCCGCCAAGCTCGGCACCCCCGACCCCGCCATGAACCCCCGTCTGCGCGCGGCCGTGATCGCGGCGCGGCAGGAGAACATGCCGAAGGACAATATCGAGCGCGCCATCAAGAAGGCGCTCGGCAGCGACGGCGAGAACTATGACGAGATCCGCTACGAGGGCTATGGCCCCGGCGGCGTCGCCGTCATCGTCGAAGCGCTGACCGACAACCGCAACCGCGCCGCCTCCGACATCCGCTCCTTCTTCACCAAGTCCGGCGGCAATCTCGGCGAAACCGGCTCGGTCTCCTTCATGTTCGACCGCACCGGCATCATCGAATACGACCGCAGCGTCGCTTCCGACGACGCCGTGCTCGATGCCGCGATCGAGGCCGGCGCCGACGACGTCGTCTCCGGCGAAGGCGGCCACGAGATCTACGCCTCGACCGAAGGCTATCGCGACGTCGCCAAGGCGCTGGAAGCAAAGTTCGGCGAGCCGCGTAAGGCCGCGCTGATCTGGAAGCCGCAGAACACTGTCGCGGTCGACGACGAGACCGGCGAGAAGCTGCTCAAGCTGATGGACTTGCTCAACGAGCACGACGACGTCCAGAACGTCTACGCCAATTTCGAGGTGTCGGACGCGCTGATGGCGAAGATGGGCGGGTAGGGCTCGCGTGTCCCGGACGCGCTGCAGCGTGAAACGCTGCTGCGCAGAGCCGGGACCCCTCTTTCTCCGGGTCCAGACGCCTGCTGGACCCCGGCTCAGCAGCGCAGCACTGCGTGCCGCGCTGCGCCCGAGGCACGAGACCCCCTTTCCCCTGTTACTTCTGTTCTGTTTCTGTTTCGCTTCCGGCGGCCAGCCGCTATCACTGGCCCATGACTGCGCTCCCGATTCGTGGCCCCGTTCGCATCATCGGCATCGACCCCGGCCTGCGCCGCACCGGCTGGGGCGTGATCGAGGCTGACGGCAACCGCCTGATCTATGTGGCCTGCGGCTCGGTGGAACCGGCGAACGACCTGCCGCTGGCGAGCCGGCTGCTCGCGATTCATGACGGGCTCGCGGCCGTGCTCTCGAACCATCAGCCGATCGAAGCCGCGGTCGAGCAGACCTTCGTCAACAAGGACGGCGTCGCGACGCTGAAGCTCGGCCAGGCCCGCGGCGTCGCCATGCTGGCGCCCGCAATGTTCGGCATCCCGGTCGCCGAATACGCGCCCAATCAGGTCAAGAAAACCGTCGTCGGCGCCGGTCACGCCGAGAAGGCCCAGATCGCGATGATGCTGAAGATCCTGCTGCCGAAGGCCGAGCCGCCGTCAGCCGACGCCGCCGACGCGCTCGCCATCGCCATCACCCACGCCCATCACCGCCAGAGCACCGCGCTCAGGCTGAAGGTGGCGGGACTATGAGCGGGTACGACGACTTCCCGGCGTCATGCCCGGGCTTGTCCCGGGCATCCACGATCTTTTTCGCTGAAGCCAAGGCCGTGGATGGCCGGGACGAGCCCGGCCATGGCGAGAGAGAAGTGCCCGCCGCATTCGAGGAATCCATATGATCGGCAAGCTCAAAGGCCTGATCGATTCCTACGGCGAGGATTTCGTCATCCTCGACGTCGGCGGCGTCGGCTATCAGGTGCACTGCTCCTCGCGCACGCTGCAGCATCTGCCCTCACCGGGCGAGGCCGCCGTGCTGTCGATCGAGACCTATGTCCGCGAGGATCAAATAAAACTGTTCGGCTTCCGCACCGACCAGGAGCGCGAATGGTTTCGCCTGCTCCAGACCGTGCAGGGCGTCGGCGCCAAGGTCGCGCTCGCCGTGCTCGGCACGCTGGCGCCGGCCGATCTCGCCAATGCGATTGCGCTGCGCGACAAGGCGGCGGTGGCGCGCACGCCCGGCGTCGGCCCCAAGGTCGCCGAGCGCATCGTCACCGAGCTGAAGGACAAGGCGCCGGCCTTCGCCAATGTCGATCCCGCCGTGGTGCATCTTGCCGGTGCCGTCGACGATCAGCGCGCACCACGTCCGGTTGCCGATGCGATCTCCGCGCTGGTCAATCTCGGCTACGGCCAGCCACAGGCTGCTGCGGCGATTGCATCGGCCTCGCGCAGCGCGGGTGAAGCCGCCGAGACGGCGCAGCTCATCCGGCTCGGCCTGAAGGAGCTCTCGAAGTGAGCGATCCCAAGGCCAACCGCATGGTCTCTCCCGAGCGCCGCAGCGACGATGTCGGCGATACCGCGTTGCGTCCGCAATCGCTGTCCGACTTCGTCGGACAGCAGCAGGCGCGCAAGAATCTCTCGATCTTCATCGAGGCGGCGCGCAAGCGCGGCGAGGCGCTGGATCACGTGCTGTTCGTAGGCCCCCCCGGCCTCGGCAAGACCACGCTGGCACAGATCGTCGCCAAGGAGCTCGGCGTCGGCTTCCGCGCCACCTCGGGCCCTGTCATCGCCAAGGCGGGCGATCTCGCAGCGCTCCTCACCAATCTCGAAGAGCGCGACGTGCTCTTCATCGACGAGATCCATCGCCTGAGCCCGGCGGTGGAAGAGGTGCTTTATCCCGCGATGGAGGACTTTCAGCTCGACCTCATCATCGGCGAAGGCCCGGCGGCGCGCTCGGTGAAGATCGAGCTGTCGAAGTTCACGCTCGTCGGCGCCACCACGCGCGCGGGCCTGCTCACCAATCCCTTGCGCGACCGCTTCGGCATTCCGGTGCGGCTGAATTTCTACACGATCGAGGAGCTGGAGAGCATCGTCAGCCGCGGCGCGCGCGTGCTCAATGTCGGCATGACCTCTGACGGCGCCAACGAGATCGCGCGCCGCGCCCGCGGCACGCCGCGCATCGCCGGGCGGTTGCTCAGACGCGTGCGCGATTTTGCCTCCGCAGCCGATGCCGACAAGATCGACCGCAAGATCGCCGACCACGCGCTGAGCGCGCTCGAGGTCGACGCCGCTGGGCTAGATGCCATGGACCGCCGCTATCTCTCGACCATCGCGACGAACTATGGCGGCGGCCCGGTCGGCGTCGAGACCATGGCCGCCGCCTTGTCCGAGCCGCGCGATGCGATCGAGGACATTATCGAGCCTTATCTCATCCAGTGCGGCTATCTCCAGCGCACCCCGCGCGGCCGCCTGCTCACCTCGCATGCCTTCCGCCATCTCGGCATCGCCGAGCCCTCGCGCGATGCTGCGGCACAGTTCGGCCTGTTCGGGACGGACGAGAGCGACGACTGACCTGCGCGAGCCTAGCACCTTCTGTCATCAATTTCCGGTCATCTCGTGCAGACGATCTGCACGAGCGCACCCCAATTCCGCTCCAATCGGACCGCATCAAGAAGGCGCATCTCGATCGGATTTCCATGATCACGCGTCGTCATTTCATTCGTTCCATCGGTGGCCTGTCCGTCCTCGGTGTCTCGACAGCCGCCTATGGCGTCGGCGTCGAGCCGGTGCTGCGGCTCCGCGTCACCCGCTATCATCCGAAGCCGCGGCAATGGCCGGCGGATTTCCCGCTGAAGATCGCCGCCATCGCCGATATCCATGCCTGCGATCCCTGGATGTCGCTGGAGCGGATCGAGGGCATCGTCGAGCGCACCAATGCGCTGAACGCCGACCTCGTCGTGCTGCTCGGCGATTATGTCGCCGGTCTTCACCATGTCACGCGCTTCATTCCGTCGAGGGAATGGGCGAGGGTGCTCGCCGGTCTCAAGGCGCCGCTCGGCGTCCATGCCGTCATGGGCAATCACGATTATTGGGACGACAAGACCGTGCAGCGCACGGGGCGCGGGCCGACGATGGCGCATCGTGCGCTCGAAGCAGCCGGCATTCCTGTCTACGAGAACGACGCGGTTCGCCTCACCAAGGACGGCCGCCCATTCTGGCTCGCCGGCTTGGGTGATCAGCTGGCCTTCCTGCCGGCGCGGCGCTTACGCAGCATGGCGCACTTCGGCGCCGACGATCTCGACGCCACGCTCGCCAAGGTCACCGACGATGCGCCTGTGATCCTGCTGGCGCATGAGCCCAATATCGCGCCGCGCGTGCCCGCGCGCGTCGCGCTGCAACTGTCCGGCCATACCCATGGCGGCCAAGTCCGCCTGCTCGGCTGGTCCCCCGCCGTCGCAAAGCAGCAGGGCATCCGGCTCGCCTATGGCCATATCAGGCTGAAATGCGATCTCATCGTCTCCGGCGGCCTCGGTTGCAGCATCATGCCGGTCCGAGTCGGCGTGCCGCCCGAGATCGTCGAGGTGACGCTGGGAAGGACAGGGCCGGCTGTGTCCTAGCTCCGCTTGCGCCGCCGGCTGTTTTTGCGCAAAAACGGGCCGGTTAGCGACAAGCGAAGAGGCTCGCGACGTGACAGCTCATCTCGACGGCGAGATCCGCGACGGCCGCCATCACATGCAGGTCCGCGTCTATTACGAGGACACGGACTTCCCTGATTTGCCGTTATCGTAGTAGGCCAACATGTCGATTTTTTCTCCCTTGCGTCGGTTTTCCGGGAAAAGCTTCATGCCGCAAAGGGCGGCACTTTTCAGGTAGGGCGTATATTCGTAGGGCATCCGCTTGCGAACTGGATGCACCAAAATGCAGTCAATCAAGTTACGGAAGGCGACGCGGGTTTCGATCGCTTTCGAATTTATCTTGAGCGCGGTGAGCAATTTTTTAACTTCCGAACGGTAAAGCTCGCCGAACTTCGGGTGGTCAAACGGGCTCACGTTCTCGCTGCCGTTGCCCAGCAGCCGCAAGCGCGCATCAACGTTTTCGCGCTCCATATCGCACTCATCGATCCGCTTGAGCAGCTCATCGGGTTTACGACGGCTGTTTGCGATGGCATATGATAGGCGCTCTATCTCGGCAGTTAGCGTACGGCGTCGACGCTCGAGATTGGTGCGTTCGCTAACTTTTTTTCGATCTTTCTTGCGTTCCTCCTGCCAAGCACTCATCGCCTCTTCAATGGCTTTTGGCGAAAGCAATTTCACGTCAATCTTGACGGAAACATCCTCAAGTAGAACGTCCATGTCAAAGCTACGGGTGTGCTCGCAGGTGCCTCGCTGATGCGCGTTGGCGCATGCGGCGCGCGGCGCGCCATTCCGGGACGATTGCGCAATTCGCATAGGGCCGTTGCAAACGCCGCACCGGAGGACACCGGCAAGCGGGTGCTCATTGTTGCGCGGAATCATTGAGCGGCGCTGCGGCTTGCCGGTCGGCCCGAACATATGGACAGCGCGCGCGCTGCGAACCTTCTGCACCGTATCCCAGAGTGCTTGCGGAATGATCCGTAGCTCGGGATTCTTGACGATGATGTGCCGTTCTTCCGGATTGCGGCGCTTCTGTTTCTTCTGCGTTTCCGGGTTGAGAATTGTCGAGCGAACGTTCCAATGTATCTCGCCGATATACAACTCGTTGCCGATAATGCCGCGACCATGACGACCGCCAGTGATGCACTGATGATTCCAAGTGGTGCGACCGGCCTTGTCCTTGTGACGGGTGGCGCCAGGCGAGGGCACACCTTCGTGGGAGAGGTCAGCTGCAATATTTCGGGTTGAACGGCCCGAAGCATATTCCTTGAAGATGCGGAGTACGATCTTTGCTTCGTTCTTATCGATCAGGCGCTCGCCGGGCGCACCAGGCCTCGGCCGATAGCCATACGCGTATGAGCCCGGAATTTTTCCGTTAGCGACAGCGTTGTCATGGCCGCGCCGAACCTTGTCGGCAAGCTGCGGTTTGTAAATCGTGTTATAGAGACTTGCGATGCTGATATCGGTAGCGGTGGCGTAAATGCCTTTCTGATCCATCAGCTCAACGCCGTTGAACTCGAAAACCTGCTTTAGGCGCTGGATCGTTGCGGGATCGCGCGACAAGCGGTCGAAATGCTCAACGATGACCACGTCAAAGTCATGGTTTCGAACACCGTTTAGCAATCGTTGATAGCCGTCCCGCGCATCTTCGGTAAGACCAGACTTTGCGGCATCGACGAATTCATCGATGACATCTAGGTTATTGCGTTCGGCGACCTTTCGGCAGAGCAATAGCTGACCGTCAATCGAGGTCGCCTTTTGCATGTCGCTGGAATAGCGGGCGTATAGTACGGCTCTCATTTTGGGTGACCCTGCCGTCATGCCGTTCCCCTATCGGCTGCCCGTGACATCCTTTTCGTCCCGTGCAATCTGTCGCCCAATGGCGCGCGCCAGCTCAAGCCAAATTTCCTCATTATCGGGATTGTCCCAGCTCTGAGGGTGGGAAGGGTCAAGCGGTCGGATGATCGCCCTTTGCTCCCGAGGCGATCGGATTCGGGTGCGCATTACAAGCTGGCCAGCGGATGTTAACGTAAAGTGCCGGCCCGCGCGACAGCCGGGCGGCAATCATTTGCAGCGCTTGATTCCAGGCTCGATCCCTCCCGTCCCTTTTCCGTGGTTTCATGACCTTCGCCGGCGCGACAATCCGATCTAGATCGTCCTTTGGCCACAGCTTCCGTTGGCTGTGGCCACAACCCGACCGGGATCATTGCAGGATCAGGATGGCGCATGAATTTTGCCCTTTTTGAAGCGCTCGCTTAAATCTCGATCTGCGGGCTGTGAGCCAATTCATGTTGGCCGCTGCAGCGGCAAATGAAAATGAGATTCTTCAGATACATCAATGCCGGGGATCGAGCGTTAGCGCACTCCCGCGATGGTGGTCGTGGGCGGGAGCAGATCTGCTAAGCAGAGCGGAGTAAAAATACTTGCGCGTGACGGCGACGAGTTGATGGGCAGGGAGGCTTCCGCTGCGCTCGGCGACCCGCTCGCATTAGCCTCGCGGGCAGTCAGACAAAGGGAGCATCGGTTCGGGCTAATTTCTTAGTACTTCCCTTGATACCGAGCGTCATTTATCGGCGCGGCGCGCGCCTCAGGAAAAGCGGGCGCAATTCGTCGGAGTGGACGCTTATGGCTTCATCGCGCCTCTCGTTGGCCCCCTCCGTTCTGATTCAGGCGAGCTTCGAGCGAACTGATGCTGGCGAGCACAGCTTCAAAGTTTGGCGGTTCGCCGAAGATCATGCCTTTCATGGCTCTGTAATCGACGCGCAACTGGTCGATCATCGCGTCATGTGGGGCCAGCGCGAACGAACCGGGCGCCGCACTCGCAAGATCAAAGTCCGGTCGATTGAAGAACATGCGGGCATGCGCCGACGCAGTCCGCGCCGAGCTCTGTGTCAGCCATAGCGGCTTCTCCGATCGGGTCCCGAACTAGCTGGTGCAGGTCGTAGTAGTGACGGGACACGCGTTGACCGCCGCCGCGCAGCTCGCCGCGCTGGTCGAACCAGCGGCGCAACCCATGGAGGATGACGACCTTGTCCCAGAAGGTGCGTTATCGGCACATCGCTATTTGGGTCGAGCGCGGATTTTGCGCCTGACTCGATCTTGATCGCCGCCCGCACATAATCCGACCGCGGTGTCGCCGCGGGATACCAGATCAACAGCGTCTGCCCGTCGGGATCGGCCTCGTCGGCTTCCACGCGTGCTGCACCGGCATCGAGGCCGGCAGCCTGAAGCCGATGCTGGAGGATCCGCGTCAACTCAGCGCGCAGCGAGCCATTAATGTAAGCTTTGCAGGCGTCCTTGATTGCATCAAGCCGCTCCCGACGTTTCTTGCCGCTGAGCGCGTCAAGCTCCTCGATGGTCGCCGGCTCGCCGATATCATCCCGAAACACCGTTACGTCTATATCTTCGGAGAAACGATTGATCAGACCGAACCCTTTAGACAAGGATGTTCCGCCTTTGAAAAGGAGGCGCGGTCCTCCCGTCTTCAGGCCATGGAATAAGGCATCCAGCGTCCAGCAGACCCAAAAGTCCTTCTCGATATTCTGGGATGCCGTACCGAGGCGCAGCCCCGACCCGGCCACGAGAACCTCATCGAAAGCCGGGTTCATGCCTACACCCTCCGAGTTGTGCCGCGCGATTGGCGGTTGGCTTCTTCCGCGTGGAGCGTGGTTTCGGCTTCGGACGTGCGACGGCAGGGTGACGCTGACCATCATCACCGTCGCCTCTTCCTTGTCGATGACGATCATGATCACCGCCAGCATGATTAGCATCATCACGATCATCATCGTTATGCCGGCGACCAAGGCCAGCATCGGTTTCGATGAGCGGTTTGAGAAACACCCGCATCCATGTCGGAAGAGCCGACATGCCGGCGGTGAGATCGGCTTTGAGCAGCGGCCCCGCTGTCGGACCCTCGAAAAGCCTGGCGAGCTTGCGCTCGACCTGATCGTTCTCGCCCTCTCGTGTTAAGAGATCCCGCAGCCAATGAAGCGCTTGGACAACGCGCATGGCCGGTCGCCCGGCCCAGAATAGCTTGCTGGCTGCGGTCGGACGAAAGGTGATCGTCACGTTACCAAGCTTTATCGCGCGACGACACGCCTCGGTGTGCACCACGATTTTGGCCGGGACGGCGTCAGTCAAACCCAAATCGTTCGCCGCGGTTATGCCGTCGACAAGCATCCGCGTTCGGTCGCGTCTTCCGACTGCGTCGATGACCGAGCGCGGATCGGGAGGGTTAGGTTTTTGGGTGAGCCTGTTGAAGCCAGGCTGATCGTAGAGCCCGCGATCGATCCGCCTCAGGGTTCCGGCATTCGCTAGCCGCTGCAGCGTCTTATCAACGGCGTCCCGCGAGGAGAGGTCGACGAAGTCACTGGGCGTCCAGACCTTCCGCGGCGCGTCCGCACGGATGCGGTCAAGCATGACGGTCTTGAGGTCGGGCGGGTGGCTGTTCATGTCCGAAAATTGCAGCTCTTTTTCGGACACAGGGCAAGTTTCTTGTCCGAAATAGGTATACAAATTTCGGACAATCTAGGTCACTTGAGGGGGAACGCCTTCCCCTGGCATCCGAGTTCCCGCAATGCTCCCGAAAGAGTGAGGGCGCTGACCGGGTTTTCCGGGACGGGTTGAGGGCTGGAGAAGAGGCCTCCGGCGCCCGTCATGGAGACGACCCATGACCCAAGTCGAAGTTCTTAGCACGGGCCGCGACCGCATCGGCGGCTACAAGGTGGACCTGACCCGCGGTGAGCGTTGGCCGCGTATCCTCGGAGTGGTTCTCGCGGCCGGCGGACGAGCGCTATCTGTCCCTGTCGGACCTTTATGCCGCCGTGCGCGGACGGACCCGCATAGCCGGACCCGGACGGTGGAGAGCGCAGCGATCCGCGTCGAGGCGGATCGTAACGACGCGGAACGGCTGGTGCTAACGTTGCCCGGCTCCGATACGCCTATCGCACCGACCCACTGGAGCTTCGGCCAACTCGCGAGCCTGGTCGGCGCGCCGGCCGCCTACCTCCGGCAGCTTCCGGCGCCGCTCGCTGGCATCAATCTCCAATTTGGCCTCAGCTCTCATCGAGGCGAGCAGGTCAAGACGCTCGAGATCGAAGACGGTCGCGTCGATCTTCGCGCGGTTACGGGGCCCGAATACGGGCGCATTTTTGACCACGAACTCGTGGCGGCCGTTCAGCGCATCGCCGGCAATGGCTCGGGCGACACGCGCTGGAAAGTCCCGGGCGTGCTCGACTGGTCGACCGGCGTCTATAATCCGCATGTCGACATCAGCGAGGATACGACGACTCTCTACGCGTCGAACCGCGACGTCTTCCTGTTCCTGGTCGACGACCTCAACCCGATCGAGGCCGGCCGGCTGCGTGATGGCTCGCCGTGGCTTCTACTGCTGGAATTCCGAGGTGGGTGCCAAGACACTCGGGATGGCGAGCTTCTATCTCCGCGCCGTCTGCCAGAACAGCAATCTCTGGGGTGTAGAGGATTTCGAGGAGATCACCATCCGCCACTCCAAATACGCCGCCTCACGCTTCGCGCACGAGGCGGTGCCGGCGCTGACGAGCTTTGCCAATTCCCAATCAATGCCCCTTCGTCAATGGCATCAGGGCCGCGCGAGAAATGATCGTCGCCCGCACCGACGACGACCGTAGCGAGTTCCTGCGCAAGCGCGGCTTCTCGAAGACTGAGACAGCGAAGTTCATCGAAACGGTGCTGTCCGAGGAAGGACGCAAGCCCGAGAGCGTCTTCGATTTCGTGCAAGGCATCACAGCGGTTGCGCGGGGCAAGACCCATCAGGACGCACGTCTCGATCTGGAGGCGCGCGCGAAAAAGCTGCTCGACCGCGCAGCCTGATACCCGGAAAGCCTGAGATGCGGAACGGCGTGTCTCCGGCTTCGTGCCTTTCCGTTTTTCCTGATCGTCGGTTGGCCGGTGCTGCCCTCAGAGGAAGAGGGCGGTGCTGCGCTTCGTGACGGGTTGGAGGCCCAGAGGAGAGTCTTTGGGCCGCCCGTCGCGGAGTATCACCCATGGCGAATACCGTTCAGAAGATCACCCTCTCGTCCTCGCTCGACATTCCCTTCAATAAGCTCGTGCTCAGCCAGTCAAACGACCGGCGCGTAAAGGCCGGCATTTCCATCGAGGAGTTGGCCGAGGACATCGCTCGGCGTACCTTGCTCCAAAGCATCAACGTGCGGCCGGTCCTCGACTCCGAAGGCACTGAGACTGGCATTTTTGAGATACCGGCCGGCGGGCGCCGGTACCGCGCGCTGGAGCTCTCGTAAAGCAGAAGCGCCTCGCCAAGACCCGCATTGGTGCCTTGCGTCGTGCGCGATCCCGCGACCGACATTCTCGCCGAGGACGACTCGCTCGCCGAGAACATCCAGCGCGCACCGCTTCACCCGCTCGACCAATTCCGTGCCTTCCAGGCTCTGCGCGAGAGGGGCCAGACCGAGGAGGACATCGCCGCCGCCTTCTTCACCTCGGTCAACGTGGTGAAGCAGCGCCTGCGCCTCGCCGCGGTCTCGCCCGCGTTGCTCGAGATCTATGCCGAGGACGGCATGTCGCTCGAGCAGCTCATGGCCTTCACGGTGACTTCCCATCATGCGCAAGGAGTCACGCGGCCTCCCCGGCGAGATCCAAGTATCCGCCCATGTCAGAAAATTGCTGAAAGACCAGTTCCTGTTCGTCGAACGCGGCGCAGTCGAACTGAAAGGAAAGGGTGAGATGCTCGCCTATTTGATGAAGGGACGATACTGATCGAACCCAGCGTCCTATTGTGGGCCTTCTGAGACGAGCGGTCTACTGCGGATTCTGGACAGCGCCAGCAACCGCAGCAGCAAAAACGACATTCAAGCCGTGATTCGAGATTGACCACACGGCTGTTCGCCGTCAGGTCTCTGTGAGACAAATTGAATGGTTTTGCGGAGGGAGGATTTCTGGTTCATGGTAGCCACCAGGAGCGAAGTTGAAGCCAAATCCGGACCGGGCAAAGCGCCAGCAGAACAAGTGCTAAAGGGTCGTCCGTGAAGAATGCGGATTGACCTGAGAGATAGGCAGAAGTTGTCACGATAAAGTATTCGATTTTGCAGGAAAGCTGGGTGTTGGGCCATGCTTTCTTGCGTTTTGGGATTTTGCTTTTGAGCGATTCGTGATTCCCTGACGGCGGGTCGTCGGCATTGGGGAAGGCGATGAGCAAACCGCGTGTGGATTCCGCTCGATGTCGCCCAGCATTCCGATTTGAAGTCGCCCACCCATTCCGAGATGATGTCGCCCGGGTGACGAGGCCTCTTCTGGCTCCCATAGGTCAACCCTTTCGGCTTTGCGAAGGGGGACCCTGGATGCCGACGGAGAGGCTTGCGATGCGCCGTGTGCGCGATGTGATCAGGATGAAGGCGGCCGGGCTGCCGAGCCGCGAGATTGCGCGACGGGTAGGAGCTGCGCCCTCGACGGTGCGGCTGGCGATCCGGCGGTTCGAGGCCGCGGGTCTGACCTGGCCGTTGCCCGACGAGCTCACGGACGCGGCCCTGGAACTTTGCCTGTTCGCCAAGACCGGCAATGGCAACCGGCAGGGTCACCGCCGCATCGCCGAACCTGATTGGACGACCGTGCACCGCGAGCTCAAGCGCAAGCACGGTACGCATACGATGAAGCTTACGATTACCCACATTTTTGAGTCAGAGTGTCGCTCCCGTTGCGATATCGATGAATCGCGACATCCGCGCCACATGATCAGATTCCCTGGTGGCGGATCGTTGGCACGGGCGAGATAGCCGCCGAGCCTGGCGATCTTGATGAGATAATGCGACAATGTCTTTCGTTGTGTGCTGACTGGATTCTTGTCTTTGACGAGCCGATCAAGCAATTGGATCTCACCTTTGGTCAGCACAAACTCCGGTGAGGCATTTGGTGCTGAACGGTTAAGCATCGTCATCCAAAAAATGCGCCAGCTCACAATGCAGAATACCGAGATCAGATTCGTCAATCGCTGAGCGGTCCGCAGTTGCGAGTCCTCTGCCCTACAGCCGGATTTGAGTATCTTGTGGAAGACCTCGATCTTCCATCGCAAGGAATACCATTCGAGTTTCTCGATCGCATCCCCGTGCGATTGCACTGGAAGATCGGTCAGGAGTTTCCATTCAATCTTCTTTCTGTTCTTTGGCGCTCCTCTTTCATCAGCGTGGATCACGGTCAAAGTCAAAGCTGGATACCGCGACTGCTTACCTATCGGTGGCAGAATACGGATTTTACGATACCGGATTTCAAGGACAGCCTGGTCTGGATTGCCCTTGCTATCCTGGACTTCGATCCGGTGGAGACCTTTGACCGTGGCGCACGACGCGCTGGTGGCCGTCCGCGGTCTTCAAATCGGCATGCTGGCCGAGAAAGTCTGCGACTTCGGCCTCGACCGCCTTGGCGAGAAGGGCACGTGCCCCGTTGCGCAAGACTTCTGTGAGTTGATCGTCGAAGATTCCTGGCTGAATCAGCTGGATGACGCTATCGTTGGACACGGCATATCGTTCCTTCGGTGGAGAAGTGGAGGCGTCAAGCACCCCCACGATATGCCGCCTTTCCGATTCCCGCCGTCACCAACTTTCAGCGATAGCTCTCGGCGCTCGAAGTCGAGCGATAATTTCGCCTGCTCGCTTACCGTCCTTAGCGATAGTACTAAGTGCTCGCCGGGCTTCTTCCAGATCTGGCGGTTGAGTGCCCAACCAGTTTAAGGCGGCCTCTGCATTGAGAATCGCGGCTGTGAGCGCGTCGACGACAGCACTATAGGTGCGCACAACCTCTGCTGACGTCTGCAATGGCGCTTCGCCCTTCGCCTTGCGCGGATTTCCTTTTGGTTCGCTGAACCGGCTGCGATGCACCTTGCGCGGCCTTAGGTGCAGAAGGGCGTTTGCAGCCTTGCGGATCAGATCGAGTACCAGGTCGGGCTGGGCCCGCTTGGGGGCGCGGCGGCCGTCGATCTTAAGGACAGTCGAGCGTTTTGTGACAAGACATTGAAGGGCCGGTTGCACGATGCTGGCCTTGCCGCCCAAGATGTACCAACTCGGCTTCCACTTCCAGGACATAGCGCGCTCCTCTATTGGATCATGAGAACGCCTCGGCGCTGTCGGCCGGGGGAACCGTTTCAACGTCGATGGGACGCGAACAGCTCGCTGAGTACCGTCGAAAGTGCCGATCGTTGCGATAGCCAAGGCGCCAGCGACAGGATGGATCAACTTGATCATGAGTATCTTCCCTTCCTAAAA
>NZ_QZMV01000003.1:0-616119 GCF_003957705.1 Bradyrhizobium sp. LVM 105 | reverse complement strand
CTCACAGGGACTACCCGCCCTGCCCGCGCCATCTCGTGCCGACGCTGCCGCGTCCACCGCAAGCCCGGCTCGCGAAAATGACGACCGCAAGATCGCCCCTCCTGGATGAGCCGGGATGGACGACACATACGTCAAAACCGAATTTCGGTAAAGTGGAATATTTTTGCTTGGATGGATTGACAGAGGGCGACACAGCAAGGGGTGCCGTAGCCCGGATGAGCGGAGCGACATCCGGGACAGCACGGGATGCAGGCGGGCGGCCCCGGATATCGCTCCGCTCATCCGGGCTACAGGAGCTGAGCTGCCGTCATCGAGAGATCGTGGCACGGCGCTTTGCGCCTTTGCCCACCCTACGAGAGCTCGCTACGCGTCCTCGACGCCCGCCTCGTGCGGCGTGAACTGGTAGACCGAGCTGCAGAACTCGCAGGTCACGACCACCTTGTCGTCCTTGACCATGGCGGCGCGGTCGTCGGGCGAGAAGCTCTTGAGCATCGCGGCAACCGCATCGCGCGAGCAGGAGCACTGCGCCTTGAGAACCAGCGGATTGAACACGCGCACGCCGCGCTCGTGGAACAGGCGGAACAGCAGCCGCTCGCCGGAGAGCTCGGGATCGATCAGCTCGACGTCCTCGACGGTCTCGATCAGCGAACGCGCCTCGACCCAGGCATCGTCCTCGGTGATGGCATGCACCTCGACGCCATCAGGGGCATCGCCGGGATGCAAGTCCGCCTGCCGCGCGCGCTCCGGCGCCTTCGGCAGAAACTGCATCAGCATGCCGCCGGCACGCCAGCGATGCTTGCCGCCGTCGTTGGAGCGCCACTCCTCGCCGACCGCGAGACGCACCTTGGTCGGGATCTGCTCGGAGCGCAGGAAATATTCGTGGGCGGCGTCTTCCAGGCTGCCGCCGTCGAGCGCGACCAGGCCCTGGTAGCGGCTCATGTCGGGGCCCTGGTCGATGGTCATGGCGAGATGACCGCGGCCGAGCAGCGCGCCGGAATCCCTGGCGTCGCCGAGACGCGCGGCATCGAAGCGGGCATAGGCGCGCAGGCGATCCGGCGCCTGGTAGTCCACCACCAGGAACGACACCGGACCGTCGGTCTGGGCCTGGAGGATGAAGCGCCCCTCGAATTTCAGCGCCGAGCCGAGCAGCGTCGTCAGCACGATGGCCTCGCCGAGCAGCTTGCCGACGGGCGCGGGATAATCGTGCTTGGTCAGGATGTCGTCGAGTGCCGGACCAAGCCGCACCAGGCGCCCGCGCACGTCGAGTGCATCGACCTCGTAGGGCAGCACGGCGTCATCGATCGGAACTGCGGATGGCGCGCGAACCGGGCCTTCGGACCCGGTCTTCATGTCAGGAGATTGGAAAACCATGGCGCTCTATCTGGGGTCGGAGGTGGGAAATGGAAGGGGCGCGGAGGTGGCATGTTCCGGGTGCGGGTTGAGCGGTGGCAAGCCGCCTCAAATTCGATGTCGTCCCGGGGCGCGCGAAGCGCGAGCCCGGGATCCATAACCACAGGCTGCGATTTGGCGAAGACTGTTGGCGTCGCCCAGCCTGCCACAAGAGAGATTCCGCGATATGGGTCCCTGCGTTCGCAATGCGTTCGCAGGGACGACACTTGTGTATGAGGCGGCAGCCGGGCCGCCAGCGCAGTTATTTCACCGCGTCGAAGCACCAGGCCAAGATGCCCTTTTGCGCGTGCAGGCGGTTCTCGGCCTCGTCGAACACGACCGATTGCGGGCCGTCGATCACCTCGTCGGTGACCTCCTCGCCGCGATGGGCAGGCAGGCAATGCATGAACAGCGCATCGGGCTTGGCAAGTGACATCAGCTTGCCGTTGACCTGGTAGGGCTTGAGCACGTTGTGGCGATGCTCGCCTTCCTTGTCGCCCATCGACACCCAGGTGTCGGTGACGACGCAATCGGCGCCGCGCACGGCGGCTTCCGGATCGGTGCCGAGCACGATCGGCGCGCCCGTCGCCTTGACCCAGTCGCGCATCGCCTTTTTCGGCGCGAGCTCCGGAGGCGTTGCGACGTTGAGCTGGAACTTGAAGCGCTCGGCGGCGTGCGCCCAGGACGCCAGAACGTTGTTGTCGTCGCCAGTCCAGGCCACCGTCTTGCCCTCGATCGGGCCGCGATGCTCCTCGTAGGTCATGAGGTCGGCCATCACCTGGCAGGGATGCGAGCGCCGCGTCAGGCCGTTGATCACGGGTACGGTGGCGTTGGCCGCAAGCTCCAGCAACGCATCGTGATTGAGGATGCGGATCATGATGGCGTCGACATAGCGCGACAGCACGCGCGCGGTGTCGGCGATGGTCTCGCCGCGGCCGAGCTGCATCTCGGCGCCGGTGAGCATGATCGCCTCGCCGCCGAGCTGGCGCATGCCGACGTCGAACGACACCCGCGTCCGCGTCGAGGGACGCTCGAAGATCATCGCCAGCGTCTTGCCTTCGAGCGGCCGCACCGGCTGGTGCGCCTTCTGCTTCGCCTTCATGGCGCTTGATGCGGCGAGCATGCGCTTGAGCTCCGACAAGGGCAGCTCGTTGATGTCGAGGAAGTGCTTCGGCGTCTTGTTGGGAGACTTGCTCATCAGCTTGCCGCCCGCTTGCTCTGGCCGGCCGCCAATGCGGTGCAGGCACGCTCCAGCCGCCCGACGCTGTCCTCGATCTCGGCCTCGGTGACGATCAAAGGCGGCAGGAAACGCACGACATTGTCGCCGGCCCCGACGGTCAGGAGCTTTTCGTCGCGCAAGGCGGCCACCAGATCGCCCGAGGGCACGACGGCCTTGATGCCGATCAGGAGGCCCTCGCCGCGCACCTCGTTGACGATGTCGGGATGACGGTCGATCACGGAAGCGAGCTTCTGCTTGAGCAGCAGCGACATCTTCTGCACGTGGTCGAAGAAGCCGGGCTTGAGCATGACGTCGAGCACGGCGTTGGCCGCGGAAATCGCCAGCGGATTGCCGCCGAAGGTCGAGCCGTGCGAGCCGGGGCCCATGCCGGCCGCCGCATCCGCGCTCGCCAGCACGGCGCCGATCGGGAAGCCGCCGCCGAGCGCCTTCGCCAGCGACATCACGTCAGGCGTGACGCCGGTGCGCCGATACGCGAACAGATCGCCGGCACGGCCCATGCCGGTCTGCACCTCGTCGAAGGCGAGCAGCAGGCCCTTCTCGTCGCAGAGCTGGCGCAACGCCTTGAGGAAAGCGGGCGGTGCCGAACGCACGCCGCCCTCGCCCTGGATCGGCTCGATCAGGATACCGGCGGTGTCGGGGCCGATCGCCTTCTTGACGGCGTCGAGGTCGCCATGCGGCACCTGGTCGAAGCCGTCCATCGGCGGACCGAACCCTTCGAGATATTTTGCAGAGCCTGTCGCAGCGAGCGTCGCCAGCGTGCGGCCGTGGAAGGCGCCTTCGAAGGTGATGATGCGGTAACGTTCCGGATGCCCCTTGGAGAAGTGATGATGGCGCACCAGCTTGATCACGCCCTCCAGCGCCTCGGCGCCGGAATTGCAGAAGAACACGAAGTCGGCAAAACTCTCGTTGCACAGGCGCGCAGCAAGCTTCTCGCCGTCCGGGCTCTGGAACAGGTTCGACATGTGCCACAGCTTCGTCGCCTGCTCCTGCAACGCCTTGATCAGATGCGGGTGGCAATGGCCGAGCGCATTGACGGCGACGCCCGAGGTGAAATCGAGATAGCGATCGCCATTGGTCGCGATCAGCCAGCAGCCTTCGCCGCGTTCGAAACCGAGGTTGGCCCTGGCGAAAACGGGGAGCAAATGCGGGGCTGCGCTGTTAGTCATGACGGCCACTTGATGTTGCGGACGGTGTGAGGCGTGCTTTGCGCAACGCACCATTGACCGGCCCGGAAAACGAAACGTGCCGCCTTTTAAGGGCGGCACGCGCGACCATCTTAGGCCTGGTGAAACGGGTGTCAATGCCGCCCGGAAAGCCCCGCGAAACGCTGAATCCGTAGTCTTGCGGTGCCGATTTTGCGGGTTTTTCACCACGGAACATGTGGACGCGAGTCGGCGGACTCTTGCGCGGGAGTCACGCCATATTGTAGCGTTTGGACTGTCAGATACGACATCTCGTGCAGCAGTTCTGATCCCTTAAGTCCTCATGTACCGGCGTAAACGTTCGGGCGTCTTGAGCGCGCCCGGCGAGCCTTAAGGGATTCTGGCGGCACGGGTTTTTGAAGGCTTAGACAATCGCTGCGAAGGCCCCAGGATGGCAGCCGCGCGGCGAGGGAAAGGGTGCAATGACGGTTTTGACCTGGTCCGACGATCGCGTCGAGCAGCTGAAAAAGCTCTGGGAGGCCGGACTTTCGGCCAGCCAGATCGCAGCAGAGCTCGGCAATGTGACCCGCAATGCCGTGATCGGCAAAGTGCACAGGCTCGGCCTGTCCGGCCGCGCCAAGAGCCCTTCGTCGGCCGCGCCCCGGCCGCGCAAGGCGCGTCCCGCCCAGCACATGATGCGGGTGACCCGCCCCATCGCGCGCGGCAACACCGCGCTGGCGCAGGCCTTCGAGGTCGAGATCGAGGCCGAGCCCGTCACCTACGACAACGTGGTGCCGATGAGCCAGCGGCTGTCGCTGCTCGAATTGAACGAGGCGACCTGCCACTGGCCGGTCGGCGATCCCTCGAGCCCGGATTTCTTCTTCTGCGGCGGCAAGGCGCTGTCCGGCCTGCCCTATTGCGCCCAGCACTCGCGCGTGGCGTATCAGCCGGCAGCCGATCGCCGCCGCGCACCGGCGAAGCCCACGCGGTGAGCTCGCGGAATTAACTGATCGCCTAGACTGCAGCCGTCACACGATGACGGCTCCAATGACTCGGTGTCATCCCCGCGAACGCGGGGATCCATAACCACAGGGCGCAATTGTTGCGCGAGATGGTGACTCCGAGTCTTCGCCAAACCACGTCCTGTGGTTATGGGTCCCGGATCTGCGCTGACGCTTGTCCGGGACGACACGGAGAGTGCGGCTACAGCCGCTACACCCAACGCCTGCTAACCCGACGCCTGCTCCGCCTTGGCGAAGCGATCGTCCAGTGCGTAGCCGGCGCCGCGGACGGTGCGGATCGGATCCTGCTCGCGGCCGAGATTGAGCAGCTTGCGCAGGCGGCCGATATGGACGTCGACGGTGCGCTCGTCGATGTAGATGTCGCGGCCCCAGACGCTGTCGAGCAGCTGCTCACGCGAGAACACCCGGCCGGGATGCTCCAGGAAGAACTCCAGCAGGCGATATTCGGTCGGGCCGAGATCGATCGGGCGGCCCGAGCGCGCGACGCGGCGCTTGTCACGGTCGAGCTCGATGTCGCCATAGGCGAGCACGGTGGCGAGCCGCTCGGGACTGGCGCGGCGCAAGAGGCCCTTCACGCGCGCCAGCAGCTCCGGCACCGAGAACGGCTTGACGATGTAATCGTCGGCGCCGGTCGCAAGACCCCGCACCCGCTCGCTCTCCTCGCCGCGCGCGGTGAGCATGATGATGGGCAGCTGCTTGGTCTCGGGCCGGGTGCGCAGGCGCCGGCACAGCTCGATGCCGGAGAGGCCCGGCAGCATCCAATCGAGCACGATCAGATCGGGAATGTGCTCTTTGAGGCGGGTGTCGGCGTCGTCGCCGCGCATCACCGTCTCGACGTCATAGCCGTCGCCTTCGAGGTTGTAACGCAGCAGCTCGGTGAGAGCTTCCTCGTCCTCAACCACCATAATGCGTGCGCCCATGGTGTCGTCGCTCCTTAGGTATTCGGGATCGTCGTGGCGAAGTTCGTCATGTCGCCCTTCGGCCGCTTGTCGGTGATCGCCTGGCCCTCGATCATGTAGAACACGGTCTCGGCGATGTTGGTGGCGTGGTCGCCGATGCGCTCGATGTTCTTGGCGCAGAACATCAGATGGATGCAGAACGAGATGTTGCGCGGATCCTCCATCATGTAGGTGAGGAGCTCGCGGAACAACGAGGTGCAGATCGCGTCGACTTCCTCGTCGCCCTTCCACACCGCCATCGCCGCCGGCAGATCGTGCGCGGCATAGGCGTCGAGCACCGACTTGACCTGCTGCTGCACCAGGTCGGTCATGTGCTCCAGGCCGCGGAACAGCTTGAGCGGATGGAAGTCGGTCTCCAGCGCGGCGACGCGCTTGCCCATGTTCTTGGCGAGGTCGCCGATGCGCTCGAGATCGGTCGCAACCCGCATGGCGCCGACGATCTCGCGCAGGTCCACCGCCATCGGCTGGCGGCGGGCGATGGTGAGCACGGCGCGCTCCTCGATGCGCTTCTGCAGCGCGTCGAGATCGGCGTCGATGGCGACGACGCGCTGGCCGAGCGCGACATCGCGACGGATCAGCGCATCGACGGAATCGACGATCATGCGCTCGGCGATCCCGCCCATCTCGGCGACCAGGCGGGTGAGCTCCTGGAGGTCGGTGTCAAAGGCCTTTGCGGTATGTTCAGTACCCATATTGCGTCTCCTCAGCCGAACCGGCCGGTGATGTAGTCCTGCGTCCGCCGGTCGGTCGGCGACGTGAAGATCTTGCTGGTGTCGTCGAACTCGATCAGCTCGCCGAGATACATGAAGGCGGTCTTGTCGGAGACGCGCGCCGCCTGCTGCATGTTGTGGGTGACGATCGCGATCGTGTAGTTCTCGGACAATTCCTGGATCAGCTCCTCGACCTTGGCGGTCGAGATCGGGTCGAGCGCCGAGCACGGCTCGTCGAACAGGATCACCTCGGGCCGCACCGCGACGGTGCGGGCGATGCAGAGGCGCTGCTGCTGGCCGCCGGAGAGCGACAGGCCGGAGGCGTTGAGCTTGTCCTTGACCTCGTTCCACAGCGCGCCGCCGCGCAGCGCCTTCTCGACGCGGTCGTCCATCTCGGACTTCGAGATCTTCTCGTAGAGGCGGATGCCGAAAGCGATGTTCTCGTAGATCGTCATCGGAAACGGCGTCGGCTTCTGGAACACCATGCCGACCCGGGCGCGCAGCAGGTTGAGGTCGAGCTTGGGATCGAGGATGTTGGTGTGGTCGAGCAGCAGCTGGCCGGTGGCGCGCTGCCCCGGATAGAGGTCGTACATCCGGTTGAAGATGCGCAGCAGGGTCGACTTGCCGCAGCCGGACGGGCCGATGAAGGCCGTGACGCGGTTGGTGCCGAGCGCCAGATTGATGTTCTTCAGCGCGTGGTGCTCACCGTAGTAGAAATTCAGGTTGCGCGCGGTGACCTTGGCAGGCGCCTCAGGCAGCGGCTGCGAGCCGGGATGAACGCTCGGCGCGCTGACGGAAACAGACATTTCACTCATTTTGCGGTCCTCTCGGCACCAAGGATGCGGGCGCCAATATTCAGGGCAAGCACAGTCAGGGTGATCAGCAGCGCACCGCTCCAGGCGAGCTGCTTCCAATAGGCGTAGGGGCTCTGCACGAAGTTGTTGATGGTCACCGGCAGGTTGGCCATCGTCTTGTCCAGGCCGAGGCTGAAGAACTGGTTGGACAGCGCGGTGAACAGCAGCGGCGCGGTCTCGCCGGCGACGCGGGCGGTGGCGAGCAGCACGCCGGTGATGAGGCCGGAGCGGGCCGCGCGGTAGGCGATGCGCTTGATCACCAGCGAGCGCGGCAGGCCGAGTGCGCTGGCGGCTTCACGCAGCGGGTTCGGCACCAGCAGCAGCATGTCCTCCGTGGTGCGCACCACGACCGGGATCACGATCACGGCGAGCGCCAGCGCGCCCGCGATCGCCGAGAAGCCCCGCATCGGCACCACCACCGCGCCGTAGATGAACAGGCCGATGATGATCGAAGGCGCCGAGAGCAGGATGTCGTTGATGAAGCGGATCACCGAGGTCAGCTTGTCGTTGCGGCCGTACTCGGCGAGGTAGGTACCGGCGAACAGGCCGAGCGGCGCGCCGATGCCGACGCCGATCGCGGTCATGATGATCGAGCCGACGATGGCATTGCGCAGGCCGCCGTCGGTCGAGCCCGGAGGCGGCGTGTCCGCGGTGAATAGCTCCAGGTTCAGGCCGCTGATGCCGTTGTAGAGCAGCGTGACCAGGATCAGCGCGAGCCAGGTGACGCCGAAGGCGGCGGCGGCGATGCAGAGGCCGCGGATGACGATGTCCCAGCGGCGGCGGCGTGCATAGATCGGGTTCATGGCTTCACTTCCCGGCCTTGGTTTCCAGCCGCATCAGCATCAGCCGCGCGGCCGCGAGCACGAAGAATGTCAGCACGAACAGCAGCAGGCCGAGCAGGATCAGGCCGGACTGATGCAGGCCGTCGCTCTCGGCGAACTCGGACGCGATCGCCGCCGAGATCGTGGTACCCGGGGCGAAGATCGAGGAGGAGATCCGGAACGAGTTGCCGATGATGAAGGTCACCGCCATGGTCTCGCCGAGCGCGCGGCCCAGCGCCAGCATGACGCCGCCGATGATGCCGACGCGGGTGTAGGGGATCACCACGCTGCGGACGACTTCCCAGGTGGTGCAGCCGACGCCGTAGGCGGCTTCCTTCAGGACCGGCGGCACCGTCTTGAACACGTCGACCGAGATCGAGGTGATGAAGGGCAGCACCATGATGGCGAGGATCAGCGCGGCGTTGAACAGGCTGAGATAGGACGGGGGACCTGCGAAGATCGCGCCCAGCACCGGGACGCCGTCGAAGACCCTGATCATAAAGGGCTGGAAGGTGTTGGCCAGGAACGGGCCCAGCACGAAGAAGCCCCACATGCCGTAGATGATCGATGGGATGCCGGCGAGCAGCTCGACCGCCATGCCGATCGGGCGGCGCAGCCATTGCGGGCAGAGCTCGGTGAGGAAGATGGCGATGCCGAGGCCGACGGGAATGGCGATCAGCATCGCGATGAAGGAGGTGACGAGCGTGCCGTACATCGGTCCGAGCGCGCCGAGCACGGGCGGATCGGCCGACGGCGCCCAGCGCTGCGTCCAGAGGAAGGAGAGGCCGTATTCCTTGATCGCCGGGAACGCGCCGACGATCAGCGAGATGATGATGCCGCCGAGAATGAGCAGCACCGAGATCGCGGACAACCGCGTGATCCAGTAGAAGGTGACGTCGCCGAGCTTGAACGCGCTCAAGGCCTTGGCGCGGTCATACGGTCCGGCGTCGTCGATCACATCGCTCTGAACGGCCATTTCTGCCACGCCGATCCCCTGTACCAAAGAATACACTTTTTATTGGTCTCGTGCCCCGGATGCGGTGCAGCGCGCAGCGGTGCGCCGCTGATCCGGGGCCCAGTTCTTGTGGTCCCGGCTCTGCGGAGCAGCACTTGCGTGCTGCGCCGCGTCCGGGACACGAGAGCTGATGGTCTCAGCTCTTGATCTCGGCAGCCCAAGTCTTCTCGATCTGCTGGACGACGCTGTCCGGCATCGGGATGTAGTCGAGTTCCTCGGCCGCCTTGCCGCCGTTCTTGAAGGCCCAGCGGAAGAACTTGATGGCTTCCTGCGAGGCCGCCTTGTCGGTGGCATCCTTGTGCATGAGGATGAAGGTCGCCGCCGTGATCGGCCAGGACTTCTCGCCCGGCTGCTCGGTCAGGATGACGTAATAGCCGGGCGCCTTGGCCCAGTCGGCGTTGGAGGCGGCCGCCTGGAATGCTTCGACGGTCGGCTGCACCGGCTTGCCCGCCTTGTTGACGAGGCCGGCGTAGGTCAGCTTGTTCTGCTTGGCATAGGCGTATTCGACATAGCCGATCGAGTTCTTGGTCTGGCCGATATTGCCTGACACGCCTTCGTTGCCCTTGGCGCCGACGCCGACCGGCCACTCGACCGCGGTGCCCTCGCCGACCTTGCTCTTCCAATCCGCGCTGGCCTTGGAGAGGTAGTTGGTGAAGTTGAAGGTGGTGCCCGAGCCGTCCGAACGGCGGACCACGGTGATCGCGTCCGACGGCAGCTTCAGGTTCGGATTGAGCTTCTTGATCGCGGCGTCGTCCCACTTGGTGATCTTGCCGAGATAGATATTGGCCAGCGTCTGGCCGTCGAACAGCAGTTCGCCCGGCTTCACGCCCTCGAGATTGACGACGGGGACGATGGCGCCCATCACCATCGGCCATTGCACGAGGCCGTCCTTCTCGAGCTGCTCGGCCTTGAGCGGCGCATCGGTGGCGCCGAAGGTCACGGTCTTGGCCTGGATCTGCTTGATGCCGCCGCCGGAGCCGATCGACTGGTAGTTCAGTCCGTTGCCGGTTTCCTTTTTGTAGGCGTCAGCCCACTTCGAATAGATCGGGAACGGGAACGTCGCGCCGGCGCCCGTGATGTCGGCGGCAAGCGCCACCGTCGTCGATGCGGCGACCAAGCCGGCAGCGACCATCGTCTTGAGGAAATTCATGCTGGTCTCCATACAGGGGAGCGAAGCGCAATCCGCGCCCGATCGCGCTCCCCGCGCCGCCCGTTTAGGAGCGGTCGGCTGTGCTTTTACGAAGGTTTCGTGACAGTCGGATGACAATGGCAAGCAATTGATATTGCTTGGATTTCAGGTCGCCTCGGAAGTCCTGATTTGGGGAAAACAGGCGGTGAAAGTGGCGCCCTGCTTGGGCACGCTTTCGATCAGGAGCCGGCCGCGATGGCGGTTAAGAATATGTTTCACCAGCGATAATCCGAGGCCGGTGCCGCCCTGCGAGCGACTGTCGCCGACGTCCACGCGGTAGAACCGCTCGGTCAGCCGCGGCAGGTGCTCGGGTGCGATGCCGGGGCCGAAATCGCGGACCATGATCCGGATTTCCTGAGTTCCGTCAGGGGCCGCGGCCGAGGTCAGCGACACGATGACGCGTCCGCCGGAGGCGCCGTATTTGAGGGCGTTCTCGATCAGGTTCTCGAACAGGCGGAGCAGCTCCTCGCGGTCGCCGGCGATCATCACCGGGCTATCCGGCAAATGGATCTCGACCTCGACCTGGCGCTCGCGCGCCAGCGGCTCGAGCCCGTCGGCGACCTGGCGGATGATCGGCAAGAGGTCGACCAGGGTGTCGGGCCGGACATGGGCCGACAGCTCGACCCGCGACAGCGACAACAGATCGTCGATCAGGCGCGCCATGCGCGTGGCCTGGTTGTGCATGATGCCGAGGAAGCGCTCGCGCGCCTTGGGATCGTCCTTGGCCTGCCCCTGCAGCGTGTCGATGAAGCCCGACAGCGCGGCCAGCGGCGTGCGCAGCTCGTGGCTGGCATTGGCGACGAAGTCGGCGCGCATCTCCTCGACCCGGCGCAGCGGAGTCTGGTCGTGGAAGGTCATCAGCATGCATTTGTCGGCGCCGCCGAAGCTGGTCGGCACCGGCACCGGCGTGATCATGAGCTCCATCCAGCGATCGACCGGGACATGATCGAGATAGGTCGCGCGCCGCGGCTCGGTGGTCGCGATCGCCTCGCGCAGCGCCGTGATGATCTCCGGCGAGCGCAGCGCGAACTGGGCGAGCTCGTTCCTGCGCAGCGCCGGCGCGAGCTGGGCGGCGGCGGCATTGAGGTGGATGACGCGGCCGGCGCGGTCGAGCAGCACCGCCGGATCCGGCATGCCGGCCACCACCGCAGCCACCGCCGCGCTCTCGACCGGATTGATGCGCCCGACGTCGTCACGCGAAGCGGCGGGATCATGCAGGCGCCACGGGATCAGCGCAGCGGCGGCGATGCAGAGGAATACGATCGCGGCGGGCAGCGCCGACAATTCGCCGAGCGAGACGATGACGGCCAGCGCCAGCGCCGCAGCGATCAGGATGATCGTCGAGTGCCGCAGCCGGTCGGACCAGGGCTGGGCGGAGGGAGAAGAGGGGGCGTCGATCGCCATCGGGGCGGACTTCTCCTGGGGGCTTGTCTCAAAGCTTGGCGCCGTCAGGCGCCGCTGTCGCTACGCTCTCTGACATAGGCGGCTTCGCGTGCCGGGCCGGGGTCGAGCTTGAGCGCCGCCTGCTGCAAGCGCTTCGATCGTGCGCCGATGATAACTTCGCGAAACGTCAGCAAGATTACAGAGATGACAAACGGCGACAGATAATAGAGGACGCGGAACAGCAACATGCCGCCCAGAAGCTCCTCGCGGTCCATCTGCCAGAGGCCGACCAGCATGGCGGCGTCGAACACGCCGAGCCCGCCGGGCGAATGGCTGGCGAAGCCGAGCAGCGTCGCCGACACGAAGATCACCGCGACCACCACGAAGCCGAGATTGGGCTCGTCCGGGACCAGCACGTACATCGCCAGCGCACAGAAACCGAGATCGATGATGCCGATCGCGATCTGGAGCAGCGTCAGCGGGCCGCCCGGCAGCACCACGGTCCAGGGCCCGCGGCCGACCACGCGCGGCTGGGTCCAGACCCAGGCCACGTAACCGACCAGGCTTGCGATGATCATCAGCGCCAGCGTCCGGTTCAGCCACGGCGGCAGCTGATCGATCGAGGCGGCGGCCTCGGGATGATAGGCGATGCCGAGGCCGAGCACGGCGGCATTGCCGAGCCAGAAGGTCAGGCCGGCGAGAAAACAGATCTTGGCGACGTCGATCGCGTTCAGCCCATAGGCCGAATAGATGCGATAGCGCACCGCGCCGCCGGTGAAGACGGAGGCGCCGACATTGTGGCCGATCGAATAGCTGGTGAAGGCGGCGAGCGCGTTGATGCGATAGGGCACATTGGGACGGCCGATCGCGCGCACGGCGAACAGGTCGTAGAAGGTCAGGGTGAAATAGCCCGCGGCGACGAACAGCGCCGCCATCGCAATCTGGCTCGGCTCGGTGCTCTTGATTGCCTCGAGGACCTCGTTGAAGTCGATGCCGCGCAGCATGTGGTAGAGCACATAGCAAGCGATGCCGATGACCGCGACGCTGATCACAACGCCAAGCTTATGCAGGATTTGCTTCTCGCGCAGAAACGACGTCGCCCTGCGTATGGCTTCCAGCATCTAGACCTCGAACAACGCTTCAGCGGCCAGAACGGCCGGCGGACAGACGGACGGCGCACAGGCACGCGACGACCCCTCGCCGCCGGCTCCGGCATCGCGCATGCCCCCTGCCTCTCCACTAGCGCGTTTTGAGCCGGAGTGGAATTCGCCAATTCGAACAAAAACACGTGCCTTCAATATTTTAGGCAGGGTCTTGGCTCCTGATGCAGGGTTTGGCGCCTTCGGCGGCAAGCTTGAGGCGAATCTCCTTGGCAATCCTGCGCAGACGCCATGAAGTTTTGATGATTTCGGCCGCACAATGTTCCGTCACGCCTTAAGCCGACGTCAATCTATGGACGGCGCCCGCCTGTTGAAAGAGGGGCATCCTGGGCATCGTTCGCGAATTGTCCCGATGCGCCGGAAGGTCGCGGGGCCGTGACCTGCCCTCAAGGCGCGGTCAGATAGCCGCGGCGATAGGCGCCGGCCTGATCGTCGAAGATCGCCATGGCGGTGGTCATCCGCCTGAAGCCCAGGCGCTCGTAAAACCCTTCCTTGCCGGGCACGGCATAGAGGATGATCTTGCGATGGCCGCGGCAACGCACAAGCAGACGTTCGATGATGTCGCGGCCAAGACCCTGCCCCTGGCGGTCCGGGTGGACGGCAATATCGCAGAGATAGGCGCAGTCGCGGCCGTCGGCCAGCACGCGCCCCGCTCCGACGATGCGGCCGTCCTCCATGGCGAAGGCGCGAAACATGCTGTTGCCGAATACCAGCGCAAGGTCGGCCGGCGTCTTGTTGCCGAGCGGGGCGATCCGATAGAGCTCGGACAGCTCGTCCCAGTCGGTCCCGGCGAGATCGTCAACCCAGACGATCGACATTGCGAAAACCCTCCCGGCTCATTCCCGCGCGGCGTTGACGGCAGCGACGATGTCGTCGCCGTCAGGAAAATGGCCTTTGCTGCGGCTGGCGACGATCCGGTCGCCGAGCTTGACCTGGAAAATACCGCCCTTGCCGGGGACGAGATCGGCGTCCAGCCCCAGCTGTCGGCGCAGCGCTGCAGCCACCTCTTTGGCGCGCTTCTCGTAGCCGCACGGGCGGCAATAGATGATGGTCACCTCCGACATCCCGCCCTCCGTCAGGCCGCAAGCTGCCGGCGCACAGCTTCGATGCCGGCGATCCAGCCGGCCAGGGAACGGCCGATCGCGTCGGAATGATCCTCCTGGAGGTAGTGCCGGCCGGGCCCGAGGCGGACGAGCGCGCAGTGCTGGAGCGAGGCCGCGAACGTCGCGGCGAACTCGGGCGTAACGACCGCGCCCGGATCGCCCGCGAACAGCAGCTTCGGATATGAGGACGCCTTCAGCGAGGCGTGAGCCGATTGCAGCGCCTGATAGACATCGGCGGGCTCGCCGGCGATCGGCAGTTCACGCGGGAATGCCAGAACCGGACGGCGGCTCGCCGGGGTGGGAAAGGGCGTGCGATATGGCGCCATCTCGCCTTCGCTCAAACTGCGCAGGATGCCCGCCGGCAACACGCGTTCGACGAAGGCGTTCGCGTCCAGGATCATGGCCTCCCCCTCGCCCGGCGTCCTGAATTTGCGGAACGTCTCGCGCGCAGCTTCGACCTGGTGGAAATCCTGCCAGGTCGGCATCGGCCGGATGAACTCCATGAAGGCAAGGCCGCGTACCAGCGCCGGCCGGCGCGCCGCCAGATGAAACGCAAGCGCCGTGCCCCAGTCCTGCGCAACGAGATAGGCGGAGGAAATGCCGAGCTGTTCGATCAGCGCGTCGAGATAACGCACATGGTCGACGAAGCGGTAGGCGACGTCGGGCTTGCCGGAGCGGCCGAAGCCGATGAGATCGGGCGCAATGCAATGCGCCACCGGCGCCACCAACGGCAGGATGTTTCGCCAGATGTGCGACGAGGTCGGATTGCCGTGAAGGAAAAGCGCGACCGGCGCGTCCTGCGCGCCCGTCTCGCGATAGGCCATCGTGCTTCCCAGCACGGCGGCGCTGCGGATCTGAATCTCGGCTTGCTGGCTCATGTCGGCTCCTTGAAGACAGTCTTGAATGCGATGGTCTTGAAGCGCTCGAGCGCCTGGGGCGTGCGGTCGACCTTCATGCGCAGGATCGCGCCCTGCCAGGACGCGAGCAGGAAGTCGGCAAGCTCCTCAGGCGCGAATTCGGAATCGATCTCGCCGCTTTCCTGCGCCTCGCGGATGCAGGCGGCGAAGGGCATGCGCCACTCGGCAAATATTTCAGCAAGGCGGGCGCGCAGCATCTCGCTGCTGCCGGCCGCTTCCAGACTGAGATCGCCGATCAGGCAGCCGCGTCCGTAGCCGTCGGCTGCGAGCCGTCCGGTGATGATGTCGAGATAGCGCTTGAGCCGCGCCCGCGGGGTCAGCGAGCCGTCTTCGAGGGCCTCCGCGACCAATCCCTTCGTGATCTCGAAATAGCGATCGAGCACCTCCGAGGCGAACGCTTCCTTGGAGCGGAAATGATTGGTGAAGGACCCCTGTGGCGCGCCCGCCGCGGCGGTGACATCGCGCACGCTGGTGCCGTGATAGCCGGTCCGGAACATGACCTTGAGGCCGGCGTCGAGGATGGCGTCTTTGAGCGAGGGCTTGGGCATGAGGGAATAATACGTACGTACGTATTATTGTCAATCACTGACATTTTCCGCCGGATGGCGACCCATGTCGGGACAATGGGGGAGCTTGGTGGCGGAGCCTCAGCCGGTCCGCATGCTGCGCGCGACCACGCGGTCGCGCAGCCAGGCGCCGATGGTGCAGCCGACGAGGTAGCAGGCGAACATGATCAGGCCGAGGTCGAGCCAATAGCCGAAGCGGCCGGGGACCACATGGGCGAACGAGGCCGCGACCAGCGCGGCGGCGAGCGCGGCGAGCCAGCGCGCGGTCACCTTCGAGGTGCCGTTGCCGCGCTGGACCACCGAGATCCAGCCCATGCAGAAGCCCAGCAGCACCGAGCCGATCAGCCAACCCAGATGGAACGAGACGAGATAGGGCATCGTCACCTCACCAGAAATTCGATGCGGCGGTTCTGCGCCTTGCCGTCGTCGGTATCGTTGCCGGCGACGGGCTGCGTGCTGCCATGGCCAACCGCGGTGAAGCGGCTCGCGGGCAGGCCGGCCCTGACCAGATAGTCAATCACCGCCTGCGCGCGCTTCTCGGAGAGGGCCCGGTTGAAGCCGTCCTCGCCGTCGGCATCGGTATGCCCGGCAACCTCGATATTCACGGCAGGGCAACGCAGCGCCGTCTCGATCAGATGATCGAGGATGCCGGCGGAATCCGGATCGATGTCGGCACGCTTGGGCGTGAAGCGGATCTTGCCCTTGGCCAGCAGGTCCGTGAACAATTGCTGGCACACGGTGCCGTCGACCGGCCCTGGCGCAGGCTTCACGGTGATCTCCGGCTTGTACTGCCAGTTCTTCGGGAAGTCCTTGCCGAGCCCTGCACGGATCTCGTTGGCGGCCCCCTCGTAGAGCGCATCGCCCGACAGCTTCACCTCGCGATCAGACACGACGAGCGTGCCGGTCGACAGCCGCGACAGCGCGCCGAGCGCGGCGACCACGGCCGTGTTGAAGGAGCCGGGGGCGCCGAGGCTGGCCTTGAGATTGTCGACCACCTTCTCGGTGAAGAACTTTCGCCCGGCGCTGGTGGCGATCGCCGCATGCACATTGTTGTCGGGGACGTAGCCGGTCAGCGTCACGGTCGCCGCGACCGGATCCTTGTAGGCCTGGAAGATGTAGGGCGGGGCCTTGACGTCGTTGGCGGCGACCGAAAAGCCCTCCGGCAGGTTCTTCAGCGCGGCTGCGATCGCCTCGCGGCCGCCGAGCTCGCGCGCCATGCCCGACAGATTGACCTTGGTATCCGTGATCGTGATCTTGCCGTCCTTCAGCTTGCCGATCTGGTCGAGCAGCAGCATCGCGGCGGCTTCGAACCGCGGCGGCGCACCGCGCGCCAGCCCCATCTGGTCGGCCACCTCGGCCCCGCCGATCTCCTTGCGGGCCGCCTCGGTCAGCCGGCCCTTGATCGACGGCAGCGGCGCGGAGCCCGACAGCGTCACCCGCACCACGTCGCGCTCGGCGTTCCAGACGAACGGTTGGGCTTCGGGAACAAGCCGGGTCCGGTCGTCGACCAGGCGCACGCCCGGAACAGTCTCGACCGCCGTCACGGCGTCGCGGCGCCCCTCCTCGGAGAACGCGTCCGCGACCAGGCTGACGTCGCGGCCGTCGACCGCGATCCGGGTCTTGTCCAGAACGGTCCCCTTCAGCGCCGCCGAGCTGCGGGCCGACAGGTCGGCCTCCACCGGTAAGGTGTTATTCCAGGCCGCAAATCCCCACATGACGGCCAGGGGAATCAGCCCCGGCCACCATTTGCTGGCCCACCTGAAAAGCTTCTGCATTCGACGACCCGAACTCTGGAACCGGAGACAAAACAAACCCTTGGCAGGCTGTCAAACCGGAAATGGCGCCCTTCCGAAGGCACGGCCTGGACAATCGGAATAACTTTTTCTTCAAGGGTTCTTCCGTAAGTTGAGGACGGAATGCCAGAGTCCGCCGACGGGTCATGAAACAACTGCGTAACAACGTCATCCGCGCCGGGCTGGGAGCACTCTATTTCAGCGGGGCACACCATCTGCTGCGCCCGCTCTTGTCCGGCGTCGGTGCCATTTTCATGCTGCACCACGTGCGGCCGGCCCGCGAGGCCGCGTTCCAGCCGAACCGGCATCTCGAGGTCACCCCCGAATTCCTGCGCGCGACGCTGTGCCATTTGCGCGCGAGCGATATCGACATCGTCACCATGGACGAGCTGCATGAGCGGCTGGTGCAGGGCCGCTTCGACCGCCGCTTCGCCGCCTTCACCTTCGACGACGGCTACCGCGACAATCTGGACCACGCGCTGCCGGTGCTGCGCGAATTTGACGCGCCGCTGACGGTCTATGTCGCGAGCGATTTTGCCGAAGGCACGGGACGGCTGTGGTGGACGGCGCTGGAGGCCGTGGTCGCCAAGGCCGAGCAGGTCGACGTCAGAATCGGCCATTCCGCGCTGCGGCTCGATGCGACGACGCCGGCGGCCAAGCAGGCCGCGTTCGACCGCCTGCACGACTGGCTGCGCGCGCTGCCGGGCGAGCATGACCTGGCGCGGGAGATCGAGGCGCTCTGCACGGCGTACGACGTCGACATGGCGGCGCTGTGCCGCAACCTCTGCCTGTCCTGGCCCGAGCTGAAGACATTTGCCGCCGATCCGCTGGTCACGATCGGCGCGCATAGCGTCAGCCATTGCAACCTTGCCAAGCTGGCGGAAGACATCGCCGCACAGGAGCTGGCCGTGAGCCGGGCGCGGATCGAGCAGGCGCTAGAGTGCCCCGTGCTGCACCTCGCCTATCCCTATGGCGACCGCGAGGCGGCGGGGCTGCGCGAATTCGGCCTGGCTGCGACGGCCGGCTTCAAGACCGCGGTGACGACGCGGCCCGGCATGCTGTTTGCCGAGAATGCCGGCCAGATGACGGCGCTGCCGCGCGTCTCGCTCAACGGCAATTACCAGGACGCGCGAATCCTGCCGGTGCTGACCTCGGGCGCCGCGACCGCGATGTGGAACGGCTTCCGCCGGATCGCGGCGGCGTAGCTGCGCTCCGCTAGCGGAGATTGACTCCCCTTCCCGCCCCGCCCAAAACAGCGCCAACCAAGGGAGGCACCATGTTCAACGACCTGTTCTCGCTCAAAGGCCGCGTCGCGCTGGTGACCGGCGGCTCGCGCGGCATCGGCAAGATGATCGCGGCGGGATTTCTCAGCGCCGGCGCCGCAAAGGTCTACATCACCGCGCGCAAGGCGGGGCCGTGCGAGGCGACCGCCAGGGAGCTCACCGCGCAATATGACGGCGAATGCATCGCGCTGCCGATCGACATCTCCACCGTCGAAGGCTGCGACAGGCTCGCCGGCGAGATCATCAAGCTGGAGCCGAAGCTCGACATCCTCGTCAACAACGCCGGCGCTGCCTGGGGCGCGGAGTTCGACGAATTCCCCGAAAGCGGCTGGGACAAGGTGATGGACCTCAACGTCAAGTCGCTGTTCTTCCTGACCAAGGCGCTGGCGAAACCGCTGCGCGCGGCCGCAAGCGCAGAACGTCCGGCCAAGGTGATCAACATCGCCTCGGTCGACGGCATCTTCGTCAACCCCGGCGAGACGTATTCCTACGCCGCCAGCAAGGCCGCGGTGATCCACCTGACGCGGCGCCTGGCGACCAAGCTGATCAAGGACAACATCAACGTCACCGCGATCGCGCCGGGCGCCTTCAAGTCCGACATGAACCGGGCCGCGCGCGACCACGCCGACGAGGTCGCACAGCGCATCCCGTCGCGGCGCATCGGAAGCGACGAGGACATGGCAGGTGTGGCGATCTATCTCGCCTCGCGCGCGGGCGATTACGTGGTCGGCAACACCATCGCCGTCGACGGCGGCGTGGTGTACGCGAATGCGGGCCTGGAGATTGCGGGATGAGAAGCGCGAATGGCGAGTAGCGAATGGCGAATAGACGCTCGCCCATTCGCTACTCGCCATTCACCATTCGCCAACTTTCTTTACGACTCGATCTTCACGTACTCGAAATCGCCCGGCTTGTTGTCGATGCCGACCTTCGGCGGCGAGATCCAGGAGGCGTACTTGCCGGTCTCGGTGACGGGCTGCATCAGCGAGGTGATGAAGTCGCCGTCGTTGGCCGAGGGCAGCCATTCGTCCTTGCGCCTGGCCCAGGTGGCGTCGTCGATCAAGATGCCGTCGGGCGTGGCGTGCACGTCCTTGAATTCGCCGATGTGGCGGTGGAAGGCGACGTTGGGCAGCTTGAGCTGAAAATCATAGCCCGCGGTCGAGATCACCTTGTTCCAGCGCAGCATGCCCTTGACACAATCCTGGCTGTAATCGTCGCGCAGCCGCATGTTGAGCGCGGTCAGCGCGGGCTCGTCGACCAGCTTGATCTCTCCGTTGATCAGCTTGAGCACCGGATAGGTGGAATTCTTGAGCTGGTGATCGTCCTCGATCTGGGTTTCGTGATAGCGGCCCTTGATGCCGGCGTTGAAGGCGTTGGCCGCGTTGGTCGAGACCTCCGAGCCGAACAGGTCGAGCGACAGCGTGTAGTGCAGGTTCAGCTTCTTCTGGATGGTCGGCAGGTCGATCACCCCGAGCGCGCGCACCTTTGCGATATCGGTGGGATCGGTGATGCCGGCGGCCTTCATCGCATCGCAGGTGCGCTGCACGACGCGGGTGATGCCGGTCTCGCCGACGAACATGTGGTGCGCTTCCTCGGTCAGCATGAAGCGGCAGGTGCGCGACAGCGGATCGAAACCGGACTGCGCGAGCGAGTGCAGCTGCATCTTGCCGTCGCGGTCGGTGAAGTAGGTGAACATGAAGAAGGACAGCCAGTCCGGCGTCGCCTCGTTGAAGGCGCCCAGCATGCGCGGCGCGTCGGCATCGCCGGAGCGGCGGCGCAGGAGATCATCGGCTTCCTCGCGGCCGTCGCGGCCGAAATATTTCTGCAGCAGGTAGACCATCGCCCAGAGGTGACGACCTTCCTCGACATTGACCTGGAACAGATTGCGCATGTCGTAGAGCGAGGGCGCGGTCTTGCCGAGATGGCGCTGCTGCTCGACCGAAGCCGGCTCGGTATCGCCCTGGATCACGATCAGGCGGCGCAGCATGGCGCGATGCTCGCCCGGGACTTCCTGCCAGGCCGGCTCGCCATAATGCTCGCCGAACGGCACGACGCGGTTCTCTTCCTGCGGCGCAAGCAGGATGCCCCAGCGATATTCGGGCATGCGCACATAGTCGAACTTGGCCCAGCCGCGCGGATCGACGGAGTACGCCGTGCGCAAGTAAACCAGCGATTCCTGGAAGCCTTCCGGCCCCATGTCGCTCCACCAGTCCATGTAGCCGGGATGCCAGCCTTCCAGCGCTTTCAGCACCTGACGGTCTTCGGCGAGATTCACGTTGTTCGGAATCTTGGTCGAGTAGTCGACGTTCATGATGTTCATGTTCATGGTGACCTCCCGTGGGGGACTGACTCGTTGAAGGGGCGAATAGCGAATGGCGAGTAGCGAATGAAATTCCCCTATTCGCCATTCGCCACTCCCTATTCGCTAGACTCGCGTCATATCGAATTTCGGCTTCTGGCCGCTGCCATAGCGGCGTAGCGCGCCTTCCTCCCCGACCGCGTTCGGGCGCTGGAAGATCCAGTTCTGCCAGGCCGTGAGGCGCGCGAAGATCTTTGATTCCATGGTCTCGGGGCCGACGAAGCGCAGGCTCGCCTCCATGCCGGTGAGGCTGTCGGGCGAGAAGCTGGCGCGCTCCTCCAGGAAGACGCGAACCTCGTCGTCCCAGTCAATGTCGTCGAGCGCGAAGGTGACGAGGCCGAGCTCCTCGGCCTGCTCGGCGTCGAGGCTGGTGCCGAGCGTTGCTTCCACGCGCTCGACATCGGAGGGGTCGGCCTGGAAGCGCGACTGCAGCCGGGTCAGCCCATGGCTCATCGGGTAGGGGCCGAAATTCATCGCGGACAGCTCGATCGAGGGCGGCGGACGGTTGTCGCCCTGGCGCGTGCCGATCAGCATGTAGGAGCGGTCGGCTGCGAAGACGAGCTCGGCGAGGGTGCCGGCAAAGCAGGAGCCGGGCTCGACCAGCGTCACCAGCGTGCGCGAGGTGACGTCGATGCGCTTCAGCACGCGCTTCCAGTAATGCCTGATTTCGTTGACCAGCCAATGCGCCTTGTTGGCTTCGAGGAAGGCGTCGTGCGCGAGCACATGAGCGCGGTCGCCATGGCTCTTGAAGACGAGCATCGCGATCTCGAGCTCGTTGATGCGCAGATGCAGGATGGCGTCGTCGAGCTCGCGCGCCACCCGGAGCGGCCAGAACGAGGCGCCCTGCGCCATCATGCCGTCGATGTCGGCAGGCGGCGCGGCCTCCGGCGCCTTGATCGAGATGGTGGCGATGCGGGCCGTGCGGTCGATGTCGACCGTGACGAAGCCGTAGCGGATGCTGGTGTCGTCGATCAGGCGCTTGAGCGGCGTCAACGCGATGCCCTTGCCGCTGCCCTTGCGCTTCGAAGCGGCAGCAAATTCGCTGGCACGCTCGGCGATCTTGGCCTCGAGCTTGGAGTTCGGCGCGATCTCGTCGACGAGGCGCCATTGCACGGCGCGCTTGCCCTTCACGCCTTCCTCGATGGTGCAGAAGAAATCGGCGTGATCGCGGCGCACCTTGCGCTTGTCGACAACGCGCGTGAGGCCGCCGGTGCCCGGCAGCACCGCGAGCAGCGGCACTTCGGGCAGCGCCACGGCGGAGGAGCCGTCGTCGGCGAGAATGATGTGGTCGGTGGCGAGCGCCAGCTCATAGCCGCCGCCGGCGGCCGAGCCGTTCACCACGGTGATGAAGCGCTGGCCGGAATTCTCCGAGGAATCTTCCATGCCGTTGCGGGTCTCGTTGGTGAACTTGCAGAAGTTCACCTTGTGGGCATGGGTGGAGCCCGCGAGCATGCGGATGTTGGCGCCGGCACAGAACACGCGGTTCTTGGCCGAGCGCATCACCACGACCTTGACCTCGGGATGCTCGAAGCGCAGGCGCTGGATCGCGTCGGCAAGCTCGATGTCGACGCCGAGATCGTAGGAATTGAGCTTGAGCAGGTAGCCCTCGAACAGGCCGCCATTCTCGTCGACGTCCATGGTCAGCGTCGCGACGTCGCCGTCGACCGCCAGTTTCCAGTGCTTGTAGCGGGACGGTTCGGTCTGGAAATCGATGAATGTCGCGCCGCCTGCGAGGCGCCGATCTTCCCCGGCCATGGGTCATCCCTGAGCTTGATTATGCATTTTCGCCGTAGCGTTAGATGCACAATAGTGCATATTTTCGAGCGCGTCTAGCCCTTAACGGAGCTCACATGCATTTTGTTTCATCCCAGGGAAGACAGCGGCGGACGCTCCAATCCCGTTGCTGTTCAGCGCGTTCGGTTCTGCCAGACCGCTGCCATCCTCACGCGGCGCGGCCTTGCAGTCCCTCATCATCGCGCAGCGCCGCTCTCGCGAACTGCTCCATCGCTTCCAGCGTCGCCCCAGGCGCCTCACGATGCGGCGAATGGCCGGCGCCCGAAATGATCTTCACGTCGACCGGGCAGTAGCACTCTTCCTGCGCGATCTCGACCTGACGCAGGGTGCCGTACTGGTCATCCCCGCCCTGAACGATCAGGACAGGCACGCGGATATAGGCGAGGTATTCGGAGATGTCCCAGTCGCGGAATTTGGGATCGAGCCAGGCACCGTTCCAGCCGTAGAAGGCGTTGTCGACGTCCTTGTGCCAGCGCGCGAGCTTTGCCTTGAGGTCCGTGGTCTCGAACGTCGTCTTGATCTCGGCGATGGATTTCACCGAGAGGTCCTCGACGATGAAGTGCGGGGCGATCAATCCGATGCCATGCAAACGGTGATCCTGGTGCGAACCGGCATAGATCGCCGCGATCGAGGCACCGTCCGAATGGCCGAGCAGGAGGCCGCGCTTGAACGGAATAGCGTCGAGGATTTTCGGCAGCACGTCCAGCGCCTCGCGCTGCATGTAGTCGAGCGGCCGCGGCAACGGCACGGGGCTCGATTGGCCGTAGCCCGCGCGCGAATACGCGAAGATGCCGGCACCGGTGGCCTGCTGGAGCTTCTCGGGGAAATCACCCCAGAGGCCGACAGAGCCGAGGCCCTCATGCAGCATCACGATCGTGGGCGCGTCGGTGACTAGCGGCGCGAACCATTTGTATTCGAGGCTGGCGCCGTTGATGCTGAGAAAGCCGGTGGGAGGAAGATTGGTCATCCTGTCGTTTCCATTCATTCCGTCATTCCGGACAACTCGCAAAGCGAGTTGATCCGGAATCTCGAGGTTGGAGTCCATCGCTCGAGATTCCGGGTTCGCGCTTCGCGCGCCCCGGAATGACGAGCGACTAATGCGCCCCCTCCCGCAGCTTGAACCGCTGGATCTTCCCGGTCGCCGTCTTCGGCAAGGACTCCACCACGTCGATCCAGCGCGGATATTTCCACGGGCCGATCTTCTGCTTGACGTGCTCCTTCAGCATTTCCTGGAGATTGCTCGTCGTCGCGCCCGGGCGCAGCACGACGAACGCCTTCGGCTTCAGCAGGCCTTCCGGATCGGCTTCCGGCACGACGGCCGCTTCCAGCACGGCGGGATGCGAGATCAGCGCGCTCTCGACCTCGAACGGCGAGACCCAGATGCCGGAGACCTTGAACATGTCGTCGGCGCGGCCGCAGAAGGTGTAGCGGCCCTCGGCGTCGCGGACATATTTGTCGCCGGTGCGGGTCCAGGGGCCTTCAAACGTGCGGCGGCTCTTGTGGCGCTGATTCCAGTAGCCCTCACCGGCGGAGGGCGCATCGACCAAGAGCTCGCCGACCTCGCCGTCGGCGACGTCCTGCCCGGCTTCGTTGACGAGCCGGACCGCATAGCCTGGCACCGGCTTGCCGGAGGAGCCGTATTTGATGTCGCCGGGCGCATTCGACAGGAAGATGTGCAAGAGCTCGGTCGAGCCGACGCCGTCGAGGATGTCGACGCCGAAGCGCGCCTTCCAGTTGTTGCCGACCGATTCCGGCAGCGCCTCGCCGGCCGAGGTGCAGATGCGCAGGGCCTTGCCGCCGCGCTCGCTTTTCATGGTCTCGTCGTTGAGCATCGCCGCGAACAAGGTCGGCACGCCGTAGAAGATCGAGGGGTTGTAGCGGTTCATCAGATCGAACATGCGCGCCGGTGTCGGCCGCTCGCTGTTGAGGATCACGCTGGCGCCGACCGACATCGGGAAGGTCAGCGCATTGCCGAGGCCATAGGCGAAGAACAGCTTTGCGGCGGACAGACACACATCGCTCTCGCGGATGCCGAGCACCTGCTTGGCGTAGGTGTCGGCGGTCGCCTGCAAATTGGAATGGATATGGCGCACGCCCTTGGGCATGCCGGTCGAGCCCGACGAGTAGAGCCAGAACGCCGGCTCGTCAGGATGCGTCGCGGCGGTGGTGAACTGGTCGCTCTCGCCGGCAATCTCCTCCGCGAGTTGCTTGTGGCCGTTCTGCTTGGCGCCGGAGACCACGACATGCTCGAGATCGGGCATGCGGCCGACGACGTCCTTGATGACGGGATAGAGCGCTTCGGAGACGAACAGCACGCGCGCGCGGCAGTCGGCGAGGATGTAGGCGTATTGGTCCGCCGTCAGCAGCGTGTTCAGCGGCACCGGCACGATGCCGGCGCGGATCGCGCCCAGGAACACGACCGGAAAGTCGACCGTATCCAGCATGATCATCGCCACGCGCTCCTCGCGGCGGACGCCGAGCCGGCGCAGCATGTTGGCGGCGCGGCGGGTCTGTTGCTGGAGCTCGCCATAGGTGAGCCGCGAGACGGTGTCGTCGAAGGCCAGCTTGCTGCCCCGGCCCTCCTCGACGTTACGGTCGAGCAGCCAGGTCACCGCGTTATAGGATCCCTCGCTCACGGACTTCTCCCCCGAATTTAGAATTATAATTCATAGAAAGACACCGCGGTCGCTTGCTGTCAATGCCAGCAGGCACTATGTTTCATTAAATTGCGCCGCAGGACAACCTTCAAGAAGACATCCCCTAAAGAAGGCTCATGACCGACAGTCCCGACGCCGAATCCCGATTCCTTGAACAGCTCGGCCAGCGCGTGCGCACCATGCGCGCGTTGCGCGGCATGTCGCGCAAGGTGCTCGCCAAGGTATCCGGTATCTCGGAGCGCTACATCGCGCAGCTCGAAAGCGGCAAGGGCAATGTCTCCATCGTGCTGCTCCGCCGCGTCTCCGACGCGATGGGCGCGCATCTCGAAGACCTGCTGCCCTCGGCCGAGCCGACACCGGACTGGCAGATGTTTCGCGATCTCTTGCGCAAGGCGACGCCGGCGCAGATCGCGCAAGCCAAGGATCTGCTCGCCGGCGGCAGCGCAACCGCGCCGCGGCGTGCGCCGTTCTGCGGCATCGCGCTGATCGGCCTGCGCGGCGCCGGCAAATCCACGCTCGGCAAGATCCTGGCGAAGAAGGTCGGCTGGAGCTTCGTCGAGCTCAACAAGGAGGTCGAGCAGCAGAACGGGCTCTCGGTCGCCGAGATCATCGCGCTGTACGGCCAGGAGGGCTTTCGCCGCATGGAGCAGGCGGCGCTGCAACAGCTGCTGGCGCGCAACGAGCTGATGGTGCTGGCGACCGGCGGCGGCATCGTCTCGGAGCCCCTGACCTTCGACCAGATCCTGACCTCGTTCTACACGATCTGGCTCAAGGCCGAGCCCGAGGAGCACATGGCCCGAGTCCGTCGCCAGGGCGATCTGCGTCCGATGGCGGACGACCGCTCCGCCATGGCGGAGCTGCGCAACATCCTCTTGAGCCGCGAGCCGCTGTATTCGCGCGCGACGGCAGTGGTCGATACCGCCGGCCTCTCCGTCGATGCAGCCGCCGCGCGGCTGGTCGAGGCCGTGCGGCCGGTGCTGCAGAACGAGGCCCGCAGCTTCGGACTGCGGAGTGTGGCGCTGTAGGGAGAGTTGTCAGCTCCGATCTCCGCTACGTTCCCTCCCCCCTTGCGGGGGAGGGTTAGGGAGAGGGGTCCACACGGGGACTCCATCCTTCACGCAACACGTTCGTTCTTCGCCACAACGAACACCTTTTCCTGGGCACCCCTCTCCCCCGCCCTCCCCCGCAAGGGGGGAGGGAACGCAGTAGTGCGCGCTGAAGCACTTCGTATCCCTTTTCGTTCCGTAAATGGACGATATGAAGAGCAGCCAACTTCGGGCTTCAATAATGACCTCCACCGACGTCAGCACTTCCATGTTCGAATGGATCTGCGGCAGCGCTGCGATCGAGGCGCCTCGGCGCAATTCGAACGCGCACCATGCACCTTGTGCGATTTGAGTTCCGCGGCGATCGCCTGCTAAGCTCCAGGCATGACCGACATCCTTCCCGATACGCTCCGCCGCCTCTACACCGATCCCGGCGAGTACATCGACAGCGATCATCCCGCCGTGCAGCAATTCGCTGACAACGCCGTGCGCGCGGACGCGAGCGCGCGGCAGAAGGCGAGCGTGCTCTATAAGGCGGTGCGCGACGGCATCCGCTATAACCCCTATGTCAGCATGCGCGTTGCCGAGACCTTTCGCGCCTCGAGCGTGCTCGCCGCGGGCCAGGGTTATTGCGTCGGCAAGGCCGCGCTCTATGCTGCCGCCTGCCGCGTCCACGGCATCCCCGCACGGGTCGGCTTTGCCGACGTGAAGAACCATCTCACCACCGAGAAGCTGCGCGCGAGCATGGGCACCGACATCTTCACCTGGCACGGCTATACGGAGGTGTTCGTCGACGGCGCCTGGCGCAAGGCGACGCCGACCTTCAACGACACGCTCTGCGCCAAGGTCGGCGTGGCGCCGCTCGATTTCGACGGCCACACCGACGCGCTGCTGCATCCCTTCGACGGCGAGGGCCGCGCCTACATGCAATACGTCAACGATCGCGGCACCTATCACGACGTCCCGGCGAAATTCCTGATGCGCGAGATGGCGCGGGATTACGCCAACATGCAGGGCGAGGACCTTTCGGGCCGCGACATGGAGCGCGAGGCGGAGGGGCGGTAGCGCACGATGGGCGCGCCTCCCAATTTCATCCGTCGGCCGGCACGCCGCGCCGCTTGCATCTCAGACGCGGCTCGGCGGCCGCAGCCCGAGCCCAAGCGCGTCCGCCGAGAATGCGGCCTACCTGGCCGACTTGGTCGCTAGACCGACCAGTAATGCGGATGCGGGTAGGATCGCGAACGATCACCCCAGTCGAACGCATCGCCATCGAACTCGCACGGGCCACTGCTGAGTTCGTCCAGCGTCAACTCGATCTGGAACGCCTCGCGCCTTGGGTCGTATTTCAACGCGCTCCACTGGAGAGGGTAGTGATGGTGGGTGCCAAGCAGTCCACCGGTCTTGATCACCGCATAGGCAACCATCCCACTCATCTTGTCGAGCATCAGTCGTTCGATCGTGCCGAGCTTCGTACCGTCGCGCCCGTAGACGGCGACACGCTCCACGCGATCACTGGGAACCATGGTATGATGCATGGCGTCCTCCCTGTTCTCATTGCGCCCATTATAGCACCGGTTTCGAGATAGCGGGAATACAGTTACAGAAGTTGCGACCGCAGCGACGCCGCCCCCTCCTGCAGCAGCGGCAGGAAACGATCGATCAGTTCCTGCGCCGGCACGCGGTCGACATGGGCCCCCATGTTGATCGCGGCGACGATGACGCCATCGTAGCGACGGACCGGAACCGAGATCGAACGAAAATGCGGCTCGGCCTCGCGATCGACCAGGGAATAGCCCTGCGCACGGTCGGCGGCGATGCGCGCCAGCAGCGCCTTCGGGTCGGACTGTGTCTGCGGCGTCAGCGCCTCGCGCGCCATCGCCTTCAGGCGCGCGGCAAGGGCGGCATCGTCGAGCTGACCGAGCATGGCGCGGCCGACCGAGGTGCAGAACGAAGGCAGGCGGTAGCCGATCTCCAGTCCGCCCGAGAACACCCGCGCCGGACTCCCCCGGGCAATGAACACGACGTCGTCGCCGTCGAGGATCGCGAGCGAAGAGATCTCGTTCGCTGCGGTCGCAACGTGATCGAGCACGGGCTGCAGCACCGCGACGAGCTGGTTGGAGCGCAGGTAAGACGCCGCCAGCGTCAGCACATGCGGGGTCAGTGAGAACAGCTTGCCATCGCCCGAGACGTAACCGCCGCGCTGGAGCGTGAACAGCATGCGCCGTGCGGTGGCGCGCGGCAGATCGGCGGCGCGGGCGAGATCGCTCAGCGTCATCGGACCCGCATTGGTGCCGAAACATTGCAGCAGGCGCAGGCCGCGATCGAGCGCCTCGACGAAATCCGTCGCCCGCTCCTCGCTCTCGCTCCGTTTCAGCTTGGGCATGGGAGGATCCTGCAAAATAGTGCTTGCTGCCGGATCACGGCATGGCATAATTCGCCCATTCGTTCAATAGGCGAACAAACGCCACTCCACAAGGGATGCACGCGTCATGATGAGCCAGGAGCAGAACGACCTGATCACCCGCACCGGACCGAAGGATCCGTGCGGCAGACTGATGCGGAGCTACTGGCAGCCGGCGGCGCTGGTGGACGAGCTCGAGGGCGCTCGCCCGATCCGCCCGGTCAGACTGCTCGGCGAGAACCTGGTGCTATTCCGTGACGAGACCGGACGTTACGGCCTGATGGATCGCCACTGCGCCCATCGCGGCGCGGACCTCGCCTTCGGCCGGCTCGAGCATGGCGGCCTGCGCTGCGCCTTCCACGGCTGGCTGTTCGACGCCACCGGCCAGTGCATCGAGACCCCGGCTGAGCCGAAGGATTCGAAGCTCTGCCAGAACATCCGGCAGCGCTCGTATCCCGTAGTCGAGAAGAGCGGCATCCTCTGGGCGTATCTTGGCGAAGGTGAGCCGCCGGCATTTCCCGAGATCGACTGTTTCGTTGCGCCGGGCAGCCATACTTTCGCGTTCAAGGGCCACATGGCCTGCAATTGGCTGCAGGCGCTGGAGGTCGGCATCGATCCCGCGCACGCCTCCTATCTGCATCGTTTCTTCGAGGACGAGGACACCTCCACCGCCTACGGCAAGCAATTCCGCGGCGCCTCCGCCGGCAGCGATCTGCCGATGACGAAGATCCTGCGCGAGTACGACCGCCCGATCATCAATGTCGAGCACACCGAATACGGCCTGCGCCTGATCGCGCTGCGCGAGATCGACGAGGAGCGCACCCATGTGCGCGTCACCAACCAGCTGTTCCCGCACGGCTTCGTCATCCCCATGAGCACGGAGATGACGATCACGCAATGGCACGTGCCGGTCGACGACGAGAATTGCTACTGGTACGCGATCTTCACCAGTTACACCTCTCCGGTCGACAAGCAGAAGATGCGCGACCAGCGGCTCGAGCTCTATGAGCTGCCGGACTACAAGTCGCGCAAGAACCGCAGCAACGATTACGGCTTCGATCCGCACGAGCAGCAGAGCGCGACCTATACCGGCATGGGCAACGACATCAACGTCCACGACCAATGGGCGGTGGAATCGATGGGCGCGATCCAGGATCGCACCAAGGAGCATCTCGGTTCGAGCGACAAGGCGATCGTGCAGTACCGCCGCCTGCTGCGGCAGGAGATCGAGAAGGTCTCGGGCGGCGAGAAGCCGATGCTGTTCCTGGACGAGGCCAATGCGCGCAGCATCCAGGGACCGGCGACCATGGACGGCATCGGCCCGACCCGGGGCTGGGAGACCTACTGGATGGAAGTCGACGTCAAGCGCCGCCGCGGCGCGCCGTGGATCGCGCCGGTGCCGAAGGAGATCGCTGATAACGTGCATAAGCTGACGGCGGCGGAGTGATGGCGCCGATCGTCGCCGGCGAGTCGCGACGGCGGCTCAGCAATCTCTGGTGTCATGCTCCGCGAAAGCGGGGCATCCAGTCCGCCTCGGCCTCTCGTGGATACGTTGCCGTCTCTGGAATACTGGATCGTCCGTCTTCGCGGGCGATGACAGACAGCTCTCGTAGGGTGGGCAAAGGCGCAAGGCGCCGTGCCCACCATGTGTCCGTGAGAACGATAGACGCGGTGGGCACGCTTCGCTTTGCCCACCCTACTGCAGTTGAGGGGGTGGTGAAGTGACTTTCGTCGCGCGTCATGCGCTGTGGTCGGATGAGCAAAGGGACGCCGCGGCGCGCATGTGCCGCATCGTCGAGGAGAGGAATCTCGAGGTGATCCGCCTCGCCTTTCCCGACCAGCACGGCATCCTGCGCGGCAAGACCATCGTCGCCTCCGAGGCGATTGCCGCGCTGGAGAGTGGCTGCTCCATCACCACCACCATGCTCGCCAAGGACACGTCGCACCGCACGGTGTTTCCGGTGTTTACCGCGGGCGGCGGCTTCGGCATGAAGGAGATGGAGGGCGCGGCCGACGTGCTGATGGTCGCCGATCCCACCACGTTTCGCGTCTTGCCGTGGGCGCCGACCACGGGCTGGGTGCTGTGCGACCTCCACTTCAATGACGGCCGCCCGGTGCCGTTCGCGACGCGCTCGCTCTATCGCAAGGTGCTCGACGAGCTCGCGGGCCGAGGCCACGATTTCGTCGCCGGCCTCGAGGTCGAATTCCACATCTTCAGGCTCGACGATGCGCATATGCGGCCGGAGGATGCCGGTCAGCCCGGCACGCCGCCATCGGTGAGCCTGCTCAGTCACGGCTATCAATATCTCACCGAGCAGCGATTCGATCAGATGGAGCCGGTGCTGGAGATCCTGCGCCGCGATATCGTCGCGCTCGGCCTGCCCCTGCGCTCCGTCGAGGTCGAGTTCGGACCGAGCCAGTGCGAGTTCACCTTCGCGCCGCGCAAGGGGCTGGAGCCTGCCGACAACATGGTGCTGTTCCGCTCCGCCGTGAAGCAGATCGCGCGCCGGCACGGCTATCACGCCACCTTCATGTGCCGGCCGAAGCTGCCGAACGTGTTTGCCAGCGGCTGGCACCTGCACCAGTCGATCGTCTCGCGCGCGAGCGGCGAGAACCTGTTCATGACCAAGGAAACGGCGAAAGACGGCAGCGAGCCGCTCAGCGCGTTCGGCAAGGCCTACCTCGCCGGCCTGCTCGATCACGCCCGCGCCTCGACATTGTTCACCACCCCGACCATCAACGGCTACAAGCGCTACCGCTCCTATTCGCTGGCGCCGGACCGGGCGATCTGGGGCCGCGACAATCGCGGCGTGATGATCCGCGTGCTCGGCGGCGCGGGTGATGCCGCAACGCGCCTGGAGAACCGCATCGGCGAGCCAGCAGCAAACCCTTATCTCTACATGGCCTCGCAGATTCTCTCTGGCCTCGACGGCGTCGATCGCAGGCTCGATCCCGGCCCCTCCGCCGACACGCCCTACGAGACCAAGGCGCCGCTGCTGCCGAAATCACTGCGCGATGCCGTCGCCGCCCTGAAGGACGATCCGTTCTTCCGCGAGAAGCTCGGAGCCGAATTCGTCGATTATTACACCCACATCAAGAACGCCGAGATCGACCGCTTCCTGTCTGAAGTGACCGACTGGGAGCACCGCGAATATTTCGAGGTGTTTTGACGTCGGGTCGTACTCTCGCCGCCGTCATTGCGAGCGCAGCGAAGCAATCCAGACTGCCTCCGCGGAAAGACTCTGGATTGCTTCGTCGCTCCGCTCCTCGCAATGACGGGGTTGAGAGAGCGGGGGCTCCTCGCAATGACGGCGGGGAGAGAGGGGCTCAGATGCCCAGATATTTGTGCTGGAGATCCGGCTCGGCCAACAGCTCGTCGGAGGTGCCGCTCCATACCGTCTTGCCGCGCTCGATGATGTAATGGCGATCGCAGATGCGGGCGAGATGGTCGACGTTCTTGTCGACGACCAGGATCGATTGCCCCCGGCTCTTGAGCAGCGACAGGCAGTGCCAGATTTCTTCGCGGATCAGCGGCGCGAGGCCTTCGGTCGCCTCGTCCAGAATGAGCAGCTTCGGATTGGTCATCAGCGCGCGGCCGATCGCGAGCATCTGCTGCTCGCCGCCGGAGAGCTGGTTGCCCATGTTGGTCGCACGTTCGGCGAGGCGCGGGAACAGCACGTAGATCGCCGGCAGTGTCCAGGGATTGGGACTGCCGAAGCGATCGGCGGCGGCCGCCACCAGGTTTTCGCGCACGGTGAGGTTCGGGAAGATCTGGCGGCCCTCGGGGACGAGGCCGACGCCAAGCTTTGCAATTCGGTAGGACGGCAGCTGCCGCACCTCGGCGCCGGCAAAACGGATCGCGCCGGCACGGGCAGGCGTCAGGCCCATGATGGAGCGGATGGTGGTGGTCTTGCCCATGCCGTTGCGGCCCATCAGCGAGACCATCTCGCCCGGCTTGATCGACAGCGACAGGCCGAAGAGCACCTGCGAGAGGCCGTAGCATGTCTCGATGCCGTCGACGTCGAGCAGCGTGTCAGCCATGATGCGTCACCACGTGCTGGTCGCCGAGATAGGCGCGCTTGACGTCCTCGTTCGCCCGGATCGCGGCCGGATCGCCGGACGCGATGACGCGGCCATAGACCAGCACCGTAATGCGGTCGGCCAGCGCGAACACCGCCGGCATGTCGTGCTCGACCAGCACGATCGAGACTTCCTTGCGGAGCTCCTGCAGCAGTTTCACCATGCTCTGGGATTCGGTAACGCCGAGGCCGGCCATCGGCTCGTCGAGCAGCAGCAATTTCGGCTTGCTGGCGAGCGCGACCGCAAGCTCGATCTGGCGTCGCTCGCCATGGCTGAGCCTCGAGACCAGAACATCGGCGCGATGAGCCAGGCCAACGCGATCAAGCGCGGCATGTGCGGCATCGCGCAGGCCTTTCTCCTTGCGCGCATCGGCGAAGAAGCGGAACGAGGTGCCGGCATGCGCCTGCGCCGCCAGTGCGACGTTATCCGCGGCGGTGAAATCGAGCAGCAGCGAGGTGATCTGGAACGAACGCGCAAGGCCCAGCGCACAGCGCCGATAGGCCGGAAGGTAAGTGATATCGCGCCCCGCCAGCGAGACGCTGCCGGAATGCGGCGCGAGATGTCCGGTGAGCTGGCTGATCAGCGTGGTCTTGCCGGCGCCGTTCGGGCCGATGATGGCGTGCAGCTCGCCGCTGGCGACGTCGAGCGAAACGTTGTCGGTCGCGATGATGCCGCCGAAGCGTCGCACCAGCTTTTCGACGCGGAGCAAGGGTTCAGCCACGGTCGGCCCTCCCCAGCGCGCCCATGATGCCGCCGCGGCCGAACAGCACGATCAGCAGCAAGAGCGGGCCCAAGATCAGCGCCCAATATTCGGTGATCTGCGACAGCAGCTCTTCCAGCAGCAGGAACACCACCGCGCCCATGACCGGGCCGAACAGCGTGCCCATGCCGCCGAGGATCACCATCACCATGAGGTCGCCGGAGCGGGTCCAGTACATCACGGCCGGGCTGACGAAATCGGTGTTGTTGGCGAGCAGCGCGCCGGCGAGGCCGCACATGGTGCCGGAGATGACGAAGCAGACCAGCTGGTAGCGCTTGGCCGGAAAGCCGATCGCCTGCATGCGCTGCTCGTTGGAGCGCAGACCCTGCACGACGAGACCGAAGCGCGAATTGACGATGCGCCAGATCAGGACCATTACGCCGAACAGGCAGGCGAGGCAGAGATAGTAGAACTGCGTTCGGTTCGACGGGTCGATCAGGCCGGAGAAGTCGCTCCGCGTGTAGATGGTGAGGCCGTCATCGCCGCCGTAACGCGCAAGGCCCGAGGCGACGTAATAGGCCATTTGCGCGAAGGCGAGCGTGATCATGATGAAGTAGACGCCGCGGGTGCGCAGTGAGAGCGCGCCGATCACCAGTGCATAGATTGCGGAAGCCGCGAGCGCGACGGCAAACTGGATGAAGCCGGATCCCACGCCTTCCTGCGCCAGCATGCCGACCGCGTAGCCGCCGATGCCGAGATAGGCGGCGTGGCCAAAGCTCATCAGGCCGGCAAATCCCATGATGAGGTTGAGGCTCGCAGCCGCCAGCGCCAGGATGACGATGCGGGTGAACAGCGTCAGGATGAAGATGTTGCCGGACAGATGCGAATAGAGCGGCAGCAGCACGAGGCCTGCCAGCATCAGGGCCGTGACGGCCTTGCTCACAGTCAAACCCTTCATCGACGATTGGCCGGAAACAGCCCCTCCGGCCGCACCACCAGCACGATCGCCATCAACAGGTAGATCAGCATGGAGGACAGCGCGGGCGCGGCGGTGGAGGCGGCGGCGCCGCTCAGCACCTGCCGCAGCAGATTGGGCAGGAAGGCGCGGCCGAGCGTGTCGATCATGCCGACGAAGATCGCGGCGAGGAACGCGCCGCGGATGGAGCCGATGCCGCCGATCACGATGATGACGAAGGCGAGGATCAGGATGTTCTCGCCCATGCCGATCTGCACGGTGAGGATCGGCGCCTGCATCAGCCCGGCAAGGCCCGCGAGCGCGGCCCCTAGGCCGAACACCAGCGTGTAGAGCAGCTTGATGTTGATGCCGAGCGCGCCGATCATCTCGCGGTTGGAGGCACCGGCGCGGATCAACATGCCGATGCGGGTGCGCATCACGCCGAGATAGAGCAGGAGCGCGACCAGCAGCGCCACGATGATGATGGCGAGGCGATAGGCCGGATAGTGAATGCCGGGCAGGATCGGCACCGGCACGGTGAGCCAGGCCGGCAACGGCAGCGCGAGGCCCGCCGGGCCCCAGATCAGCCGCACGGCTTCGTTGAAGAACAGGATCAGGCCGAACGTCGCGAGCACGTGGTCGAGATGGTCGCGGCCGTAGAGATGCCGCAGCGCGCTCACCTCCAGCACGATGCCGAGCACCAGGGTGGCGCCGAGCGCCATCAGCGCACCGAGCAGGAAGCTGCCGGTCCAGGCCGCGAAGGTCGCGGCGAAATAGGCGCCCATCATATAGAGCGAGCCGTGCGCGAGGTTGACGAGATCCATGATCCCGAACACCAGCGTCAGGCCGGCGGCGAGCAGAAACAGCAGCAGGCCGAACTGCAATCCGTTCAAGAACTGTTCGACGACTAGCAGCATCAAGACTCTTTCAGGCGCACGCAGCGTCGCGCCGATGTTCGAACAATGTCGCCATCAGTGAAAGAGCTCCCCCTGCCTCTTCAAGGCCGAAAAATGGGTAATGGCAGTATCGTTCCGAGGCAAGAGCGATTCGACACCTGACATGCACTTTGTTGCATGCGGGTGCATGCGGGCAAAATGCCCCTGCAAGAAGGCTGCCGCGCAGGCTGGGTCAACCTGCCGCACCCGACACGAGCCGCGCTCTTCTTGGGCCCGATGATCTCCACATCGTCATGGCCGGGCTTGTTCCGGCCATCCACGCCTTGCCCGCGGCGCGAAGAACGTGGATGCCCGGGCCTTCGCCGCGCCGGAGCAGCTTCGGCCGCGCAGGCGGGACAAGCCCGGGCATGACGACCTCTTTGTGAGGGGATGCGTCTAGTGCGACGTCATCCGCTGGGGGAGGTTATCCAGTTCGGCGAGCACGCTGTCGGCCGTGGAGGCCTCCAGCGCCGCCATCCGGAACAGATGGGCGAGCGTCGCCAATCCGGTGTCTTCCGCCATTTGCGCCAGCTCGAGCGCCATGTCGGACATGTAGCCGAGAGTCTCGTCCTCGGTCTGCGCCACGATCTGGCTGTCCCGCATCATGTTCGACATCTCAGGCGCTCTTTCGCTGCGCGGCAGCAAGGCCGCAGAAGTTGGCACGGGCGATACAGTCGATCCGCGGACCGTCCTGCTGGACCACGCTCGTCATCCCGATACGGTCATGCACGACATCGAGCGATTCCTGGCGGACCTCGATCGTTGCCGCCATGGTCCAGGAATTTTCCAACAGGGCCGGCAATCCCAGCGGCGTGACGACGAAGCCGATGTCGTGGAACCGCGGCAGCCACCAGGTTTCCATGACGAGACAAAGCCGCTCGATGCCCTGCTCGAGACAGAACTCCTGCGCCGCCGCCATCAATTGCAGATTGAATGCGCCGTCGCGGCGCTCGCGCGAGACGAAGAAGCGCGACCATTCCCAGACCAACGGATCCGACGGACAACCGCATACCGACGCGAGATGCGGGAACACCTCGCTCATCATCGTCGGCCTGGTGGTCGGATACAGCCGGGAGCCGCCGAGCACCCGCCGGTTTTCCAGTGCCAGCAGGTAGACCGCGTCGTCATTGTCGTAGCTATCGATCTCGCGCCCGTCAGACTTGCGCAGCGCCTCCCATTTCCGCTCCTCGACAAATATCTCGTGGCGGATCCGGAAATGCTGTTCGAGAACGTCTTCGTAAAGGTGCCGATTGACGGCAGAAATCACATGAATCATGAACTCCCCCTTGGCTCGCAATGCGGGGAAGCCTCAGCGAAAACGGCCGAGCCGACTATTGGGAAATTTCCCAGTAGGCGAATGTTTCAGAGATTGATGATTCTGTGGCGGATCGCGATCGCGACCGCATGCGTCCGGTTGACCGCACCGAGCTTGCGCGCGGCAGTTGCAAGATGCTCTTCCGCGGTGCGTTGCGTGATGTGCAGGATCTCGCCGATCTCCCAGGCGGACTTGCCTTGCGAAGCCCAGGCGAGCACCTCGCGCTCGCGGGGGGTGAGGCGCGTCGACGGATGCGGCGTCGGATCGAGCAGGCGGCGGATGTGATCGAAGCCGTACATCCCGATCAGGTGCAGCGCCGGCTTGCTGCGCGCATTGAGATCGAGGTGGACGCCGGCGAGCGAGACGCCGGCCTCGTAGCCGGTCAAGCCGTGGATCGGCACGACGAAGCCGCGCGACATGCGGAAATCGGCAGCGCGCCGCATCACCTCCACCGCGCCCGGCTCCAGCTCCGGATCGTACGGCGCTTCGGACCACTCGAACGGGTTCACCGTCTGCCGGCATTTGCGGATCACGGGATCGACGCGGTCGTAGCTCTTTTGGGTATAGAGGCTGAACCACTCCGCCGGCCATTTCTTGGCGAGCACCATCTGGGAAAAGCGCTGCTCGGGATTGGGCAGGCCCGCCACGATGATATGTTCGAAGCCATACCGACCGAACGCGGCTGCAAGCGCGTCCATGGCGTCCGGAACCTTGGTACAGGTTCCGAGCCCTTCGATGAAGTCGAGCGCCTCGCGGCCATAATCAACGCCATCAGCGGCGGACATCGGTGCGTTTCCTGACCTTCGCCCTCGCCTATAGCACGTATTCGCGGGCCGCCTCAATTTCGCAGCGACCGTAGTTTCCCGGTCCTCATCCGGCCAGAAGATTTAAACTACTTGTGGCAGAGTTGACGGCACTATACACCTGAACGTCTCCGAAGCGGGAAAACCACGATGGAAGACGAGGACATCGCCCTCAACAGCGTGCTCGGCCTGGAACTGAATCGCGTGTTTTTCGCCGTCCGCGAAACGGCAAACAAGCAGAAGATCATCGAGTTCGCGCGCGAAGTGCTGGAGAGCGAGCGTGCGGAGCCGGCCGACAGCATCTCGCCCGAGGGCCCGGCGAGCTAAAGCGCAGTTGCAGCAGGCGCCGCCGATGCAGCGGATCGCGCGACGATGCCCTTCCATTCGAACGAACCGATTTTAATCGAAACATTCTGACAATTGCCTCCCCTTCTTCCCGACCACGCTCTCGTGCCCCGGACGCAGCGCAGCGTCCCTTTGACGGTGCGCTGCAGAGCCGGGGCCCAGATTGCCAAGAACAACCGCTGTGACAGGGGTCCCGGCTCTGCGCAGCAGCGTTGCACGCTGCAGCGCGTCCGGGACACGAGAGCGATTTGCAGCCTCCGTCCACATCCTCAGACACTTACCGCTGGATGACGGCGCGGCTCTCGTGAGATGATCGCCGCCCCGATCCTCGTTCGGATGCCAAGAGCATGATGACGCTGCGCCAGGTCGAAGTGATCCGTGCCGTGATGGTGACGGGCACCATCGGCGGCGCGGCGAAGCTGCTCAACGTCTCGGCGCCGGGGATCAGCCGCCTCGTCAAATACACCGAGCGCTCGCTCGGCATCCGCTTCTTCCAGCGCCAGAACGGGCGCTACTTCCCGACGCCGGAAGCCGAGAACATCTTCGAGCAGATCAACGGCGTCTACAAGAAGGTCGACGATCTCTCCGAGATCATCTCCAAGATCGGCCGTGGCGGGTTGTCCGAGCTGCGCATCGGCTCGGTGCCGAGCATCTCGCAGGTGATGGTGCCCCGCGCGATCGAGCGCGTCCGGCGCCGTTATCCCGATCTCGGCATCGACATCAACATCCTCAAGCTCGAAGAGGCCATCGACTATCTCATGCTCGGCCGCGGCGAGTGCGTCGCGATGAGCTACCGGCTGGAGCATTCCGCGCTCGACTTCATGCCGCTCGCCTCGGGCGAGCTGTATTGCATCGTGCCGCCCGGCCACGAGCTCGCCGGCCGCAAACAGGTCTCGGCCGCCGAGATCACCCGCTATCCGCTGATCGGCATCGATCCCAACGATCCCTACGGCCGGATCATGGCCGGGATCTTCGCGCGCAACCGGCTCGACTACAACATCACCATCCGCGCGCGCTTCGGCACCACGGTCTGCGCGCTGGTGAAGGCGGGGCTCGGTATCGCCATCATCGACCAGTTCACCGTGGCTCATGGCGGCTATCCCGGGATCGAGCTCTTGAAGATCGCCGAGCCGACGCGGTTCGACACCTACATCGCGGTCAAGCGCGGCGCGCCGCTGTCGCTCCATGCCGAGGCTTTCATCGAGGCGCTGCGCGCCGAGATGCGCGCGGTCGAGCCGTCGCGCGGCAAGGCCGCTTCGGTGCGCGGGCGGAAGAAATAACATGATGTTAGGTTTGCCGGCTAAAAGGGTAATTGTGTTAGCCTAAGGAAAGGCTATCGTCGGAGACCTGGAAGCCCCTTGGAATTGCGCGGGTTTCCCCGCTAATGACCGGCACCGAACGTTCCATTTGAGACGATAGCGAACCATGTCCACGCGCGGATACGCCGCCAGCAAGAAGCTCCTCACCGGCCTGATCGGCGCGCCGATCGCGCATTCCGCGTCCCCTGCCATGCATGAACGTGCCGCCGAGGCGCTCGGCCTGCGCGGCCACTATCAGCTCATCGAAATTGCCGGCGCCGATGCGGCCGGCCTTGGCCTGTTGCTGGAAGGCGTGCGGCGGCTCGGCTTTGCCGGCGTCAACGTCACCTATCCCTACAAGGAAGCGGTGGTCCCGCTGCTCGACGCGCTGGCGCCCGGTGCGGCCGCGATGGGCGCGGTCAACACGGTGGTCGTCAGAAACGGCCGCCTGACCGGCCACAACACCGACACCACGGGCTTTGCGCGCGCGGTGGCGCCGCTGCTGGCGCCCGCGGGGAACGCCGTCGCGGTGATCGGCGCCGGCGGCGTCGGCAAGGCGATCGCGTTTGCGCTGGCGAACCTGAAGGTTTCCGACATCCGCATCTTCGACAGCGAGCCCGCGCGCGCCGCGACGCTCGTCTCCCTGCTGGCGCCGCAAGGCGGCGCAAGGGGGGCTGCAAGGGTCGCTGCAAGCGTCGAGGACGCGCTTCATGGCGCAACCGGTCTCGTCAACGGCACCCCGGTCGGCATGCTGCCGAACCGGGCCATGCCGGTTGCGGCCGCGCTGCTGCACGAAAAGCTGTGGGTGGCGGATGCCGTCTACTCGCCGCTGATCACGCCGCTGCTGGCGGCGGCCGAAGCCAAGGGCGCGCGGATCATGACCGGGCGGGAGCTCGCGATCTATCAGGCGGCCGACGCTTTCGAATTGTTCACGGGGCTTGCCCCATCGACCGAGGTCATGGGACAGGCATTCGACGAGGTGATGGCGGCACGAAGCTCAGCCTATCACGCAGCGTAACCAAAGCGGCCGGACACAAGGCCGCGGACCCTATCTGAGGAAAACCGGAGGAGACATCATGAAATCGACCCTGCTGGCAGGCGCCCTGCTTGCCTTCGCGACCGCAACCAGTGTCCACGCCCAGGCGATCAAGCTCGCCAACGTCGCCGAGCTCTCCGGCGGCGGCGCCACCGTCGGCACCAACTGGAAGAACGGCATCGACCTCGCGATCGAGGAGATCAACGCCAAGGGCGGCGTGCTCGGCCGCAAGCTGGAGGTGACCCACGCCGACTCGCAGTCCAACCCGGGCGTGGCGCGCGCCCAGGTCCAGAAGGCGCTCGATGCCGAGCCCTATGTGCTGCTCGGGCCCGGCTATTCCGGCTCGGTGAAGGTCACGGCCCCGCTCGCGGCCGAAGCCGGCATCGCGCAGATCATGGGCGGCGAGGCCGCTGAGCTGACGCAAGGAGGCAACAAATTCCTGTTCCGCACCTCGTTCGGCCAGCAATCCTCGATGCCGAAGGTCGCGAAATACATCCACGACGAGATGAAGGCGAAGACGGTCGCGGTGGTCTGGGTCAACAACGATTTCGGCCGCGGCGGGCGCGACGTCGTGATCAAGGAGCTCGACCGGCTCGGCTCCAAGGTCGTTGCCGACCTCTCGACCGAAGCGGGCCAGGCCGATTTCGCCGCCGACGTCGGCAAGATCAAGGCCGCCAATCCCGATGCCGTCTTCGTCTACCTCAACGAGGAAGAGAGCGCGCGCATCCTGAAAGAGCTGAAGCGCCAGGGCGTCACCGCGCCGCTGATGGGCGAGACCACGCTGATCGGCCAGAAGGTGATCGAGCTCGCCGGCGATGCCGCCAACGGCGCGCGCGGCCATGTCGGCCTCACCACGGATGCGCCGGTCGACCAGATCAAGCAATTCCGCGAGAGGTTCTCCAAGAAGTACAATTACGTCCCCGACCACAACGGCCTGAAGGGCTATCTCGCCGTCTACATGGTGAAGGCCACCACCGAGAAGATGGGCAAGGTCGATCCGAAGAAGTTCGCCGACACGCTGCACGGCCTCACCATCAAGGCCGCGGACGAGCCGGGCATCCTGATGGACGTCACCTTCAGCGACACCGGCGACATCGACCGCCAGAGCTTTCTGGTCGAAGTCGTGGAAGGCAAGCAGGTCGTGAAGCAGGTACTGCCGAAGGTGAAGTGAGATCTTCTTCGCCTTTCCCCGCACGCGGGGGGATATCTCTCTTCTCCCTCTCCCCGCTCTTCGCGGGGAGAGGGTCGGGGTGAGGGGCTGCTTCCGCGAGTCCAACCGTTAGCGAATTCGCGGAGACAGCCCCTCACCCCGCCCTCTCCCCGTAAGCACGGGGAGAGGGAGACGAAAGAGCGGGGCGAGGGAGAAGACAGAACAGCGAGAGGGAAAAATGTCCAACCTATTCGATCTTCTGGTCGCGGGGCTCGCCACTGGCGCGATCTATGCGCTGGTCGCGGTCGGCTTCACGCTGCTGTGGCAGACCTCGCAGACCATCAATTTCGCGCAAGGCGAGTTCGTGATGCTGCCGGCGTTCCTGATGCTGGCGGCGATGCATGCCGGCGCGCCGTTCTGGCTCGCGATCATCCTGGGTATCCTGCTCTCGATGATCCTGCTCGGGCTCGCCTTCAAGCTGCTGCTGGTCGACCCGATGATGCGTCACGGCGTGCTGCCGCTTGCGATCGCGACCATGGCGCTCGCGATCGGCATCAAGGAATCCGTCAAGCAGTTCTTCAGCGCCGAAGCCCAGCCCTTTCCCTCGATCGTGCCGACGGGCGACGTCTCCATCCTCGGACACGCGGTCTCGCTGCAAAGCATCGGCGTGCTCGCCGTCGCCATCCTCGCCGTGGTCGGCCTGACCACGCTGCTCAACCGCACCTCGCTCGGGCATCAGATGCAGGCGGCGGCACAGAACCCGACGGTGGCGCGCATCATCGGCGTGCCCGTCGAGCGGATGATCCTGCTGACCTTCCTGATCAACGCCTTCCTGGTCGCGCTGGCTTCGCTTCTGATCACGCCGATCTACCTGGCAAAATTCTCCTCCGGAGAGGTGCTGGGCCAGGCCGCTTTCATCGCGGCGATCGTCGGCGGCTTCAACCAGGTGCGCGGCGCCATCGTCGGCGGTCTCCTGATCGGCGTGCTCGACAATCTCGCGGCCGCCTATGTCTCCACCCAATATCGCGCCGCCGTGCCGATGATCTTCCTGATCGCCGTGATCCTGTTCCGGCCGCAGGGATTGCTCGGCCGCGCCGAGGAGCGCACGGTATGAGCAGCTTCGGCAAACCCCTGAAGATCGCGCTCGGCCTCGCAATCATCGCCGGCCTGATCGTCATCCCCATGAACTTCAACCGCTACGGCCTGTTCATCCTCAGCCAATGGGCGGTGATGAGCATCGCCGCCATGGGCCTCAACCTCACGCTCGGCTATGCTGGCCAGGTCTCGCTGGCACAGGGCGCCTTCGTCGGCATCGGCGCCTATGCCGCGGCGATCATGACCACCCATGGCTGGCCGCTGCCGGCGGCGATCCTGGTCGCGATCGCATTGAGCTTCGCGGTCGGCTGGGTGCTCGGCTATCCCGCGCTGCGCGTCCAGCACCACTACCTCGCCTTCGTCACGCTGGCCTTCTCCACCCTCGCCTTCCTGGTGTTCCGCAACGAGAGCTGGCTCACCGGCGGCATCTACGGCATCTCCAACATCCCGCGGCCGCATATCTTCGGCATCGCGACCAACAAGCCCCTCCCCTTCTACTACGTCTGCCTCGGCTCGCTCGCGATCGTGTCGCTGGCGGTATGGTGGCTGATCCGCTCGCCCTGGGGCCGCGCCTTCATGGCGCTACGTGAGAATCCCTTGCGCGCGCAATCGCTCGGCATCGACACCCGGCGCTACACGCTGATGGCATTCGCGATCGGCTCGGCGCTCGGCGGCGTCGCCGGCGCGCTCTATGCGCCGCTGACGCAATATATCGATCCGGTGCCGTTCAACCTCTCGCTCTCGCTCGACCTGCTGATGATGGTGATCGTCGGCGGCGCCGGGTTCTATTTCGGCCCCTTCCTCGGCGCGATGATCGCGGTGCTGCTGCCGGAATGGCTGCGCTTCACCGAAGGCTATTACCTGATGCTATACGCGGTCGCGGTGATGCTGCTGCTGATCTGGTCGCCGACGGGCATTCTGGGAATCCTCGACCGCTATCTCGCCGAACGCCGCACCAAGGCGGCCTCCGCACTGCGCGCCGTCGCAAAGTCGCGCCTGGAGACGGTGCAATGAGCGCGGTATTGGAAGTCTCAGAGATCAAGAAAAATTTCGGCGGCATCAGCGCCGTCGACGGCGTTTCCTTCGACGTGCGCGAGGGCGAGATCCTCGGCCTGATCGGCCCGAACGGCTGCGGCAAGTCGACCCTGTTCAACTGCATCCTCGGCCAGCTCACGCCCTCGGGCGGCGAGGTCAAGCTCGCCGGCAAGGTCGTCACCGGTCTGCGCCCCGCCGAGCTCAACAAGCTCGGCGTCAGCCGCACCTTTCAGCTGTTGCAGGTCTTCCCGAAGCTCTCGGTGCGCGAGAACCTGATCCTGGCGGGCCAGGAGCACCAGGGCAGCATGGCCTCGCGCCTGGTCGGCCGCTCCGATGCCGGGCTGACCGAGGCCGCCAACCAGATGATCGGCTTCTTCAAGCTCGATCATCTCGCCGACGAGCCGGCCGGCGGCCTGTCCTATGGCCAGCAGAAGTTGCTCGACGCCGCCATGGCCTTCATGGGCGGCCCGCGCCTCGTGCTGCTCGACGAGCCCGCCGGCGGCGTCAACCCGTCGATGCTGGCGGACCTCAAGGAGCGCCTGGTCGCGATCAACCGCGAGAAGAACGCCACCTTCGTCGTGATCGAGCACAACATGGAGTTCGTGATGTCGCTGTGCTCGCGCGTGATGGTGATGGCGGAAGGCAAGGTGCTGGCGATGGGTCGCCCCGACGAGGTCCGCAAGAACCCCGCCGTGATCGAAGCCTATCTCGGACATTAGGGAGAGCGAGCCATGAGCGACCCGATCCTCTCGGTTCACAATCTCGTCGGCGGCTACGGCAAGATGACGATCTTGAACGGCACGACGTTCTCGGTGCCGCCGGCGACCATCACCACCATCATCGGCCCCAATGGCGCCGGCAAATCCACCGTGTTCAAGGCGATCTTCGGCCTGCTCAGGCTGCGCGAGGGCAAGATCAGCTTTGCCGGCCGCGACGTCACCAATTTGAGCCAGCGCGCGCTGCTCAATGCCGGCATCTGCTACGTGCCGCAGGGCCGCAACATCTTCCCCGAGCTGTCGGTGCGCCACAATGTCGAGCTCGGCGGCGTCGCGGCCGAGAAGGGCCTCGACCTGCCGAAGCGGATCGAGGCGGCGCTCGACCTGTTTCCGGCGCTGCGGCGGAAGTCGACGCAGCAGGCCTCGACATTGTCCGGCGGCGAGCAGAAGCAGCTCGAGATCGCCCGCTCGCTGCTGCTCGAACCCAAGCTGGTGCTGGTCGACGAGCCCTCGATCGGCCTGTCGCCGCTGATGGTGCAGCAGACCTTCGATATCCTCAAGAGCTTGCGCAGCCGCGGCGTCACCATCCTGATGATCGAGCAGAACGCGCGGTCGGCGCTGGAAATCTCCGACATCGGCATCGTGCTCGAGCTGGGTCAGACCCGCATGGTCGATGACGCCAAGCGCATTTTGAACGATCCGCGGATCGGCCAGCTCTTCCTCGGCGGCGCGATGGAGGAGAGTGCGGCATGAGCGCGGCTATACGCATCGCCGTGGCCGGCGCCGGCCTGATCGGCCGCCGCCATATCGAGCTGATCGCGGCATTCGAGGGCTGCGAGCTCGCCGGCATCGCCGATCCCTCGCCCGCCGCGAAGGATCATGCACTGGCGCAGAACGTGCCTTGCTATTCCGATCATCGCGCGCTGCTGGCACGGGAGAAGCCGGACGGCCTCGTCATCGCCTCGCCCAACACACTGCATTTGCCGATGGCCCTTGATTGCGCCGCGGCGGGTGTGCCGGCCCTGATCGAGAAGCCGGTGACCGAGACGGTTGCCACCGCGCAGCGCCTGTGCGCCGCGGTGAGGCGCACCGGCGTGCCGATGCTGGTCGGTCACCACCGGCGGCACAATCCGATCATCAAGTCGGCCCGCGAGACGGTAGCAAGCGGCAAGCTCGGCCAGCTCACCGCAGTGGCCGGACTGTGGCTGCTGAAGAAGCCGGACGATTATTTCGAAGTCGCCTGGCGGCGCGAGGCGGGCGGCGGTCCGCTGCTGATCAATCTGATTCATGACATCGACAATCTCCGCTTCATCTGCGGCGAGATCGTCGAGGTGCAGGCGCTGACCTCGAACAAGGTGCGCGGCTTCGCCGTCGAGGACACCGCGGCGCTCCTGCTGCGCTTCGCCAACGGCGCCCTCGGCACGGTGACCGTGTCGGATGCGACGCCGGCACCATGGAGCTGGGAACTCACGTCGGGCGAGAACGCGGTCTATCCCAGACAGGACCAGCCCTGTTACGTCTTCGCAGGAACCAGCGGCTCCCTCTCGGTGCCGACCATGGAGCTGTGGTCGTATCGACAAGATCCCGGCTGGCACGCGCCGCTGGTCCGCGAGCCCGCCGCATTCTCGGCTTACGATCCGCTCGTCGAGCAGCTTCGGCATTTCCTGGCCGTGATCGCCGGCCGCGAGCAGCCTCTGATTTCGGTCGAAGATGCAATGGGCACGCTCGCCGTCGTCGAGGCCGTCAGCGAAGCGGCGCGCACGGGACAAAAGATCTCGCCGGGGCAGATCATGGAGCAAGCCGCATGAACAAACGCTCGATCGCCACCGTCTCGCTCTCGGGCAGCCTGGACGAGAAACTCCGCGCCATCGCGGCCGCCGGCTTCGACGCGGTCGAGATCTTCGAGAACGATCTGCTGTCGTTCGGCGCAAGCCCGCGCGAGATCGCAAAGCTCTGCCGCGATCTCAACCTGACGATCTGCGCGTTCCAGCCGTTCCGCGATTTCGAGGGCATGCCCGAGCCGCAGCGCTCGCGCAACTTCGCACGCGCGGAGCGAAAGTTCGATCTGATGCAGGAACTCGGCACCGATCTCCTGCTGATCTGCTCCAACGTCTCGCCCGCCTCGCTCGGCGGCATCGACCGCGCCGCGGACGACCTTCGCGAGCTGGGCGAACGCGCGGCCAAGCGCTCCTTGCGCGTCGGCTACGAGGCGCTGGCCTGGGGCCGCCATGTCAGCGACTATCGCGATGCCTGGGAGATCGTGCGGCGCGCCGATCATGCCGCGATCGGCATCATCCTCGACAGCTTTCACGCGCTGGCGCCCGGATTTCCCACCCGCGCGATGGCCTCGATTCCGGGCGACAAGATCTTCCTGGTGCAGCTTGCGGACGCGCCCAAGCTCGAGCTCGACATCCTGTCGTGGAGCAGGCACTTCCGGTCCTTCCCCGGCCAGGGCGATCTGCCGGTCGTCGAATTCATGGCCGCGATCGCCGCGACCGGCTATGCCGGGCCGCTGTCGCTGGAGATCTTCAACGACCAGTTCCGCGCCGGCTCGGCCGCGCAGACCGCGCTCGACGGCCTGCGCTCGCTGATCCTGCTGGAAGACCAGCTGGCGCCGGATTGGCCGAAATTCGCCGCCGAGCCGCTGGCGCCGAAGGCGAAGAGCCGCGGCACCGGTTTCATCGAGTTTGCCGTCAACGAAACCAAGGCCGGCGATCTCGCCCGCCTGTTTTCCCAGCTCGGCTTCCGCAAGACCGGCGCGCATCGCAGCAAGGCGGTGGAGCGCTGGTCGCAGGGCAAGGTCGAGCTCGTCATCAACAGCGAGACCGACGGTTTTGCCCATTCCCATTACGTCACCCACGGCCCCGGCGTCTGCGCCATCGCGCTCGACGTCGACAATGCCGGTCTCGCCATGCAGCGTGCCGAGATGCTGAAGGCGCGCACCTTCTACCAGCCGGTCGGACCGGGCGAGCTGGAGATTCCTGCGATCCACGGCGTCGGCGGCAGCCTGCTCTATTTCCTGGATCAAGCCGGCAAGAACTGGGACACCGATTTCGAGGCGATCGCGGGCAACGCAGACCAGGACGCGCTGCTCGCCGTCGATCACATCGCGCAGACGATGCCCTATGACGAGATGCTGTCCTGGCTGTTGTTCTACACCGGCATCCTCGACCTGAAGCGGTTGCCGCAGATGGAGATCGCCGATCCCAGGGGCCTCGTGCAGAGCCAGGCCATCGTCAACGCCGACCAGAGCCTGCGCTTCGTGCTCAACGGCTCCTCCGCCAACCGCACGCTGCCGGCGCGCTTCATCTCGGAATTTTTCGGCTCAGGCGTGCAGCACGTCGCGTTCTCTTGCAGCGACATCTTCACGACGGTCGCGGAGATGCGCAAGCGCGGCGCGGATTTTCTCGATATCCCTGACAATTACTACGACGACATCGAAGCCAAATACGACCTCGCGCCCGAGCTGATGGCGCAGCTGCGCGCCAACCACATCCTCTACGATCGCGAAGGCGACGGCGAGTTCTTCCAGGTCTACACCCACATCTTCGACGAACGCTTCTTCTTCGAGATCGTCGAGCGGCGGAGCTATCAGGGCTTTGGCGCGGCCAATGCCGCCATCAGGCTGGCAGCGCAGGCGCGCGAGGTGCGGCCGATGAGCATGCCGCGGGCGTGACTGCCTTTCTCTCCACGAGACCGGAATCGTAGGGTGGGCAAAGGCGCGCTTGCGCCGTGCCCACCACCTCTCAATGATTGATAAGAATGGTGGGCACGCTTCGCTTTGCCCACCCTACGATACTTACAATTGAGGGGGCAGAAGAGCCCCCTCATCCGGTAGCTACACCGACCTCACTTCATCTTGCACTTGTCGTGGAAGCGATCCTGGTCGTTCTCGACGATGGTCGCGACCGTCTTCAGCGCGAGCTGGCCTTCGGAATCCTTGACCACGTCCTGCAGGTAGAAGTTCTGGATCGGGATGTGATTGTTGCCGAACTTGAACGCGCCGCGCACCGACTTGAAGTTGGCCTTCTCCATCTCGGCCTTCATCTCGTCCTTCTTCGAGGTGTCACCTTTCACGGCGTCGACGGCGCTGTTGATCAGGTTCGCGGCGTCATAGGACTGCGCACCGTAGAAGGTCGGGCGCAGGCCGGGATACTTCTTGCGATAGTCGGCGACGAAGCGCTTGTTCTGCTCGTTGGGGAGGTCGTTGACCCATTGCTGCGCGCCGGGCACCCCGAGCGCGTTCTCTTTCTGGAGCGGCAGCGACAGCTCGTCGATGGTGAAGGCGGTGTAGAGCGGCATCGTACCCTTCAGTCCGGCCTGCGCATATTGATTGAGGAACTGCACGCCGGCGGCACCTGGGTAGAACACGAAGATCGACTCGGCGCCGGAGGCGCGCGCCTTCGAGAGCTCGGCGGAGAAGTCGAGCTGGCTCGGCCACACCGTGTATTCCTCACCCACGACCTGGCCCTTGAAGGTGCTCTTGACGCCGGCCAGCATGTCCTTGCCGGCGGCGTAGTTCGGGCCGATCAGGAACACCGACTTGACGCCCTTCTGGTTCATGTAGGTGCCGACCGCCTGCGGGGTCTGGTCGTTCTGCCAGGAGGTCGAAAACACGTAAGGCGAGCACAGCTCGCCCGCGAGCTGCGACGGTCCGGCATTGGCCGAGATCAGGAAGGTCTTCGAATCGACCGCGGTCTTGAGCGAGGCGAGCAGCACGTTCGACCAGATATAGCCGACGATGAAGTCGACCTTGTCCGACTGCACCAGTTTCTCGGTCTTCTGCTTGCCGACGTCGGGCTTCTGCCCGTCGTCCTCGTAGAGCACCTCCACCGGCTTGCCGCCCATCTTGCGGCCGAGGTGATCGAGCGCGAGCTCGAAGGAATTACGCATGTCGTTGCCGATCACGGCGGTCGGGCCGCTGAACGTCGAGACGAAGCCGATCTTGATGGTGTCTCCAGCGAATGCCTGATTTGCCAGCACGAGCGCCGCTGCGCCCGCCAGCCAAAATGCCGTCCTCATAACCACTCCCTCCTTATTATCGGTCCCGGAAACGGGGTGATCGCCGCCCCGGGCCTGTCTCTATTGAACGCAAAATCTGTCGAGCCGCCAATGGCTCAGCGCCTGCCCCTGCACCATATTTCGCCCCGATTACGGATAGCAAGAAATATAATTCTACTTAACTCGGCTGAGGCCGGCTTCAGGGGCCGGTCCGGAGCTCTGGCGCTGTATCGCGACGGATCGATACACCCCGCCTATGCCGCGATTGATGGCCTCTATTGGACCGCGACACCCGATCCGCACTTAAATGAGGAAGAAGCAGCAGCGAGATTCGAGGGCGTATCATGACCGCACACCCCCATCGCGTCGTCATCGTCGGCGCCGGCTTCGGCGGGCTGGAGGCGACCTACCGGCTCGCGGGCACGCCGGTCGAGATCACGCTGATCGACCGCCGCAACCATCATCTGTTTCAGCCGCTGCTCTATCAGGTCGCGACCGCCTCGCTGGCGACCAGCGAGATCGCCTGGCCGATCCGCCATCTCATGCGCGACCGGCCCGAGGTGACGACGCTGTTCGCGACCGTGAGCGGCGTCGATGCGGCGCGACGTTGCGTGCTGATCGACGACGGCAGCGAGGTGCCCTACGACACGCTGGTGCTGGCGACCGGCGCGCGTCACGCCTATTTCGGCCACGACGAGTGGGAGCAATGGGCGCCGGGGCTGAAGACGCTGGAGGATGCGACCACCTTGCGCCGTCACATCCTGGTGGCGTTCGAGCGCGCCGAGCGCGAGACCGATCCGGCGAAGCGCGCGGCGCGGCTGACCTTCGTCATCGTCGGTGCCGGCCCGACCGGCGTCGAGCTCGCCGGCACCATCGCCGAAATGGCGCGCCACACGCTGCCCGGCGATTTCCGCAACATCGACACGACCAAAGCGCGCGTGGTGCTGATCGAGGCGGGGCCGCGCGTGCTCGCCGGCTTCGCCGACGACCTCTCGGCCTATGCGCAGGCGTCGCTGGAGAAGATCGGTGTCGAGGTCGTGCTGGGACAGGCCGTCACCGAGATCAACCGCGAGGGCGTGGTGTTCGGCGGCAAGCTGCTCGAAGCCAAGACCAGGATCTGGGCCGCCGGCGTGCGCGCCTCGCCGGCAGCCGAATGGCTGGGTGCACCTCACGACCGCGCCGGACGCGTGCTGGTCGAGGCCGACCTCACCATCCCCGGCCATCCCGAAATCTTCGCGATCGGCGACACCGTCAGCATCAACGCTTGGGACGGCAAGCCGGTGCCGGGCATCGCGCCGGCGGCCAAGCAGCAGGGCCGTCACGTCGCCGAGACCATCAAGGCCCGCCTGCGTGGCGCTGCGGCCGGCCCGTTCCGCTACAAGCACGCCGGCAGCCTGGCCCAGATCGGCAAGCGGCTCGCCGTCATCGATTTCGGCCGCTTCAAGCTGCGCGGCGCCATCGCGTGGTGGATCTGGGGCATCGCCCACATCTACTTCCTGATCGGCCTCCGCCACCGCCTCAGCGTCGCCTTGAGCTGGCTCTGGATCTACGCGCGGGACCAGCGCGCCGCGCGGTTGATCACGCAGGGATCAAGCAAGGTGGTGTAGGGAGCTCTTCGCCGCGCATTCCTCTGACCCTCCCCTGAAGGGGGAGGGTCAGCACGCAATCGAGCGAAGCGAGATGCGTGCCGGGGTGGGGTGACAGTCTCTCCACTGATGAAGTGCCCGAGTGGATGGATCACCCCACCCCGCTCGCGCTGCGCGCGATCGACCCTCCCCCTCCAGGGGAGGGTGAAGCAGACGCGCTCGCTGCTAGCTACTTCACCAGCTCACACCCGCCCTCCGCCAGCGGGCGGAAGGCCTGGTCGGCGGGAATCGTCGAGACCAGCTTGTAATAGTCGTACGGATATTTCGACTCCTCCGGCTTCTTCACCTCGAACAAATACATCGGATGCACGACGCGGCCGTCCTGGCGGATCGTGGTGTCGCCGAACAGTTTGTCCTTGCCCTTGAACTTCTTCATCTCGGGCACGGCATCCTTGGCGTTGTCGCTGCCGGTCGCCGCGACGGCGTTGAGATAAGCCAGCGTCGAGGCATAGACGCCCGCCTGATTGCCGCTCGGCATCTTGCCGTTCATGCCGGGCCGCGCGGCGAAGCGCTTGGCGAAGGCGCGGGTGTCGTCGTTCATGTCCCAATAGAAGGCTTCCATGAGCTGCAAGCCCTGTGCGACCTTGATGCCCATGCCATGAATGTCGTTGATGAAGAGCAGGAAGGCGACGAGCTTCTGTCCGCTCTGCTGGATGCCGAACTCGGCGGCCTGCTTCACGGCGTTGATGGTGTCGCCGCCGGCATTGGCAAGGCCGATCACCCGGGCCCTCGAGCTCTGCGCCTGTAACAGGAAGGAGGCAAAGTCGGAGGTGCCGAGCGGATGCTTGGAGGAGCCCAGCACCTTGCCGCCATGGCCCTCGATGTATTTCTGGGCCTCGGCCTCGATGCCCTTGCCGAGGGCGTAGTCGACCGTGAGGAAGTACCAGTCCTTGCCGCCGCGCGACATCATCGCAGCCGCCGTGGTGTTGCCGGTGGCCCAGGTGTCGTTGACCCATTGGATGGTGTTGGGCGAGCAGGCCTTGCCGGTGAGATCGGAGCTTGCGGTCGACGACGCCAGGAACGTCATGCGGCTGTCGCGCAGCAGCGTGTTGATGGAAAGACCGACCGCCGAATTCGGCACGTCGACGATGGCATCGACGCCTTCGACATCGAGCCATTTACGCGCAATGGCGTTGCCGACGTCGGCCTTGTTCTGGTGGTCGGCATAGACGATCTCGACCTTGATGTTCTTGCCGCCGCCGTTGAAGTCTTCCGCCGCCATGCGCGCGGCTTCCACCGAGCCCATGCCGTTGGTGTCCTGGAAGATGCCGGAGATGTCGTTGAGCACGCCGACGCGCACGACGTTGTCGGAGATCTCGGCGCTTGCCGCGCCGGCAACCAGGCTCGCGGCCAGCGCGAGCGTCCACTTCAGATGTTTCATGGTTCCCTTCCCTGTTGATGCGTTGCCGCACCGGCCGTTGCCGGAGCGGTTGAAAAATCAGTTGGCTTTGCAGGTCAGACCTGCCGCTCCGGCAGCTTCACGATGAGCCCGTCGAGCTCCGGCGTGATCCTGATCTGGCAGGACAGCCGGCTGTTCGGCCGCCGCTCGCTCGCGGTGCCGTCGAGCAACGCGTCCTCGTCGTCGGCCATATCAGGCAGGCGCGCGAGCCAGCCTTCATCGACATAGACGTGACAGGTCGCGCACATGGCGTTGCCGCCGCATTCGGCCAGAATGCCGTCGAGGCCATGACGGGTCGCCGCCTGCATGGCGCTCTCTTCACCTGAGGTCTCGACGCGCTCGGACTTGCCGTCGGCATGGATGAAAGTGATGGCGGGCATGAAGCTCCTCGTCAGGCCGGGGTAATCGTCACAGGCAGGCTGTCGAGCCCGCGCAGGGTGTTGTTGAAGCGGCGTTTCGGCTCGCCCGTGATCTCGATTTTCGCGACACGGCGCGCCAGCGCAGTCAGCATCACCTCGCCTTCGAGGCGGGCGACGAGCTGGCCGACGCACATGTGGATGCCCGAGCCGAAGCCGACATGGCCGGAGGTCCGGCGGGTGATGTCGTAGCTGTCGGGCCGGTCCCAGCGCCTAGGATCGCGATTGGCGGCGGCCAGGAACATCAGCACCTTCTCGCCCTCGCCGATCGTGGCGCCCGCGAGCTCGACCTCGCGCGTGGTGGTGCGGAAGAAGGTCTGCACCGGACTTTCGAACCGCACCGCCTCCTCGAAGGCGTTGCGCGCCAGCGTCGGATCATCGCGCAGGCGCTGCCATTGGTCGGGGAAGCGCGCGAGGCAATAGACGGCGGCACCGATGCCGTTGACCGTGGTGTCGAGGCCGGCCGACAGCAGCGAGCGCACCAGCAGCGGCGCCTCGGTGGCCGTGATCTCGCCATCGTCGACGCGGGCATGAATGCAGGCGCCGAAGCCCCCGGGCGCGAGGTTGTCGCGCTGGCATTGCTCGGCGACATAGGCCTGGTGCGGCGCCGAGCGCGCGATCGCCTGCTGGCGCAGCTCGTTCGGCGGGCCGAACGCGTTGAACACGACGCTGGCGTAGGGAATCAGATGCTCGCGTCCTTCCGGCTTCAGGCCCAGCGCATCCGGAAAGATCGAGAGCGGGTAGGCCTCGGCGAGATCGGCGACCGCGTCGAAACTGCGCTTGTCCAGCAGCGCGTCCACCCGCTCCTCCGCCGCGGCGGCGAAGCGGTCGCGCACCTGCTTCATCGCGGTCGGCGACAGCACTTTCGACAGCACGGCCCGGGTGCGGGTGTGCGCGGGCGGGTCGGCTTCGAGGATCAGGCTCGGCGGCCGCCACGGCGTCTCCTTCTTGAAGTCGGACAGGCCGACACCGCGGCTGGAGCAGAAGGTGGCGGGATCGTTCAGCACCGCATGGACCTCGGCATAGCGCGCCACGCCATAGACGTTCCACTTGTCGAGATAGACCACCGGTCCGGCCTCCCGCAGCCGCTGATGGGCGGGATAAGGATCGGCGAAAAACTCCATGTCGAACGGATCGACGTCGAGATGCGGGACGGAGGCGGGACCCGTCGATGCCGGGGTGGCGGATGCGGTCATGGAAGACCTCCCTCATTTTGATCTTGTGAAAGGGCGGCGCATGCCATTAGGTCTTTGGGCCCACCGCGAGTCAGAACCCCGACATGCCTGCGCCTTCGACCAGATCCCGGCAAAAGCCTGCGCCCGTTGAGACGGGGCCGACGCTCGATCTCAACCGCTACGTCCCCGCGTTCGTCACCTTCATCGCCAACAAGCTCTCGAACAGCGCGACCGCGTTCTATCAGCGGGAATTCGGCGTCAACGTCACGGAATGGCGAATCATGTCGCTGCTGGCGATCGAGCCCGGCATTCCGGCCTCGCGCATCTGCCACGTCATCGGCTTCGACAAGGGGCCCGTGAGCCGGACGCTGGCCGGCCTCGAGAAGCGCGGCCTGATCTCGATCCGCACCGACCCGAATGACGGCCGCACCCATTCGATCGCGCTGACGGCAAAGGGCCGTGCCACGCATGACAAGGTGATCGTTGCGGCGCTCGAGCGCGAACGGCGGCTGTTGTCGTGCCTGAGCAAGGACGAGCGCGAGGTGCTGATCGATCTGCTCCGCCGGCTGCACGACAATCTCGGCGCGGTCACGGGCGGCATCGAGCCCTGACGGGTCGCGCTTCAGGCGCCACCTTCCGTCACGTCCAGGCATGCGCCGGCGTTTGCCGACGGCACCGTTCGGGCCGAGCATCGTTTCCTCCAGGGTCGGACGCGGCAGTTTCCCTGCCGTCATTGCCTCCTGGAATGGTTTGCATAAATTAGTTGCCTAGGCAACAAAAGAATCGGAAATATATTACGGCGTGTGGCTGTCCTGTTTCGCCAGCATCTTCTTCGCATAGCGCTCGTCATTCCGGGGCGCGCGTAGCGCGAACCCGGAATCCATCGTGCAGCCATCTATGCGGGAAAATGGATTCCGGGTTCGCGCCACAGGCGCGCCCCGGAATGACAGCGAGATGAGCTAGGCGCCCCTCCTACGCCGCTCCTTCATCGGCTCACTACAAGCCGACCCATTCCGACGACGCATCATCATTCAGCTGCGCCACCGCATCGGCACGCCGCGCCAGCACGGCGCGCTGGTTGATGTAGCCCTTGTCGGTGATCTCGCCGCCGTCGACCGACGGTGGCTCGGCGAGCAGCAGCGCACGGGTGGCGTGACCAGAGGAATTGGCGGCCTGCTGCTTCAGTTTCGCGAGGCCTTGCGCGATGGCGCTCCTGACCTTGTCATGTGCGAGCACCTCGCTCACATCGGCCGTCTCGCCCAAGCCGGCATGGGCGCGGCAGGCTGCGATGTTCGGGAACACCAGAAAGCGCACTTCGTCACCGCCATGGCCTGCGACCACGATGTCCTGCGCCAGCGGCGCCAGCGCGGCGATGCCGGCAACGCGCAGCGTGCCGACATTGACCCAGGTGCCGGAATTGAGCTTGAAATCCTCGGCGACGCGGCCATCGAAGAACAGGCCGCGCTCCGGCCGCGCATTGTCGGCAAGCTTGACGGCATCGCCGATCAGGTAAAAGCCCTCGTCGTCGAAGGCCTGCCTGGTCAGCTCCGGCGCCTTCCAATAGCCCGGCGTGACGTTGGGGCCGCGCACCCGCACCTCCAGCTTGTCGCCCGAGGCGACGAGCTTCAGCTCGGTACCGGGAATGGGCACGCCGATATTGCCGGAGCGCTCGGCGAGGAAATGGCAATCAGTCGCGAGCGGCGACGTTTCCGTCGAGCCCCAGGCCGAAACCATCGGCAGCGCGCGGCCGACGGTCTTGATCGAGAGCTCCTCGAGCGCGTCCCAGAGATTCTGCGGCAGGGCGGCGCCGGCATAGAAGGCGAATTTCACCTCGCCGAAGAAGCGGCGGCGCAGCTCCTCGTCGCCGCGCAGCGCCGCGATCAGCATGTCGAAGCCGCGCGGCACGTTGAAGTAGACCGTCGGCATCACGCTCTTCAAATTGGCCAGCGAGGTCGCAAACAGCCCGGGCGCGGGCTTGCCGCCGTCGATATAGAGCGAGCCGCCATTGCGCAGCACGAGATTGAAATTGTGGTTGGCGCCGAAGGTGTGGCTCCAGGGCAGCCAGTCCAGGATGACGAGATCACCGCGCGTCTGCTCGAGAAACGTCCAGGTCTGCGCCTTGGCCTGTTGGCTCGAGGTCAGCATGCGCTGGGTGTTGATGACGGCTTTCGGCGTGCCGGTCGACCCTGACGTGAACAGGAACTTTGCGATCGTGTCCGGCGTCACCGCGGCGAAGGATGCTGCGACGTCAGGGCTCTCCGGCGTTGCCGCGACGGCGCGGAAAGCGAGTGCGCCGGCGTCATCCGCGTTGCCGCTGATGATCTGCGCCCGGTGCAGCGGCGCGATGGCGGCAAGCGCGGCCGCGAAGGGCCTGGTCGCAGAGACGTAGATCGCGCCCGGCTCGAGCAGCGCGATCATGCTCTTGAGCTTCTCGAAATCCCGCGACATCAGCGAATAGGCCGGCGAGATCGCGGCCGAGGGCACGCCGACATGCTGGGCGGCAAGCGCGAGCAGCGCGTGGTCGATGCTGTTGTCGGAGAGAATCGCGAGCGGGCGTTCCGCGCTGAGGCCCTGCGCCAAGATCCAGGACGCCGCCGCACGCACCTGGCGCAGCGCCTGCGCATAGGTGACGGTGGTCCACGGCGCTTCGACATTGCCGCGCTCGGCGAGGAAGATCGCATCCGGCGTTTGCCGCGCCCATTGCTCCAGCCAGTCGCCGACGCAACGCGCGCCATCCCGCAACGGATCGGGCGATCGCAGCACGATGCTGCCGTCGGCGCGATGCTCTGCGACGGTGCGCGCGCTTGCGAACAGGCCTGCAACGTCACCACGTGGGGCGACTGTCATGTGTGTCTCCTCCCTCCGTCCGGATACGACCGGCCGCGACCTCGTTCGGGCTGCTTGGCCACAATGTTGGGCTTGACAATTGTTGTCGTCAACAACAATCTTTTGCTTGCCTCGCTGACGCGCTAAGCTTGCCGGGCGGGAGACACGATGTGACAGCCAGCGCACCCCAGACTGCCCCACGCAAGCGCGCCGGCAATGGCGCGGCGCCTCAAGATATCGCCGACGACATCGGGCTCGATGCGCTGGTCGGGCACGCCGGCTACGCGGTGCGGCGCTTCCAGATCTGGATCTTCCAGGACTTCATCAAGACCCTCGGCGAAGTCGACATAAGGCCGACGCAATATTCGGTGCTGACGCTGATCGGCGCCAATCCGGGCCTGTCGCAGATGGCGGTGGCAAAGCGCCTCGGCATCGAGCGCGCCCGGCTGGTGCATCTGCTCGACAGCCTCGAGCTGCGCAGGTACGTCAAGCGGGTCAAGTCGAAGGCGGACCGCCGTTCCCATGCACTGCACCTCACCGCGCAGGGCGAGACGGCGCTGGCGAAATTCAAGCGGCTCGCGGCCGAGCACGAGCGGCACGTCGAAGAGAAGATCGGCAAGGAAAACCGGGCGCAGCTGCTCCGGATCCTCGCTGGCTTCACCTGATCTCGACTGCCCATAATTTAGGCTGACGCTCGGCAAAGGGCGATGATGCCGCCGCCGATGAGCTTGCCGAAATACCTCATAACCAACTGATTACACTATAATCTTTCTCAACGATCGGGCCCCCTGCTATTGTACACAATGGCACATCGCTTGCTTCCTCCGGGGTGAGGACAGATTGCCGGAGTTTTGTCGCCATGGGGGCTGAGCAGCCTGAAACGATCGCCGCGATTGTGGCCGCGCATCGCGCGGGCACGCTGACGCCGGCAGAGACGGTCGCGCGGACCTATCAGCGCATCCGCGACCGCGACGATCCCGCCATCTTCATCAGCCTGCGCGAGGAGAAGGATGCGGTCGCGGAAGCCGAGAGGCTCGCCGCGCACGCGGATGCCGCCAGCCTGCCGCTGTACGGCGTGCCGGTCGCGGTGAAGGACAATATCGACGCGCTGGGCTTTGCGACCACCGCCGCCTGCCCCGCCTTTTCCACCGCGCCGACGCATGACGCGACCGCGGTGGCGCGCCTGCGCGCCGCGGGTGCCATCATCATCGGCAAGACCAATCTCGACCAGTTCGCGACCGGCCTCGTCGGCGTACGCTCGCCCTACGGCATTCCCAGGAATTCGATCCGTGAGGATCTCATTCCCGGCGGATCGAGCTCCGGCTCCGCCGTGGCGGTCGGCGCCGGCCTCGTGCCGCTGTCGCTCGGCACCGACACCGCCGGCTCGGGTCGCGTGCCGGCGATGCTCAACAACATCGTCGGGCTGAAACCGAGCCTCGGCATGATCTCGAATGCCGGCCTCGTACCGGCCTGCCGCACGCTCGACTGCATCTCGGTGTTCGCGCTGACGGTCGACGACGCGGCGCTGGCGCTGTCCGTGATGGCGGGACCGGACCCGGCCGATCCGTTCTCACGCGACCGGCCGCTTGGGGCGATGACGCCGCTCCCGGCAGATCTGCGCCTCGGCGTGCCGCGCAACGGACAGCTGATCTTCTTCGGGGACAAGAATGCCGAGGCTGCCTACGCCGATGCGCTGAAGCGCTGGACCGCGCTCGGGGCAACGCTGGTCGAGTTCGACCTCGAGCCGTTCTACGAGACGGCGCGGCTGCTCTATGAGGGGCCGTGGGTCGCCGAGCGTTACCTCGTGATCAAGGATCTGCTCGCCTCCGCGCCGGGTGCGATCCATCCCGTCACGCGCGAGATCACCGCGGCCGGCGCGCGGCTCACGGCGGCCGAGACCTTTTCGGCGCTGTACCGCCTGCAGGGCCTGCGCAGGATCGCCGAGCGCACCTTTGCCAATATCGACGCGCTGGTGCTGCCGACGGCGCCGACCGCCTATACGACCGCGCAGGTGCTCGCCAATCCGATCGAGCTCAACAGCCGGCTCGGCACCTACACCAATTTCGTCAACCTGCTCGACCTCTGCGGCCTGGCGCTGCCGGCGTCGATGCGCGCGGACGGCATTCCGTTCGGCATCACGCTGCTCGCCCCCGCCGGACGCGATGCGATGCTGGCGAGCATCGGCCGCGTCTTCCATGCGGATACCAAGCTGAGCCTCGGCGCGAAAGGCGCGGCACAAGCTCCGCTCGCGCCGCTGCCGGCAAGCCGCAGTGACGACATCCCGATCGCCGTGGTCGGCGCGCATCTGTCCGGCATGGTGCTGAATGGCGAATTGATAGCGCTGAACGGACGCCTGATCGAGACGATCAGGACAGCGCCCGATTACAAGCTCTACGCGCTCAAGACCACGCCGCCGAAGCCCGGCATGCTGCGCGTCGCCGCCGGCAAGGGCGCGTCGATCGAGCTGGAGATCTGGTCGCTGTCGCCATCCGCCTTCGGCCAGTTCGTCAACGCGATTCCCTCGCCGATGGCGATCGGCACGGTGCGGCTTGCCGATGGCCGCACCGTGAAGGGGTTTCTCGTCGAGCCGGAGGTGCTGGGCGATGCGCGCGATATCACGGCTTATGGGGGATGGCGCGCATATATGAAGGAAGCTGCGACAAAGTAGCTTTCGTAGGGTGGGCAAAGCGTAGCGTGCCCACGATTCCCTGAATCATAAGAAGACCGTGGGCACGGCGCTTTGCGCCTTTGCCCACCCTACGGCACCGCGCGCGCGGCTTACACCGACACGGCGTAGATCTCGTACTCCCCGCGCACCAGCTCGATATGCGCGCGCATCGCGGCTGCCGCGCCCTGCTTGTCGCCGCGCATGATGGCGACGACGACGCGGTCGTGCTCGGCATGCGATTTTGCCAACCGGCCGAGGTTGCGGAACTGGGCGCGGCGGAACGGCTGCACCCGGACGCGGGTCGCCAGCGTGATCTCGGCGATATAGCCGTTCTGCGAACCGGCATAGATGGCGTTGTGGAAGCGTTCGTTGACCTCGTGGAAGCGATCCGGGTTGCCGGTGTAGCTCAGCACGCGCAGCTCTTCGTGGATGGCCTCCAGGCCATGGCGCTCGCCCGCGGACATGCGCTCGGCCGCAAGGCCGGCGCACAGCGCCTCGAGCTCCGCCATCGCCTCGAACATGCTTGTCAGCCGCTCGATCGAGGGCTGCGCCACCACTGCGCCGCGATGGGGCCGCGCCTCAACGAGGCCGCTCGCCACCAGCTGGCGCAGCGCCTCGCGCACCGGCGTGCGCGAGACGTTGAAGCGCCGTGCGATGTCAGTCTCGTCCAGTGGTGCGCCGGGGGCGAGGGCGCCGCGCACGATCTCGTCCGCCAGTTGCAGGCGCAGCTCCTCAGCCCGCGTGACCTTGTGCACGCTGGGTGGCGCCCGATCGACGCGAGGCACCACCGGCTCGGCCGGCGCTGCCCCTTGCGGAAGATCGTCAAGCGTCATGCGGTCTCTTTCGGCTCGTCGATGATGCTGACATGGGCGGCGACGATACGCCAACCCTCGGGAAAGCGGATCCAGGTCTGCATCTGCCGGCCGACCTTGCCGGGCGCCGTGTCGCGATAGAACAGGGTGGAGGCCACCGCGGTGTCGCGGCCATAGCTGGTAATGACCGTCTTGGCGGTGCGGCGGTTCAGGCCGACGGGCGAGCGCGCGGCACGGAAGCCGCTGATCGCCGCATAGCCATAGAGGTTCTCGCCGATGCCGTAGCGCAAGGTGCGGGGGTCGTTGCGGAACAGCTCGCCGAGCACGGCGACGTCGTTGTTGACGAGGGCCTGCTCATAGCGATCGAACGCGGCTTTGACTTCCGCGATCACGTCGGGGAGATCGATCTCCATCTCAGATTCCTCTCGGCGATGGCGCGGCGGCCACGCCCATCTTTTCCAAGGCGTAGGCGACGCGGAGCGCAATGTCCTCACGCCAGGGCGCGGCGATGATCTGCACGCCGATCGGCAGCGGCTCGAGCGGCACCGGCACTGCAACGACCGGCAGGCCGATGAACGAGATCGGCTGGGTGTGGATGCCGATATTGGCGCGCACCGGCAGCTCGACGCCGTCGAGATTGAAATTCACCTGGCCGAGCTTCGGTGCCGTACAGGGCGTCGCCGGCGCGAGCAGCACGTCGACTGACTTGAAGATGTCCGCGAGCTGCGCGCGATACCAGCGGCGGAATTTCTGGGCGCGGTCGACCAGCGGCGCCGGCACCATCGCGCCTGCGATCAGCCGGTCGCGCACGGCCGGATCGAAATCGTTCGGGCGCTTGCGCAGGCGATCGAGATGCAGCGATGCACCTTCGGTCGTGGTGATGACATAGGCCGCCGCGCGGGCACGGGCGGCCTCGGGGATGTCGATCACCTTCGTTGCGCCGAGCGCCTTGGCGACGCGGCTGACCGCTTCGACGGCTTCCGGAAACACATTCTTCTGGAAGTAGCCGCCGGCAATCGCGATACGCAGATCCGACACCGGGTTGGCGATCAGCGGCAGCGTCGGCTCCAGACCGCGCGTGGTGCAGGCGCTGTCCTCCGGGTCCGGGCCCTGCATCACGTCATAGGCGAGCGCGAGATCGGTGGCGGAGCGCGCGAACGGGCCGAGATGATCGAGGCTCGCGACGAACGGGAACGAGCGCGCCCGCGACAGCCGGCCATAGGTCGGCTTCAGGCCGAAGATGCCGCAGAACGAGGACGGCACGCGGATCGAGCCGTTGGTGTCCGAGCCGAGCGCGATCGGCACCAGCGCGCCACCGACGGCGCTGCCGGAGCCGCCGGAGGAGCCGCCGGTCATCCGCGTCGTGTCATGCGGATTGCGCGAGGGGCCGTCATGGACGTTCTCACCGGTGAAGTCGTAGGCGTATTCGCCCATGTTGAGCGCGCCGACGAGCACGGCGCCGGCAGCCTCCATGCGCTCGATCAAGGCCGCATCGCGCCTGGCGGGCGGAAGGTCGCGGTTGATCTTCGAGCCGGCCCGGGTGGGCAGACCCGCGACGTCGAACAGGTTCTTCACCGCAAAGGGGACACCGGCGAGCGGGCCGACTTCCTGGCCCGCGGCGATGTCGGCATCGATCGCGCGTGCTTTCGCGCGGGCGCGATCGGCGGTGACATCGGTAAAGGAATTGAGGATGCCGTCGTGCTGCTTGATGCGTGCGAGCGCAGCCTCCGTGGCATCGAGCGCGGACATCTTGCGGGTCGCAACCGCGCTGGCGATCTCGGCGGCCGTCATCTCTGGCTTGCTGGTCATGGCAGCATTACGCCGTGAAGATCGGCGCCGGCTCTGTCTCGTCCGGCAGCGCGAATTCGTCGACCATGCGGCCAAGCCGCAGCGAGACTTCGAGATTGGCGCGCACCGCGGGCCTCCAGGCCTCCTCGACCGGCAGCGCCAGCGCTTTCGATACGGCGTCGATATAATCGTCCAGCGGCTCGGCCATCACGCTCCCAAACAATCTCTCAATGCAACGGCGGATGCGGGATCGCCGTCAGCAGTTCCTTGGTGTAGTCGTCCTGCGGATCGCTCAAGACCTGCTCGGAGGAGCCCTCTTCGACGATCCGCCCCGTCCGCATCACAATGACACGATCGCACAACAAGCGCACCACATTCAAATCATGCGAGACGAACAGATAGCTCATACCTAGCCGCTGCTTCAGGTCCTGAAGCAGATTGAGCACGACCGCCTGAACCGAGACGTCGAGCGCCGCCGTCGGCTCGTCGAGAATGACGAGTTTCGGATGCAGCGCGATAGCGCGGGCGATGCCGACGCGGGCCTTCTGGCCGCCGGACAATTGATGCGGGAAGCGGTCGAGCAGATTGTGCGGCAGGCCGACCATGGTGGCGAGCTCCTCGCAGCGCGCGCGAAGCGCGTCGCGTCCCCTGACGTCGCCCAGCTGCATGATCGGGTCCGCAATGGCGCGCGCGGCGGTGAAGCGCGGGTTGAGGCTGTCGGTCGGATCCTGGAACACCATCTGGATGCGGCTGCGCTGCGGCAGCCGGGCGAAGGCGGATGGCGCGATGCCGGAGATGTCCTCGCCGTCGAACTGGATCAGGCCGGAGGTCTGGTCCAGGAGCCGCATCACCATCATCGACGTCGTCGACTTGCCGCAGCCGGATTCGCCGACGAGCCCGACGCTCTCGCCATGGCCGATCGAGAAGCTGATGCCGTCGACGGCACGGAACACGTCGGGCTCGACGGGCGGCTTGCGGCCGAACAGCTTGCCGAGCACGGCGGTGGCGCCCTGGCGGGGGTACTCCTTGACCAGCTTGTCGACGAGAAGGAGGGGCTGCTCGCTCGTCTCCCTCGCCCCGCTCGCGCTGAGAGGGTCGGGGTGAGGCGCTGCTTCCGCGAGCACGGTGCTGGGAGAGGCGGAGGATGCCGCTACGCTTACGTCCTCTTCCGGCAGCAAGTCCCGCAACGACACACCGAGCCGCGGCGTCGCGCGCATCAGCTTCTTGGTGTAGGGGTGCTGCGGGTTTGCAAAGATGTCGGCGGCCTTGGCAGTCTCGACCACGCGGCCCTTCTCCATCACCACGACGCGGTCGCAATAGGCAGCCGCAAGGCCGAGGTCGTGCGTGATCAGGATGGTCGACATCGCGCGGCGCCTGGTCAGCTCGACGATCAGATCCATCACCGCCTTCTGCGTGGTGACGTCGAGGCCGGTGGTCGGCTCGTCCGCGATCAGGAGCTGCGGATTGCAGGCGAGCGCGAGGGCGATGACGACGCGCTGGCACATGCCGCCGGACAGCTCGAACGGATAGGCGTGGTAGCGCTCGCGCGGACGGGCGATCTTGACCTGCTCCAGCGCCTCGATCGCCTTCTCACCGTGATCGGCCACCTGGGCCTGCTGCACATGGGTGCGCAGCACGTCCTCGATCTGGTCACCGACTTTCCGGATCGGGTTGAGCGCGGCGCGCGGGTTCTGGAAGATCATCGAGACTTCGCGGCCGCGCAGATCGCGCATCTGGTCTTCGCTCGCCGCCTTGACGTCAATGCCCGAGAACATCACCGAGCCCTCGGCGATCCGCCCGGCACGGTCGAGGATGCGCATCACCGCATAGGACGTCACCGACTTGCCGGAGCCGGACTCGCCGACGATGGCGAGCGTCTCACCCTTGGCGACGGAGATGTTGACCTGCTGCACCGCTTTGACGATGCCGCGGCGGGTGGTGAACTCGACCGTGAGGTCCTGGACGTCGAGCAGCGGCTGGACGGTCATGCGGGCCTGCCCATCAAAAAGGTCGAAAACAACCCCATGCACAGTAGAACGGCATTGGAATCGTTGGGGAATTTTTGACGGCTTTTTGCCGGTGAGGGAGGCACCGCTCTCTCATTCCCTCCCCCCTTGCGGGGGAGGGTTGGGGAGAGGGGTGGCCCCAGGAGAGATCGGAGTTCGTGGCTACCCCCCTCCCTGCCCCTCCCCCGCAAGGGGGGAGGGAATGAGAGAGAGGTGCCCTCCTCACATCCGAGTCTCACGTTGCTTGCGCCGCAAGGAAGACCAGCCATCACGTCCTCCGCTGGGGATCGACGATGTCGCGCAGGCCGTCGCCGAGGAGGTTGAAGCAGAATACGGCGATCATCAGCGCGAGGCCGGGGAAGAGCGCGATCCACCATTCGCCTGACACCATGAAGCCGGCGCCTTCGGCGACCATGATGCCCCATTCGGCGGTCGGCGGACGGACGCCGAGCCCGATGAAGGACAGGCCCGCGGCATTCAGGATGGCGTAGCCCATGGTCAGCGACATCTGCACGATCATGATCGGCATGATGTTCGGCAGGATGTGCACCAGGAGGATGCGGAATTCGCCATTGCCCGACAGGCGCGCGGCCTGCACGAAGCCGGCGTTGCGGCGCACATTGGCCTCGGCGCGGGCGACGCGGGCATAGAGCGGGAAGTTCACGATGGCGGTGGCCAGGATGATGTTCTGCACGGTGTTGCCGAGCGCGGCGACGATGCCCATCGCCAGCACGAACAACGGAAAGGCCATGATGGTGTCGGCGATGCGGCCGACGATACGATCGGTCCAGCCGCCGAAGTAACCGGCCGCGATGCCGGCGAGGCCGCCCATCAGGAACACCAGCGCAACCGAGGCGACCGCGATAAAGGTGTCGAGCCGCGTCGCCACGATGACGCGGCTGAAGATGTCGCGCCCGAGCTGGTCGGTGCCGAACCAGTGCGCCGCCGACGGCGGCTTCAGCGCCGCGGCGGTGTCCGACGCAAGCGGATCATATGGCACCACGTAGGGGCCGAAGATCGCGGCAAGCAGGATCAGGATCAGCAGCGCGAAGGCAAAGCCCGTGACCTTGTTCTCGCCGAGGACATAGCGGGTCTGGTCGAGGATCGCGACGAGGCCGGACGTACGCGCGGGACCGACGGGTTCGACAGCAGGCGCAACGGAGCTCATTGTTTCACTCCTGGAGCTTCATGACTTTGGGTGGCGAGCTTGGAGTTGGCTTCACTTCTCCCGCTTGCGGGGGAGGGAGCGCACCGTCCGCGCGATTCGCATCGAACGCGATCATGGTCGGCTACCCCTCCAACCGCACCCGCGGATCGATCACGCCGTACAGGATGTCGATCACGAGATTGAGCAGCACGTACATCACTGCCATGGTCAGCACGAAGCCCTGCACCGGCGCGAAGTCCGACGCGATCAGGGCTTCCACCGCGTAGGAGCCGATGCCGGGCCAGGCGAACACTTTTTCCACCAGCACGTTGGCGCCCAGCAGGAACGAGAACACCATGCTGAGCGTGGTGATGACGGGCAGCATCGCGTTGCGGAACGCGTAGGTGACGATCACGGTCGCCGGCGACAGCCCGCTGGCCCGCGCGGTGCGGACGAATTCGGATGCGAGCACCGCCAGCATCGAAGCGCGCGTCATGCGCGCGATCGGCGCCAGCGAGAAGATCGCGAGCGTCGTCGCGGGCAGAATGAGCTGGCTCAGCGCCGAGCGGAACGCCTCGAGGTCGCGCGCGATCAGCGTGTCGATCAGGTAGAAGCCGGTGACCGTCGGCGGCGCGCTGTAGAACACGTCGAGACGCCCGAGCGGCGCCGGCGACCAGCCCAGGCGGAAATAGAACACATAGACCAGCACGAGGCCGGTGAAGAACACCGGCAGCGAGACGCCGGCCGTCGTCGTGACCCGGCAGAGATGGTCGATCCACGACCCCGGCCGCGTCGCCGCGAGCACGCCGAGCGGAATCGCTATCACGACCGAGACGATGAGGCCGAGCAGGGTCAATTCGGCGGAGGCCGGCAGGCGGTTGCGGATCTCGGCAGCGACCGGCTGCCCTGTGGTCAGCGAGTTGCCGAAATCGCCATGGGCGAGATCGCTGGTGTAGCGGAAGAACTGCTCGATCAGCGGCCTGTCGAGGCCGAGTTTTTTCCGGATCTGCTCGACGGCCTCCTTGGTCGCGGCGGGACCGGCGAAGTAGGCGGCGGGATCGCCGGGCAGCGCGCGCGTCAGCAGGAAGGTGACGATGACGACCCCGATCAGCGAGGGAATCGCGAACATCAGGCGCTTGCCGATCATGGTCAGCATGGGGCGCTCCCCATTGCGAACAAGCCGCTCTCGGCACGCTCGGCTATGTTCCCTCCCCCCTTGCGGGGGAGGGCTAGGGAGAGGGGTGCCACACCGGGACTCGCAGTGTGACGAAGAAAACGCCGCGCGCGACGAGGAGCACCATTTCCTGGGCTACCCCTCTCCCCAACCCTCCCCCGCAAGGGGGGAGGGAGCCTGAAGAGCGTGCTCACCTCACTCGGCAGAGTGACGCAGAGAAACGCGGCTATGTCGCACGCGCTCCGCATTTCTCACCCCTTCGCCATCGCGCGATAATCGAGGCGGCGGTGGAACCAGTATTGGTAGCCGCTGATATTCTTCTGCATCGCGACGTTGACGAAGGGCTGGTAGAGCGGGATGCGCGGGATGTCGGTGAAGGCGAGATCGACGAAGCCCTTCACGTCCTTGTCGTAGGCCGCCTTGTCGCCGCTCGCGGCAGCGGTGCGCGCACCGTCGATCAGCTTGTCCATCTCCGCCGACTTGTAGCTCATGGTGTTGAAGACGGAATTGTTGCCGTGATAGCACCAGTAGAAGAAGTATTCGGGGTAATCGAGCCAGCCCGAGAACACGTTGGTGAAGAGCGGCATCTCCTTCTTGTTCAATTCGGTGCGCCAGTTGGCGCCGGGCACCTTGTTGATGGTGGTCTTGATGCCGATCTGCGCGAGAGATTCCTGCACCAGCACGCAGAGCGGCTCGTTGACGCCAGCGAAGTTGAGATCGAACGAGATCGTGGTCTCAAAACCGTTGGCGTAGCCGGCTTCAGTCAGCAGCGCCTTCGCCTTCTCCATGTCGGTGTTGTATTTGTGCGGCTGCGGCCAGGCCACTTCGGTCGGCTTGTCCTTGGCGGCACCGAACATCGGGTTGGCGAGGCCGAACATCACCGCGTCCATGATCTTCTGATAGGGCAGCGCGTAGGCCACGGCCTGGCGCACCTTCGGATTGTCGAAGGGCGGCTTGGTGACGTTCATGCCGATATACTGGATGCCGTTGGAGAACGGCAGCGACACCACGTTGAGCTTGCCGTTGGCCTTCATCTCCTGAAAGTCCTTGTTCGGCAGCTCGTAGGAGATGTCGGCATCGCCGCGCTCCAGCAGCGCGCGGCGGTTGCCGGCCTGCGGCACCATGCGCCAGATCACGCGCTTGATCTTCGGCAGCGGGCCGCAGACCCAGTCGTCGTTGCGCTCCATGATGACCTCGGTGCCGGCGGTCCACTTCGTCACCTTGTAGGCGCCGGAGCCCGCGGTCTGCTGCTTGGTGAATTCGAGACCCCAGGGATCCTTCTCGCTGGCGTTCTTCTTCACCAGCTCGGAATTGACGATGCAGGGCACGATCACGGCGAGATCGGGTATCGTCAGCTTGTCCTTCTTCAGGAAGTCGACGCGCACGGTATGGTCGTCGATCACGACGAACTGCTCCGGCTTGGTGAGCGAGCCCGCGCTCATCTGGAAGGTCGGGAATCCGCCGACGCTGACGGCGCGGTCGAGCGACCACTTCACGTCCTTGGCGGTGACGGGCGTGCCGTCGTGGAATTTGGCGTTCTTGCGCAGCTTGAAGGTGACCGACATGTCGTCGATCTTGAAGTCTTCGGCGAGTTCGCCCTTGAACTTGTCGCGGTCGTAATAGGGCACGCCGCCGGGGCCGCTCTTCATCTCGTGGCTGATCAGCCGGTCGTAGCAATTCCAGGACACCTCATAGCCCGGCACGTTGGTGCCGATGCCGTGGATGTCGAGATTGTTGGGGCCGCCTTCCGAGACGATCAGCAGCGTCTCCGAGCGGGCGTCGGCATAGGCGGTGGAGATCACGGACGGCATGGCCGGAAGCGCCGCCCCGGCGGCCAACCCGGAAACGGATTTGAGGAAATCGCGGCGCTTCATGAAATGCTCCAACACAAAGGGTTTGGTTGGAACCGGATTCGCAAGGTTCGTGCCAAGGCTTAACGAGGCGTTACGCCTGGCCTAAGGCACGGGGACTAAAAGTCTATTCGCTTTCCTCAAGGAGTAAGGGGGAACAACCAACATCCAGCATTGCATACAAAGAGACGCCTTTGCCTAAATATTAGGCTATTTGGTGCCGCGGCCCATTCCGGAGGCGATCATGGAGGCCACGACGGAGCGGTACGCCCAAGCCGTCATTCCGGGGCGATGCGCAGCATCGAGCCCGGAATCCATCGGGCGGTAGAACGCGCGGAGCAATAGATTCCGGGCTCGCCGCTGCGAGGCGCCCCGGAATGACGGGAGGCGTGGCGCGATCAGCCGGGCCAGATCAGCTCTTGAAGCTCAATCAAATCATCCGCCTTCTCCTGCCAGCCCTCGATGCAGATGTGGCTGTTGAGGTCGCTGGCCCGGTGCAGCAGCATCAAGGCCATCAGGCGGCGCTTGAGCGCAAAGTCCGGCTTCGCATAGCCGAAGCCTTCGAGCAGGCTCTTCACCCGGCCCGGCCGGCCCGCCGCCATGAAGGCGCTGGGCCCGAGCAGGTCGTAGTCGCGCCATCCCGCAAGCACGTCGCCGAAGTCGAACAGGCCCTTGAGCGACCATTGGCCGTCGTCGCAGGCGAGCAGAAAGTTTTCCGGAATGTATTCGCCGATCAGGATCACCGGCGGCGCGTCCATCGGGATCAGCTCTTCTGCATCGCGCACGAGATCGTCGAGGCCGGCGAGAAACTTCGGCGCAAGGCCGAGACGGGTGTGCCTGGCACGGCAGCCCCGCATCTGCCTCCCCATGAAGTCGTCCCAGCGCGGCTCGATCGAGGCGAGCGGTCCGAGCGGAGTGCGCTGGACGGCCGCGATGGTCTCGCCGATCTGGCGCAGCACGCGCTCCTTCTGGTCTTCCGGCAGTTGCGGCCAGACCTCCGCGCCGAGCGTGCCTGATAGCCGCGTGATGATCAGATAAGGCCAGCCGTCGCGCATCCCTTCCGCGACGATCTCGGGGATCGGCAGATCGAGACGGCCGGCGAGCTGCGCCAGAGCGCCACGCTCCGAGACGAATTGCGCTGCGAGCAGCGGCGGGAAGATCTTCAGGATCAGCGTCTCGCCGAGACCGACCACGAGATTGGTCCCGGTCGCGAACACATGCGGCGCGCCGATAGGAAGACCGTGGCTGCGCGCGATGTCGAGCGCGATTCCAAGCCATTGCGGGGACGCGGAGCGAAAGGCGTGGAAGCTGTCCGCGTCGGTGAAGTGAGGGAGTGTCATCGATATTGCGCTTGATGCGATTGAGCTCGTCATGCCCGGGCTTGTCCCGGGCATCCACGTTCTTCGTACTGCGTGGCAAGGCGTGGATGGCCGGGACAAGCCCGGCCATGACGCGGTGGAAAGACCTTGCGCGTCAACGTCAAGCCTGGCTTCCTTGCATCGCTACCGCTCCGGGCTTGCGCGCTCGAACTGGCGGAGCAGCTTGTTGCCGCGCTCGACGGCGGAATCCAGCGCGGCCTGCGCGCTCTTGTGGCCGGCGAAGGCCTGCTCCAGCTCGTCCTCGATCGCGCCGCGGATCAGCACGAAGGAGCCGAGCCGGATGCCCTTCGAATTCTCCGTCGGCGGATGCAAGGTGATCTCCTCGAACGAAATCGCCGAGCCCGGATTGCGCTCGTAAAAGCCTTGCGACCGCGTCAGCTCGAACGCGCCGCGGGTGATCGGCAAGTATCCGGTGTTCTGATGCCAGGCGGCCTGCACGCCGGGCTGCGACAGATAGGCGAAGAACCGCGCCACGCCCTTGTATTCCTCGCGCGGCCGGTCGCGCAGCACCCACAGGGTGGCGCCGCCGATGATCGAGTTCTGCGGCGCGTCCTTCACGTCGGGCCAATACGGCATCATGCCGTAACCGATCTCGAACTTCGAGTTCGCCTTGATGTCGGCGCGCGTCGCCGAGGAGCCGATGAAGATGCCGCATTCGCCGCGCTGGAAACGCGGCTCGGCCGCTTGTCCGCGGCCGCCATAGTCGAACACCTTGGTCTTCTGCCATTCGCCGAGCTGGGCGACGTGACGCACGAGGGTGGGATTGTTGATGGTCAGTTCCGCATCCAGCCCGGCAAAGCCGTTGGCCCGGCTGGCCACCGGCAGATTGTGGAAGGCGGAGAAATTCTCGACATGGATCCAGGACGGCCAGGACGTGGTGAAGCCGCAAGAAGCGCCGTGGTCACGCAGGCGCTTTGCAGCCAATCCCAGTGCCGGCCAGGTCTTCGGCGGCGTCTCCGGATCGAGGCCGGCGTCGCGGAACATGGTCTTGTTGTAATAGAGGATCGGCGTCGAGGAATTGAACGGGAACGACAACAGATTGCCGGCCGCGTCGGTGTAATAGCCGGAGACCGCGGGCAGGTAATCGGCGAGCGAGAACGGCTCGCCCTGGTCCCGCATCAGGTTGAACACCGGGTAGATCGCGCCCTTGGCCGCGGTCATGGTGGCGGTGGCGACCTCGTTGACCTGGACGATCGCGGGCTGGCTGCGCGAGCGGAAGGCGAAGATCGCGGCCGTCACCGTCTCGGTGTAATTGCCCTTGTAGACAGGCACGATGCGGTAGTCGGACTGCGAGGCGTTAAAGTCCGTGGCCAGCTTCTCCAGCTGCCGGCCAAGCTCGCCGGACATGGCGTGCCACCAGGCGATGTCGGTGGCGGCGCGCACGGGGACAGCCCATGACAGGGCCGCGAGGGCGGCGGCGATTCGCAAAATGCGCAAGGCTGGCATCACGATGGCTCTTCCCCGGGCCGCGCGACAAAGGCGGCTGCCCTGCTTAAGGCGCGGCATATCCGGTTTCAACCGGGAATGAACGGCGGCCGCGCCGCACAATCGGTCTGCGGACTCACGCGGGATGGCCTTCCCTTTACCATCTGCTAGATTGCATTGAACCTTTTCCATCCGCCATAGACTCCACCACTGAGGGGTTGAGTGTGCCAGTGTTGAACCGTGCCGAACTCTCGCGGACCGGGGTGATCTTCGTCGCGCTTCTGCTTGCCGCGGTCTCGATGGACATGAGCGCGACGGGTGCCGTTGCGCGCGAATTTCGCGCCGCCGACACCCAGGCCGAGAACTACCCGACCGTCCAGGCGCTGCGCTATATGGGCGCCCTGATCGCCGAGCGCACCCAGGGCCGCCACGAGATCAAGGTGTTCCACTCCCGCCAGCTCGGCGAGGAAAAGGAGACCATCGAGCAGACCCGGGCCGGCGCGATCGACCTCAACCGGACCAACGTGGCGCTGATCGGCAACTTCGTTCCGGCGATGAACGTGCTCGCCATGCCGTTCCTGTTCCGGTCCATCGAGCACATGCAGAAGGTGCTGGACGGGCCTGTTGGCAGCGAGATCCTCGATAGTTTCGAGCCCTACGGCTTCGTCGGGCTCGCCTTTTACGATTCCGGCGCGCGGTCGATCTACAACGGGGTCCGCCCGGTAAGGGGTCTTGCGGACCTCAAGGGATTGCGGATCCGGGTGCAGCAGTCGGAGTTGATGAGCCAGATGGTCCGCGCGCTCGGCGCCGAGCCGGTCGAGCTGCCCTATGGGCAGGTGCTCACCGGTCTCGCCAACCATCTGATCGACGGCGCGGAAAACAACTGGCCATCCTTTGTGACGACGGACCATTACAAGCATGCCGGCCACTACACCCTCACCGAGCACACGATGAGCCCCGAGGTTCTCGTGATCTCGCTGAAGGCCTGGCAGAGCCTGGCGCCGGACGACCGGAACATCTTCCGGGAGGCCGCCCAGCGCTCCAGCCGGTTCATGCGGGAGAAATGGCGCGACCTCGAGGAGCAGTCGCAGCGCAAGGCGCAGGCAGCCGGCGTCACGGTCATCAGGGATATCGACCGCAAGCCGTTCGAGGACGCGATGGCCCCGATCTACGCCAAGGCCGGGCGCGATCCCGCCGCGGCCGCGCTGATCGAACGCATTCGCAAGGTGGAGTGAGCCGCGTTGGCTGCGCTTGGACATCACGAGCACGCGGAACGGCCGCCCGGCCCGGTCGGGCGGATGCGCGCGCGCCTGGTCGGCGTGCTGCGGGCGGTGCCGATCCGCTGGCGCATCCTGTCGATCGCCGCGCTGAACTCCGCCGTGGTGGTGGTGCTGGTGGCGATGATCTGGAACGGCGCGCAGGTGCTGGGCTCGGCCTGGGACGATGTCCGCCAGGTGCGCGAATCCGACCGGATCCTGGCGCTGCTCGAAAGCGAGACCGGACGGCTGCACAATCTGATCCACCGCTACATCAACCAGCCGAGCCCGGACCTGTTCGCCGAGATCCTCTTGCTGCGCGAGGCGGTGCTGGGCACATTGTCCAACCGCGCCGCCAAGGACCCGATGCTGTCGGGCTCGGTCGAGGAGCTGGAGCGCACCACCGACCGCTTCCTCAACGGCTTCGGCGAGCTGCGCAGCGTGCAGTCCACCATCGCAAAGACCTATGAGGAGCAGGTGCAGGGCCCGGCCCGGGACATGGCCGGCCTCTACTCCATCATCGAGGGCGCCACCGGCCACCGCGACGCGCTGATCTGGCCCTCGCTCGGAAAATCCCGCGAGGCCTTCACCGCGATGCTGGTCGCCGCCAATTCCTATTACCTGTCGCTGTCGACGGGCGCGGCCGACGACGCGCGCCGCAACACCGAGACGATCGAGAAGACCATTCCGGTGATGATCGATCTCGCCGACAACGATCTCCAGCGCATGGCGCTGCAGCGGCTCGGCGCCCGCACCGCCGCGCTGCGCGAGGGCTTTGCCAAGCTGTCCGAGCAGCTTGCGAGCCGCACCGAGCTCCTGCGCAACAGCATCGACGCCAGCCAGGCCGAGGCGATCGGCGCCATCGACGACCTCTCCACCAAGATGCGCCAGCGCGAGCAGAAGGCGCAGGAGACCTTTGACCGCACGCTGGCGGATATTTCGCGGCGCGTGCTGTCGATCGCGGTGATCTTCCTCGGCATCATCCTCACCGCCGGCGTGATGATCGCGCTGTCGATCCGGCTGCCGCTGCAGCAGATCATGACCGCGATGCGCGCGATCACGCTCGGCGACCTCGACCGCGAGGTGCAGGGCACCAAGGCGCGCGACGAGGTCGGGGCGATGGCGCGCGCGGTGGAGGTGTTCCGCGAGAACGCCATCGCCAAGCGCCAGACCGAGGACGAGCTGCGCGCCTCCAAGGAGAAGGCCGAGAGCGCGCTGCTCGAGCTCAATACCGCGCAGCAGAATTTGATCGATGCCGAGCGGCTGGCCGCGCTCGGGGGCCTCGTTGCCGGCGTCGCGCACGAGGTCAACAACCCGATCGGCATCAGCCTCACGGTTGCCTCGAGCTTTGCCCGGCGCACCGAGATTTTCGAGGCCCAGCTCAGGGGCGACGGCGGCCTGCGCCGCTCGCAGCTGGAAGAATTCGTGCAGTCCTCGCGCGACGCCTCGCAGCAGCTGGTCGCCAATCTCCAGCGCGCCGGCGAGCTGATCCAGTCGTTCAAGCAGGTCGCGGTCGACCGCTCCCATGCCGAGCGACGGCAATTCTCGCTCAGCGAGGCCACCGACCAGATCATCGCCAGCCTGCGCCCGGTCTTGAAGCGCTCGCCGATCACGCTCGAGGTCGACGTGCCCGAGGGGCTGCTGCTCGACGGCTATCCGGGCTCCTATGGCCAGATCCTGACCAACCTGTTCCTCAACGCCGCCAACCACGCCTTCGCCGACGGGCGCGCCGGCACCATCACGATCTCGGCGCGGCCGCGCGGCACCGACGATGTCGAGCTCATCTTCACCGATGACGGGGCCGGCATGACCCCGGACGTGCAGCGCCAGGCCTTTGACCCTTTCTTTACCACCCGGCGCAATGAAGGCGGCACGGGACTTGGCCTGCATATCGTCTATAACCTCGTCACCCAGCAGCTCGGCGGCCGCATGATGCTGGAATCCAAGCTGGGACAAGGCACTACTTTTCGCATTATCATGCCCCGCGTCGCCAAGGGCGGCGCGGAAAGCACAGAAAGTGACGGGACTTCTCAATGGCCGAACAGGACGATGTCCTCCACCTGATCGACGACACCGGTACCGCGTCGGAGGATAGCAACGCCCGGAAGTGGAAGATCGCCGTCATCGACGACGATCCGGCGGTGCATGACGGCACCCGCTTCGCGCTGTCCGACTACAGCCTCAACGGCCAGAGCCTGGAGATCCTGTCGGCCTATTCCGCGGCGGAAGGCCGCAAACTGATGACCGAGCACAGCGACATCGCCGCCGTGCTGCTCGACGTCATCATGGAGACCGACGTCGCCGGCCTCGAGCTGGTCGAGTTCATCCGCAACGAGATCAAGAACGAGACCGTGCGCATCATCCTGCGCACCGGTCAGCCCGGCCAGGCGCCGGAGCGGCGCGTGATCGTGCAGTACGACATCAACGACTACAAGGCCAAGACCGAGCTCACCGCCGACAAGCTGTTCACCTCGCTGACGGCGGCGCTGCGCTCCTATCAGCAGCTCGAGCGCATGGTGCAGACAAGGCGCGGGCTCGAGATCATCATCGACGCCGCCTCGACGCTGTACGACTTCAAGTCGATGCAGCGGCTCGCCGAGGGCGTGCTGACCCAGCTCGCCTCGCTGCTCAACGTCGACTGCGCCGGCATCCTGGTTCTGCGCGACAATGGCGGCCTCGACCCCGAGCTCTCGGTGCTCGCCGGCAGCGGCTGCTACAGCCGCTTCATCGGCACCACGACGTCGAAGGCGCTCGACCCCGATCTGCGCGAGATGGTGGAGGCCGCGTTCCAGCGCCGCAAGAACGAATTCGCCGACCATCGCAGCGTGATCTATCTGCGCACCGGGTCGGGCCGCGAGGTGGTGGTGCTGCTGCAGGCCGAGCGCGAGCTGTCCGAGACCGACCGTTCGCTGGTCGAGATCTTCTCCTCCAGGCTCTCGATCGCCTTCGACAACGTGATCCTGTATCAGCAGCTGCAGGACGCCAACACGCAGCTGGAGGACCGCGTCGCCCAGCGCACCCGCGCGTTGATGCAGGCCAACCGCCGCCTCTCGGCGCAATGGCTGCGGCTGCAGCGCGCCAACGGCTTCAAGAACGAGATTTTGGGCACCGTCGCGCACGATCTGAAGAACCCGCTCGGCGTCATCCTCGGCCGCACCGAGATGCTGAAGGAGCTGATCTCGACCGCCGCGTCGCAAAGCGGCGTGGTCGCCCAGGTCGACCACATCCGCGACGCCACCAAGCGCCTGATCACGATGGTCGACCATCTGATCTCGGACGCGATGGCCGACGCCTTCGACATCACCATCCGCCGCGAGCCGGTCGACGTCGCCGCTTTGGTCAAGGAGGTCGCCGAAGCCAACCAGCCGCTGGCCGTCAACAAGCAGCAGGCGATCAGCGTCACCGCGCCGGCCAACATCGTCACCATGTGCGACATCGACCGCATCCGCGAGGCGATCGACAATCTCATCAGCAACGCCATCAAATACTCGCCGATCGGCGGCAGGATCGACGTCGCCGTCAGCGATGAGAGCGGCGACACCATCGTCCGCATCAGCGACGAGGGCGCCGGCCTGTCGCCGGAGGATCTCGGCCGTCTGTTCGGCCGCTTCCAGCGGCTGTCGGCCAAGCCGACCGCCGGCGAGAGCTCGACCGGCCTCGGCCTCTCCATCGTCAAGCGCATCGTCGACATGCATGGCGGCGAGGTGACCGCCGACAGCGGCGGGCCCGGCCAGGGCTCGACCTTCACCATCACCCTCCCCGCGACTGAAACGCCGTGATGCAAAGCCCATGACCCAAAGCCAGCACATCATGATCGTCGACGACGAAGCCCCGGCCCGGGAGATGGTCGGCGATTATCTCAAGATGCACGGCTTCACCGTGACGCTGTGCGACGGCGGCAAGTCGCTGCGCACGGCGATCCAGGGCAGCATGCCAGATCTGGTCGTGCTCGACCTCAACATGCCGGAGGAAGACGGCCTCTCGATCATCCGCGACCTCAAGAGCCGCATCAACGTGCCGGTCATCATGCTGACGGCGACGGCGAGCCCGATCGACCGCGTCGTCGGGCTCGAGCTCGGCGCCGACGATTACGTGGCCAAGCCCTGCGAGCTGCGCGAGCTGATGGCCCGCATCCGCTCGGTGCTGCGCCGGAGCGTGCCGGCCAAGGCGGCCGCGCCGGAGGCGGCGGCGAAATCCGACAAGGACCAGCTGGTGCGCTTCGGCACCAAATGGCTCGATCTCGAAGCGCAGGCCTTGCGCGACGACGAGGGCAACGAGCATCCGCTGACCGCGTCCGAGTTCGGGCTGTTGAAGGTGTTCGCGGCCAATCCGAAGCGCGTGCTGTCGCGCGAGCGCCTGCTGGAATTGGCCAATGCGCGCGACGCCGAAGCCTTCGACCGCGCCGTCGACCTGCGCATCATGCGCATCCGCCGCAAGATCGAGCCCGATCCGGCCAAGCCGGCCGTGATCCGCACCATCCGCGGCGGCGGCTACCTGTTCTCGCCGCAGGGCGAGAAGGCGTAGCGGCGGGCAGCGCAGGCAGTGCCGTAGGGTGGGCAAAGCGGAAGCGTGCCCACCGTCCTCTCCATAATTGCGAAAGATCGTGGGCACGGCGCTTCGCGCCTTTGCCCACCCTACGACAGTGCCGTTCCCGGCTACCCGCTTCGGGCCCCGGGACGACAGAGGTGGGTGCGGCACGGCCGAACGCAAATCGCCGGGATTCGTTCCGTGGCGCCTCCGTCCGCCTCCCAAGGCCTCCTCCCGTATTTTCCGTACATTGAATTTGCACGCTTTTTTGCCCCGGATGTTTCGTCGCCCCCCCTCCGACGAAACAATTTGGCGGCGCACGAAACCATTTTCCGCTTTTCGTGCAGACGTCCCGAAACGTTGGCTGATTAACACTTTGGTCCAAGGAAACGCCGCTCGGTTGCGGCGCTACGGGGAGCCAAGTCCATGCCGAACGTCATCGCCATCAACGCCCAAGCCAGCCAGAGCATCATCGCCGCTCAGGCGACCTCGGACGACATGCTCCTCGAAAGCATTGCCGACGGCAACCGGACGGCCATGCACATCCTATATTGCCGGCACAATGTGAGGGTGTACCGCTTCATCCTGCGCATCGTGCGCGACGCCACCGCGGCGGAAGACCTCGTCAGCCAGGTGTTTCTGGACGTGTGGCGAACCGCCGGCCAGTTCCAGGGCCGTTCCCAGGTCTCGACCTGGCTGCTCTCGATCGCCCGCTTCAAGGCCCTGACCGCGATGCGCCAGCGCCGCTTCGAGGACATCGACCAAGAGGACGTGCGCCAGATTCCCGACGGTAACGATACGCCCGAGACCTCGCTCGACCGCAGCGATACCAGCGCCATCCTGCGCGCCTGCGTGCAGAAGCTGTCGCCGGCTCATCGCGAGATCATCAACCTGATCTACTATCACGAGAAGTCGGTGGAGGAGGTCGGGCAGATCATCGGCATTCCCCAGAGCACCGTGAAGACGCGGATGTTCTACGCCCGCAAGCAATTGGCCGAATTGCTTAAAGGCTGCGGCGTCGAGCGCTTCGCCGCCTGAAGTTTCGATATTTCAATGGGATAGGACCTTGCTTTGGTCCTGTCCGGGACACGGAAGTGTTACCGCCCGCGACACAATTGAAACAAAGCACAACATCAGGCGGAAAAACTTCCTCCCTATAAAGCTCACATACGGTTTTGCTTAAACCTCCCAAGGACCTCCAACGACCCGGACGGGATGCCCCCCTCCGGGTCGTTTTGTGTCTGGGGGGCTCCGAGCTCATGCCGCGCGCCAAGCGAGGCGGACAGCGACCTCTCATTCCCTCCCCCCTTGCGGGGGAGGGGCAGGGAGAGGGGTAGCCACTCCGGGACTCTCTCGATCGGAGACCGTGGCACGAGCGCAGATGGATGGACCTTTTCCTGGGCTACCCCTCTCCCCCGCCCTCCCCCGCAAGGGGGGAGGGAGCGCACCGTCCCTGGGGCCACAGGCGTTGCCTCGCAAAGCCACCTACTCTCGGCGGTCGCGCTCCTGCTCGGTGCGCTGATTGGCTGTTCGATTTCGATCCGAATTTGCTGCGCGAGGCCGCCTGCTGCTCAATGCCAGCAGCTGATGCCGCACGGACATCGCGCGGCGGATTTCGGGTGACGCCCTTGTTGCTTGACTCCACAAACCCGTCCGTGGAGTTTCCAAGGCAACGCAATCATCCGCGCGCGATGGACGACACCACCACCAGCACCGACATTCGCCTCCGTGAAGGCTCCTCGATCGCGCAGCGGCTGGTGATGTCCGGCTTTGCGGCCGCCGTTGCGCTCTGCTTCACCCCCGGCCTGTTCACGCACGACACCATGGAGATCATCATCTCCGTGGTCGCGCTGCTGGTCGGCGCCGGATTCGTCGTCGGCATCATGATGGCGCCGGCGGTGGTGTGGATCATCACATCGGATGAAATCCTGATCGGGCAGCAGCGCCCGTTCGGAAAGCTCCGTACCAGGATCATCGCCAAGGACGACATCGCCGGCTTGCAGGTTCCGGGCAGCAAGAGGACGAAAGCCCGCTTCCAGCTGGCGTTCACATTGGCCTCGGGAGAGCGGTTGACGTCGCCGCCGATCTCGGACGTCACGCACGTTCATGACACCGTGGCGCGGATCGCCGCGCAGTTCGACGTTCCCGACGTCGAGGCGCCGAGCAATCCGCTCGATGCCAGCAATCCCGAGATGCGTCTCGGCGATCCGCTCGAACCGTTTCCCGCAAGGGACATCCGGATCGTTGCGTTCATTGCCCTCGCCCTGTGCGCGGCGCCCTACGCCTACAAGCTCTGGCGGGGGCTATCGCCGACCCATGTCGACATCTTGCTGCTGCCGCTCGGCGCGCTCGCCGCCTTCGCCGTGCACCGCTACGCCAACCTCGTCACCGGCGCGTTCTGGATCATCCGGCAAGCCGACATCCGCGTCGAGCGCCTGTGGGGCGACGGCAGCTTGCGCGCCGACCATATCGAGGGGCGCGACGTGAAGACGATCACGGTCGAGCGCCGCGGCCGGTCCGAGGACGAGCATTGCATCGTGGCGATCCGGCTGCATTCGGGGCAAAGATTTCGCAGCCCCCGCATCGGATCGCGGGTCGAGGCGCGCGCGGTGGCGACCGAGATCGTGCGGCGGCTCGGGATCGCGCCGGAGAGCAACAAGATCTGACTGGCGCTTGGCAATGGTCGGAGATGGTCTTTCCGCGACTTCGGTCTGAGCCTCTCCCGCTTGCGGGAGAGGTCGCCGCGTCCCGGGGCGATGCGAAGCATCGTCCCGCGCGGCGGGTGAGGGTTCTTTCCTCTAGGGGAGTGTCCCATTGTGGAGACACCCTCTCCCCCGCCCTCCCCCGCAAGCGGGGGAGGGAGCGCAGTACCGCCTTGGCCACGACCTAAGCTTTTCGCGCCATCCCCTGTTTGTGGCATTGCCCGGCTTGGTCAAAAACCATAGGCATTCTCGTGACATACTAGAGCGGCGCGCCATCAACTTGCCATGAACTTGCCCCTCAGGTTTGATGGCTTTGAATGATTTGCGCTGTGGCAGCGGGGAGAGATTGAAATGGCGGATTTTCGTCACCTGACCGGAATATGCGTGGCCGCGATCGGCCTGTTCCTGTCCGCGCCGCAAAGCTTTGCCCAGCAGCCGGACCGCGGCGACGAGCCGGGCCTGGTTGCCGACGACGGCTATCAGCTCGAGCCGGAATGGCAGAAGCAGGTGGTCTATTTCCGCACCACCGAAGCGCCGGGCACGATCATCGTCTCGACCGCCGAACGGCACCTGTACCTGGTGCAGCCCGGCGGGCGCGCGATCCGCTACGGCATCGGCGTCGGCCGCGACGGCTTTCAGTGGCAGGGGCTGGTGACCATCACCAACAAGAAGGAGTGGCCGGACTGGACGCCGCCGCCGGAGATGATCCAGCGCCAACCCTATCTGCCGCGCTTCATGGCCGGCGGCCCCGGCAATCCGTTAGGGGCCCGCGCTATGTATCTGGGCACCACCGTCTACCGTATCCACGGCACCAACCGCCCCGACACGATCGGGACCAAGGTGTCCTCGGGCTGCTTCCGCCTCGTCAACAACGACGTCGCCGATCTCTACGACCGCGTCCCTGTCGGCACCAAGGTGGTCATCCGGCAGAAGCCTGAGCTCTGAGACTCATGATTCGAGCGTGATCTCTACGGACGACCGCGTCGCCTTGCCGGCGCGGCTTGTCCGGATCGGATCATGCTCTCCCGCCCTCGCCTGATTCCTTTTCCCGATTTCTCGAGAGAACAACATGATGCGCACTTTTCGTGGCGGCCTGCTGATCGGGCTCGCGGTCGCCGTGCTGGTCGCCGTCCTGGCCATCATCTATGAATTCTACGACACCCGCACGCTGAAGCGCACCGTGCGCCGCGGCGAGGTGCTGTGCGGGGTCAACAAGGGCCTGCCGGGCTTCTCGATCCCCGACGACAAGGGCAACTGGACCGGCTTCGACGTCGATTTCTGCCGCGCAGTGGCCGCTGCGATCTTTAATGACCCCGGCAAGGCGAAATTCATCGCGCTCGACGCCAACGAGCGCTTCAAGGAACTGCAGAGCCGCAAGGTGGACATCCTCTCGCGCAACACGACCTGGAGCATGGCGCGCGAGCTCGACTACGATCTCTACTTCCCCGCGGTCGCCTATTACGACGGCGTCGGCTTCATGCTGCCGCGGTCGCGCAACAAGGAAACGTCGCTGGACCTTGATGGCAGCAAGGTCTGCGTGCAGACCGGGACCACGACCGTGCTCAACGTCGCCGACTACTTCCGTGCCAACAACATGAAGTACGACGAGGTGAAGTTCGACAAGCTCGACGACGTGGTGAAGGGCTACGACACCGGCAAATGCGACACGTTCTCCGCCGACGTCTCGCAGCTCTACGCGCTCAGGCTCAACCTGACCAAGCCCGGCGACCACATGATCCTGCCCGACATGATCTCCAAGGAGCCGCTCGCCCCCGTCGTGCGCCAGCGCGACGACGACTGGATGATGATCGTGAAGTGGACGCTCTACGCGATGATCAACGCCGAAGAGTTAGGTGTGACCTCGGAGAACATCGACGAGGCGCTGAAGTCGAAGAAGCCGGAAGTGATGCGCCTCGTCGGCACCGAAGGCCGTTACGGGGAGCAGCTCGGCCTCACCAAGGACTGGGCCGCCCGCATCATCCGCCACGTCGGCAATTACGGCGAGATGTACGAGCGCAATATCGGCGAGAAATCGAAGCTGAAGATTCCGCGCGGCATGAACCAGCTGTGGAACGCGGGTGGCGTGCAATACGCGCCGCCGATGCGGTAACAGGTCCCTCCGCCGTCATTGCGAGCGAAGCGACGCAATCCAGTATCTTTCCGCGGTGGTGGGGGGCTGGATTGCTTCGTCGCTGCGCTCCTCGCAATGACGGATTCTGGCCGGCGCTCTCCGCACATTCAACTGTCATCGCCCGGCTTGACCGGGCGATCCAGTACGCCGCGGCCTCTCCGTAACTTTCTGCTGTCTCTGGAATACTGGGTCGCCCGGTCAAGCCGGGCGACGACACCGGCTGTGAGGCGCGGCCTTCGCGCCTCGGCTCAATACCCCCGCGCGCGCGCCAGCTGCTCGGTGTGGTAATTGGCGTCGCCGAACAGCTCCTCGCACACTCGCGCGCGCTTCATGAAGAAGCCGATGTCGAACTGGTCGGTCATGCCCATGCCGCCGTGCATCTGCACGCCTTCCTGCACGGCGCGCGTGGCGGTGGTGCCGGCGCGGGCCTTGGCAACCGCGACGGCTGAGGCGGCCTTGGCGACATCCGCGTCCAGCGCCTGGAGCGCCTTCATGGTTGCGGCGCGGGTGATCTCGATGTCGACATAGAGCTCGGCGGCGCGGTGCTGCAGCGCCTGGAATTCGCCGATCAGCTTGCCGAACTGCTTTCTGTTCTTGAGATACTCGACGGTGCGGCCAAAGACTTCGTCGCTGAGGCCGACCATCTCCGCGGCGACCGCGCCGCGGCCGATGTCGAGCACGCCGTCGAGCAGCGCGGCGCCCTGATCGACCTCGCCGAGCACGCTGTCGGCATTGACTTCGACATTGGAAAGCTCGATCCGCGCAGCATTGTGCGCGTCGACCATGATGGTGCGCTCGACCGCAACGCCCTTGGCCTTGGGGTTGACCAGGAACAGCGTGAGGCCGTCACGCTCACCGGCTGAGCCCGCGGTGCGGGCGGCGACGATGAAGAGATCGGCGACGTGGCCGTCGACCACCAGCGCCTTGGCGCCCGACAGCTTGAAGCCGTTGCCGGCGCGCACGGCCTGCAGGCTGGTCTGCAGCGGACGATGCTTGGCGCCCTCGTCGATCGCGAGCGTCGCGAGCAGCGAGCCGCTCGCGATCTTCGGCAGGTATTCCGATTTCTGCGCGGCATTGCCGCCGCGGTTCAGCGCCGAGGCCGCAACCACTGAGGTCGCGAGGAAGGGCGACGGCATCAAGGTCCGGCCGATCTCCTCCATCACGATTCCGGCTTCCATGAATCCAAGCCCGCTGCCGCCGAATTCCTCCGGCACCAGAAGGCCGGCAAAACCCATCTCGGCGAAGGAATGCCAAAGCTCCTTGGAGAAGCCGGTGGGGTCCTTGCTGTCGCGCAGATGCCGCAGATGCGACACCGGCGCCTTGTCGCTGATCAGCCCGCGCGCGGAGTCGCGGAGCATCGATTGTTCTTCGGTGAGGACGAGGGCCATGTGCGTGTTTCCGATTCGAAATCTGTTTGTTGTCGTCATTCCGGGCTGACCCGAAGGGTCAGACCCGGAATCCATCAGGCCGCATGCATGCCGTGAGATGGATTCCGGGTTCGCGCTTCGCGCGCCCCGGAATGACGGGTGCGAGAGCGTGGCTTACGCCCCCGGCAGATCCAGGATGCGCTTGGCGACGATGCCGAGCATCACCTCGGACGTGCCGCCTTCGATCGAGTTGGCCTTGGTGCGCAGCCAGGCGCGCGGACGGGCGCCCTGCCTGGAGCGCTCGCTCTCCCATTCCAGCGCATCGACGCCGCCGGCCGACATCAGGATCTCGTGGCGGCGCTTGTTGAGCTCGGTGCCGTAATATTTCATCGCCGACGAGAACGCCGGATGCGCCTGCCCTGCTTTGGCGAGATCGACCGCGCGCTCGGCGCAGGCCGCGAGGGCGGCCTCATCCACGTCGAAGCTGGCGATCTTGCCGCGCAGCATGGCGTCGTCGAGCTTGTCTTGCGCATCGGTGCCGACGGAGTCGGCCGCGATCTGGCCGAGCGGCCGGCCGACGCCGCGCTCGCCCACCCCTGAGATCATCGCACGCTCGTGCTGCAGCAGATATTTCGCGACGTCCCAGCCGCGGTTGATGGTGCCGACCACGTGCGATTTCGGCACGCGGACGCCGTCGAAGAAGGTCTCGCAGAACGGCGAATAGCCGGAGATCAAGAGGATCGGCTTGGTCGAGACGCCCTTGGACGTCATGTCGAACAGGATGAAGCTGATGCCGTCGTGCTTCTTGGCCGTAGGATCGGTGCGGACCAGGCAGAAGATCCAGTCGGCGTAATTGGCGTAAGACGTCCAGATCTTCTGGCCGGTGATGATGAAATCGTCGCCATCGCTCTCGGCGCGGGTCTGGAGCGAAGCGAGATCGGAGCCGGCGTTCGGCTCGGAATAGCCCTGGCACCAGCGGATTTCGCCCGCCGCGATCTTCGGCAGATGCTCCTTCTTCTGGGCGTCGTTGCCGTATTTCAAAAGCGCCGGCCCGAGCATCCAGATGCCGAAGCTCGACAACGGCGGACGCGCGCCGATTCTTGCCATTTCCGCGCGCAGCACCTTGTGCTCGGCGGCGCTGAGGCCGCCACCGCCATATTCCTTCGGCCAGTCCGGCACGGTCCAGCCCTTGTCGCGCATGCGCTCGAACCAGATGCGCTGCGGCTCGGAGGAGAACTTTGCGTTGCGCCCGCCCCAGAACACGTCGGCGTCCGACGTCGCGGGCTTGCGCATCTCCGGCGGGCAATTGGCTTCCAGCCAGGCGCGCGTCTCATCGCGGAATGTTTCGAGATCGGCGGTCTCAGTGTCGCTCATGGTCGTTTCCATCAATCAAAAAGACTTGTTGGGCACGACTCTGGGCCAAGCCCCCGCGGAATTCAACCACTTCCGCAGGCGCAGTCGGCTATAGTCGCGGCACGACGGTGCTTGAAAACAAAGAGGAAACGCGCATGCGCCTGAAGCTTCTTTCGCCTGGCGAAATGAACGAGAGCCAGCGGCAGACCTATGACGAATCGATTGCCGGCAAGCGCGGCAAGCCGCCGGCGCCGATGATGGCCTGGCTCAACAGCCCGGAGATGGCGCGCCACGCCACGCGGCTCGGCGAGGTCATGCGCTTCGACACGATATTCCCGGCAAAGCTCTCGGAGATCGCGATCCTGGTGACGGCGCGGCACTGGACCGCGCACTACGAATGGTACGCGCACAAGCGCCTCGCGCTCGCCGGCGGCATGGATCCTGACGTCATCGACGCCATCCGCGACCGCCGCACGCCCGAGTTCGACGATCCCAAGGCCAAGATGATCTACGACGTCGCGAAGTCGCTGCATGAGGGCCACGGCGTCGAGAAGGGCCTCTACGATGCGGCGGTCAATCTGCTCGGCGAGCGCGGCGTGGTCGAGGTGATCGGCCTGTGCGGCTACTACACGATGGTATCGATGACGCTGAACACGTTCGAGTTCGGGCTGCCCGAGGGCGAGGTGTCGGAGCTGAGCTAGTTTCCGATCGGGAAACGATGGGTTTCGAGATGAGCAATAGCGCTGTCCCGAGGCCCGCCCTATCTGGAGTTCAGCAACGGAGCATCCCCATGTCGCAAAATCCCGCCGTCGCCGCCGGCACAAGGATCGGCCACGTCCATCTCAAGGTCGCCGATCTCGATCGCGCGCTCGGCTTCTATTGCGGCGTGCTCGGCTTCGAGCTGATGCAGCGCATGGGCTCAGGTGCCGCCTTCATCGCGGCCGGCGGCTATCACCACCACATCGGGCTTAACACCTGGGAAAGCAAAGGCGGCTCGCCACCGCCGCCGGGCACGACCGGGCTGTTCCACACGGCAATCCTCTATCCGACGCGGCCGGCGCTGGCGGACGCGCTGCATCGTGTGCTCACGGCCGGGATTGTGCTGGATGGGGCGAGCGATCACGGCGTCAGCGAGGCGCTGTATCTGCGCGATCCCGACCAGAATGGCGTCGAGCTGTATTGGGACAGGCCTCGGGAGCAATGGCCGTTCGGACCGGATGGGAAGCTGGCGATGTTCACCAAGCGGCTGGACGTTGAGGGGTTGCTGAGGGAGCGGGAGGGGTGAACTCCGATCTCTCCCCGTCATTGCGAGCGTAGCGAAGCAATCCAGAGTCTTTCCGCGGAGGCAGCCTGGATTGCTTCGTCGCAAGAGCTCCTCGCAATGACGGAGTATGTTGAGGCGGCGTCGCGCCTTCGTACAGGTGCCGTAGGGTGGGCAAAGCGACTTGTCCGCCGTAGCTCGGAGAGCGAAGGCGGAAGCGTGCCCACGAACCCTTGTGAGTCATTGAGAAATCGTGGGCACGGCGCTTCGCGCCTTTGCCCACCCTACGAGAGCTTTGTCCGCGGCTTTCCCCGCACCATGATCAGCGCAGCCGCCGCGACCTCCAGCGCAATGCACAGATAGAACGGCAGCGAATAGCCGCCGGACCAATCGCGCAAGGCTCCGACGACGCCGGGGCCGAACGCGTAGGTGACCTGGTTGATCGCGGTATTCAGGCTGATCAGCACGCCGAACGCGGCGCTGTCGAACTCCTGCTGCACGATCAGCGAGGGCAGCGTGATGAGGTTGCCGACCGAGAAGCCGAACAATGCGCAGGCCGCGATCAGCACGTAATCATTGTGCAGGTTGATGACGACACACAGCGCCGCGGCCTGGCTCAGGAACGACAGCGCAGAGGCGAGGCGCTGGTTGAGGCGGTCGATCACCAGCGAGAACAGCACGCGGCCGACCACCGCCATCGCGGTCAGCACCGCGACCGCGATGGCGGCGCGCTCGCGGCCGATCACGGGATCGAGGAACGAGATCAGGTGCACGATGAAGCCGACCTGGGCGAACAGCACCAAGGCAAATGCAATGGTCACCGTCAGGAAGCCGACGTCGCGCAACGCCCAGGCGCGGATTTGCGTCGATGATTGCGGCTTGGCCCGCGCCGCCGCGTGCCGGCCGTGGTGATCGGGCGGCCGGCCGACGAGAACAAGGATCACCGGCAGCAGCAGCACCAGCATGGCGCCGGCAGCGATGTACATCGCGCTGGCGAAGCCGACATGGCCGATCAGCGTGACCAGCAGCGGCACGCCGACGATGCCGCCGAAGCTGGCACCATTGAGCGCGAGGCTGATCGCCATGCCGCGCTTGTGATCGAACCACAGGCTGATCGTGTTGGTGATCATGGCAAGACTGGTGCCGGCCCAGCCGAAGGCGAGCACGGCATTGGCGAGATAAAGCTGCCAGGGTTCGCGCACCGCGCCGATCGCGACGGCCGCTGCCGCCATCGCCAGCGTGCCGGCGATCAGGCTGAGGCGCGGGCCGTACTTTCGCACGGCTTCGCCGACGAAGACGACCAGCAGCGCGCCGAACAGATAGAAGAACGTCGTGCCGGAGGAGATCAGCGTGGTCGGCCAGCCCCGCGCGCGCTGCAGCTCGGCGACATAGACGCTCTGGCCGTAGAAGCCGAGCCCCCAGCCGAAGGTCGCGAGCAGGAAGCAGACCGCGACGATGCGCCAGCCTTCGTAACGGAGGGAGGATTCGTCGATTGGCGCGGTGGGACGGGGGCTGTCGAGCATTTGCGCTGGTCCTCGGTTTCCCCCGCGAGCGCCGTGCTTCACGCTCGCCTGTTGATGACGAGCATCATGTAACAACCCGAGCACCGAAAATCACTTCGGCCCGGATCGAAGTATCAACGTTGCTGACAGCCTCCTGCCAACTTAGACCGCGTCCGGGAACTCACCCATGGCCGCGTCAAGGCGCGCCCTGCGGCGACGGGCCCAGGAGACCAGCGAGAGCACGACGAGACCGAGAACCACTGGCGGGAACACCACCAGGTTCACCGCCGACCAGCCGTAACTGGCGAGCAGCTGCCCGGAGGAGAACGAGCCGAGCGCCATCATGCCGAACACCAGGAAGTCGTTGAAGGCCTGCACCTTGTTGCGCTCCTGCGGGCGGTGCGTCTCCAGCACCAGCGCGGAGGCGCCGATGAAGGAGAAATTCCAGCCCACGCCGAGCACGATGAGCGTCGCCCAGAAATGCATTGCGGTGAGGCCGGAGAGACCGATACCGGCGGCACCGGCTTCCAGCAGCAGGCCGACGGCCACGACCTTCGGCGCGCCGAAGCGGGCGATCAGCGCGCCGGTGAAGAAGCTCGGCCCGTACATGGCGACGATGTGCCATTGAATGCCGAAATTGGAATCGGAGACGGACAGGCCGCACATCTGCATGGCGAGCGGCGCCGAGGTCATCACCAGGTTCATCATGGGATAGGAGATGACGCCGCACAGTGCCGCCGCGATGAAGCGCGGCTGCGTCACGATGGTGAGCAGCGGCCGGCCGCCATGCAGATCGGCCGGCGCGGGCTTCGGCATATCGACGCCGGCGACGATGCCCATCGCGACCAGCGCGACGGCCGCCTGCACCAGGAAGCTGAAGGCGAACAGATAGGGCTGCCAGACGTCCATGGTCCATTGCACGAGCTGTGGACCGAGCACGCCGGCGAACACGCCGCCCGCCATCACCCAGGACACCGCCTTGGGCCGGTAGGCCGCGCTGGCGCCGTCGGCGGCGGCGAAGCGATAGGACTGTGCGACGGAGCCGTAGAGGCCGCCGAGGAAGGTCGCGATGCAGAACAGCGCGAACGAGCCGTGCAGGATCGCGAACGAGCCGAGCAGGCCGGTCAGCGTGCCGAGGCCTGTGCCGATGACGAAGGCGACGCGGCGGCCGAAACGGCGCGAGATCGCGCCGGTCGGCAGCGTGCCGGCAGCAAGTCCGACCACATACATCGAGATCGGCACGGTCGCGAACGACATGTCGGGCGCGAGCGTGGCGCCGACGATCGCGCCGGTAGCGAAGATCACGGCCGAGTTGGCGCCGGTCAGCGCCTGGGCGGCAGCGAGCCGCACCACGTTGGCGCGCACGCGGGCCTCGGCGGCGATCTCATGGGCTGCAGTCACGTCAAGCATCGGCTTTTCCGCCCCAACGGGCTCTCGAGGGGCTCTGTTGATTCCCGGCACTATGGAGGGGTGCGGGAGGAGGGGCAACCGGCGCAAACGGGCGCAGGCCATGCCTCTGACGCAATCGGCGCAATGATAGCGGCTCGCACCCTTGACGGCTTGCGCTCGATCAAATCTGATCCGCCGCGATTTTCCCGGGAGTTTTATTCATGTCCGTCGACGACAGGCCCACGCTCAGCGCTCCCGACGACGACCCCTTTCTGTGGCTGGAGGAGATCGAAGGCAAGCAGGCGCTCGATTTCGTCGAGCGGCAGAATCAACTGACGCTGCAGGCGTTCGGCGGCAAAGGTTACGAGCACGACCGCGACGTCTTAGCTGCGATCTACGACCGGCCCGACAACATTCCCTATGTCACCCGGCGCGGCTCCGATCTGCACAATCTCTGGAAGGATGCCGCCAACCCGCGCGGCCTGTGGCGGCGGACGACGCTTGCGGAGTTTCGCAAAACGACGCCTGCGTGGGAGACCGTGCTGGATATCGACAAGCTCGCAGCGCACGAAGGCGAGGACTGGCTGCTCGGCGGAATCGCCACGATGCCGGGAAGCTCGCGTGCGGTTCTGAGCCTGTCGCGCGGCGGCAGCGACGCCGTGACGCTGCGGGAATTCGACATGGATACGAAGAGCTTCGTGACGGACGGCTTTACGCTGCCGGAGGCGAAGGGCGGTCTCGACTGGCTCGATGCGGACACGCTGTTGCTGTCGAGCGCCTATGGCGAGGGCATGGCGACGAGCTCGGGCTATGCGCGCACGGTTAGGCTGTGGCGGCGCGGCCAGCCTGTCGAGCGGGCGGAGGTGATCATCGAGACCACCGCCGATCACATGATGATCCATGCCGTGGTCGACGACACCGGACCTGAGCGGCGGGTCTGGATCGTCGACCAGATCGATTTCTTCAATCACGCGATCTGGCTGCGCGACGCAGCCGGCGGCATGACGAAGCTCGACCTGCCGACCGGGATCTGGCTGCAGGCCCATGGCGACTGGTTCGCGATGAAGCTGCGCAAGGACTGGACGGCCGGGGGGCGGACCTACGCCACCGACACCGTGCTCGGCATCTCGCTCTCGGCGTTCCTCGCCGGCAGCCGCGATTTTGCGGTGCTGTTCGAGCCGGCGCCGCGGCGCGCGCTGCAGGGCCTGTTCTGGGCGGCGGGCAAGCTCGTGCTGTCGATCCTCGACGAGCTGCGCCCGCGCTTCGAAATCTGCACGCCGTCCGCCAACGGCTGGAGCCGCGACACGCTTGCCGGCCTGCCTGAGATCGGCGTCGTCGACGTCTGGCCGCTCGATCGTCATCCTTCCGAGAGCAACGGCGATCTGCTCGCCAACGTGCAGGATCCGCTCACGCCGCCGTCGCTGCTGTTGCTCGAACGCGGCGTCGCCAGCCCGATCGTGCTGAAGCAGGCGCCGAAGACCTTCACCGCCGACGGGCTTGTGGTGACGCAGCACGAGGCGGTCTCGATCGACGGCGAGCGCATTCCCTATGTGCAGACCGGCCCGGCGGGCGAGACCGGCGATGCACCGGTTTATATGAGCGCCTATGGCGGCTTCGCGCTTGCGGTGAAGCCTTATTACAATTCCTCACTCGGCAAGCTGTGGCTGGAACGTGGCGGCACCATTGTGCAGGCGAATCTGCGCGGCGGCGGCGAGTTCGGCACGCGCTGGCACGATGCCGGCCGGCTCGCGGGCAAGAAGCTGTCGCACGACGATTTCGCCGCGGTCGCCGCCGATCTCGTGCGCCGCGGCGTGACGCGGCCGAAGCGCATCGCCGCGCAGGGCGGCTCGAACGGCGGCATTCTCATCACCAACATGCTGGTGCGCTATCCCGAGCGCTTCGGCGCGCTGTTCTGCACCATCCCGCTGATCGACATGCGCCGCTACACCAAGCTGCTCGCGGGCGCGAGCTGGATCGCGGAATATGGCGACCCCGACAAGCCCGAGGAATGGGACTGGCTGAAGACCTACTCGGCCTATCACAACGTGAGGGCCGGCCAGCCCTATCCGCCGATCCTGATCGCCACCACGCGCCGCGACGACCGCGTCCATCCCGGCCATGCGCGCAAGATGGCGGCGAAGCTGCAGGCGATGGGCTACGAGGCCTGGTTCTACGAGCCGGCAGCCGGCGGCCACGGCTACGGCAAGGATAACAAGGAGCGCGCCGGTTTCGAGGTGCTCGGCTTCCGGTTCTTGAAGGAGAAGATCGGGTGGCGGGATGGCGAGGGCTGAGGCTTATTGATTAAAGGCGCCAGCCACGGGCTGCTCTTGCCTCTCCCGCTTGCGGGAGAGGTCGACGTGCCCCGGGGCGATGCGAAGCATCGTCCCGCGCACGGCGGGTGAGGGCTTTTTCCTCTCGGGGGTTGTCCCGTTGTGGAAGCACCCTCTCCCCAACCCTCCCCCGCAGGCGGGGGAGGGAGCGCACCTCCCGCGTAGCTACCGCGAAAACACCAGCGTCAGATTGTTCGCGGGCATGTCGATGGAATCGACGAGGCGAAGGCCGGCGGCCGTCGCGAGCTGTTCGACATCGGCGATGTCGCGCACGCCCCATTCCGGATTGCCTTCACGCAAGGAGGTGTCGAACACCGCATTGCTGAGCGCGGTGTGCTTGCCGTCGCGCTTGAAGGGACCATAGAGGAACAGCTTGCCGTCGGAGCGCAGATAGCGGCCGGCGCCGGCGAACAGGCCCTCGGCCACGGCCCAGGGCGCGATGTGGATGACATTGGCGCAGAACACGGCGGCAAGGCTCGTCGGCGCCTGCCCGCTCTTCATCTCCGGACACCAGTCGGGATCAGTGAGATCGATACGCAGGGGACTGCGAATGTTTGGCAGGCCCGCATAGACGCGCCAGGCCTCGATGCTCCTGAGATGGCGCTGATTGAGGTCGCTCGGCCACCAGACCAGGCCGGGCGTATGGCGGGCGAAATGGACCACATGCTGGCCGGTTCCGCTGCCGAGCTCGACCACGTTGCCGGTGAGGCCCGTGAGGTGCTGTTCCAGCGCCGCCCAGATCGGCACGTGATTGCGATGGAACGCGGGCGCATCGAGCCGCCCATCCGGCTCGACCCGGCCACCATCCCTGCCAAACTCGACGACATATTCAGCCAAGCGAGATCCCCAAAATATGCGCACAGAAAGGAAGGCCCGAAGGCCAAACGCTCTAGAATAATTTGCTAGTGCCGCCCTATTGGATGAACGAACTATCTCATGGGTTGCAATGCGGAGGATATTAACTCCATTTTGCCGCGTGCATAGTCTTGATTGTCAGGCGATGCCCTTTGTGCTTTGCAACGCCTATATATTTCCACAAACGAGATCATCGACATAACGCTCGGGACGATGCCTTGACCGCCTTTCCTTGCAAGCCTGCCATCCTGCTGGCGCTGGCCCTCTGCGCCGGCGCGGCTCCGGCACAGGCGCAATCCAGTGTGGCCGACGGCCAAAAACTCGCCTTCGACCGCGGCAAGGGCAATTGCCTGACCTGCCACGTCATCAAAGGCGGCGACCTGCCGGGAACGATCGGTCCGGAACTGAAGGACCTCAAGGCCAAATATCCCGATCGCAACGAGCTCACCGCGATCATCTTCGACGAGACCAAGCGCAATCCGCAAACCATGATGCCGCCGTTCGGCCGGAACCGGATTTTGACCGACCAGGAGATCAGCGCGATCGTTGATTTCCTGCAGACCCTGTAACGGCCGGCTGCCCAGGAGACCAGAGATGACCACGACCACCGGCCCCCTTGCGACGCGGCGCCTGATCCTTCAGGGCGCGGCCTCCGTCGCATTGCTCGGCCTCGGCAATCTGCCGTTCGCGGCGACGCCCGTGCGCGCGGCGGCCAACGACAAATATCCGGACGAGGCTTTCAAGCAGAAGAACGAGGCCGACGCGATCAAGGCGCTCTACGGCAAGACCGCCGAGCCCTCCGACAAGGTCAAGCTGGATGCGCCCGAGATCGCCGAGAACGGCGGCGTCGTGCCGGTGTCGGTGACGACGACGCTCGACAAGGTGAGCGCGATCTCGTTCTTCGTGACCGAGAACCCGTACGCGCTCGCCGCGTCCTACAAGATCGCCGAGGGCACGATTCCGGGCGTCGCCAACCGACTGAAGATGGCCAAGACCACCAAATTGGTCGCCATCGTGGAGGCTGACGGCAAGCTCTACAGCGCGACCAAGGAAGTGAAGGTCACCGTCGGCGGCTGCGGCGGCTAGGAGGATCGGTCCGATGGCATCAAGCATTCGCGTGCGCGCAACATCCAATGGCGACATCACCGAGGTGCAGGCGCTGATCCAGCATCCCATGGATACCGGCCTGGTGAAGGATCCCAAGGGTGAGTTGATCCCCGCGCACTACATCCAGCAGCTGAAATTCGAATGGAACGGCAAGGACGTCTTCGTCGCCGATTGGGGCACCGCGGTCTCCAAGGACCCCTATGTGAAGTTCAGCTTCAAGGGCGCCAAGAAGGGCGACGAGCTCAAGATCTCCTGGACCGACAACAAGGGTGGCTCGGATACGACCACCGCGAAGATCGCGTGATGAAGACCCGGTCTGCCCTGCTGCTTGGCTCGCTCAGCGCCGCACTCGTTGCGCTCGCCCTCACCGCTCCGCGCGTCGTCGCGGCCGACAAGGTCGATCCCGTTGCCGACGCCAAGGCGTTCCAGAACTTCTTCTTCCAGAAGTTTCCTGACGTGAAGCACGAGGACTTCGTCAACGGTCCGTATTCCATGAACGCCGATCTGAAGCGGCAATGGCAGGAGAAGGAAGAATTCCCGCCCTACGAGTTCGCGCTCGAGGCCGGCAAGGAAATGTTTGCGACGCCGTTCAAGAACGGCAAGACCTATGCCGACTGCTTCCCGAACGGCGGCATCGGCGTCCGCCAGAACTATCCCTATTTTGACACGAAGGAAGGCAAGGTCATCACGCTGGAGCTCGCGCTCAACCGCTGCCGCGAGGCCAACGGCGAAGCGCCCTATTCCTACGTCAAGGACGAGATGGCCTCGCTGACCGCGTACATGGCCTACACCTCGCGCGGCAAGCCGATGGACATCAAGATCCCCGACGATCCGCGCGCGCTCGAAGCCTTCGAGAACGGCAAGCGCTATTTCTACACCCGCCGCGGCCAGATGAACTTCTCCTGCGCAAGCTGCCATGTGCAGAGCCCGGGCGAGCGCATCCGCGCCGAGATCCTGGCGCCGGCGCTCGGCATCGTTAACGCGATGCCGATCTACCGCTCCGAATGGAGCGGCATGGGCACGACCAGCCGCCGCTTCGTCACCTGCAACAGCCAGACCCGCGCGGTTCCGCTGGAGCCGCAGGCGGACGAATACCGCGACGTCGAATATTTCCTGTCCTACGTCGCCAACGGCCTGCCGATATCAGGCCCGGGAGCGCGGCCATGAAGCGGACACTTGCTCTCGCCATGCTGCTCGCGCTCGGCCTCGTCGCCACGGCGCGCGCGGCGACCGAAGCGGACTACAAGACGGCGTACACCGCCGCCGAAGCTGCATCGAAGGAGGCTGCCGGCTTGCGCAACCAGTGGACCGTGACCGTCTCGATGCTGGCCGCAGCCAGGAAAGCGGCCGATAGCGGCGATTTCGACCGTGCCATCGCCGCAGCCAGGGAGGCCGAGGCGCTGGCAAGGGCGTCGATCTTCCAGGCGACGTCTGAAAAAGAGGCCTGGAAGGCGATGGAAATCCGCTAGACTGACCTCAACTGGAACAGCCTTGCGACCATTGAGGGCGCGGAGAATTATGGGATGGCGATCCGCCGCCGCGATTTCCTGAAGTCTGCAGGCCTCGCCGCCGCATCGCTCGGTCTGCCGCGGCTTGCGCTTGGCGCCGAGACCGCGAGCATTTACGACATCGAGCGGTTCGGCAATGCGCGCATCCTGCACATCACCGACACGCATGCGCAACTGAACCCGGTTTATTACCGCGAGCCCAGCGTCAATATCGGCATCGGCGAGATGGCCGGACGGCCGCCGCATCTGGTCGGCCGCGCCTTCCTGGAGCGGTTCGGCATCCGCTCCGACAGCGCCGAAGCCTATGCCTTCACCTGTGTCGAATTCGAGAAGTCGGCAGGCCGCTTCGGCAAGCTCGGCGGCTTTGCCCACCTGAAGACGCTGGTCGACCGCTTGCGCGGCGACGTCGGCGAGCAACGTTCGCTGCTCGTCGACGGCGGCGATCTCTGGCAAGGCACCGGGCTTGCCAATGTCATGCAGGGCCGCGACATGGTCGAGGTCGCGAATCTGCTCGGCATCGAAGCGATGACCGGACATTGGGAATTCACCTATGGCGAGCAGGCGCTGCGCGACAATCTCGAGCGCTTCAAGGGCGAGTTCCTGGCGCAGAACGTCTTCCTGACCGAGGAAGCCGCGTTCAACGACGCCCCCGCCTTCGACAAGGCCACAGGGCGCGTGTTCAAGCCATCGATGATCAAGGAGATCGGCGGCCATCGGGTCGCGATCGTCGGCCAGGCCTTCCCCTACGTGCCGATTGCGCATCCCAAGCGGTTCACGCCGGACTGGTCCTTCGGCATCCGCGAGGAGGAATTGCAGAAGCACGTGGATGCCTTGCGCGGCACCGACAAGGTCGACGCGGTCATCCTGCTGTCGCACAACGGCATGGATGTCGATCTCAAGCTCGCAAGCCGCGTCACCGGCATCGACGTCATCCTCGGCGGCCACACCCATGATGCCGTGCCGCAGCCGATCGCGGTGAAGAACGCCGGCGGCATCACGCTCGTCACCAATGCCGGCTCCAACGGAAAATTCCTCGCCGTGCTCGATCTCGCCATCGACAGGGGCAAGGTCAGCGACGTTCATTATCATCTGCTGCCGGTTTATTCCGAGCTGCTGAAGCCCGATCCGGCCATGGCCGAGCTGATCGGCCGGCTGCGCGCGCCGCATGTAACCGACTGGTCGGAGAAGATCGCAACGCCGGACCGCCTGCTCTATCGCCGCGGCAATTTCTCCGGACCGGTCGACGAGCTGATCTGCACCGCGCTCCGCACCGAGCTCGATACCGAGATCGCGCTGTCGCCGGGCTTCCGCTGGGGCGTCACCGCGCTCTCCGGCCAAGCGCTGACCATGGAGGATTTGCTCGCGGAAACCGCGATCACCTATCCCGAAACCTATGTGCAGGAGATGACGGGCGCCCAGATCAAGGACGTGCTGGAGGACATCTGCGACAACCTCTTCAACGCCGATCCCTATTACCAGCAGGGCGGCGACATGGTGCGCGCCGGCGGGCTCAGCTACACCTGCACACCGACCGCCGCGATCGGCAGCCGCATCTCGGATTTGAAGATCCATAATGGCAAAGCGATCAGCGCCGGCCATCGCTACAAGGTCGCAGGCTGGGCTTCGGTCACCGGCCAGCAAGGCGCGCCGGTGTGGGACGTCGTCGGCAAATATCTGCGCTCGGGCCGGATGTTTCAGGAGCGGCTCGGCTCCGGTGTCACGCTCAAGGGGGTCGACGATAATCCAGGCATAGCGGGACAGGGATGAGGCGCGCGCAGATCCTATCCGCGCTGATGCTGGCGCTGCTCGTCTTCGCCGCCGTCCCGCCGGCCTCGGCGCAACAGGTGCCGCTCCAGGACAAGCCATTCGCCGAGCACAAGATCGTGCTGCAGCTCTCCGACGGCGATCCGAGGAAGCAAGCACTGGTACTCAGCGTCGCCAACAACCTCCTGAAGGCCTACGCCCCCGACAAGATCGCGCTCGAAGTGGTGACGTTCGGTCCCGGCATCGACCTCTTGCTGTCGGGCAGCGAGCGCCGCAAGCAGGTGGAAAGCCTGATCGCGCAAGGCGTGCGGTTCGACATCTGCCTCAACACGGTGGACACGATCGAGCGCGAGACCGGCAAGCGGCCGGAGTTCATCCCCGCGGCGACGCCGGTGCAGGTCGGCGTCGGGCAGATCCTGTTCCTGGCGGAGAACGGCTACACGGTGGTGAGGCCGTGATTTCGTTGGGCACAGCGCCGCCACAGACGCGGTGTCATTCCCCGCGAAAGCGGGGAATCCAGTACGCCGCGGCCCCCTCCGTATCCCACGACGGCCTCTGGAATACTGGATCGCCCGCCTTCGCGGGCGATGACAGTTGTGTGGATGGCCCAACCACTCCCACATTTGCGCCGCAACAAGAATCTTCCAAATTTTCCTACGTAGACAGTGAATTGCTTCTCTTTCCGGCCCGGAACGTAGTAGAATCCTCGAAATAGGTTCCACTGCCGGGCTTCCTGCCATGATCTTCCGTCAGCTCTTCGATAGCGTTTCGGGCACCTACAGCTATCTCCTCGCCAGCCGCCCCGGCGGCGAGGCGCTGATCCTCGATCCCGTGCTGGAGAAGGTCGACCGCTACTGCCAATTGCTGCGCGAGCTCGACCTCAAGCTGGTCAAGGCGGTCGACACCCATCTGCATGCCGACCACGTCACCGGCCTCGGCGAGCTGCGCGACCGCACCCATTGCATGACCGTGATGGGCGACCAGACCAAGGCCGACGTGGTGGCGATGCGGGTCGCGGACGGCGACAAGGTGACGATCGAGGGCCTGTCGCTCGACGTGATGTACACGCCCGGCCACACCGACGATTCCTATTCCTATCTGATGGGCGATCGCGTCTTCACCGGCGACACGCTTCTGATCCGCGGCACCGGCCGCACCGATTTCCAGAACGGCTCCTCGCGCGCGCAGTACGATTCGATCTTCAACCGGCTGCTGAAGCTGCCGGACGAGACAATGGTGTTCCCGGCGCACGACTACAAGGGCGACACCGTCTCCACCATCGGCGAGGAGAAGCGCTACAATCCCAGGCTCCAGGTGCGCTCGGTCGACGAATATATCCAGCTGATGGCCAATCTGAAGCTGCCCAATCCGAAGATGATGGACGTGGCGGTGCCCGCCAACATGCATGTCGGCCTGCATCAGGAGGAGCTGGAAAAGGAAGGCCGCGCGCTCAGCGCCGTCGAGGCGATTCGCGCGCTCGGCCGGCCCGACATCCTGCTGGTCGATCTGCGCGAGACCAACGAGCGGCTGAAGCACGGCACGCTCGAAGGCGCGCTGCACACGCCCTATCCCTCCGTCGAGGAGAGTCTCAAGCCCGGTGGCATGCTGCGCGAGGTCGCAGCCGCCACCGGCCGCCGCATCGTGTTCTTCTGCGCCTTCGGCGAACGCTCGGCGATGGCGGTGGCCGCCGCCAAGGACGCCGGCCTTGCCAATACGGCGCACATCGCCGGCGGCCTGGATGCCTGGAAGAAGGCCGGCGGGCCGCTCGTGCACTGACGGCCGCGCGGCTTCTTGAGATAAGTCAGCAGCCGCCCACATATTCGGACTAGGATCGGATGCAGCATCACCATCCGGGACCAGCCATGACCAAGACCGCCAAGCCGAGCGAGCCGCCCAAGACTGCCAAAGAGAAGCCGGCGGACGACAAGCCGAAGAAGCCGCTGCCGGCCGACATCGACGACGACGATTACGAAGACGGCGACATCGCAACACCGAAGCGTGACCGGCACGGTCCGGACGACGAGCCGCTGTGAGGGTGTGAAGCTTCCTCACGAACTGTGCGTTCCTCCCCCGCAAGGGCAGGGCTATCGCATATGAATGACACGGGGGCTGTCTAGGCTTGCTCCGCCTCTCCCGCTTGCGGGAGAGGCCGACGCGCTCGCAGAGCGCGGCGGGTGAGGGTTCTCGCCGCGCTGGGGCGCCCTCAGTTATTCTCAATAATCCCTGCGCGGAGACACCCTCTCCCCAGCCCTCCCCCGCAAGCGGGGGAGGGAGCCGACTGCCGATGCCGCTGCATTCCGCGCATCATATGCGACAGCCCTGTCCCGCAAGGGGGAGGGAGCGCACTGTGTCCAACGACATCATCGAGATTGCAGCAGCCCCGCCCGCACTACCTGCCATGCGCCTGCGTTCATGGACAAATAACCGCCGTTCGATAGTTTCCGCACCTCGCAGGGAGTGAAACGGAACTGCAATGGTCGACATTCTCGCCGCACCGCAGCAAGGCAAGGCGGACAGCGCGCTGCGCACGCTGACGGGAATCTCGATCGCGCACTGGGTCAGCCATTTTCACTTGCTGGTCCTGCCGATGCTGTTTCCGTTCCTCAAGGCGCAGCTCGGCGTCGGCTATATCGAGCTCGGCTTCGCGCTCACCGTGTTCGCGGTCGTGTCCGGACTGACGCAGGCGCCGACCGGCTATCTCGTCGACCATTTTGGCGCGCGCAAAATCCTGCTGATCGGCCTGACGCTGGGCGGCTGCGCGCTGATCCTGCTCGGCCTGCATCTCAGCTACGTCTCGCTGATCGCCTGCGCCGTGCTGCTGGGCCTCGCCAACAGCGTCTATCACCCCGCGGACTACGCGATCCTGGCCGAGCACATGGACGAGGCGCGAATGGGCCGCGCCTTCTCGATCCACACCTTTGCCGGCTTTCTTGGCGGCGCGGTGGCCCCGGCGATCGTGGCGGCGCTCGTCGCCCTGTCCGGCGGCGTCGGCGCGCTGATCGCATCGGGCGCGATCGGCATTCTGGTGGCACTGCTGCTGCTCGTCATGAACATTCCCGACGCCGGCGCCAGCAAGACAAAGCCGGGCGCGGAGAACACGCCGAGACAGTCCGTCATCACCCCGGCGCTGGTCACGCTGACGGCGTTGTTCATGCTGCTCGGCCTCTCCGTCGCCGGCATCAACAATTTCGGCGTCGTGGCGCTGATGAGCGGCTACAGCATCTCCTATTCGGCGGCCAACGTCATGCTGACGGCATTCCTCGGCGCCAGCGCCGTCGGCGTGCTCGCCGGCGGTTTCCTCGCCGATCACACCGAACGCCACGGCTATGTCGCGGCGGCCTGCTTTGCTGTCAACGCGGCGATCGTGCTGCTGATCGCGCTCGCGACGCTGCCCGGCTGGGCCTTGACCGCAGCGATGACGGTCGCGGGCTTCCTCTCCGGCGTGATCGCCCCCTCGCGCGACATGCTGGTGCGCAATGCCGCACCGGCGGGCGCCGCGGGGCGCGCTTTCGGCATCGTCTCCACCGGCTTCAATCTCGGCGGCATCGTCTCACCGCTGCTGTTCGGCTGGATCATGGACCAGAGCGCGCCGCGCTGGGTGTTCGGCGCGTCCGTGATCTTCATGGTCGCCACCGTGGTGCTGTCGCCGTTCACGGAACGGAAGCGGGAAGACAAGGCGTAACCACGGCGAGGAGTCGTAGCGCGAAACTGGTCACTCCGGAGTGGGCGATTCGCGCCTCTTACGTCGGCGACACCGCGCCCTTCAGCGCGGCCGCCTGTGCCGCGACACCACGCCTCAACCTCGCCTTTTCCGTGTTCGGCCAGAGCAGCAAGAGGCCGAGCAGGCCGGAGCCGACCATGATCACGGCGTTGATGGTGAAGCCGGTCATGTAGCCATCAAGCGTGCTGCCGGCACGCTGGATCGTCGCCCCCATCACCGCCGGCGCGATGATGCCGGCCAGCGTGTACAGCGCACCGTAGATCGCGAGGATGGCGCCGCGCTGCGAGGTCGGCGTGAACTCGCCGAGCATCGGCGGGCAGACGACATAGATCGCACCGCACAGGCCGGAGCCGACCACCAGCAGCGCGATCTGCAGGCCCGCACCCTGAACATGCGGCATCATGGCCAGGATCAGCCCGCCGATCGCCAGCGGCACCGAGCCGAGCACGCCGCGTGCCACGCGCGTGTTGTAGCCGCGCGCCATCATCACCTGCGAGATCCAGCCGGTGAGGATGACGATGGTGGCGCCGAATACCCAGGGCAGGATCGAAATCCAGCCGGCCTGGCTCTGCGAGAAGCCGAGCCCCTTGACGATGAACGGCGTGAACCAGGTCAGGCCGAGCGACAGCGCCCAATAGGCACCGAAGGTCGCCGCGACGCAGCCGATGAAGGTGCGCGAGGTGAGCAGCTGCAGGTAGGGAATCTTCTGCTCGGTCTCGGCAAGGACCTGCGTGTCCTCCAGCGGCCCCTCCCTGCCGAGCGCGAGCCAGGCACAGACCCAGAGCAGGCCGACGATTCCGAGCGCACCGAAGGCATAGTGCCAGGAATGATTGACGATGATCCAGTTCAGCGCCGGCACCGCCAGGATGACGCCGAAGGCCGAGCCCTGCGACAGGATCGCGGTCGGTAGCGTGCGCTTCTCGTCGGGGAACCATTTGTAGATGGCGTGCGCGGCGACCGAGAAGGCCGGGCCTTCGCCGGCGCCCAGCACGATGCGGCAGATCAGGAGCGTGGTGAAGGAGACGGTGCCGACCATCGGAAACTGGGCCAGAGCCCAGATCACCGCGAGCGCGAGCAGCACCCAGCGCGTCGGCACCTTGTTGACGATGAAGCCGACCACGATGGCGGCGATCGAGAACAGGAAGAAGAACGAGGAACCGAGCAGGCCGAACTGCTCCGGCGAGAGCTTCAGATCGGTCATGATCGGCACACCGGCGAGACCGACGACGATTTTGTCCGCGAAGTTCACGACCATGAAGAGAAAGAGGAGAAATGTAATGGTCCAGGCACCCTTCGGCGTTGGCTTCGCCGAAACCCTGGACTCCCCTGCCGTCCTGCCCGCCGCATTGGGCGTTCCCTGATCGCTCATCGTTCTCCCCGCATGTCCTTTCTGGCACTTTTTTGATTTGGCCGTCTTGGAATCCGACAACGAAGCTAACAACGGGTTCGAAACCAACGCAACCCGGCATTTCCGCAGCAAGTGTGGTACGCAACAAGTCCGTTAATTCCGTCCGGCGCCATTCATCGTGCTGAGCATCCGAAATCTTTCCAAGACCTTCTCCTCGGCCGGCGAACCGGTTCATGTGCTGCGCGGCGTCGATCTCGACCTCAGGGCAGGCGAGCGCGTCGCGCTGACCGGCGAGTCCGGCAGCGGCAAGAGCACGCTGCTGCACCTGATCGCGGGGCTCGACGCCGCCGACGGCGGCACGATCCGGCTGGAGGACGTCGAGGTGACCAAGCTCTCCGATGCGGGGCGCGCCAGCTTGCGGCGCGACCGGATCGGCCTGGTCTTTCAACAATTCAATCTGATCCCGAGCCTGTCGGTCGCGGACAATCTGGTCTTTCAGGCGCGAATTGCGGGCCGGCACGATGCAGCCTGGACCAAGGAGCTGGTCGAACGGCTCGGGCTTGGATCACTTCTGAAGCGCTATCCCGAGCAATTGTCCGGAGGTCAGCAGCAACGGGTCGCGATCGGCCGGGCCTTGGCGACAAAGCCCTCGCTGCTGCTGGCGGACGAGCCGACCGGCAATCTGGACGAAGACACCGCCGAGGACGTGCTGGCGCTGGCGCGCGACCTCGTCGCGCGCACCGGCTGCGGCTTCCTGATGGTGACGCACAGCCTGCATCTGGCCAGAGCGCTCGACCGCCATCTCACCCTGCATGCGGGGCGGATCGCATGAGACGCGCGCTCTGGATCCTCGCGGTGCTGCTCAGCCATTGGCGGCGCCACAAGATGCAGTTCGCGACGCTTCTGGTCGGGCTGATCGCGGCGACCGCGCTGTGGAGCGGCGTGCAGGCCATCAACCAGCAGGCCCGCACCGCCTATGACCGCGCCGCGGCGACGTTCGGCGGCAGCCGCACGGCGATGCTGGTCGCGCCACATGCAGCGACGTTTCCCCAAGAGTTGTTCGTGAAACTCCGCCGCGCCGGCTGGCCGGTGTCGCCGGCGCTGGAGGGACGGGTCCAGATCAACGGCCGCTCCGTACGCTTGCTCGGTATCGAGCCGGTGACGCTGCCGGTCGAAATCGGCAACGCGCCGCGCCTCGGTGCTGCGGATCTGGGAAGTTTCGTGGCGCCGCCGGGCCAGACCTTGGTGGCCCGCGAGACGCTGAGCGACTTGCAGGAAGCGGAAGGCGCGGCACCGCCGATCAGCAACGGCGCAACGCTGCCGCCGCTGCGCGTGCTGCCGCAGCTGGTGCCCGGCGTGCTGGTGGTCGACATCGGCGTGGCGCAGCGCCTGCTGAACAAGCCGGATCAGCTGTCGCGGCTGCTGATCGGCAAGCCGAAGAGCAGGCCTGCTCCGCTTGCAAGCGTTGTCGGCGACCAGTTGCAGCTGATCGAGCCGACCGCGGAGACCGAGCTGGAGCGCCTCACGGACAGCTTCCATCTCAACCTCACGGCGTTCGGCCTGCTGTCGTTCTTCGTCGGCCTCTTCATCGTCAACTCAGCCGTCGGCCTCGCCTTCGAGCAGCGGCTGCCGATGCTGCGGACGCTGCGCGCCTGCGGTGCCTCGGCGCGGCTCGTCAACACGGTGCTGGTGGTCGAGCTCGTCGCGCTGGCGCTGGTGGCGGGATTGATCGGCCTCGTGTGCGGCTATTTCATTGCCGCCGTGCTGCTGCCCGACGTCGCGGCGTCGCTGCGCGGGCTCTATGGCGCGCAGATCTCGGGGCAGCTCAGCCTGCGGCCCGAATGGTGGTTCGCCGGCATCGGCATCAGCATTGCGGGCGCGCTCGTCGCGGCCGCGACTAGCCTGATCAAGGCGATCAGGATGCCGGTGCTGGCAACGGCGCAGCCGCGCGCCTGGCAGCAGCTGCAGCGCCGCTGGCTGATCCTGCAAAGCTGTGCGGCCGGCGCCGTGTTCGCGGTCGCGCTGCTGCTGCTGCGTTATGGCGAATCGCTGATTGCGGGTTTTGGCTTGCTCGCGGCCCTGATGCTCGGCGCGGCCTTGATCCTGCCGGCCTTGCTCGAGCTTCTCCTGCTCGCGGGCCAACATACCGCGCGAAGACCGCTGGCGCTGTGGTTCTGGGCGGACAGCCGGCAGCAGCTCTCCGGCCTGTCGCTGGCGCTGATGGCGCTGTTGCTGGCGCTCGCCGTCAATGTCGGCGTCTCCACCATGGTGGAGACGTTCAGCCGCACCTTCCTCGGCTGGCTCAACGGACGGCTCGCCGCCGACGTCTACGTCAGCGCCTCCGACAATGCGCAAGGTGTCGCGATCCGCAACTGGCTGAAAGAGCGCGGCGACGTGCAGGCGATCCTGTCCGGCGGACGCGCCGAAGCGCAGCTTCAGGGTCAGCCGGTGGAGCTGCTCGGCCTGCCCGATCACGCGCTCTATCGCGAGCGCTGGCCGCTGCTGGACGCCGCGCCGCGGGCCTGGGCCCGGCTCGTGCCCGGCAACGCTGCCTTCATCAGCGAGCAGCTCAGCCGCCGCCTGAATCTGCGCATCGGCGACGTCGTCGAGGTGCCGGCACCTGGCGGGACCTGGGAGCTCGACATCGTCGGGATCTACGCCGATTACGGCAATCCGAGGGGGCAGCTGACCGTGAATGTCGCGGCCTTGATCCGGCAGTTTCCACTGACGCCGCAGACGCGGATCGGCCTGATCGTCGCAAAGGAGAACATCTCGGGCCTGATCGCGTCGCTGCAGAAGCAGTTCGCGCTCGACGACCGCAGCGTCGCCGACCAGGCGACGGTGAAGGCGGAATCGATCCGCATCTTCAAGCGCACATTTGCAGTGACCTCCGCGCTGAATGCCTTCACGCTCGGTGTCGCCGGGATCGCGCTGTTCACCAGCCTGCTCACGCTGGCGAATTCCCGTCTGCCGCAACTCGCGCCGCTGTGGGCGATCGGCATCACGCGGCCGCACCTTGCCGCGATCGAGCTGACCAAGACGCTGTCGGTGGCGCTGTTCACGGCGCTGCTGGCGGTGCCGCTCGGCCTCCTGGTGGCATGGTGCCTGATCGCGATCGTGAATGTGAAGGCCTTCGGCTGGCGGCTGCCGTTCCATGTGTTTCCGGAGCAATTGATCGGGCTGGTCGCGGTGGCGCTGCTGGCCTCGCTGCTGGCGGCCCTCCTGCCGGTGGTGCGGCTGGCGCGGATGCAGCCGGCAAGCCTCGTCAAGGTGTTTGCCAATGAGCGCTGATCGCATGTCGCGCCGCGCCTTCGCCGCCGGCATTGCCGCGCTGGCACTCGCACGCCGCGCCGGCGCGCAAGGTTATGCCGGGCTCGGCGAGACAGCGGATGGCTTTGCGAAGGTGACGCCGGGAAGGCCGTTTGCCTTTCCGGCCGATCACGGGCCGCATCCGGAGTTTCGTATCGAGTGGTGGTATCTCACGGCCAACCTCGTCGACGGCAGCGGTGCGGCTTGCGGCCTGCAATGGACGCTGTTCCGCCAGGCGGCGCAGCCGGGCCCGCAAGGCGAAGGCTGGGCCAACCAGCAGGTGTGGATGGCCCATGCCGCGGTGACGCGCGCCGACACTCATCGCTTCAACGAAACCTTTTCACGCGGTGGCATCGGGCAGGCCGGCGTCACAGAAAAGCCGTTCGATGCCTGGATCGACGATTGGCAAATGAAGGGCCTCGAGCGCACCGACGATCGCCATCTGGCTCCGCTGACACTGAAGGCATCCAGCACCGATTTCAGCTACGCGCTGACGCTGGAGGCCGATCGTCCGGTCGTGTTGCAGGGCGATCGCGGCTACAGCCGCAAGTCGGAGCGCGGGCAGGCGTCCTATTATTACAGCCAACCGTTCTACCGCGCCCGCGGCACGCTCACCATCGACGACAAGCCGGTCGATGTCTCGGGCCAGGCCTGGATGGACCGCGAATGGAGCAGCCAGCCGCTCGACAGGGATCAGACCGGCTGGGACTGGCTGTCGCTGCATCTGTCGTCGGGCGACAAGTTGATGCTGTATCGGCTGCGCCAGAAGGACGAGAAGAATTATCCGTTCGGCAATTGGATCGACGCCGCAGGCAACACGCAGATGATCGCGGGGGACGACATCCAGATGATTCCGAAGGCGACGGCGGAGGTCGCAGGACGCACGCTGCCGGTGGAATGGCAGATCGCGATCCCGTCGCGATCGTTCTCGATCCTGTGCAAGCCGCTCAATCCAAAAGCCTGGATGGGGACCGGCTTCGCCTATTGGGAAGGGCCGATCGGCTTTGCCGGGAGCCATGACGGTGTTGGCTATCTCGAGATGACCGGCTATTGAAGCCGCGACCTCTTCAAAGGGATTCCGCGATGTATCACCTCACCGCCGTCGTCACCCTGCTGGCGATCGCATTTTACTTCTTCACCAGCATCAACGTCTCGCGCTCGCGTACCAGGACCGGCGTCAAGGTGCCCGCGATGTCAGGCCATCCGGATTTCGAACGCGCCTTCCGCATCCAGATGAACACGCTGGAATGGATGCCGATTGTCCTGCCGGCGCTCTGGCTGTTCGCGGTCTATATCAGCGACGCCATCGCCGCCGGACTCGGCGCGGTCTGGATCATCGGCCGCATCGTCTATTTCATCGGCTATTCGCAGGCAGCGGCCAAGCGCGGCCCGGGCTTTGCGATCCAGAGCATCGCGGCGATGGCGCTTTGGGCGGGGGCGCTGGGCGCGGTGGTGTTGCGGCTGGTGAAGTGAAGCACGCCATCACGCATGCCCGTGTCCCGGGCGCGGTGCAGCGTGCAACGCTACGGCGCGTCCGGGACACGCCGCCTCTCACTTCGTCAGCGGGCAGCCGCTTTCCTTGGCGGTGAAGAAGGCCTTGTCGCCGGGGACGGTGGCGAGCAACTTGTAATAGTCCCAGGGCTTCTTGGATTCCGCGGGCTTCTTGACCTCGAACAGATACATGTCGTGGACCATGCGGCCGTTCTCGAGCACCTTGCCGCCTTGCGCGAAATCGTCCTCGACCGGCAGCTCCTTCAGCTTCTTGGCGACGGCATCGGGATCCTTGGTGCCGGCGGCCTTGACCGCTTTCAGATAGCTCAGCGTCGCCGAATAAGTGCCGGCCTGAATCATGTTCGGCATCCGGCCGGTACGCTTGAGGAAGCGCTCGCCGAGATTGCGGCTCTTGTCGTTGACGTCCCAGTAATAGCCTTCCGTCAGCACCAGACCCTGCGCGGCCTGCAGGCCGAGGCCGTGCACTTCGGCAAGCGTCATCAGGAGGCCGGCGAGCTTCTGGCCGGCGGAGACGATGCCGAATTCGGACGCCTGCTTGATCGAGTTGGTGGTGTCGAGGCCGGCATTGGCGAGGCCGACGATCTTGGCCTTGGAGCTCTGCGCCTGCAGCAGGAAGGAGGAGAAGTCCGAGGAGTTGAGCGGCACGCGCACCGATCCGACCACCTTGCCGCCATTGGCGGTGACGATCTCGCTGGTGTCCTTCTCCAGCGCATAGCCGAAGGCGTAATCGGCGGTGAGGAAGAACCAGGTGTCGCCGCCGGCCTTGGTCAACGCGCCGCCGGTGCCGACGCCGAGCGCGCGGGTGTCGTAGGCCCAGTGGAAGCCGTAGGGCTGGCAGGCATCGCCGGTCAGCCGCGAGGTCGCGGCGCCGACGACGATGTCGATCTTCTTCTTTTCCTTGGACAGGTCGTGGATCGCGAGCGCGACCGAGGAGGTCGTCAGCTCCGTGATCATGTCGACGTTCTCAACGTCGTACCAGCGCCGCGCGATCGCGGTCGCAAGGTCGGGCTTGTTCTGGTGATCCGCGGTGACCAGCTCGACCTTCTGGCCCAGCACCTCGCCGCCGAAATCCTCGATCGCCATCCTGGCCGCCTCGACTGACCATTTGCCGCCGTAATCGGCATAGACGCCGGACTGGTCGTTGAGGATGCCGATCTTGACGCCTTGAGCAGAGGCCGGCGCCGCCAGCACCAGGGCAGAGGTTGCGACGGCGGCCAAAAGTGCTGATTTCATATGTTATCTCCCAGCAGTTTCTGTTTTGAAATCGCGCGGATACCAGTGAAGAACCCCGCGCCTGCCCATCCGCTTCAAGTTGGTCGTTAGTATGGAGGTGTGCGCAAGCAATCGGTGTCGTCCCGGGGCGCCCCGCATTCGCGGGGATGACACCGGGAGTAAGGGGACGCGAGTGGCCACCACTGACATTAGGGAGCCGCCAGCTCCGGCTTCTTCCCCTCGTTCCGCCCCTCCGCCAGGTTCCGCACCACCACATAGAAGATCGGCGTGAACAACAGGCCGAACAGGGTGACGCCGATCATGCCGAAGAACACGGCGACGCCGACCGCCTGCCGCATCTCGGAGCCGGAGCCGGTCGAGATCACCAGCGGCAGCACGCCGAGGATGAAGGCGAAGGAGGTCATCAGGATCGGCCGCAGGCGCAGGCGGCAGGCCTCGATCACGGCCTCCAGCCGTGGCTTGCCTTCATTCTCGATATCGCGCGCGAACTCGACGATCAGAATCGCGTTCTTCGCGGCCAGCCCCACCAGCACGACGAAGCCGATCTGGGTGAGGATGTTGACGTCCTGGCCCATGATGCGCACGCCGATGGTGGCGGCGAGCAGGCACATCGGCACGATCAGGATCACCGCGAACGGCAGGGTCCAGCTGCCATATTGCGCGGCGAGCACGAGATAGACGAACAGCACGCAGATCGGAAACACGTAGAGACCGGCATTGCCGCCGGTGATCTGCTGATAGGACAGATCCGTCCATTCGAAGGTGAAGCCGCTCGGCAAGGTGTCGTCCGCCAGCTGCTTGATGGCGTTGAGCGCGGTGGTCGAGCTGGTGCCCGGCGCGGGCTCGCCCTGGAGCTCGGACGCGGCATAGAGATTGTAGCGCGCGACGCGGTCGGGGCCCGAGACGTCCTTGAACTCGACCACGCTGCCGAGCATCACCATGTCGCCGGAAGCGTTGCGCGTGCGCAGGCGCGCGAGATCGCTGGGCTCCTTGCGGAACGGAAAGTCGGCCTGCGCAGTGACGTGATAGGTACGGCCGAACAGGTTGAAGTCGTTGACGTAGGTCGATCCGAAATAGCTCTGGATCGTGTCGTTGATGTTCGAGATGGGAACGCCGAGCTTCTGCGCCTTGGTGCGGTCGATGTCGACGAAGAGCTGCGGGGTGTTGGCGGTGAACGGCGAGAACACCGAGGGGCCAAGCAGCGAGGGCGATTTGCGCGCTGCGGCGACAAGCTCGTCGGTGGCCGCAGCGAGCATTTCAGGCCCGCGGCCCTGGCGGTCCTGGATGCGGATGGTGAAGCCGCCGCCGGTGCCGATGCCGGGCACGGCCGGCGGCGGAATCACGATGATGAAGGCACCCTGGATTGCGGACAGGCGCTTGCGCAGCTCGACCGTGATGGCGTTCGCGGACAATCCCTTCTTGATGCGCGCCTCAGGTTCGTCGAACACCGGAAACAGCGCCGCGGCATTGCCGGCCTGCGTCCGCGTGGCGCCGGAGAAGCCGGCAAAGGCGGCGACGCGGACGATACCCGGCGTATCCAGCGCGATCCGCTCGATCTCGCGCACCACCTCGGTGGTGCGCGCCAGCGAGGCCGCGCCGGGCAATTGCACGGATACGATGACGTAGCCGCGATCCTGGGCCGGGATGAAGCCCTGCGGCGTCGTCACGATCAGCCAGCCGGCGCTGCCGATCAGCACGACGTAGATCAGGAGCATCACCACCGAATGCCGGATCACGAAATTGGCAAGGCCGGCATAGCCATGCGCCAGCCGGTCGAACACACGGTTGAACACGCCGGTAAAGGCACCCCACGCCCGCGCGATGAAATTCCAGTTCGCCGGTGGCCGCTTCGCTTCATGCGGAGTGAGGATCTGCGAAGCCAGCGCCGGCGACAGCGTCAGCGAGCAGAAGCACGAGATCGCGGTCGCAACCGCGATGGTGACGGCGAATTGCTGGAAGAACTGCCCGGAGATGCCGCCGAGGAACGCCGTCGGCACGAACACCGCGCACAGCACCAGCGCGATCGAGACCAGCGCGCCGCCGACCTCCTCCATGGTCTTGAGGGCGGCGTCGCGCCGGCTCATGCCGTGCTCGAGATGCCGCTCGACATTCTCGACCACGACGATTGCGTCGTCGACCACGATGCCGACGGCGAGGACGAGGCCGAACAGAGTGAGATTGTTGATGGAGAAGCCCAGCGCCGCCATCACCGCGAAGGTGCCGACAAGCGACACCGGGATCGCGATGATCGGAATGATCGCGGGACGCCATCCCTGCAGGAACACCAGCACCACGACCACCACGAGCAGCATGGCCTCGTAGATGGTCTTGATCAGCTCGTGCACGGACTGCGCGATGAACTCCGTCGGATTGTAGCCGATATTGTAGTCGAGACCTTTCGGGAAGCTCTCCTTGAGCCTCGTCATGGTGTCGTTGATGTTCTTTGCCGTGGCGAGAGCATTCGATCCCGGGCGCTGCGTCACGAGCATGGCGACCGCGGATTTGCGTAGCAGGAAGCTGTTGGTGGAATACGCCAGCGCACCGAGCTCGATGCGGGCGACGTCGCGCAACCGCACGACACGGCCGTCGGAGCCGGCCTTGATCAGGATGTCCTCGAACTGCTTCTGGTCCTTCAGCCGGCCGGTGAAGGTGAGATTCGGCTGGAAGGCACGGTCGGCGATCGGCGGCTCGGCGATCTGGCCGCCCGCGATCTGCACATTCTGGGCGCGGATCGCGGCCAGAACCTCGGCCGAGGTCAGGCCGAGATTGGCGATCCGGTCAGGATCGAGCCACAGCCGCATCGAATAATCGCGCGCGCCGAAGATCTGGATGTCGCCGACGCCGTCGAGACGCAGCAGCTGATCGCGGACCTGGAGCAGCGCGTAGTTGGAGATGTAGAGCTGGTCGAAGGTGTCGTCCGGCGACAGCATGAACACGACCATCAGGATGTCGGGCGAGTTCTTGCGCGTGGTGACGCCGTTGCGCTGGACCTCCTCCGGCAGGCGCGGCTGCGCGATCGCGACGCGGTTCTGCACCAGCACCTGGGCCTTGTCGAGGTCGGTGCCGAGCTTGAAGGTGACGGTGATGGTGAGCTGGCCGTTCGAGGTGGCCTGGCTGTAGAGATACAGCATGTCCTCGACGCCGTTGATCTCCTGCTCGATGGGAGCTGCGACCGTGTCGGACACGGTCTGCGCGGAGGCGCCGGGATATTGCGTGGTGACGACCACGGTGGGCGGCACCACCTGCGGATATTCCGAGACCGGCAGCGTGGTGTAGGCGAGCGCGCCGACGATCAGGAGCACGATCGACAGCACCATCGCCAGGATGGGCTGGTTGATGGAGAGACGGCCGAGATTCATGACTTGTCACCGGGCTTGCCACCGGCCGGTGCCGGCGCGGTCTGCGGAGCGACCTTGGCGCCGACGCGGGCGCGCTGGATGCCGTTGACGATGACGCGGTCCTCCGGCTTCAATCCTTCGCGGATCACGCGCAGGCCGTCATCCAGCGGGCCGAGCACCACGGGACGCGCCTCGACGGTGTCATCGGACTTCACCACGAAAACGATTTTGCGGGACTGGTCGGTCGCGACGGCTGCATCCGGAATCAGCAGAGCCTCGTAGGGCGCGCTGCCGATCAGCCTGACACGGCCGAACTGGCCGGGCAGGATCGACAGGTCGGTGTTCTTGACGACCGCGCGGCTCCGCAGCGTCCCGGTCGAGACGTCGAGGCGGTTGTCGAGAAAGTTGATGGTGCCTTCACGCGACGGCTTGGTCTCGCCGGCGAGCGTCACCTGCACAGGGTTCGCCGTGTCGCGCGAGCTTGGGCGCCGCCCCTCGAACCACAGCTTGCTGTATTTGATGAAGGTCGCCTCGTCCATGTCGAAATAGATGTAGATCGGATCAAGGGTGACGATGGAGGTCAGTAATGTCGACGTGCCGCTGTCGCTGCCCTGCACGAGATTGCCGGGACTGACGAGATGGCGGCTGACGCGGCCCGTCAGCGGCGCCGTCACATGCGTGAACTCGATATTGAGCCGGGCGGCCTTCAGCGCGCCTTCGGCCTGCGTCTCGGCGGCGTGCGCGGCCTGCAGGGCCTGACGGCGTTGATCCACCACCTGCTCGGAGACGGCGCTGCTCTGCACGAGGCTGAGGCCGCGATCGAGCTCGCGCTTGGCAAGCTCCACCTTGGCCCGAGCATCCGACAGCTGGCCCTCCGCTTGCGTCGCCACCGCCTCGAACGGACGCGGGTCGATGACGTAAAGCAGATCGCCCTGACGCACGATGGCGCCATCCTGGAATTCGACCGAGTTGACGAAGCCGCCGACGCGCGGGCGCACCTGCACCTCCTCGACCGCCTCGAAGCGCCCGGTGTACTCGTCCCAATCGGTCACGGTGCGCTTGACCGGCTGGGCCACCGTCACGGGCGGAGGTGGCGGAGCGGCGGCCTGTGACGCCGGCTTGTCACAACCGGTGAGCGTGAATGTCGCGCCAAGAAGCGCGGCGATTGCACCCAGCCGAGCCAGAACGAAATCGTGCTTTTTGACAAACCGCTCGCTGCCATCCGGTCCGCTCATCCCAGGTCCTCGCACAAAAGCCGCAGAATATGCAGGGTACGCCCCTACCTGCGGGCGCCACAAGATGGGTGGCAAAAATGAACTCTTCAAGACCGCGATGCGCGCAATGCTTCGAAGCATGGCCTGACCGGATGGCGGGTTGACAGCCAGATCGCCCGCTCCGCGCGCGGCGGATTGCGAAGGGCGCTATTCGCGGGGGTCATGAATTGGGAGGGTGCCACCTTCGCCTCTCCCCGCGTGCGGGGAGAGGCCGGAGCGCATCGCAAGATGCGATCCGGGTGAGGGGGAGCCTCCGCGAGTCCAACTGTCAGCTCCCTCGCGGATAGCCCCCTCACCCCGACCCTCTCCCCGCACGCGGGGAGAGGGAGAAGAGCCCTCAGCGCCTTCACACATGACGGGCGCCGGCGGCTCGGCTAAATTAACCCGCACAAAAACAAGGCGAATTGTCCGGGAGGACAGGCGTGCACCAGGGACGTGTCGTTTTCGGCGCGATCGAGGAGGTCGTGTTCGGCCATCCTGCGGCCGGCGCCATCGTCGCGCAGATGGACCGGCTGGGAGCGCGCCGCGCCTTCCTGATGGTCTCCGGCACGCTCAACCGGCACACCGACGAAATCGCGACGATCAAGCAGGCGCTGGGCCCGCGCTGCGCCGGCCTGTTCGACGCCATGCCGGCGCATACGCCGCGCGAGGCGGTGATCGCGGCCAGCCTTGCGGCGCGCGAGGCGGAGGCTGATCTGATCGTCACCGTCGGCGGCGGCTCGATCACCGACGGCGCCAAGGCGGTGCAGCTTTGCCTCGCCAATGGCATCACCGATATCGACGGCATCGAGCGCATCCGCGTCCGCAAGGGCATCGCGCCCGAGATGAATGCGCCGACGGTGCGGCAGATCAGCGTGCCGACCACGATCGCCGGGGGCGAGTTCAGCGCGATCGCCGGCGTCACCGACCGCAGCACCAATGTGAAGCAGATGCTACGGCATCCGCTGACGGTGCCGCGCGCGACCATCCTCGATCCGTCCATCACCGTGCACACGCCGGAATGGCTGTTCCTGTCGACCGGCATCCGTGCCATCGACCATTGCGTCGAAGCGATCTGCTCGCGTGAGACGCATCCTTATGCCGACGCTCAATCGGTGAAGGGCCTCGCCATGCTCGCCGACGCGCTGCCGCGGGTGAAGGCCAACCCCGCCGATCTCGACGCGCGAATGGACGCGCAGATCGGCACCTGGCTGTCGATGGGTGCGCTCGCCGCCGGCGTGCCGATGGGCGCGAGCCACGGCATCGGCTACGTGCTGGGCGCGGCCTTCGACGTGCCGCACGGCTACACCTCCTGCATCATGCTGCCGGCGGTGATGCGCTGGAATGCGCGCGACAATGCCGAGCGGCAGATGATCGTCGCCGCCGCCATGGGCTATCCCGGCCGCGACGCCGCCGACGTGCTCGATGCCTTCATCCGCTCGCTTGGCATGCCGCGCAGCCTCGCCGACGTGCGTGTGTCGCCCGAGCATTTCGAGTCAATCGCCGACCAGGCGATGCGCACGCCCTGGGTGCCGCGCAATCCGCGCAAGATCGAAGGCCCGGCGCAGGTGCGCGAAATCCTGCTTCTCTCCGCATGATTCAGGCCGGAGGATAGATGTACACAGCTCGCCACGCCCGCCTGCGCCCGCTGCAGCCCGCCTTCATCATGGCGGCCACAGGCGAGGCCGTCACCTACCGCGAGCTGGAGGCGCGCGGCAACCGGCTGGCGCATCTGTTCCGCAAGCACGGCCTGAAGCGGCTCGACCATTACTCGATCTTCATGGAGAACAATTCGCGCTACCTGGAGGCCTGCGGCGCGGGTGAACGCTCCGGGCTGTACTACACCTGCATCAACTCCTTCCTGACGCCGGGCGAGCTCGCCTATCTGCTCGTCAACAGCCAGTCCCGGATTCTGATCACCTCGGTGGCGAAGCTCGACATCGCGCGCGAGGCGATCAAGTCTTGCCCCGATATCAAGCTCTGCATCGTCGCCGATGGCCCTGGCGAGAGCGAGCGCATCGTCGGGCTGGCGGACGTGACCGCGGACATGCCGACAACACCGATCGCGGACGAGTGGCTCGGCACGGCCATGCTGTATTCGTCCGGCACGACGGGACGACCAAAAGGCATCCTGCGGCCGCTGCCGGAGGAGCCACCGAAGCACAATCTGCCGCTGTTCGATTTCCTGACCAAGCTCTGGCACTACCGTGAGGGCATGGTCTACCTGTCGCCGGCCCCGCTCTATCATTCCGCACCGCAAGCCGCCGTGAACCTCACGATCCGCATGGGCGGCACCGTGATCATCATGGAGAGCTTCGATCCCGAGCGTTACCTCGAGCTGGTGCAGCGCTGGGGCATCACGCACACCCAGCTGGTGCCGACGATGTTCTCGCGCATGCTGAAGCTGCCGGAGGAGGTCCGCAAGCGCTACGACCTGTCGTCGCTCGAGATCGCGATCCATGCCGCCGCGCCCTGCCCGGCTCTGGTCAAGGACGACATGATCAAATGGTGGGGACCCATCATTCACGAATATTACGGCGCCACCGAGGGCCTCGGCTTTACCGCCTGCGATAGCGAGGAATGGCTGGCCCACCGCGGCACCGTCGGCAAGGTGCTGCTCGGGGATCTGCACATTCTCGACGAGAACATGCGGGAGTGCCCGACCGGCACGCCGGGCCAGGTCTGGTTCAAGACGGCAACGCCATTCGAATATTTCAACGATCCGGAGAAAACCAAGGAGGCGCGCTCGCCGGACGGCAGCATGAGCACGGTCGGCGACGTCGGCTATGTCGACCAAGACCGCTTCCTGTACCTGACCGACCGCGCGACCTTCATGATCATCTCCGGGGGAGTGAACATCTATCCGCAGGAATGCGAAAACCTCCTGATCACCCATCCGAAGGTCGCCGATGCCGCGGTGTTCGGGGTGCCGAATGCCGATCTCGGCGAGGAGGTGAAGGCGGTGGTGCAGCCGATGCCGGGCGTGGTGCCGGACGCGGCGCTGGCCGAAGAGCTGATCGCGTTCTGCGCGAAATCGCTGTCGCGGCAGAAGGTGCCGCGCTCGGTCGATTTCGAGAAGGAATTGCCGCGGCTGCCGACCGGGAAGCTGTACAAGCGCCTGCTGCGGGACCGGTATTGGGGAAACAAGGCGTCAAGGATCGTGTGAGGGTTTCCGCTACGTAAGGTGCGCAAGCAAGCGCCACACGCGCAACTGTCGTCCCGGGGCGCGACGAAGTCGCGAACCCGGGACCCATAACCCCAGGGAGGAGGCGTTGCGCGCGGCGGCAACTCCGAGTCTTGGCCAAACCGCTTCCTGTGGTTATGGATCCCGGATCTTCGCTGCGCTCGTCCGGGACGACGGCGGTGTTTGTCGAGGCAGCTGCGCGCAACAGCTGCACCAGGACCATCTCTTCGCACCTGCACTCTCACATCGTGAGACACTGAAAGCCCTGCGGCCTTCCGTCATCCGAATTGTCGAGGCGGCATGCGGCGCTATCGGGGTTGCCTCCCCCGGCTTGCGTGCTATCGTCGCGACAAACAGGCCGCAAAAGGCCGATGTCCAGGGAGGATGAGCATGCGGAGCGTGTGGGCGCTTGCCGTAACGGCGGCGCTATCTGTGCTGATGGCCTCAACCACCACGCTCGCCGGCGAGCCGAAGCAGGGCGGAACCTTGCGGATGTATCACCGCGACAGTCCGGCCAACGCCTCGATCCTCGAAGGCGCGACCTATTCGGTCAACGTGCCGTTCATGGGGGTCTTCAACAATCTCGTCATTTATGATCAGCACATCGCACAGAACAGTCCCGACACCCTGAGGCCCGAACTCGCCGAAAGCTGGTCCTGGAGCAGCGACAACAAGAAGCTGACGTTCAAGCTGCGCCAGGGCGTCAAATGGCACGACGGCAAGCCGTTCACGTCGGCCGACGTCAAATGCAGCTTCGATCTCCTGATGGGTAAATCGCAGCAGAAGCTTCGGCAGAATCCACGCAAGGCCTGGTACAACGAAGTCAACGAGATCACGACGAGCGGCGATTTCGAGGTCTCGTTCGAGCTGAAGCGGCCGCAACCCTCGCTGCTGGCGATGCTCGCGTCCGGCTATACGCCGGTCTATCCCTGCCATGTCTCTCCGGCGGACATGCGCACCCATCCGATCGGGACCGGACCGTTCAAGTTCGTCGAGTTCAAGGCCAATGAATCGATCAAGCTGACGCGAAATCCGGACTATTGGAAGAAGGGCCTGCCCTATCTCGACGGCATCGAATACACGATCATCACGAACCGCTCGACCGCGATCCTCGCTTTCGTCGCCGGCAAGTTCGACATGACCTTCCCGACGCACATCACGATCCCGCTGCTGAAGGACATCAAGTCGCAGGCGCCGAACGCGACCTGCGTCGTCGAACCGACCAACGTTTCGACCAATATCATTGTCAATTCGAGCTCCCCGCCGTTTGACAACATCGATGTTCGCCGGGCGGTGGCCCTTGCGCTCGACCGCAAGGCTTTCATCGACATCCTGTTCGAGGGCCAGGCCGATATCGGCGGCACCATGCTGCCGCCGCCTCAAGGCATCTGGGGCATGCCGAAGGACAGGCTCGAGACCATTCCGGGCTACGGCCCGAACGTGAACGCGAACCGCGAGGAGGCAAAGAAGCTGATGCAGAAGGCCGGCTACGGTCCCGACAAGCATCTGGCGGTGAAGGTCTCGACGCGCAATCTCGCGGAATATCGCGACCCCGCCGTGATCCTGATCGACCAGCTCAAGAGCATCTATATCAACGGCGAGCTCGACGTCGTGGAGACCGCCAACTGGTTCCCGAAGGTCGCGCGCAAGGACTACATGCTCGGCCTCAATCTGACCGGCAGCTCGGTCGACGACCCCGACCAGTCCTTCTACGAGAACTATTCCTGCGGCTCGGAGCGGAACTACACCAATTACTGCAACAAGGAGATCGAGAAGCTGTTCGACGTGCAATCGCAGGAGACCGACACCAACAAGCGCAAGCCGCTGGTGTGGGACATCGACAAGAAGCTGCAGGAGGACGTCGCCCGCCCGATCATCTTCCATGCACGAGCCGGCACGTGCTGGCAGCCTTACGTCAAGGGCATCACGATCATGTCGAACAGCTCCTATAACGGCTTTCGCTACGAGGATGTGTGGCTCGACAAGTAGAACGGCAGGCTGAAGACTAGCGGCTCGCGGAGGGCGAAGGATGTTTGCCTATCTGGTGCGACGCCTGTTGCTGATGCTCGTGACCCTGTTCGGGATCTCGGTCGTCATCTTCGTCCTGCTGCGCGTCGTGCCCGGCAATATCGTCGACATCCTGTTCGCCGCCGCCGGCTATGTCGATCCCGCCGACAAGGCCAATCTGGAGAAGGAGCTCGGCATCGACCAGCCGCTGATCGTGCAATACTGGCACTGGATCAGCGGTTTTCTGCGCGGCGACCTCGGTTATTCCTATGTTTCCGAGAAGCCGGCACTGCAGGAGATATTGCCGCGAATTCCGATCACGGCAAAGCTGGCCGGCCTCGCGCTGCTGTTCTCGGCCTCGATCGGAATTCCCTTGGGTGTCATCAGCGCTGTGAAGCAGGGCACGCGGCTGGATTACGCCTTGCGCGTGGTCAGCCTCAGCGGCCTGTCGCTGCCTTCGTTCTGGCTCGGACTTTTGATTCTCACCGCGTCGGTCGCGATGTTCGGCCAGATGCCGATCTTCAATCCGAATCCGCAGACCTGGCTCGAGGCGTTCGCAACCTACGCGGTGCCGGCCGCCGCCGTCGGCTTCCGCAGCGCGGCGCTGACCATGCGCATCACGCGATCCTCGATGCTGGAAGTGCTGCGGCAGGACTACATCCGTACTGCGCGCGCCAAGGGCGCCTCCGAGGCCGCCGTGAACTATCGCCACGCGCTGAAGAACGCGATTCTGCCCGTGATCACCGTGATCGGCATCGAGGCGGCCTTCCTGATCGGCGGCCTGATCGTCACCGAGACGGTGTTCAACATCCCCGGTGTCGCCCGCTTCCTGGTCGAGGCGATCCGCTGGCGCGACTATCCGATCGTGCAGAACCTCGTGATGTTCATCGCCGTGGTCGTGGTGGTCGCGAATTTCACCGTCGACATGCTCTACGCGGTGTTCGACCCGCGGATCAGGTACACGGATTGATCGCATGATCTACTCTCACGCAGCGTGCGCGCTCTCCTTCACCTCTCCCCGCCTGCGGGGAGAGGTCGGATTGCGCAGCAATCCGGGTGAGGGGGACTCTCCGCGAGCGCAGATCTCACCTCCCCTGCGGAGAGTCCCCCTCACCCCAACCCTCTCCCCGCAAGCGGGGAGAGGGGGAAGATAGAGCTGACATGGCCGCAATCGACTATGATCTCGAACTACGGCGCGCCGGCGCGCATGCCACCGGCGGCTGGCGGCGCGTGCTGTTCTTGGCGCAGCGGCACGTGCTCGGCGCGGCCGGGCTCATCATCATGACGGTGTTCGTGCTCACCGCGATCTTCGCCGATTTCATCGCGCGCTATGACCCGCTGACGGTCGATTCTGCGCGCGCGCTGGCTCGCCCGAGCTGGGCGCACTGGATGGGGACCGATTCCTTCGGCCGCGACGTGTTCAGCCGCATCATCCACGGCGCGCGCATCTCGCTCGCCGTCGGCATCGGCTCGACCGCGCTCGGCGGCACGATCGGCGTCATCGTCGGGCTCACATCGGGCTATCTGTCCGGCTGGGTCGATCTCGTCTTCCAGCGCGTTTCCGACGTGCTTCAGGCGCTGCCGCTGCTGGTCCTCGCCCTGATCATGACGGCGGCGCTCGGCCCGTCCTTGCCGAACGTCATCATTGCGATCGCCATCCCGCTGATCCCGACCGTGTCGCGCGTCACCCGCGCCAACACGCTGGCGCTGCGCGAGCAGCCCTTCGTCGAAGCCGCCAAGTCGATCGGCATGAGCGAGATGCGGATCGCGCTGCGCCACGTGCTGCCGAACACGCTGGCGCCGCTGATCGTGCTCGCGACCGCCCAGCTCGGCTCGACCATCCTGACCGAGGCTTCCCTCTCCTTCCTTGGCCTCGGCATTCCCGAGCCTTATCCGTCGTGGGGCCGCATGCTGTCGGAATCCGCCGCCGAATATGTCCGCACCGCGCCCTGGCTGGTGATCTTCCCGGGCGTCGCCATCAGCCTCGCCGTGTTCGGCGCCAACCTGTTCGGCGACGCCCTGCGCGACATCCTCGATCCCCGGCAGCGCGGCTGATGACCAAACAATCCGATCTCGTGCTCGAGGTGAAGAACCTGAAGACGGTGTTCTTCACCAATTCCGGCCTGTTCAAGGCCGTCGACGATCTCTCCTTCAGCGTGAGGCGCGGGGAGACCCTGGCGATCGTCGGCGAATCCGGCTGCGGCAAGAGCGTCACCGCGCTGTCGCTGATGCGCCTCGTGCCCGATCCGCCCGGCCGCATCGTCGGCGGCTCCGTCTCGCTCGAAGGCACCGATCTGCTGGCGCTGGACGAAGCCGAGATGCGCGCCGTCAGAGGCAACCGCATCTCCATGATCTTCCAGGAGCCGATGACATCGCTCAATCCGGTGATGCGGATCGGCGACCAGATCGTCGAAGCCGTGCGGCTGCACCGAAGCATCCCGGCCAGGGAGGCCCAGAACATCGCCGTCGAGATGCTCCGTCTGGTGCGCATTCCCGAACCGGCGCGACGCGCGAGGGAATACCCGCATCAGCTGTCCGGCGGCATGCGCCAGCGCGCGATGATCGCGATGGCGCTGGCCTGCCGGCCGGCGCTGCTGCTCGCGGACGAGCCGACCACGGCGCTCGACGTCACCATCCAGGCGCAGATCCTGGCGCTGATCCTCGACCTTCAGAAGGAGCTCGGCACCGGGCTCGTGCTGATCACGCATGATCTCGGAGTGGTCGCGCAGACCGCGCAGCGCGTGATCGTGATGTATGCGGGGCGAAAGGTCGAGGAAGCCAGTGTCGAGGCGCTGTTCGCCTCGCCAATGCATCCTTATACGCGCGGGCTGATGGCGTCGATCCCGGCGGTCCCCGCAGCCGGAATCGTTGCTCCGGAGCGACTGAACGAGATCCCCGGCACGGTGCCCTCGCTGGTGCGCCTGCCGAAGGGTTGCGCCTTCGCGCCGCGCTGCAAGCTCGCCATCAAACGTTGCGAGGCCGAATATCCGCCGCTGGCGGATTGGGGCGGCGGCCATCTCGCCGCTTGCTGGCGCGCGGAAGAAGTCGCGGAGGTGGCATGACCGAGGCCCTGCTCGAGGTCACCGACCTCAGGAAATATTATCCGGTGCGTGCCGGCGTGCTGCGGCGGCAGGTCGGCACCGTGCACTCGGTCGATGGTGTGTCGTTCTCCCTTCAGGCCGGCGAGACGCTTGGGCTCGTCGGCGAGTCCGGTTGCGGCAAGTCGACGGCGGCGCGCAGCGTGCTGCGGCTGGTCGAGCCGACCTCCGGCAAGATCCGCCTCGACGGAGAAGACATCACGCACCTCTCCAAGTCGGCGCTACGCCCGCACCGCCGCTCGATGCAGATCGTGTTCCAGGATCCGTTCGCCTCGCTCAATCCGCGCATGACCGCCGGCGACATCGTCGGCGAGCCGCTCATCGTGCATGGTCTGGCGACCGGCAAGGCGCTGGAGGCGAGGGTCGCAAAGCTGTTCGAACAGGTCGGATTGCGCCCCGACCAGATGCACAACTTCCCGCATCAATTCTCCGGCGGACAGCGCCAGCGCATCTGCATCGCGCGCGCGCTGGCGCTGGGGCCGCGCCTGATCGTCTGCGACGAGCCGGTCTCCGCGCTCGACGTCTCGATCCAGGCCCAGGTGATCAACCTTCTGATCGACCTGCAGCGGCAGCACGGCTTCTCCTATCTCTTCATCGCCCACGACCTCGCCGTGGTCGCGCATATCAGCCACCGCGTCGCCGTGATGTATCTCGGTCGCATCGTCGAGATCGCCGGCAAGGACGAGCTGTTCCGCAATCCGAGGCATCCCTATACGCAGGCGCTGCTCGCCTCCGTGCCGATCGCCAATCCGCTGGCGAAGAAGCTCGCACCGCTGGTCGACGGCGACGTGCCGAGCCCGGTCAATCCGCCGCCGGGCTGTGCGTTTCACACCCGCTGCCGGTTTGCGATGGAGCGTTGCAATATCGAGCGGCCGGCGCTGCTGGACGCCGGCGACGGCCACCGGGTGGCGTGTCTGCTCAATGAGGGAACGGGGCGGAGCAACGCGACTGCGTAGGGCGGGCAAAGCGACTTGTCCGTCGTAGCTCGAAGAGCGAAGTCGGAAGCGTGCCCACCACCTCTCTGCCAATCGAAACGAATGGTGGGCACGGCGCTATGCGCCTTTGCCACTCTACGATTGCGGATCATGCCACAACGAGCTGATCACCGGCCAGGCCGCCAGTGCTGCGGCCAGATGCTTGAGCGTGTGGCCCGAGACCATGTGCCCGGTCGCTTCGAACACCGTCACGTCGCCAAGCTCGAAAAGCTTGGCCAGCGCATAGAACAAGATCACGCCGCCCAGCGGCACGCCAAGCGCGCCGGGCCGGGGCCGCGTCAACGCCAGTCCCACGGCGAGCGCGATGCCGCCGTACTGCACGACCACCCATGGTGTGAGATTCTCGCGCGCCACCCAGGCAGCCAGCAGGCCCGCGATCATCATCAGCACGAGCACCGCCTCGCCGGCGCGCACGCTGACGCGCTCGCTGGCCGCGATGCCCAGAAATCCCGCAAACGCCACGGCCATGCCGAGGCGGTCGGCGACCAGCCGTTGCGGCGCGTCGGGGTCGAGATGATAGAAGCCTGAGCCCAGGCAGGTGAGGATCAGTCCCACGAAGAACCAGCTTGCACCGACGGGCACGTCGAGGCGGCCGCGCAGCCGCTCCGAGCCCCAGACACCCATCGCGAGGAACGCAAGATTGCTCAGCACGTCGGCGGCGTTGGGCACGCCGAGCCAGGTGCGGCTGTCGACGAAATGCGGGATGTGCCAGGCGGCGGCAGGCAGCGCGGGCGCAAAGAGGGCCGCGACCGCCAAGACGAGGAGCGCCGCGGTCAGATATTTTTCGCGGGCTTGCGGGGCGCCGAACCAGAGGCGGCGCGACCCCAACGGGATTTTGGCAGCCGCCTGGACGGGATCATTTGCGTGCGACACGCGGGGCTCTCCGAGATTGAACATTGTTCAGTATTAGTAGGCGAGGAATGAACAATGTTCAATAAGAATTGCCCGTGATCGCCAGCCGATATCCATTCCATTGGAATCATGGGGTATTTCAGAACGACAGGGCCGGCCCCAGCGTCTCGCGCGAGCGTGCCCACAACGCTCGCGTCTTGGGTGACATGGGTCCCGGCTCGCCCTTCGCGCGTCCGGGACACGAGGCTACGCGGCGATCTCCGCCACGATCCTGCCCGTGGTCACCTGATCGCCCTCGGCGACGTCGATCGCCGTGACAACGCCGTCGATGCCGGCCTTGTGGACGTGCTCCATCTTCATCGCTTCCAGCGTCATCACCGGCTGGCCGGCGGCAACCCGGTCGCCCGGCTTGACCAGAACGGCGACGACGCGGCCATTCAGGGCCGCGCGGACCTTGCCGTCTCCGCCATTGCTTGCGGCGGCCTTCGGCGCAGCCAGGGTGAGATCAACCACCGCAAGCGGGATACCGCGATGCTGAAGGTGGAGCCGATCGCCGTCGCGCAGGAATTTGGCGCTGTCCATCACGCCGTCGTGGCGAAAGCGGATGGCGTCAGCGTCGAGCTGCTCGATCTCGAATTTGTCCTGGCGGCCGTCGGGGGCCACGGTATAGCCGCCGTCGCGTTCGCGCGTGATCTCGAGCTCCAACGTTTGGCCGGCGATCTCGATCTTCGCGGGAAGCGGGAACGTTGCCGACAGGCTCCGGCCACTTTGCCAGGACGGCGCGCGCGGATTGGTGACGTAGAGCAGCAGGCCTGCCAGCGCCGTATCGAATGCCGCGTCTGGCCGCGGCGCCAGCAATTCGTCGCGGTGCGCATCGATGAAAGCCGTCGTCGCCTCGCCCTTGGCAAAGCCGGGGTGACGCAGACACGACATCAGGAACGCCTGATTGGTGGTCACGCCGAACGCCGTGAGCTGCTCGAGGCCAACGATCAGCCGCCCCCTCGCCTCCTCGCGCGTGGTGCCATGGCTGATGACCTTGGCGATCATGGAATCGTAGAACGGGGGGATCTCCGTGCCCGATCGCAGCGCGTGCTCGACGCGGATGCCGTCCGGCACCTGCCAGCGCGCCATGCGGCCGGATTGCGGCATGAAGTCGTGCGCCGCATCTTCCGAGCACAGCCGCACCTCGATGGCATGGCCGGAAAACGTGATGTCCCGTTGCTTCAGCGGCAACGGCTCGCCGCGCGCGACGCGCAGCTGCAGCTCGACGAGATCGAGCCCGGTGATCGCCTCGGTGACGGGATGCTCGACCTGAAGACGCGTGTTCATCTCCATGAAGTAGAACTCGCCGCTCGCATCGAGCAGGAATTCCAGCGTGCCGGCGCCTTCGTAATGCAGCGCCTTCACCGCAGCGACCGCAACCTCGCCCATCCTGGCGCGCAGCTCCGGCGTGACCGCGGGCGACGGCGCCTCCTCGATCAGCTTCTGGTGGCGACGCTGCACCGAGCAGTCGCGCTCGCCGAGATGAATGGCGTTGCCGTGGCTGTCACCGAACACCTGGATCTCGATGTGCCGGGGATTTTGGATCGCGCGCTCGAGGATGATTGTGGGATCGCCGAACGCGGCCTTGGCTTCCGACCGCGCGCTGCGCAGCGCATCCGGGAACGAGGCCGCTTCAGTGACGAGCCGCATGCCGCGGCCGCCGCCGCCGGCGACGGCCTTGATCATGACCGGGAAGCCGATCCTCCTGGCCTCCGCAAGCATGATTTCGTCGCCCTGCTCAGTGCCCTGATAGCCGGGCACGACGGGAACGCCGGCCTTCGTCATGATTTCCTTGGCACCGGCCTTGTTGCCCATCGCCTCGATCGCCTGCGGCGACGGCCCGATGAAGACCAGGCCGGCATCCTTGCAGGCTTGCGCAAACGCCTCGTTTTCGGCCAGGAAACCGTAGCCGGGGTGGACGGCATCGGCACCGCTCGCCTTGGCCGCTGCAATGATCGCGGGAATGTTGAGGTAAGACTGCGCCGGCAAGGCTTCGCCGATGCGCACGGCCTGATCGGCGTGCTTGACATGGAGTGCATCGCGATCCGCGTCCGAATAGACCGCGACGACGCCAAGGCCGAGCCGCCGCGCGCTGCGCATCACGCGTAGTGCGATCTCGCCGCGATTGGCCACAAGGACCTTGAAGAACGGCCGGTGCTGCACTGATCCGTTCCTCATGGGCGGGCCACCGAGAATTGCATGCGCTGGGGTGCGCGCGCGTCGCCCTCGCGGCAGATCGCGAGCACCTCCGACAGCACCGCACGGGTATCGCGCGGATCGATCACGCCGTCGTCGAGCACGCGCGCGCTGGTCGAGAACACGTCCATCTGGCCGTCGAACACGCCGACGATCTGCGCCTTCATCGCGTCCAGCTTGTCCTTCTCGATCGGCTTGCCGCGGCGGGTGGCGGCGGCCTCGGTCACGATCGCCATGGTCTCGGCGGCCTGCTCGCCGCCCATCACGGCGGTCTTGGCGTTCGGCCAGGAGAAGCAGAAGCGCGGATGGAAGCCGCGGCCGCACATGCCGTAATTGCCGGCACCGAACGAGGCGCCGCAGTAGATGGTGATCTGCGGCACGGTCGCCGAGGTGACCGCCTGGATCATCTTGGAGCCATGCTTGATCATGCCCGCTTCTTCATAGGCCTTGCCGACCATGTAGCCGGTGGTGTTGTTGAGATAGAGCAGCGGCGTGCGGGTCTGGCAGCAGGCCTGGATGAAATGCGTCGCCTTGTTGGCGCCGGCGGGATCGAGCGGACCGTTGTTGGTGATGATGCCGATCGCCTGTCCCTCGATGCGGGCGTGGCCGCAGACCGTGGCCGGGCCGTAGCTGGGCGCCATCTCGGTGAAATCGGAATCGTCGACGATGCGCGCGATCACCTGCTTCATGTCGACCGGGCGCTTGTGGTCCATCGGCATGATGCCGAGCAGCTCGTCCTGATCATAGCGCGGCGGCTTGAACTCCGGAGCCGCCCGCCCCGGCCGCTCCCATTCCAGCGCTGCCATGATCTCACGCGCGATGCGCAGCGCGTCGCGGTCGTCCTCGGCGAGGTAATCACCAAGACCGGACACCTGCGTGTGCATCTCGGCGCCGCCGAGCTCTTCCTCGGTCGCAATCTCGCCGGTCGCGGCCTTCAGCAGCGGCGGCCCCGCGAGAAAGGCGCGGGTGCGGCCGCGGACCATCACGATGTAATCGGACAAGCCGGTCTGATAGGCGCCGCCCGCCGTGGACGAGCCATGCGTGACAGTGACGACGGGCAGGCCTGCCGCCGACAGCCGCGCCAGATTGCGAAAGATGTTGCCGCCGCGGACGAAGTCCTCGACGCGGTAGCGCAAGAGATTGGCGCCGGCGCTTTCGACGAGCTGCACATAAGGCAGCTTGTTCTCCAGCGCGAGTTCCTGCACGCGCAGCGTCTTGTCGAGGCCGAAGGGCTGCAGCGCGCCGGCATCGATGCCGGAATCGCTGGCGCTGACCATGCAGCGGACGCCCGAGACGAAGCCGATGCCGGCGATGACGCCGCCACCGGGCACGCTCTTGCTCGCGTCCGGCACGTCGAACATGTAGCCTGCCAGCGTGGACAGCTCGATGAAGGGCGCGCCGGGATCGAGCACCAGCGCGACACGCTCGCGCGGCAGCAACTGGCCGCGCTTGTGGAAGCGATCCTTTGCAGCGGCAGATGCGGCACGCGTGCGCTCCTCCAATGCGCGCATGCGGTCGATCAAAGCGAGCATGCCGTCGCGGTTGGCGTGGTAGGCGGCGCTGCCGGGGGAAACGGTGTTTTCGATGACAGACATGACTTGATCCTGCTCGTCATTGCGAGGAGCGAAGCGACGAAGCAATCCAGACTGCATCCGAGGGAGATTCTGGATTGCTTCGCTTCGCTCGCAATGACGGGTGAGGCGATACCTTACCTGTTCGTCCCAAAGATCTTCCGCGCCTCGGCCGGGCTCGCGATCTCGCGGCCCGCACGCCTTGCACAGGCGGCAATCGCCTCGATCAACTGGCCGTTCGAGGTCACCTTCGTGCCGTCGGCAAGATAGAACGTATCCTCGAGCCCCGTGCGCAAGTGCCCGCCGAGCTCGGCGCAGCGCTGGTGCAGCGGCCAGATCTCCTCGCGGCCGATGGCGGTGACCTGGAAATGCGCCTCGGGCCGCTTCAGCTTGATCAGGATCGGCAGCAGCTCGGGATCGGCAGGCATGCCGGAGGCAACGCCCATCACGAAATTATACTCGAGCGGTCCCCTGTACATGCCGACCTGATGGTACATGCCGACGCAGCGAACGATGCCGACGTCGAAGCATTCGAACTCGGGGATGGTGCCGACCGCGTTCATAACGTCGAGATAGTCCTTCACCTTCTCGACCGCGTTGTCGAACATCATCGGCGGCCAGGCCCAGGTGTTGTCGGCCTTCACCTTCAGGTAATTGAGCGAGCCGGCGTTGCAGGCGGCGATCTCCGGCTTGGTCTCGCGGATGCAGTCGAGCGCGCCGGAGTAGTTCGGCCCTGACACGCCCGAGGTATGATTGATGATGACGCCGGGGCAGGCTTCGCGGATGGCCTGCTGAATCTCCCTGCTGACGCTCACCTCCCAGGACGGCAGGTGTCCCTTGCCCGGCGCCTGCTGCCGCAGATGGATGTGCATGACGGACGCGCCGGCCTCGAACGCAGCCCTGGCCTCCCGTGCCATCTGCTCGGGCGTCACAGGCACGTTGTGCTGCTTGGGGTCGGTGAGCACGCCGTTCAGCGCGCAGGTGATGACGGCCTTGTCGCTCATGCCAACAATATCTCGCACGTTGAGAATTCAACGTTTGCGATCATGTGATGGGTGGCATGCGGCTTCTTGCGCGGAGAAGCTGAATACAGGACGAGAAACCGTAGGGTGGGCAAAGGCGCTCTTGCGCCGTGCCCACCATCTCTCCACACCCCACGAAAGTCGTGGGCACGCTTCGCTTTGCCCACCCTACAAGAGCGGTGCTAGCCCGCCTCCGCGAGCCGCACCGTCTCGGTGCTGCGATAGATCGCAAGATCGCGCGAGCCGACGAAGATCGCGCGCGGCTTCAATCCGTAGAAGCGGCGGATCGAGTGGCTGAAATGGGTGGAGTCGGGATAGCCGATGTCCTGCGCGAGATGGGCGAGGTTGAGATCCTGGTTGGCGAAGTGCAGCAAATGCCGCGCGCGCTTCCAGGCACGGAAGGAGCGGAAGGAGATGCCGGTCTCTTCCTTGAACAGATGCAGGAAGCGCGAGGCGGACAGCCCGGCCTCGGCGGCGCAGGTATCCGCGGTCACCGGCTCGCCGGAGAAGCGCTCGATGCGGGCGACGGCCCGCGTGATGCGCGGATCGAGCACGCGGCGCGGCAGCGCCTCGCCAAAGCACATCTCGTCGAACTCGGCGGTGGTGATGTCGCCATAGCGGCGCTGGCGCAGCAACGTATAAGCGGCCAGGATCTTGCGGGCATAGGCGGCTTTGTCCGGCCCGCGCAGGCGCTCGGCCAGGGCCTCGATCACGCCGTCCGGCATGCTTTCCGGCTCCAGCGTCACGCTGATGACGGTGCGATAGTCGCTGGCAATGGAATGGCGCTGGTTCGGCAGCGTGACGAACAGCTCGCCGCTGACAAACGTGTCGTCGATCGCAAGATGCAGGCTGCCCTTCACCGCAACATAGACATGGCAGCAGCCGGGGGTCCGCTTGCGAGGGCGCCCGAGCAGGCCGGCATAGAATACCCGCTCCGGCGTGATCAGCATCAGATGGTCGGATTCGCGACCTTTATCTTCCATTGGGTTCCTCCTCGCGCGGCTCTCTGGCCGCTGCGGACGGAGGTCACCTTAGCGGAAATTTGGCCGCTGTCACGAGAGGATAGCGCTGTCATGAAACATGCTTCGTCGTTCCGGGGCGGTCCGCAGGACCGAGCCCGGAACCTCGAGATTCCGGGCTAGATGCTGCGCATCACCCCGGAATGACAGCCTTCCTTACGCCCTCACCCTCGCTGCAACATTCTGCTCGACGCCAGCCCTCTGTTCCGCGGCTACGGCACGCTTGAAACCGTCGCGCTGCTGCAGGCGGGCCCAATAGGCCGCGACATTTGGCCCAAAATCCTTGGCGAGCCCGATGTTGCTCGCCAGGCGGAGCGCGTATCCGATGACGATGTCAGCGGCCGTGAAGCGGCCGGCGCACAAGGTTTCGGCATTGGCTGTGGCTGCCTCAACAGCGCGCAGTCGGCCCAAGAACCATTTCGCATAATCGCCGGCGACCTGCGGATTGCGGCGTTCCTCCGGCTCGAGCTGGGTGTATCGCAGCACCAGCGTCTGCGGAAAGGTTAACGTGGCATCGCTGAAATACATCCAGTTCAGGAATGCGCCATAGGCGGGATCCTCCGGCCCGACCATCAGCGGCGTCGGGCCGTATTTGACGCCGAGATAGTGGCAGATGCCGGAGGATTCGGTCATCCTGGTCTCGCCGTCGATCATGAAGGGAATCGTGCCGAGCGGATTGAGCGCAAGATATTCCTTGGCGAAGACGCGCGGTGGGAACGGCAGCATCTTCAGCTCGTAGGGCAGCCCCATCTCCTCCAGCATCCAGAGCGGACGGAATGAGCGCGCGGCGTCGCAGTGATAGAGCGTGATCATCAAGCACTCCCTTTGCTGCCGGGCAGCGTACCCATCATCTTGCACAGGACCATCAGCATGACCTCGTCGGCGCCGCCGCCGATCGAAGTCAGGCGGCTGTCGCGATAGGCGCGGCTGACCGGCGTCTCGTTGGTAAAGCCCATTCCGCCCCAATATTGCAAGCAGGCGTCGGTGAGCTCGCGGCCGAGCCGGCCGGCCTTCAGCTTGGCCATGGTCGCGAGCCGCGTCACGTCCTCGCCGGCGACCAGCTGCTCGGCGGCACGATAGATCAGCGCGCGCAGCAGCTCGACCTCGGTCTGCATCTCCGCGAGCTTGAAGTGCACGACCTGATTGTCGAGGATGCTCTGGCCAAAAGCCTTACGGTTGCGCGTGTATTCGATGGTCTGGTCGATGATGTATTCATGCGCCTTCAGGCAGGCCGCCGCGCCCCAGAGCCGCTCCTCCTGGAACTGGATCATCTGGTAGGTGAAGCCCTTGCCCTCCTCGCCGATGCGGTTGCGCTTGGGCACGCGAACATTGTCGAAGAAGATCTGCGCGGTGTCGGAGGAACGCATGCCCAACTTGTCGAGCTTGCGGGCGACGGTGACGCCCTTGCTCTTCATGGGCACGCAGATCAGCGACTTGTTGCGGTGAACGGGGCCGTCGCCGGTGTTGGCGAGCAGGCAGATCCAGTCGGCCTGCGTGCCGTTGGTGATCCACATCTTGCCGCCATTGATGACGTAATCGTCGCCGTCGGAGCGAGCCTGCGTCTTGATCGACGCGACATCGGAGCCCGCGCCGGGTTCGGAGACGCCGATGCAGGCGACGAAATCGCCCGAGATCGAGGGTGCCAGAAACTCGCGGCGCACCTCGTCCGAACCGAAGCGCGCCAGCGCCGGCGTCGCCATGTCGGTCTGCACCCCGATCGCCATCGGCACGCCGCCGCAGGTGATGGCCCCGAGCTCCTCCGCCATCATCAACGCATAGGAATAGTCGAGGCCGGAGCCGCCGAACTCGACCGGCTTGTTCAGGCCGAGGAAGCCGAGGCTGCCCATCTTCTTGAACAGCTCGTGCGCCGGGAAGATGTCGGCCTTCTCCCATTCATCGACATGAGGATTGATCTCGCCCGCGATGAATTTCTGCAAGCTGCGGCGAATGTCGTCGTGGTCGGCGGTGAATAGCATTTTATCCTCTTCGTCATTCCGGGGCGCGCGAAGCGCGAACCCGGAATCCATTTCTCTACAGTGCGTGCGGCCCGATGGATTCCGGGCTCGACGCTTCCGCGTCGCCCCGGAATGACGGCGTCCGTCACAACCCCATCTGCCGTGACGCCAGATCCTTCATGATCTCCTCGGTGCCGCCGCCGATGGCGTTGACCTTGACCTCGCGGTAGATGCGCTCGGCCTTGATGCCGCGCATGAAGCCGGCGCCGCCGAATATCTGCACGGCTTCCGAGGCACAGAACGCCATGGTCTGCGTCGCCTGGTTCTTCATCATGCAGATTTCCGCAACCGGGCTCTCGCCCTGCTCGAGCCGCCAGGCCAGCATCTCCAGCATTGCCTGCGAGGCTGCCACCTTCTGCGCCATGTCGACGATCTTGTGCCTGATCACCTGATGCTGGGCGAGCGGCTTGCCAAAGGTCTTGCGCTCCTTGGCATAGGCGATGGCCTCGTCGAGGCAGACCCGGGCGAAGGCGGTGCAGCCTGCCGCCATGCCCATGCGCTCGCTGTTGAAATTCTGCATGATGATCTTGAAGCCCTGGCCCTCCTCGCCGATCAGGTTTTCGGCTGGCACGCGGCATTCGTCGAAATGCAGCGTCGCGGTGTCGGAGGCCCACCATCCCATCTTCTTCAGCTTGGTGCGCGACAGGCCCGGCGTGTCGCCTTCAATCAGGAGCAAGCTGACTCCGCCGGCGCCCTCACCGCCGGTACGCACGGCAACGGTCAGATAATCGGCGCGCATGCCTGAGGTAATGAAGGTCTTCTCGCCGCTCACGACGTAGTGATCGCCGTCGCGCCGTGCCCTGGTGCGGAGGCCCGCGACGTCGGAACCACCGCTCGGCTCGGTGATCGCGAGCGCGGAGATCTTCTCGCCGGACAGCACCTGCGGCAGCACCCGCGCCTTCACCTCAGGCCGCGCCGCGCGCGCGATCGGCGGCGAGCCGATGGTGTGGCTCATCAGGCTGGCACTGACGCCACCGGCGCCGGCCCGCGCCAGCTCCTGGCTCGCGACGATCTTCATGAACTGATCGGCAGCGATGCCGCCATATTCCTCGGGAAATCCGAGGCCCAACAGGCCGATCTCGGCCGCCTTGCGATAGAGCGCGCGGGGAAATTCGCCGGCCTCGTCCCACTCATGGGCGAAGGGGGCGATCTCCTTCTCGACGAAGCGGTGCATGACGTCGCGAAAGGCGTCGTGCTCGGCGGTATAGAACGGGCTCTTCATTGGTCTCGCCCTGTTGGCGGATTCGCTGGTCCACCATGGCTGGAACATTTGCCATTCACTTGCGCGGAGTGGCTGACCATGGGAGCAGCTCCACCGCAGCCTATCACCCAGCAACTCCACGCAAGACGATTTTCGTCCCGCACTGGCTAACTCGGCTCAAAAAAACGTTGCTGCACAGACTCCGGCTGGCGCCAACGCCACGCCGGGCATCGCGCACGGGCAGCAAGCAGGAGGGCGGCACCGACCGCCGAGGGAGGAATTCTTGGCCGTTCGCTATTACGACTGGATCGTCCATCATGGCCGCCGCACACCGAACAAGGTCGCGGTGATCGACCTCGCGAGCGAACGCCGCTTCACCTATTCGCAGCTCGATGCCCGTGTCTCGCGCCTCGCCTCGTTCCTGCGCCACACGTTGAACGTCTCGCGCGGCGACCGCGTCGCGGTGCTGGCGCTGAACACGACTGACACGCTGGAGGTCCAGTTCGCCTGCGGTCGCCTGGGTGCGATCTTCGTGCCGCTGAATACCCGCCTCACCGTTCCCGAGCTTCAGTTCATCACCGGCGATTGCGCGCCGAAGGTGATGATCCACGACACCGATCTCGCCGAGACGGCACTTGCCGTCGCCAAGCGCTGCGGTGTCGCGACCAGCCTGCTGCTCGGCCCGGGCGGATCCTACGAGGCCGGCATCGCCGCCGCAAAGCCGCTCGACCGCGCTGAAGAGGTCACGCTCGATGACGTCTCGACCATCATGTACACATCGGGCACGACGGGCCATCCGAAGGGCGCGACCATCACCCATGGCATGACCTTCTGGAACTGCGTCAATCTCGGCGGCCCCGCCTGCATCGGGCCGGCCTCGGTGCTGCTCACCGTGCTGCCGCTGTTCCACACCGGCGGTCTCAATTGCTACACCAATCCGGTGCTGCACGCCGGCGGCACCGTGATGATCATGCGCGCCTTCGATCCCGGCACGGCGCTCGGCCTGATCAACGATCCCGCGCAGGGCATCAACGTGTTCTTCGGCGTGCCGGCGATCTACCAGTTCATGGCGCAGCACCCGGCCTTCGCGACCACCGACCTCAGCCGGCTGATCGTCGGCGGTGTCGGCGGCGCGCCGATGCCGGTGCCGCTGCTCAAGGTGTGGGAAGCGCGCGGCGTCGCGCTGCAGCAGGGCTACGGCATGACCGAGACCTCGCCGGCCGTCTTGGTGCTCGATCGCGAGGATGCCGCGCGCAAGGCCGGCTCCGCCGGCAAGCCGGTGCTGCATACGGAGGTGCGCATCGTCCGGCCGGACGGCAGCGATGCCGACGTCGGCGAACTTGGCGAGCTCTGGGTGAAGGGACCGAACATCACGCCGGGCTATTGGAACAGGCCGGAGGCGAACAAGACCTCCTTCACCGACGGCTGGCTGCACACCGGCGATGCGACCCGCGTCGACGAGGAAGGCTTCTACTACATCGTCGACCGCTGGAAAGACATGTACATCTCCGGCGGCGAGAACGTCTATCCGGCCGAGGTCGAGAACGTCCTGCATCAGCTCAGCGCCGTCGCCGAAGCCGCCGTGATCGGCATCCCGGATCCGCAATGGGGCGAGGTCGGCCTTGCCATCGTCGCGGTCAAGCCCGGCCAGAAGCTCACTGAGGCCGACGTCTTGGCGCATTGCGCGGCCAATCTGGCGCGCTTCAAGTGCCCGCGCCAGATCCGCTTCGTCGACGCGCTGCCGCGCAACGCCACCGGCAAGATCCACAAGCCGACCTTGCGCAAGGAATTCTCGGTGGCCTCAGAGATCGACAGGAAAGTCGCCAACTCCTGACCACAGCGCCCTTCGCGGACGCTTTTATCTTTCCGGCACGCCGGCCGGTCGATTGCGGATTATTGCGTCAGGAACAGCGCAAAAGGCTCTTCCACCGTGCGGCGCAGATGCTTTCGATACAGGGCGTGGTTGGCATCGTCGGGCGCAACCCGCCCGAGGGATGGCTGCGGGACGTTCCTAAGCGGCACGTAGGCGATCGGTGCGGCAATCGGCGTGAGCTGCGAACCAGGGCCTGCACGGAGCGTCGAGATGATGCCGTACATCTCACCGGCGACCGTCGGCCGCGACACCGTGATCACGCGATGCTGGCCGTGCTTGATGATGACGAGGTAGACGAAACCGGATTGATGGGGAACGGCGACCTCGCCGGTATGCTCGTAGGCGGCATCGGTTCGATCGCCCTCGCGGAAGACCAGCGAAGAGACTTTCGGATCCCAGATGATCTCGGTGCGGTAGGCGAAAATCGCGTCCTTGTCGCCAAAGGACGGCCGCAACGTGATGTAGACGTCCTCGAGCCAGGTCACGGCGCGATGCGCATAGGAGCCGAGGCTGTCGGGAGCGACATCGTTGGCGGCCTGAGGCGCCGGCACGACGGGGCTTTTGCGTAAGGAAACGCCCAGCGCCTGCTCCAGCCGCACCGTCGTCGCCAGCGTGAACGGCCGCCGCCCGCCGAGCACCTTCTCCAGCGTCGAGAGGCTGAGCTTGGCCTGCTCGGCCAGCGCCTGCCGGGAAATCCTGCGTCTGGCGAGCTCCTCGCGAATGGTGTCAGCGATCTCGCGGCTCTGCTCGTCCGAAAGCTGCTTGTCGGAAACCTTGTCCTGCATCTGCATCGTTGGCCCTGCTCCAGCACGGCCATTCTAGCAGGCCGGACAAACCAGCACAAAACCGCACATGGTCATCCCGGCCACGGCGCACCCGGCCGGCCGTGGCGGAACATTGCCGATCATTCTGCTCGCGAAAGCGGCCACTCCCGACGAATGCTCGGAGCCAGCAAACGCCCTTTCGGGAGCAGGCCAAATGGACACCTACGACACAGCCGACGACGACGAGCACCCCATGTTGAAAGGGCTGATCAAGCTCGGATTGCTTCTTCTCGCGCAGGGCATCGCGGTGATGCTGATGGCGTTCGTGGCCCTGCTGGTCAGCTTCGGGACGAGTTGGTCGGCAACGACCGAGCAGGCCAGCCTGCTCCAGCCCGGCGATCCCAGGTCCGGAAGCCTGCTCCTGAAGGACGGCGGCGCCATCACGGAAGCGATCCGCCTCGGCATCGACGTCGACATCACGGTTTCCGGCCCGACCCTGCGCGCCCGGGTCACTCAGGCCTTCCGCAACCCGACCCAGGATTGGGTCGAGGCGACCTATGTCTACCCGCTCGCGATCGGCGGTGCCATCGATACGCTGAAGATGGTGGTCGGCGACCGCATCATCGTGGGAGACATCAAGGAGCGGCAGCAGGCACGATTGATCTACGAAGAGGCGCGCCGCGCCGGTCAGAGGGCCGCGCTCACCGAGCAGGAACGGCCGAACATCTTCACCAATTCGGTTGCAAATATCGGCCCTGGCGAAACCGTGCTGGTGCAGATCGAATATCAGGAGCCTGTGCATCAATCCGGCAACGAATATTCGCTCCGCCTGCCGCTGGTGATCGGACCGCGCTACAATCCGGCGCCGATCGTCCAGAGTGTCGATTTCCGCAACGACGGATCGGGCTGGGGCGCGACGACGTCGGACCCGGTAGCAGATCGTGACCGCATCTCGCCGCCCGTGCTGGATCCCGCCAAGACTGCACCGGTCAATCCGACCAGCATCACGGTGCACCTGAAGGCCGGCTTCGCGCTTGGCGAGGTCAAGAGCCACCACCATAATGTCAAGATCGAGAGTCCGGACAGCACGACACGAATCGTCACGCTCGCCGACGGCGCTGTCCCCGCCGACCGCGACTTCGAGCTGACGTGGAAGCCAGTCACCGACAAGGCGCCGTCGGTCGGCCTGTTCCGCGAACGTGTCGGCGATGCCGATTATCTGCTCGCCTTCGTCACCCCGCCCGGCGCCGAGCAGGCGACACCAAAGCCGCTGCCACGTGAGGTCGTGTTCGTGATCGACAATTCGGGGTCGATGGGCGGCACGTCGATGGTCCAGGCCAAGGCGAGCCTCGCTTACGCGCTTACCAGGCTTCTGCCGACCGACCGCTTCAACGTCATTCGCTTCGACGACACCATGGACGTGTTGTTTCCCGCTTCCGTGCCGGCCGATGCCGCGCATGTCGGCGAGGCGACCTCGTTCGTGGGCGCTTTGCAGGCGCGTGGCGGCACCGAGATGGTGCCGGCGATGCGCGCAGCGCTGGCCGACAAGCTAAGCGACACCGGCATGGTTCGCCAGGTCGTCTTCCTGACCGACGGCGCAATCGGCAACGAGCAGCAATTGTTCGAAACGATCACGGCGATGCGCGGCCGCTCGCGTGTCTTCATGGTCGGCATCGGGTCGGCGCCCAACACCTATCTGATGACCCGCGCCGCCGAGCTCGGTCGTGGGGCTTTCACCCATATCGGCTCCGTCGAGCAGGTGGAGGAACGCATGCGCGGCCTGTTCGCCAAGCTCGAAAATCCGGCCGTGACCGGTCTCGCCGCGAAGTTCTCCGAGGCCAACGCCGACATCACCCCGGCGATCATCCCCGACGTCTATCGCGACGAGCCGCTGGTGCTGGCGGCAAAGCTCGACAAGCTCGAAGGCTCACTCGAGATCAGGGGGCGCGTCGGCGACCGCCCATGGTCGGTGACCCTGCCGCTGCAACATGCCGCCGAAGGCAAGGGCCTGTCGAAACTCTGGGCCAAGCGCAAGATCGGTGACGCCGAAGTGGCGCGCGCCATGCGAGAGCTCGCACCCGGGGAGGCGGACAAGGCGATCCTGACGCTGGCGCTCGACCATCAGATCGTCACGCGGCTAACAAGCCTCGTCGCCGTCGACAAGACGCCGAGCCGCTCCGAAGGCGCGCCGCTCAAGCTCAGCGAATTGCCGATCAACCTGCCCGCCGGCTGGGATTTCGAGAAGGTGTTCGGCGAACGGCCGCAGATCCCGGCGCAGCTGCGCGAGCGCCATGCCGATGCGGGCACCTCACCGGCCATGCGGCGCCCGACACCCGCAGCGCCCGATTCAATCCGTCTGCCCAAGACGGCGACCTCGGCCGAGCTGAAGATGATCGCGGGCCTGATCCTGATCGTGCTCGCCCTTTTCCTGTTCGTGTTCAACCGGCGTCGGCCCTTGCTCACCAACGCCGCTTGAGAGAGGAGCCCCCCGACTCCTCTGTTAGCGCGCGCGGCTGCCTGTCCCGTAACCAACGGCCGCGCGCGTCTTTTTTTGGGGGTGTCATTCCGGGGCGATGCGAAGCATCGAGTCCGGAATCTCGAGATTCCGGGTTCGGCTCTACGAGCCGCCCCGGAATGACCAACAAAGAGATGCAGATGCCCCGCCTCATATCTCCTCTGGTTCTGGCCCTGATCGGCCTCTTCCTGTTCGGCGACGGCGCCTACATCCACGCCAAGGCATGGCTCGCCCAAATGCTGCTGGAGCGGGCGTTCGACCGAAGCATTGCGACGGGACAGGCGGTAAAGCCGTGGTCGTGGGCCGACACCTGGCCGGTGGCGCGGATCGAGGTCAAGCGGATCGGTGCCAGCGCCATCGTGCTGGACGGCGCGAGCGGACAGGCGCTGGCGTTTGGCCCCGGCCATATCCACCAAACAGCCGATGCCGGTGAACGCGGGACTGCCGTCTATGCCGCCCATCGCGACACTCATTTCCGCTTCCTGCGCAATGTCGTCATTGGTGACATCATCGATGTCACACGTCGCGACGGTCGCCATTTCCGCTATCGCGCGGATTCCTCGGCCGTGGTTCGTTTCGATGCATCGGGCATCGACGCTACGACACAAGGTTTCGAGCTTGTTCTCGCGACCTGCTGGCCATTCGACGCGGTCACCTCCGGCCCCGAGCGCTACATCCTGCATGCGACATTGATCGGAGCCGACAAATCGCCCACCGCGCCGACGACACGCGGCAGCGTCGCTCATTCCACCACACGGCATACCCCCGTGGTTGCCAGTCCGAAGGACTCGCCATAGAACGGAGTGACGCTCGACCAAGAAGAACAACAGGTGAGGTCACGGCATGGAAGCCCAAGTGTCTGCTGCGTCCGCGTTCCATCCATGGTCTCCACCGTCCGATGCCAGCGACATCGTCAAGGGCATCCACGCGATGCTGCATCCGCGCAACATCGTGCTGGTGGGCGCAACCGACAAGCCCGGCAATTATGCCGAACGCATCTGGAACAATCTGGTCAAATACGGTTTCGAGGGCGGCCTCTATCCGGTCAACGCCAAGCGCGACGCCATCTGGGGCGTCCCCTGCTACAAGGATTTTGCGAGCCTTCCCGAGAAGCCCGATCACGTTCTGGTGCTGGTGCCGGCGCGTTTCGCCGTACAGGTGATCCGCGACGCCGCGGCGGCCGGCGCGCGCTCGGCCACTATCGTCACCTCCGGCTTCAGCGAGCTGCAGGACGAGGAAAGCCAAAAGCTCGCCGCCGAATTGCAGGCGGCCGTGCGCGAGACAGGACTTGCGGTCACGGGGCCGAACTGCCTCGGCAATCTGAGTGCCGGCGAAAGGCTCTTCACCAACATCGATGACCGTGTCGTGACCATGGAGCAGGGCGCGGTGGCGATCGCCGGACAGTCCGGTGCGATCGTCATGGCGATCCGTCAGGCGCTGGAGGATCGCGGCGTCGGCGTCGGCTACATGGTGACAACCGGCAATGAAACCGGACTCGAGACGCCGGACCTGATGCGCTATTTCGCCGAGGATCCGAGCGTCAAGGTGATCGTCGTCTATCTCGAAGGCGTACGCAACACCAGGTCGTTCCGCGACGCCTGCAAGGCGGCGCGCGCCGCCAGCAAGCCCGTGATCGCGCTCAAGCTCGGCGCCTCAGAAGGCGGCCGCGCTGCGGCGATGGCGCACACCGGCGCGCTCGCGGGCTCGATCGAGACGTTCGACGCCGTTGCAACGCGCGAAGGCGTGATCCGGGTCGGTGGGCTCGACGAGTTGATCGAGACCACCGAATGCTTCGTCCACGCGGCCGTGCCCAAGGGCGACCGGCTCGCCGCCGTCACGCTGTCGGGCGGCAAACGCGGCATGCTGATCGACGCCTTTGACGCAGAAGGCCTGAAGTTCGCGCCGCTGAGCGCGCATGTCAGCTCGGAGCTGGCGAAGATGCTCGGACCGGGCTCGATCGTCGGCAATCCGCTCGATGCCGGCTTTGCCGCGGTCGTCGATCCCTCCGTCTATATGAAGTCGATCAAGCTGATGATCGACGATCCCGATATCGACATCGTCATTGTCGATGCCGAGCTGCCGAAGGCGCCGCACGAGCTGCGGGAGCGCAATTTGCGCATCGTCGACGAGATGGCGGGCAAGGCCGGCAAGCCGGTGATCTACATCAGCGCGATGTCGATCGGCTTCACCGAGTTCACCAAATCCTTGCGCAAGTCGCTGCCGCATCTCGCGGTCATGCAGGGCATGGACCGGGCGGTGACCGCGATCAAGTCGCTGCTCGCCTACGCCAGGCTGCGCAAGGAGGTGCCCGACCTCGTCTCGAGCTCGAAGCCCGCCGCGCGCGCCGTGCTGGAGAAGGCGCTGAGATCTGCAAGCGGCGCCGCGCTCGACGAGATCGCCTCGAAGAAGCTTCTGAAGGCGTATGGCATTCCGATCTCGAAGGAGGCGATCGCACAGACCGCGACGAAAGCCGTAGAGATCGCCAAGCAGATCGGCTTTCCGGTCGTGGCCAAGGTCGTCAGCGCGGAGATCCTGCACAAGTCCGACATCGGCGGCGTGGTGTTGAACCTGAACAGCGCGGCCGAGGTGAAGAAGGCGTTCGCCGATATCACGGCTCGGGTGAGCAGGTTGAAAGGCAAGCCGAGGCTCGACGGCATCCTGATCGCGCAGCAGGTCAAGGCCGAGCTCGAGCTCGTGGTCGGCGCCTCGCTCGATGCCGAGATGGGGCCTGTCGTGCTGTTCGGCACCGGCGGCATCGACATCGAGCTGATGAAGGACGTCGCGCTCGCCGGCGCGCCCCTGGACGAGGCCGAGGCGCGGCTCCTGATCGGCCGCACCAAGGCCGGCATCAAGATGCGCGGCTATCGCGGCAAGCCGGCCCTGCACGAAGCCTCCGCGGTGAAGGCGCTGGTCGGCCTGTCCAATTTGATCGCGGATGCCGGCGACCGGATCGCCTCGATCGACGTCAACCCGTTCCTGATCAACACCAGGACCGGCGTGGCCGTCGATGCCCTGATCGTGCTGAACAATGCTGCGGCAAAGCGTGCGGCTGGACATTAGAGCGAAGAAAGGCGGCGGGTTACGCTTCGCTAACCCGCCCTCCTTACATTGCGGGCTGCTTCCAACTTCCCCGTTTTGGCCGTAAAACCGTCCCCATATGGCACGTGCGAGCAATCTGGTGATCGGAACGGCGACGCTGGCGGTGATCGCCGTGGCGTTCGGCGGCGTGCTCGGCGTGCAGAAATGGCGCACCATCCAGAGCCGCAGCCAGTTGCGGGTGGTGTTCGAGGGTGGCTCCGCCAGCGGCCTGCGCCGCGGCGGCCCGGTCAATTTCGACGGTGTGCCGGCCGGCCAGATCCGCTCGATCAAGCTGGAGAGTCCGCGCCGGATCGTGGCGCTGGTGATGCTCGACAATACCGCGCCGATCCGCAAGGACACTGTGGCGGGCATCGAGTTCCAGGGCCTCACCGGCGTCGCTGCGATCTCGCTGATCGGGGGCGCTCCCTCCGCGCCACCGGTGCCGCTGGACTCGGACGGCGTCCCCGTCCTGACCGCCGACCTCAGCGACGCCGAAACTATCGTCGAGACCCTGCATAGTGTCGACCGCACGATCGTCAGCAACGCCCCCGCAATCAAGGAGGGTCTGAGCACGTTCGAAAATTATACCGCCGATCTGCGGAGCAAAGGCACCGAGATCGATTCCGTCATGGCCAAGGTCGACAGCGCCTTCGCGGGCTTCGACAAGGCGGTCACGAAGATCGAGGGCGTCGTGCCCGGCTTCGTCGACGGCAAGGCCGACGAGCTGTTCGAGAAGATCAAGGGACTCCACGAGCTTGCCGACACCATGAAGAAGAAGTCGGCGGGCTATCTCGAGGACATCCGTCGCTCACTGCTCGATGTCAGCGAAGCCGCCAACAAGATGAGCGGGACACCCACACCCGCCGCCACTCCGCGCCCGCCGCGCAAGCCTACACAGCAGAAGCGCTGATCTAGTAGTTGGACGCCGCCGCCTCATTCGGGATGCCGTCGATCGGACACTCATCGGTCCCCGGCGTCGCGCGGGTCATCGCCTCGACCATGTCGCGCGCTCCTTCGGGATCCCTGATCCAGTTCTTGTAGAAATCATACGGGCACGCCGCGACGCCGCGCGGGCTGTCGCCGGAATTGATCATGCCGGTGTAACCGCGGTGGACCAGCTTGTAGAGATGGTTCTGCGACTGGCCGTTGCGGCGCGCGTCGCGGATCAGGTGTTTCGAAAGCTGCGCGTATTGGATGCCGTAATCCTCCTCGCCGCATTCGCCGAGCGTGCGGCCGTCGAAGCCGATGATCGCGGAATGGCCGAAATAGGAATAGACGCCGTCGAAGCCGGCGGCATTGGCGACCGCGACATAGACGTTGTTGGCCCATGCCATCGCCTTGGAGATCATGACCTGCTGCTCCTTGGCCGGGTACATGTAGCCCTGGCAACGCACGATCAGCTCGGCGCCCTTCATGGCGCAGTCGCGCCAGATCTCCGGATAATTGCCGTCGTCGCAGATGATCAGGCTGACCTTGAGTCCCTTCGGCCCCTCGGAGACATAGGTGCAATTGCCGGGATACCAGCCCTCGATCGGCACCCATGGCATGATCTTGCGGTACTTCTGCACGATCTCGCCCTTGTCGTTCATCAGGATCAGGGTGTTGTAGGGCGCCTTGTGCGGATGCTCCTCGTGGCGCTCACCGGTCAGCGAGAACACGCCCCAGACCTTGGCCTTGCGGCAGGCCTCGGCGAAGATCGCGGTTTCCTCGCCCGGCACGACCGAGGCTGTCTCGTACATCTCCTTGGAGTCGTACATGATGCCTTGCGTGGAATATTCCGGGAAAATCACGAGGTCCATGCCGGGCAGTCCGACCTTCATGCCGACGATCATGTCGGCGATCTTGCGGGCGTTCTCGAGCACCTCGGCCTTGGTGTGCAGGCGGGGCATTTTGTAATTGACGACCGCGACGCCGACCGTGTCGTTACTGCTGGAGATGTCACCGTGAAGCATGTTGAGAGCTCCTGTACCTTATCTGTTTGATGCTGGCGTGTAGCGTTAGTGGCTGATCATCCAGGGCCGCGCCGTCGGAAAACCCTTGGCGCCGCTTCCGGACTTGGTCATCAGCCGCGCCGGCTTCTTCTTGTCCGACGAGCCCTTGTCCTTCACCGTCTTGCCCGACGAGCAGCAGCCGCAGCCGGGGCCGTGCGAGGCCTTGTATTGCGCCAGCGTCTGCGGTGCGTGCGAGCTGCGCTCGTTGACGGCATGCGCCTTGCGCTTGTCGGCCGGCATGCAGAAGAAATTCGGGGCGGTCAGAATCACCCGCGGCGCCATGGTCTCGCAGTGCGGACAGCTTTGCGGATCGTCGCATTCCGCCATCGGGCGCAGGTCCTTGAACGGACCGCAGTCGTCACAGAGATATTCGTAGACCGGCATCGTGTACCCCTTCGCGTTCGGTCATGGCGGAGCGTCCGCTTCACCTCGCCCCGCTTGCGTGGGGAGGTCGGAACGCATCGCAAGATGCGTTCCGGGTGAGGACGGAGTTTCCGCAAACTCACTGTCATCGTTCAGGCGGAGATAGCCCCTCGTCCCAACCCTCTCCCCGTAAGAACGGGGAGAGGGAGCGCAAGCGTCACTTGTCCGGCGAGATCGGCATCTGGATATCGCCGGTGATGTGCTTGATGGGTCCGGCCGCCGACGGCATCACGTCGAAGTCGAAGATCTCCGTCGGCAGCCATAGCGTGGCGCAGGCATTGGGTACGTCGACCACGCCGGAGATATGGCCCTGGCACGGCGCGGTGCCGAGGATCGAATAGGCCTGGGCGCCTGAGTATCCGAACTTCTTCAGATACTCGATCGCGTTGAGGCAGGCCTGACGATAGGCGATGTGAACGTCGAGATAGTGCTGCTTGCCGGCCTCGTCGACCGAGATGCCTTCGAAGATCAGATAGTCCTTGTAGTTCGGCGTGATCGGCGACGGCTTGAAGATCGGGTTCTTGATGCCGTACTTCGACATGCCGTCCTTGATCACTTCCACCTTCAGGTGCAGCCAGCCGGCCATTTCGATGGCGCCGCAGAAGGTGATCTCGCCATCGCCCTGGCTGAAGTGCAGATCGCCCATCGAAAGACCGGCGCCAGGCACATAGACCGGGAAGTAGATCTTGGAACCGCGCGAGAGATCCTTGATGTCGCAATTGCCGCCATGCTCGCGCGGCGGCACGGTGCGTGCTCCTTCGGCGCCGATCTTGGCCTTGACGTCGCCCTTGGCGCGGCCGCCATGGGCGGTCGGCGCGAACGGCGGGTTGGCAAGGCCAGGCACACGGGTCGGGTTGGTCGAGATCAGCTCGGCCTCGCGCTTGTTCCAGGTGTCCAGCATCTTGGGATCGGGCAGACAGCCGATCAGGCCGGGATGGATGAGACCTGCGAAGTTCACGCCGGGCACGTGGCGCGACGAGGTGTAGAGGCCCTTGATGTCCCAGATCGACTTCTGCGCCAGCGGGAAATGGTCGGTGAGGAAGCCGCCGCCGTTCTGTTTGGAGAAGAAGCCGTTGAAGCCCCACAGGCTCTCCTTAAGCGGACCGACGTCGAGCAGATCGACGACGAGCAGGTCGCCCGGCTCGGCGCCCTTGACGCCGATCGGGCCGGAGAGGAAGTGCACGATCGACAGATCGATGTCGCGCACGTCGTCGGCGGAATCGTTGTTCTTGATGAAGCCGCCGGTCCAGTCGTAGGTCTCGATGATGAAATCGTCGCCGGGATTGACCCAGGCCACGATCGGGATGTCGGGGTGCCAGCGGTTGTGCACCATGTCATTTTCATAGGCCGATTTGGTGAGATCGACCTTGATCAGTGTCTCTGGCATCGAGATGCTCCCCTTTGACTACGGTTGGTTAGACGGACAGATATTTCGAGACTTGCGCGGCATCGACGGCATCGCGCGGATCGTCACGCACGATCTCGCCGTTCTCGATCACCAGAACGCGGTCGGCGATATCGAGCGCGAAGCTCAGGACCTGCTCGGACACGACGATGGAGAGCCCCTTTTCGTCGCGGATGCGCTTCAGGGTGCGCGCCATCTCCTTGATGATCGACGGCTGGATGCCTTCGGTCGGCTCGTCCAGCAGCAGAACCTTCGGCTTGGTTGCGAGCGCGCGCGCGATCGCGAGCTGCTGCTGCTGGCCGCCGGACAAGTTGCCGCCGCGACGGCCCTTCATTTCCAGCAGCACGGGGAACAATTCGTAGATGTCGCCCGGCACCTCGGAGCCACCGGAGACGACGAGGCCGGTCTCGATGTTCTCCTTCACCGTCATGGTCGAGAAGATCATGCGGCCCTGCGGCACGTAAGCGAGGCCCTTGGCGACGCGCTCGTAGCTCTTGAGGCTGCCGAGCTCGGCGCCGTCCATGGTCACCGAGCCGCGTCTCGCGGGCAGGATGCCCATCAGCGACTTCATCAGCGTGGTCTTGCCCATGCCGTTGCGGCCCATGATCGCCACGATCTCGTTGGGCGCGACCTTGACGTTGAGCCCGTGCAGCACCTCGCTCTGGCCATAGGCAACATGGAGATCGGAAATTGCCAGCATCAGCGTGTTCCTGATTCAGAGTGAATGGTGAGGCACGAACGCCTTCCTTCTTCCCTTGTGGGAGAAGGTGGCGCGGACGCAGTCCGCGACGGATGAGGGGTCTGCATCCGCGGATGCACGAGGCAGTTTGACGCGCGGAGAGACACCCCTCACCCGGATCGCATCCGGCGATGCGATCCGACCTCTCCCACAAGGGGAGAGGTGCACCGCTCGAGCCGCAACTGTTTCACTCACCTTCGCCATCGCTCAGTGCCCCAGATAGACTTCGACGACCTTGGGATCGTTCTTCACCTTCTCCATGGTGCCCTCGGAGAGGATCTGGCCCTGGTGCAGCACGGTCACCTTGTGCGCGATGTCCTCGACGAACTTCATGTCGTGCTCGATCACCAGCACCGAGCGGTTCTTGATGATGCGGTTGAGCAATTCGGCGGTCTTGGCGCGCTCGGACACACTCATCCCGGCGACGGGCTCATCGAGCATCAGGAGGTCGGGGTCCTGGATCAGCAGCATGCCGATCTCGAGCCACTGCTTCTGGCCGTGGCTGAGCTCGTCGGCATAGGTGTTGAGCTTGTCCTTGAGGAAGATCATCTCCGCGATCTCCTCGACCCTGTCCTTCACCAGCTGGTCGCGCTGAAAGGTCAGCGAGCCGAACACGCTGCGGCCGCGGGGGAATGAGATCTCGAGGTTCTCGAACACGGTGAGATCCTCGAACACCGACGGCGTCTGGAACTTGCGTCCGACGCCGGTCTGCACGATCTCGTTCTCCTTCATCTTCGTGAGCTCCTTGCCACGAAACTGAATCGAGCCCGAGGTCGCCTTGGTCTTGCCGCAGATCAGGTCGAGCACCGTGGTCTTGCCGGCACCGTTGGGACCGATGATGACGCGAATCTCGTTCTCCTCGACATAGAAGGAGAGATCGTTGACCGCCTTGAATCCGTCGAACGAGACGGTCAGGCCGGAGACGGCGAGCAGGAAGTCCTTCGGCTGATGACCGATGAGCATGATCTATCTCCTCACTGCCAGCGTGGCATCGGCATCGTGATGACCGATGAGCATGATCTATCTCCTCACTGCCGGCGTGGCATCGGCATCGTGATGTCCGATGAGCATGATGGCCTCCCTCACTCTGCTGGCGCGCCGTCGGCGACCGAATTGTCGTTCCAGCCCGGCTTCGCCTTGCGCGAGGCGAACAGCCGATCGATGCGCGGCTGCACGTAGTCGGCCCAGAGTCCGGACAGACCATTGGGGAAGGCGAGCACGACCGCGATGAACAACGCGCCGAGGCCGAATAGCCAGAGTTGCGGAAAGGATTCGGACAGGCTCGTCTTGGCGAAATTCACCAGGATGGCGCCCCAGATCGCGCCGAAGATCGACATGCGCCCGCCGACCGCGGTGTAGATCACCATCTCGATCGACGGCACGATGCCGACGAAGGACGGCGACATGAAACCGACATTGAGCGCGAACATGGCGCCGCCGATCGCGGCGAAGACCGCCGCCATGCAGAAGGCGAAGATCTTGAAATTGGCGACGCTGTAGCCGGAGAAGCGGACGCGGTCCTCCTGCTCGCGCATCGCCACCAGGATGCGGCCGAGCTTGGTCAGGCGGATGAACTGCGCGATGCCGATGCAGGCGAACAGCAGCACCACTTCGACGAAGTACAGGATGATCTTGGCGTGGTCGGGCCGGATATCCCAGCCCTTGAGCGTGCGCAGATCGGTCATGCCGTTGATGCCGCCGGTATAGCCCTGCTGCCCGACGATCAGGATGGTGAGGATGGCGGCCACGGCCTGGGTGATGATCGCGAAATAGGTGCCGCCGACGCGGCGCTTGAACATCGCGGTGCCGATGATCAGGGCGAACAGGCCGGGGACCAGGATGATGGCGAGGATGGTGAAGGTGAGGCTGTGGAACGGCTGCCAGAACAGCGGCAGTGACGTGATCTGATTCCAGTCCATGAAATCGGGGATGCCGGGCGTCGACTGGATCTTGGTGTTCTCGACGCTGGAGGCCTCGAGCTTGAGGAACATCGCCATGCAATAGCCGCCGAGGCCAAAGAAGACGCCCTGCCCCAGGCTCAGGATGCCGCCATAGCCCCAGCACAGCACGAGGCCGAGTGCGACAAAGGCGTAGGTCAGGTATTTCGCGACCAGATTGAGGCGGAATACGTCCAGCGTCAGCGGCAGGATCACGAACAGCACGGCGGCAAGCGCAATGAAGCCCATCAGTTCGGATCGGTTGAAGAAGCGTGAGTTGATGATCATGACTTGCCTGCTTCTCGTTATTTGCGAACCTTGAGGGCGAAGAGACCCTGCGGTCGCAGCATCAGGATGCCGACGACCGCGAGCAGCGTGAGCACCTTGGCCATCGAGCCCGACATGAAGAATTCGAGCGTCGATTGCGTCTGCGAGATCGAGAAGGCGGAGGCGATGGTGCCGAGCAGGCTGGCGGCGCCGCCGAACACCACGACCAGGAACGTATCGACGATGTAGAGCTGACCGGAGGTCGGTCCGGTCGAGCCGATCATGGTGAAGGCGCTGCCGGCGACGCCCGCGATGCCGCAGCCGAGCCCGAAGGTGTAGCGGTCAACCTTCTCGGTGTTGATGCCGACCGCGCCGGCCATGATGCGGTTCTGCACGACCGCGCGCACCTGGCGGCCCCAGCGCGACATATAGAGAACGTAGGCGACTGCGATGGTGATCAGCACGGTGAGACACATCACGAAGACGCCGTTGATCGGCACCTCAATGCTGTCGGTGACGCGCAGCGAACCCAGCATCCACTGCGGCAGCTCGACGCCGACCTCGCGCGCGCCGAACACGGAACGATAGGCCTGCTGCAGCATCAGGCTGAGGCCCCAGGTCGCCAGCAGCGTATCCAGCGGGCGCTTGTAAAGGTGCCGTATCAGCCCCCACTCTACCACCATCCCCAGCGCACCGGAGGCGAGGAAGGCGAGGATCATAGCGAGGAAGAAGTAGCCGGCGAACAGACCCGGCAAATACGCCTGGAAGAGATTGGAGGTCATCCAGGTGACGTAGGCCCCGAGGATCATGAACTCGCCATGGGCCATGTTGATGACGCCCATCTGGCCGAAGATGATGGCAAGCCCGAGCGCCATCAGGACGTAGACCGAGAACAGGATCAGCCCGGCAAAGCCCTGCATGACGAAGATAGAGCCGAGATCACCAAGCGAGTAGTCGCCGAACATCGATGTCCTCCGTCGGGGATAAGGGTCCCGCGTCGCGATGCAGTGTCGCGACGCGGGGTCTTGGGCATGGACTTGCAATCCACGCCAGGGAGCGGTTTGCCTTCTGGGGAAACAGCGGCGGACGCCGCGGCTCTTACTGATAGCCCTTGGGGAACGGATCCGGCTCGACGAGATCGGCGGTCTCGTAGATCAACTCGAACTGGCCATCGAGCTTGGCGCGCCCCACCCGGGTCTTCGACCAGAGGTGATGGTTCTCGTGGATGCGCACATAGCCTTCCGGCGCGCCCTTGAACTCGACACCCGTAGAAGCCGTAGCGATCTTGTCGACGTCGAAGGAGCCGGCCTTCTCGACCGTCAGCTTCCACAGCCACGGGCCGAGATAGGCAGCCTGGGTGACGTCTCCGATGACAGTCTTCTCGCCCCACATCTTCTTGAAGGCCGAGACGAAAGCCTTGTTGTTCGCGTTGTCGAGCGACTGGAAATACTTCATACAGGCATAGGCGCCCGCAATGTTCTCGCCGCCGATGCCGTCGATTTCATCTTCGGTCACCGAGATCGTCAGCAGCGCCTGCTTGGAGAGATCGATGCCGGCCGCCTTGAGCTGCTTGTAGAACGCGACGTTCGAGCCGCCGACGACGTCGGTGAAGATCACGTCCGGCTTGGTCAGCTTGATCTTGTTGATGACCGAGTTGAACTGCGTCGAGCCCAGCGCATAATATTCCTCGCCGACGACCTTGCCCTTGAGCACGTTTTCGACGTGCTTGCGCGCGATCTTGTTCGAGGTACGCGGCCAGATGTAATCCGAGCCGATGAAGAAGAACGACTTGGCGCCCTTCTCCTTGGCGATCCAGTTGAGGCCGGCGAGAATCTGCTGCGTCGCTTCCTGGCCAGTGTAGATCACGTTCTTGGATTGCTCGAGGCCTTCGTAGAAGGTCGGGTAGTAGAGCATGCCGTTATACTGCTCGACGACCGGCAGCACCGCCTTGCGGGAGGCCGAGGTCCAGCAACCCATGATCGCCGCAACCTTGTCGTTGACGAGGAGCTTCTTCGCCTTCTCGGCGAAGGTCGGCCAGTCCGATGCGCCGTCCTCCTGGATAAACTTGATCTTGCGGCCGAGCACGCCGCCCGCCGCGTTGATCTGCTCGATGGCGAGCTTTTCGGCCTGGATCGAGCCGGTCTCGGAGATCGCCATGGTGCCGGTCGCCGAATGCAGGATGCCGACCGTCACCTCGGTGTCGGTGACCGCAAGACCCGTGGTGTTGACCGCCGAGGTCGCCGGGGCCTGGGCAAATGCCCCCCGCGGCAGCATCGTCATGGCCGGCACGGCGGCCATTCCCATCAATAACTTGCGCCGAAACGGCGACAACAGGCCCTTGTTTCCTTCGTCCGACATGAGCACCCCACTTTTTGTTCGAGAACACGCGATTGGTGCCGTGAGGATGGCGCGGATCTGGGCGGCGGAAGCATACGCAAGATCGCGTATACTGCACCGCAAAATGCCGACGTAGGCTTTTGGTACGGAATTTGCGAGGGCTCTGGGTCCGTATCGGGAGTGGGGTAGAGCGTGGCAGGGCGGCAGCGAATAGACCGCGTCAGGCGCCAGTACAACCAATGGGTCGCCAACCAGACGCTGGAAGACTACGCGCTGCGCTTCACGGCCAAGAGCGCACGCCGCTGGTCCGCCGCCCGGGTCGCCAACACTGCGCTGGGCGCGATCTCGTTTCTGGCGATGGAGGCGATCGGCGGCACCATCACCCTGAACTACGGCGTCACCAACGCCACCGCCGCCATTCTCGTGGTTTCCCTCATCATCTTCTGCTGCGGGGTTCCGATCGCCTATTATGCCGCCAAATGCGGCATCGACATCGACCTGCTGACGCGCGGCGCCGGTTTCGGCTACATCGGCTCGACCGTCACCTCGCTGATCTACGCGTCCTTCACCTTCATCTTCTTCGCGATCGAGGCGGTGATCCTCGCGTCCGCGCTCGAAATGTGCTTCGGGATTCCGCGGCCGGTCGGCTACCTCATCAGCGCCGTCGTCATCATCCCGCTGGTCGCTTACGGCATCACGCTGATCAGCCGCTTCCAATTGTGGACGCAGCCGCTGTGGATCGTGCTGCACATCATCCCGTTCGCGGCGATCGCCTGGCACAACCCGCACTCCTTCACGGAATGGCACAAGTTTTCCGGCGAGCACGGCGATCTCGACGGACATTTCGATCTGCTGCTGTTCGGTGTCGCGGCCTCGGTCGTGTTTTCGCTGGTGGCGCAGATCGGCGAGCAGGTCGACTTCCTGCGCTTCCTGCCGCGCGATCGCCGCGCGTCCAGGGCCTCCTGGTGGATGGCGCTAATGAGCGCAGGTCCCGGCTGGATCGTGCTGGGCGCGCTGAAGCTGCTGGCGGGTTCGTTCCTCGCCTTCTTCGCGCTCAGCCACGGGGTGCCGCCCGAGGAGGCCGCCGAGCCGGCGCACATGTATCTCGAAGCGTTCCGCTACGTGCTGTCGCAGCCCGATCTTGCGCTGGCCTTGACCGGAACGTTCGTGATCCTGTCGCAGGTCAAGATCAACGTCACCAACGCCTATGCCGGCTCGATCGCCTGGTCGAACTTCTTCTCGCGTCTGACCCACAGCCATCCCGGCCGCGTCGTCTGGCTGGTCTTCAACGTCATCGTGGCGCTGCTGTTGATGGAGATCGGGGTCTACAAGGCCCTGGAGCAGACGCTGGCTCTGTATTCGAACGTCGCGATCGCCTGGGTCGGCGCGCTGGTCGCCGATCTTATCGTCAACAAGCCGCTCGGATTGCGGCCGCCGCAGATCGAATTCAAGCGCGCGCATCTCTACGACGTCAATCCGGTCGGCGTGGGCGCGATGACGATCGCGACCATCGTCTCGATCAGCGCCTTTTACGGCCTGTTCGGGCCCACCGCGAAGGCGCTGTCGGCCTTCATCGCGTTGGCGGTTGCCTTCATCGCGGCACCGTTGATTGCCTGGGCGACGGACGGCAAGTACTACATCGCACGCAAGCCGAAGCGGAGCTGGCAGAACCTCGAGTCGATCCAGTGCTGCATCTGCGAACACGCGTTCGAGCCGGAGGACATGGCCTCCTGCCCCGCTTACGCCGGGCCGATCTGCTCCCTGTGCTGTTCGCTGGACGCGCGCTGTCACGATCTCTGCAAGCCGCACGCGCGGATCCAGGCGCAGGTGTCGGAGACGCTGGGCAAGCTGATGCCGCAGCCGCTCTATGCGCGGATCAACTCGCAGCTCGGCCACTATATCGGCGTGTTCGTGGTCTCCGCGGGCCTCGTCGCGCTGGTGCTCGGGCTGATCTATCTGCAGACGTCGGCGAGCGTGCATGGCGAGAACACGCTCGTCTCCGAGGTGCTGTGGAAGGTGTTCTTCTCGCTCAGCATCATCATCGGCGTGGTGGCCTGGCTGTTCGTGCTGGCGCAGCAGAGCCGCCGCGCGGCCGAAGCCGAGACACGGCGGCAGACGACGCTGCTGATCCAGGAGATCGACGCGCACAAGCGCACCGACGCCGAGCTCCAGCGCGCCAAGGAAGTGGCCGAATCCGCCAACCTCGCCAAGAGCCGCTATGTGGTGGGCCTGAGCCACGAGCTGCGCTCGCCGCTGAACGCGATCAGCGGCTACGCCCAGCTGCTGGAGCAGGATGCGACGCTGAGCACCAAGCCGCGCGACCAGGTCCGCGTCGTCCGCCGCAGCGCCGACCACCTCTCCGGCCTGATCGACGGCATTCTGGACATCTCCAAGATCGAGGCAGGGCGGCTGTATCTGTCGCGCGACGAGGTGCGCCTCGGCGAATTCCTCGATCAGCTCGTCGGCATGTTCCGCTTGCAGGCCGCGGCCAAGGGCATCGACTTCGTGTTCCGGCGGCCGCCATACCTGCCGCTGGTGGTCTACGCCGACGAGAAGCGGCTGCGCCAGGTGTTGATCAATCTGCTCTCCAACGCCATCAAGTTCACCCAGAGCGGCAGCGTGCAGTTCGTCGTGCACTATCGCAGCCCCGTCGCCGAGTTCGAAGTGATCGACACCGGCCCGGGCATCCGCGCCGACGACCTCGAACGCATCTTCGCGCCCTTCGAACGCGGCGCGCTCGGCGTCTCGCAACCGCAGACCGGCACCGGGCTCGGCCTGACCATCAGCCGCCTGCTGGCCGGGGTGATGGGCGGCGATATCAAGGTGACGAGCACGGTGGGCACCGGTTCGACCTTCAAGGTCAAGATCCTGCTCTCTGAGGTCACCAATCCGCAGCGCATCGCGCCGGTGGAGGCGCCGGTCTCCGGCTATCACGGCGCGCGCAAGACCATCCTCGTCACCGACGACGATCCCGTCCATCGCGACCTGCTGCGCGAGGTGCTGACGCCGCTCGGTTTCATCCTGCTCAGCGCCCCCGATGGGCCCGGCTGCCTCGCGCTGGCACAGCATTGCCGGCCCGATCTGTTCCTGCTCGACATCACGATGCCGGCCATGGACGGCTGGGCCGTCGCGGAGGCCTTGCGCGCGAGCGGCCATCACCAGGCGCGCATCCTCATGGTGTCGGCAAGCGCGCTGGAGGCCCACGGCACCCCGCTGGCGCAGCCCTTCCACGACGGCTATCTGATGAAGCCGATCGACATCCCCCGTCTCCTGGAGACGATCCGCCACCTGCTCAAGATCGAATGGCAATACGGCTCGGACGAGATCGCGGTGCCGTTCTGGCGTCCCGAGACCGGATCAAGGCCGCCGGCGCGGCACATCGAGGCGCTGATCGGGCTCGGCCAGATCGGCTACGTCAAGGGCATCCAGTTGAAGCTGGACGAGATCGGCAGCGAGCATCCCGAGCATGCCGACTTCGTCGCACAGATGCGGTCGCTGGTCGACCGCTTCGATCTCGATCAGTACATGGACACATTGAAGACATTGCATGCGCATGAGCATTGAACCGAAGAAGCGCGACGTCGCGCTCGTTGTCGATGACTCTCCGGAGACGCTGCGGCTGCTGACCGATGCGCTCGACGGCGCCGGCATGACGGTGATGGTGGCGCTCGACGGCGCAGCCGCGATGCGTATCGTCGACCAGATCACGCCCGACATCGTGCTGCTCGATGCCGTGATGCCCGGCATCGACGGCTTCGAGACCTGCCGCCGGCTCAAGCGCGACGCGGACCTTGCCAATGTCCCTGTCATCTTCATGACGGGCCTCGCCGAAACCGAGCACATCGTGCGCGGGCTCGAGGCCGGCGGCGTCGACTACGTGACCAAGCCGATCGTGATCGAGGAGATGCTGGCGCGCATTCGCGTCCATCTCGGCAATGCCCGGCTGACGCAGAGCGCGCGCGCCGCGCTCGACGTCTCCGGCCGCTTCCTGTTCGCGGTCAACCTCCAGGGCAACGTGCTGTGGGCGACGCCGCAGGCGCAAAAGCTGATGTCCGACCATCAGGGCGCGCAGGCCGACGATTTCGTCCTGTCGCCATTGCTGCTGCAATGGCTGGAGCAGGCCAAGGCCAAGGGCAGCTCGAAGTCGCAGGCGACCTCGTTACCCGACAATCCGCAACTCCGGCTCTACTACATGGGCGAAACGGCGCCGAACGAGTTTCTGCTGCGGCTCTCCAGGGAGTCCGGCACCGCACTGCCTCCCGAATTCACCAGCGAGCTCGGCCTCACCACCCGCGAGGGCGAGGTGCTCGCCTGGCTCAGCAAGGGCAAGACCAACCGCGACATCGCGCAGATTTTGGGTCTCAGCCCGCGCACGGTCGACAAGCATCTGGAGCAGATCTACGCCAAGCTCGGCGTGGAGAACCGGACCGCCGCCGCAGCAATTGCGGCGAATGCGACGAGGCGGAATTCGTGAGCGTGAGTTGACACGCCACCGACCCAACAACCGGCGTCGTCCCGGACAAGCGCAGCGCAGATCCGGGATCCATAACCACAGGGAGACGTTTGGCGAGGACTCGGAGTGGTCAGCTCGCGCCATAATCACTCCCTGTGGTTATGGGTCCCGGGTTCGCTTCGCACCCCGGGACAACAGTGGAGTGTGTGGCGAGCGCGTCCGCCGCAATGGCCGCCTCCTCCCCACTCACCCGTACACAAACGCCTTGTCGTCCAGATCCGTCTTCGGAATCTCGTCCTTCTCGGTCCAGTAATCCTGGCTGTGCTGCCATTCCGGCTTGTCGCCGCGCTTGGGCAACAGGCCCATGTTGCGCATCATGTAGCCGGGGTTGAAGTTTTCCGGATCGATCCAGGGCAGGATCGGCATGTTGTGGTCTTCGGGGCGCAGTTTCACCTCGACCTTCCTGGCGCCCTTCGCCTTCATGTGACCGAGCAGCCGGCAGACGAAATCGGCGACGAGGTCGACGCGCAGCGTCCAGCTGGCGCGGAAATAGCCGAACACCCAGACCATGTTCGGAACGCCCGTGAACATCATGCCGCGATAGGTGACGGTGTCGCCGAAGGCGAGCGGCTTGCCGTCGATCTCGAAAGCGATGTCGCCGAGCGCGGCGAGATTGAAGCCGGTTGCGGTCACGATGATTTCGGCTTCGAGCAGCTTGCCCGATTTCAGCTGGATGCCGTTCTCGACGAAGCACTCGATCTCGTCGGTGACGACAGAGGCCTTGCCGCCGGCAATGCCCTTGAACAGGTCGGCATCCGGCACGAAGGCGATGCGCTGCCGCCACGGCCGGTAGGTCGGCGTGAAGTGCGTCTCGACATCGTAGTCGGGACCGAGCACGGCGCTGATCTGGCCGATCAGCTCCTTCTTCACCTGCTCGGGCTTGGATACGCAGAGCTTGGTGAAGGCATCCTGCTCGAACAGGATCTTGCGCCGCACGATCTCGTGGATCCACTCCTCGTCGACCTGAAGCCGGCGCAGCTCCTCCGCGATCTCGATGGCGTTGCGGCCGAGTCGGAAATAGGTCGGCGAGCGCTGCAGCATGGTGACATGCGCGCATTTGTCCGCGATGTTCGGCACCAGCGTTGCCGCCGTGGCACCCGAACCGATCACGACCACTTTCTTGTTCGTGAGGTCAATGTCGTCGGGCCAGGTCTGGGGATGGACGATGCGGCCCTTGAAACGGTCCATGCCCTTCCATTCCGGCGTGTAGCCTTCCGAATGGCGGTAATAGCCCTGGCACATCCAGAGGAAGTTGGCGGTAAAGGTTCTGGACTCGCCTGTGTCGGTCGTCACCGCCTCGACGGTCCAGAGATTCTGCTCGCTCGACCAGCTCGCGGAATTGATCTTGTGCTTGTAGCGGATGTGCTTCGCAAGATCGTTCTCTTCGATCACCTCGTTCATGTAGGCGAGAATCTCTTCGGCGGTCGCGATCGGCGGTCCGACCCACGGCTTGAAGCGATAGCCGAAGGTATGGAGATCGCTGTCGGAGCGGATGCCGGGATAGCGATGCGTGATCCAGGTGCCGCCGAAGCTCGCCTGCGTCTCCAGGATGACGAAGCTCGTCCCCGGAAGCTGCTTTGTCAGGTGATAGGCGCTGCCGATGCCGGAGATGCCGGCGCCGACGATCAGCACGTCGAAATGCTCTGAAGCTTGCTTGGTTGTGGCATGACTGCGAACGGCGACATTCATTGTTATTTCTATGCCTTGCTTGTTTGTGGCCGCCCTTGACCGGACGGCGCGTTTCCTCCGCGACGGGCAGTTTCGCTCGCCGCGCTTCCGCTACAAAATGACATAGATCAAGTGCGGGTCAAATCACAGCGCCGCACCCCAGCTCCGCGCGGTCTGCAAGATCCAGTCGCGATAGAGCGTGAGCGGCGTGACGCCGGTCAATCCGCCGCAACCGGCGGCGCCGTTCGGCCCTGTGGACCAGCTGACGAGGCCGACGAGAACGGCACCATTCGGCCTGTCCTCGAACACGGGACCGCCGGAATCGCCGGTGCAGGCACCGATTCCCTCGCGAACGCCGTTGGTTACGGGATCGACCAGCCGGATCTGGAGCGTGCCGGGCTGGCCTGTGGCGACAAGCGCGGCAACACGCGTCGTACCGCCGCTCTTGCCTTCACCGCGAACGGTGACGCCGATGCCGGCGATGACGAAACGGCTGCCGACCTGAATCGGAATGGTCGGCATGCCGACCGTCACCGTGGATTTTCCCTTGAGTGGAATTTCCAGTTGCAGCAATGCCACGTCGGCGGTGGCGCGGTGCGACTGCATCGCCTGCATGTTGAAGTTCGGATGGATCGCGACCGCGCGCACGTTCAGCAATTGCGGCGCACCGTCGGCGCCACGATCGACCACCTTGTAGTCCGCGCCTGGCTGCACGCAGTGCGCAACGGTCAGGACAACGCGTGGCGCAATCAAGCTGCCGGTGCAGAAATTGCCGCGCGAGCCGACGATGGTGACGATTGCGCGCGCGACACCATCGGCCTGCGGCGTGCCGCCGCCGACGATGGCATGAGCTGGCCCGACGGTCAGCAGCGCAGCTATGACGAGAGTTGCAAGCTTCTTCATGGGAACATGCTTCGGCATCGGTGATAGCGGGAGATTGCTTCGGACTGGCTCTTGCCGATAGCGCATGCTAGCCGTCTTGGAAAGGAATTGACGAGGGCATGACATTGACGATCGAGGCTGTGATCTTTGATTTTGGCGGCGTGCTGACGAGTTCGCCCTTCGAGGCATTCGCGCGGTTCGAGACGGCGCGCGGCCTGCCCCTCGACATCATCCGGCGCACCAATGCCGCCAACCATCTGGAGAACGCCTGGGCCAAGTTCGAGCGGGCCGAGGTCGATATCGAGACGTTCGATCAATTGTTCGCCGAGGAATCTCGCGCGCTCGGCGCCGAGGTGCGTGGCCGCGAGGTGCTGCCGCTGCTGCAGGGCGACCTGCGCCCGGAGATGGTCGAGGCCTTGAAGCGCATCAAGGCGCAATTCAAGACCGGCTGCATCACCAACAACCTCCCGGCCAATGCGATCGGCAGCCTGACGGGGCGCTCGCTCTACATTGCCGAGGTGATGGTGCTGTTCGACCACGTGATCGAATCCGCCAAGATCGGCCTGCGCAAGCCGGACCCGCGTATTTACGCGCTGATGGTAGACACATTGAAGGTCGATCCGAAGCACTGCGTCTATCTCGACGATCTCGGCGTCAACCTCAAGCCCGCGCGCGACATGGGCATGACCACGATCAAGGTAACGAGCGGCGCACAGGCGATCGCCGAGCTCGAGAAGGCGACGGGGCTGAAGCTAGGGTAGCGCGTCAGTCTCTGTCATTGCGAGGAGCGCAGCGACGAAGCAATCCAGGGTGTTTCCGCGCAGAGATTCTGGATTGCTTCGCTGCGCTCGCAATGACGGTGCGGGAGCATCCCGCCTGTCAGATTGACTATCCCGCCGCGGCCGCGATGCGCTCGGGAAATGCCGCCGCCAGCGCGGCACGATCCGGCTTCAGCACGCCGCGCTCGGTGATGAGACCTGTGACCAGACGCGCCGGCGTCACGTCGAAGGCGTAGTTCGCGACCGGCGAACCCTCCGGCACGATCCGCACCGTCTCCAGCCGGCCATCGGCCGTGCGGCCGGTCATATCGGTGACCTCGACGCCGCTGCGCTGCTCGATCGGGATGTCGCGGATGCCGTCATGGACGGCGAAATCGATCGTCGGCGACGGCAGCGCGACGTAGAACGGCACGTTGTTGTCGTGCGCGGCGAGCGCCTTCAGATAGGTACCGATCTTGTTGCAGACGTCGCCATTGGCGGCGACGCGGTCGGTGCCGACGATGGCGAGATCGACCATGCCGTGCTGCATCAGATGCCCGCCGGTATTGTCGGGGATCACGGTGTGCGGCACGCCGTGATGGCCGAGCTCCCATGCGGTGAGCGAGGCGCCCTGGTTGCGCGGACGCGTCTCATCGACCCAGACGTGGATCTTGATGCCGCGCTCGTGCGCAAGATAGATCGGCGCCGTCGCCGTGCCCCAATCGACGGTGGCGAGCCAGCCGGCGTTGCAATGGGTCAGCACGTTGACCGTCTCGCCCGGCTTCTTCGCCGCGATCGCCTCGATCAGCTTCAGACCGTTGCCGGCGATGCCGCGATTGATCTCGACATCCTGCTCGACGATCTCGTCGGCGCGCGCATAAGCGGCCTCGGCTCTTTCAACGGGATCGATCGGCGTGAGCGTCGCACGCATCTCGTCGAGCGCCCATTTCAGATTGATCGCCGTCGGCCGCGCCACCACGAGCGTATCATACGCATGCTTCAGACCGGCGTCGGAGGCATCCTCGCGCATTGCGAGTGCCATGCCGTAGGCCGCGGTGGCACCGATCAGTGGCGCGCCACGTACCAGCATGTCGCGGATGGCAACGGCCGCGTCTTCGCACGAGGTCAGCTTGGCGACGACGAACTCATGCGGCAGCCGGCGCTGATCGATCGCGCCGATCGACCAGCCGTCGTGTTCGCGCCAGATGCTGCGGAAATGCTTGCCGTCGACCTTCATGGCATTCTGCCTTTCGTATCACGCCCGCAGCACGCGCCCCGCCACCGCGTCGAGCTTCTTGAGGAGCTCGGGATCGCGCGCCTCGGGCGCCGTGATCAGCGCTGTGTCGAGCGCACGGTCCGAGCCGATCGGACACGGCTCATGTTCGCGCGGAAGATCCTTCGCCAGCCGCGCCACCAGCGCCTTCGCCTTGTCGGCGTTCGACGTCAACACGCGGATGATGTCCTGCACCGTGACGGCATCGTGGTCGGGATGCCAGCAATCGAAATCCGTCACCATCGCGACCGTGGCGTAGCAGATCTCCGCCTCGCGTGCGAGCTTCGCCTCGGGCATGTTGGTCATGCCGATCACGGAATAGCCCAGCGTCTTGTAGGTCATGCTCTCGGCATAGGTGGAGAATTGCGGCCCTTCCATGCAGACATAGGTTCCACCGCGCGCAATCGCGATATTCTCGGCTTCAGCCGCTGCCGCAAGGTGGATACGCAACCGCGGCGAGACCGGATGCGCCATCGACACATGCGCGACGCAGCCCCGCCCGAAGAACGAGCTCTCGCGCTTGTGGGTACGGTCGACGAACTGATCGACGAGGACGAAGGTGCCGGGCGGAAGTTCCTCTCTAAACGAACCGCAGGCCGACAGCGAGATCAGGTCGGTGACCCCGGCGCGCTTGAGCACGTCGATATTGGCGCGATAGTTGATGTCGGAGGGCGACAGCCGATGGCCCTTGTCGTGCCGCGGCAGGAACACGATCGGCAGCCCGGCGATATTGCCGCGCCTCAAGGGGGCCGACGGCTCGCCCCAGGGACTCCTGATCACCTCTTCGCGCGCATCCTCGAGACCCGGCAGATCGTAGATGCCTGAACCGCCGATGATGCCCAATACCGCCTGCGCCATGCCTGCTCCACCCATCCGCCACGTGCGACATGGTTAAGCTATGCCAGTTTTGCGGCGGTTTTGGAACGGGGTGGAGGCGGATGGCGGTGTCGTGAGGAGGGCGGACCCCATATTCAGTGTCATCCCTGCAAACGCAGGGACGACCCGGGGAGATATCGGCGCGAATTAAGCCGCGTTCGCCAGCCGCAACTGGGTCGCCACCATCCGCTCCAGGGTCTCGACGGACTGGAAATTCTCCGGCGTGATCTCCGACTGCGGGATCGTGAAGTCGAACTCGGCTTCGACCCCGAGCATCAGATTGACCATGTCCATCGAGGTCAGGCCGGCATCAACGAGCTTGGCGGAAGACGTGACGTCTGCGGTGAGTGAATTCTGTTCGAGGATGCCCTTCACAAGCTTGATGATGCGATTGCGCACGTCGGTATTGAAGGCCTGCATCGGCAAATTCCCATCTGTCTAACGAGTCGGATCGAACTGCCGGCTACGATGGGCACGGCTCGCCGGTCCTGCAATGGGCGTCACCAATACTTCGCGTTTCTTAGTAAACGATGACTCAGATTGTCCGGAATCCAGGCTTTTTCCAGAGTCCTAACGCGACGCCGGAAAATCCGGTGATGCAAACAACCGGCCCTTAACTGTTCGTCCGGAATTGGGCTTTGTTTACCCTCTATTTCATCGACGAATTTGAATTAAATCCGTAGCCTCGTCTCATAAGCAAAGATGACCGGAGGATCGCTTTCAGCGGCGTCGCAATGATGCCGGCGATCCCGAACGGCAAACCGGAGGCGGACGAGTATGAACGTGCGTGAAGCAATCCTCACTGTCGACGAAGCGCAGGCGAGCTTCCTCGAGCAGGGTCCCTCCCTGATCGAGCGCGCCGCCCGGACCGCCGCTGCTGCGGCGGCCGACGCCGATGGGGTCGATCGCGACGCCCGTTTCCCGCACAGGGCTTTCGAGGTCGCCCGCGAGCAGAAGCTGCTCGGCGTCATGATCCCGGTCGAGTTCGGCGGCTTCGGCGCCTCCATCTACGACGTCACCGACATCTGCTACACGCTCGGGCGCGCCTGCGCCTCGACTGCGATGATTTACGCGATGCACCAGACCAAGGTCGCCTGCGTTATCAGGCACGGCCACGGCATCCCTTGGATGGAGACCATGATGCGCCGGGTCGCCCGCGACCAGTGGCTGCTCGCCTCCTCCACCACCGAAGGCCAGAATGGCGGCAACATTCGCGCCAGCGCCGCCGCCGTCGACCACGCCGGCGACACCATCTCGCTGGTGCGCGATGCCACCGTGATTTCCTACGGCGCCGAGGCCGACGGCCTCGTCACCATCGCCCGCCGCGCCACCGATGCCGCTGCCTCCGACCAGGTGCTGCTGGCACTCGCCAAGGACGACTACTCGCTGAAGCCGACTCTCGGCTGGGAAACGCTCGGAATGCGCGGCACCTGCTCGACCGGGTTCGAGCTGAAGGTCGACTGCCCCGCCGACCGCGTCTTCCCGGAATCCTACGACAAGATCCACGCCCAGACCATGACACCGTTCGCACATCTGTGCTGGTCGTCGGCCTGGGCCGGGATCGCCGCCGCAGCAGTAACCCGCGCGCAGGCCTTCATCCGCAAGGCAGCCCGCAGCTCCGGCGGCCAGATGCCGCCGGCCGCGGCGCATTTCACCGCCGCCAAGATGTCGCTGGCAAAACTGCGCGCGCTGCTGTCGGCCAATATCGATGCCTTCGCCCGCGCCGAGCATGACGAGCGCGCTCTTGGCTCGCTCGACTTCCAGTCCTCGATCACGCTTCTGAAGGTGCAGGCCTCCGAGCTCGCGGTCGAGACCGTGATGCATGCGATGCGCACGGCGGGCCTCTCCGGCTACCGCAACGACGGCGAGTTCACCATGGGCCGGCACCTCCGCGACGTGCTGTCGGCTCCGATCATGATCAACAACGACCGCATTCTGGCCAATGCCGCGACGCCGACGCTGATGAGCGGCGTGCCGGCAAGCCTTCGTGACTAAGTGCTTGGCGACTGAGCCGACAAGAGTAATTTTGAGATAGCAGGGTACTGATCCATGAACATTGCCGTCCTCCCCGATTCGCCGGCGACCGCGCCGCAGACGATTGATCCGCTCGATCATCTCGCCGACAAGCTGTTCCATCGCATGGGCGCCGACGGCGTCTATGCCCGCACCGCGCTCTATGAAGGCGTCGTCGAGAAGCTGGCTGCGCTGATCACGGGCCATCGCGAGACCGGGACCGAAGTGATGCGCTTCCCGCCGGTGATGAGCCGGGCTCAGCTGGAGAAATCGGGCTATCTCAAGAGCTTTCCGAACCTGCTCGGCTGCGTCTGCGGCCTGCACGGGACCGAGCGCGAGATCAACGCCGCGGTGAGCCGTTTCGATGCCGGCGGCGACTGGACCACCTCGCTGTCGCCCGCCGACCTCGTGCTGTCCCCTGCTGCCTGCTATCCGGTCTATCCGATCGCGGCGAGCCGCGGGCCCTTGCCGAAGGGCGGTCTGCGTTTTGACGTTGCCGCGGATTGCTTCCGCCGCGAGCCGTCGAAGCATCTCGACCGGCTGCAATCGTTCCGGATGCGCGAATATGTCTGTATCGGCAGCCCCGACGACGTCGCCGACTTCCGCGAGCGCTGGATGGTGCGCGCACAGGCGATCGCCCGCGACCTCGGCCTGACCTTCCGTGTCGACTATGCCAGCGATCCCTTCTTCGGCCGCGTCGGCCAGATGAAGGCGGTCAGCCAGAAGCAGCAGCAGCTCAAGTTCGAGCTCCTCATTCCGCTGCGCTCGGAAGAGCAGCCGACGGCCTGCATGAGCTTCAACTATCACCGCGAGCATTTCGGCACGACCTGGGGAATCCAGGATGCCGACGGCGAGCCAGCCCACACCGGCTGCGTTGCCTTTGGCATGGACCGGCTCGCGGTCGCCATGTTCCACACCCATGGCACCGACCTTGCCGCCTGGCCCGCCAAGGTGCGGGACGTGCTGGGCCTGCAGCCGCAGGCTCCGGCCGATGCCCATGTCGAAAGCTGGCGCTAACCAAACGAGGCCTGTCATTTCCACGGGTAAGACGAGCGTGATCCACACCAAGGTCCGATGCCGCGAGATCACCGAGTCCGACGCAAACGCGATCGCGGACCTGCTGACGCGCGGCTTCGTGGGTCGCTCGCGCGACTACTGGATTCAGGGCCTGCGTCGGCAGGCCTTCCGGCCCGTGCCGGAGGGCTATCCGCGCTTCGGCTACATGCTCGACAATGACGGCACGCCGGTCGGCGTGCTGCTGCTGATCTATGCGGAACGCAAGAATGGCGAAGAGACCGCCATTCAGTGCAACCTGTCCAGCTGGTATGTCGATCCGGCCTACCGCAACTATGCTCCGCTGCTGACCAAGATCGCCCAGCGGCACAAGGACGTGACTTACTTCAACATCAGCCCGGCGCCGTGGACCTGGCCGATCATCGAGACCCAGGGCTTTCGGGCCTATTGCCGCGGCATATTCTTCTCGGTGCCCGCACTGGCGCGTGTCCCGCGCTCGAGCGAGATCGAGGTCATCCCGCCTCACGCCAAGACGATCGAGGGGCTTTCCGAGGCCGAAACCGAGCTGCTGACGCAGCATGCGCGGTACAATTGCCTCAGTCTGGTCTGCCGCACGCCACAGGGAACATTTCCCTTTATTCTGCAACCCGTGCGCATCCGACGCGGCTTCATCGCGCCCCCTGCGATGAAGCTGATCTATTGCCGTAACGCCGCGGAATACGCCGCCTGCGCCGGCCGTATCGGCCGGCTGCTGCTTCGGCTCGGCAAGATCGCGGTGGCGGTCGATGCCAACGGGCCGATTCCCGGTCTTGTCGGTATCTATACCGAACGGCGCGGTCGCAAATATTTCAAGGGCCCGCATCGGCCGGAGCTCGGCGATCTCACGGACACCGAGCTTGTGTTGTACGGGCCTTAGGTAGCGCGCTTCGGACCAAACCACCGCTATCGTTCCTGACTTCGCAGGGACGATGCCTGATATGTAGCTCCCTCTCGGCCAACTCATGCAGGCACCTCGGCAATCCGGACGCGCCTCCATCGCCGGTCACCCTCCGTAAACTACCGCGCTTAAGGGAATTTTCCGGCCTCTTCGCTACGCTCGGTGGTTGAATTAGGTTGCGTTGAATCTATTGCTCGCCGAGATCCCGCCGATCCCATGACGTCGACCTGCGACAACGAGCTTGGTGCACGCCGCGAGCTGGGCCCGGAGGCCCTGGTCGCGCTGAGCCAGCTTGCGCTCGACCACATGGAGCAGGGCGTCTGCGTCTACGATGCCGACAACCGGATCGTGCTGGTCAACCAGCGTTACCTCTCCCTGTTCGATATGTCGGCCGACGTCGTGCGGGTGGGCACGAGCTACCGCGAGGTGCTCGCGCACAGCGCCGGGCGCGGCAACTTCCCGCAAAGCGAGCTTGACGCGCTCTATTCGGTGCGGATCGCACAGATCGCAGGGGGAAAGCCGTTCCGGACCGAACAGCGGCTTGCGACCGGCCTCGTCATGTCGCTCGAGTTGAAGCCGCTTCCCGGCGGCGGCTGGATGACGATCTGCGACGACGTCACCCGCCTCGCTCGGCTCGAAGCGGAATTGCGGGTGCAGACCGAGCGCAGCCAGCACGCGCTCGCCAACATGTCGCACGGCCTCATCATGTACGACGCCGACAGCCGCGTCGTCGTCTGCAACGAGCGTTTCCTGAACCTCTACAACCTCGATCCCGGGGTCGTGAAGCCGGGGGTCTCCCATCGTACGGTGCTCGACCATTGGGTGTCGCGCGGCAATTTGTCGGACATGCCGGCCGACGAATTCCACATTTCCAGATTGGAGGACGCGCGCCTCAGACGGGCGAAATCCCTCCTGGTAATGCGTTACGACGGCCGCATGGTGCAGACGATCTCCCGCTTCCTGCCCGACGGCGGCTGGGTGACCGTGCACGAGGACGTCACGGAGCGGCTGCAATACGAGGAAACGCTGCGGCAACAGAACGTCATGCTCGATGCGGCGCTGGAGAACATGGCGCACGGGCTCGCTTTCTACGACAGCGACATGCGGCTTCGGGTCTGCAACACCACCTACCGCAAGCTCTACCGATTGTCGCTGGAGGAAACCAGGCTCGGCACGCATCTGGCCGAGCTGATCGAGCGTTCGATGGCGAACGGCGCATTCTCGTCGGAGTACAGCCCCCAGCAGCTCCTGGAAGCCGCCCGCGCGCGGATCGCCAACCGCGATTCCTCGCCGATGCGTCGACGCATGTCGAACGATACCGTGATCTCGGTGCGCTATTGCGCGCTGGCCGAAGGCGGTTTCGTCGCCACCTATGAGGATATCACCGAGCGGGAACATGCGATCGGAGAGCTGAGCGAGCAGTACCGCCGCTTCGACGCGGCGCTCAACAACATGAGCCAGGGCCTGTGCATGCTCGATGCGAGCCTGCGCGTGATCGTCTGCAATCGCCGCTATATCGAGATGTACGGCCTGTCGCCCGATATCGTGAAGCCCGGCGTCTCGATGCGCGAGATCATGGAGCACAGCTGCGAGCTCGGCATCCATCCTGATATGACGGGAGCCAGGCTTTATGCCGACTATGTCGAACGGTTGCGCGAGGGCGAGCACACGCTGCACCGGCATCTGAACGACGGCCGCATCATCAAGCTCAACCACAAGCGCATGGAGCAAGGCGGCTGGGTCGTCACCTATGAGGACGTCACCGAGCGTCACAAGGCCCAGGCGCGCGTCGCGCACATGGCACGGCACGATTCGCTCACCGACCTGCCCAATCGCATGCTGTTCCGCGAGAAGATGAGCGAGGGGCTGAACCAGGTCGCGATCGCCGGCGGCGCGATGGCGGTGCTGTGCTTCGATCTCGACAATTTCAAGACAGTCAACGACCGCCTCGGCCACGCCGCGGGCGACCGCCTGCTGCGCTGGGTTGCGGCGCGCCTGAAGGAAAATGTCGGCGAACACGACACCGTCGCACGCCTCGGCGGCGACGAGTTCGCCATCCTCCAGCGCGGACCGCAGCCGCAATCGGCCGAGGAGCTCGCCCGCCGCCTCGTCGACATCATCGGTCATCCGCCGCCGCTGGAGAGCCAGTCGATCCATGTCGGCGTCTCCGTCGGTATCGCGATCGCACCCGACCACGGGCTCGATGCCGACGAGCTGATGAAATGCGCCGACCTCGCGCTGTACCAGGCCAAGGCCAGGGGACGCGGAGCCTATCAGCTGTTCGAGGCCGAGATGGAGGAAGAGGCGCGCAGCCGGCACGCGCTGGAGCAGGATCTGGTTGGCGCGCTAGAAGGACGTGAATTCCACCTGGTGTTCCAGCCGCAGATGCGGCTCGATTCGTCGGAGCTCACCGGCTTCGAGGCCCTGCTGCGCTGGAAGCATCCCTCGCGCGGCCTGGTCTCACCGGCCGAGTTTATTCCGATCGCGGAAGAGAACGGGCTGATCGTTCCGATCGGCGAATGGGTGCTGCGCAGCGCCTGTGCGACTGCCGCGTCCTGGCCCGGTGTCACCGTCGCGGTGAACCTGTCGCCGGTGCAGTTTCGCTCGCGCGGATTGGTGGCAATGGTCACGAGCGCGCTGGCTGAGGCCGGCCTGCCGCCGCAACGGCTCGAGCTCGAAGTCACCGAAACGGCCCTGCTCGACGACAGCGAGGCGACGATCGAGATCCTGCACCAGCTTCGCGCGCTGGGAGTGCGCGTCAGCCTCGACGATTTCGGCGTCGGCTATTCCTCGCTGAGCTACTTACGCAAATTTCCGTTCGACCGCATCAAGATCGACCGCTCCTTCGTCGGCACGCTCGGCGAAAGCCCGGAGAGTGTTGCCATCGTCCGCACCATCGCAAGCCTCGGCTCCGTGCTCGGCGTCGAGACGACGGCGGAGGGTGTGGAGACGGAAGAGCAACTCGATTTCGTCCGCGAATGCGGCTGCACCGCCGTGCAGGGCTATTATTTCGGCAGACCGTGCCCCGCATCGGAGGTCGGCCGCACTATCGAGACGCTGAACACGGTCCGAAAGGTCGCCTGAGCTCGCGCCGCCGGCGGCGCAAATTCCGTGTCTCGGCAAGCGCCAGAAAGACCGATTGTCGCACATCGCGTTTCCGGCATGATTGGGCTCCCCGACGGCTGCGCCGCGACCGCGCAATGCGCTTTTCTTCTCCCGTGAATTCGAGGACAATCCCCTCACAACAATGAGAATCTGCGGCCTTAACGCGGCCGCTGCGAGGGAGGTGTTCCGATGTCGGGGTATGGGCTGAGGGCGGCTGCGTTTGCCGCGATGCATATCGTCATGGGCGCGTTGGCCGCGACCGCGGCTGGCGCGCAAGACTATCCCACCAAGCCGATCACCCTGATCGTGCCGTGGCCGGCCGGGGGATCGACCGATATCTCGATGCGCGCGATCGCCGACAGCGCCTCGAAGGTGCTGGGGCAGCCGATCGTGATCGACAACAAGGCCGGCGGCGGCGGCACTGTCGGCCCCGCGACCATGGCAGCGGCGGCGAAGCCGGACGGCTACACCATCTCGCAGATTCCGATCACGGTCTTCCGCCTGCCCTTGATGCAGGAGGTGTCGTGGGATCCCGCCAAGGACTTCACCTACATCGTCCATCTCACCGGCTACACCTTCGGTGTGACCACCAGCGCAGAGTCGCAGTTCAAGAGCTGGAAGGACGTGGTGGAGTTCGCGAAGGCGAACCCGGGCAAGGTCACCTATGCCACGCCGGGCGCCGGCACCTCGCTGCATATCGGCATGGAGCAGATCGCCGGAATGTCCGGCATCAAGCTGACGCAAGTCCCGTTCAAGGGCGGCGCGGAGACCAACGCCGCGGTGCTGGGACAGCACACCATGCTTCAGGCGGATTCCACGGGATGGCGGCCGCTGGTCGACGCGGGCAAGCTGCGCCTGTTGATGGTGTGGACGGGCGCGCGGTCGCCGAACTACCCCGATGTGCCGACGCTGAAAGAGCTCGGTTATCCCATGGTCTATGACTCCCCGTTCGGCATCGCCGGCCCGAAGGGGATGGATCCAAAGATCGTCGCCAAGCTGCACGATGCTTTCAAGAAGGCGGTCGAGGACCCCGCCGTGGTGGCGACGCTCGCCAAATACGACATGGTGCCGAACTACAAGAACACCGAGGACTACAAGAAGTTCGTCGTCGAGCTCACCGAGTCCGAGCGCAAGGTGATCGAGACGCTCGGACTGGCGAAGAAGTAGAGTCGGGGTGCCAAACATGCTGGCGTCATCCTGAGGCGCGAGCCGCACTTGCGGCTCGCCTCGAAGGATGGATCGGGGCACCGTCGCCCTTCGAGGGCCGCTGAAGAAGCGGCCACCTCAGGGTGACGGTGGTCGAGAGGTGTCTCACATGACCAACCAAACCAACGTCAAGCTCCGCCTCAACAATTCCGAACTCTGGGGCGGAGTGATCGGGCTTGCGCTCGGCGGCTTCGTGATCTGGTCGGGGATGAAGCTCAAGCTCGGCACCATCAACGATCCCGGCTCCGGCTACGTGCTGTTCTACACCGGCATCCTGATGTGCGTGTTCGCCGGCGCCATCATCGTCTCCGCGGTCACCGAGGGCGGCCCGACGCTGGCCTCGCGCTGGGAGAACGTGCGCTGGAACAAGCCGCTCCTGCTGATTGCCTGTCTGGTGGCATTCTCCATCGCGCTGGAGCCGCTCGGCTTCCTGCTGTCGTCGATCCCCTTGATGCTGCTGCTGTTGCGACTGATCGATCCGGTGCGCTGGGCGCTGGCGATTCCGATCGCCGTGCTGGTGCCATCAGGCATGTGGTGGGTGCTCAAGCGACTGCTGTTGATCCAGCTGCCCTCGGGCCTGTTCGGGATCGGCTGACCCATGGATACGCTCGTCAATGTCGCCCACGGGTTCGGCGTCGCGCTGCTGCCGGTCAACCTGCTCTATTGCTTCATCGGCGTCTTCATCGGCACGCTCGTCGGCGTGCTGCCGGGCATCGGGCCGATCTCGGCGATGTCGCTGCTGTTGCCGGTGACGCTGTCGGGCACGCCGGAATCCGGCATCATCATGATGGCCGGAATCTATTACGGCTCGATGTATGGCGGCTCGACCACCTCGATCCTGGTCAACATCCCCGGCGAGGCTGCCTCCGTCGTCACCTGCATTGACGGCCACCAGATGGCGAAGCAGGGCCGCGCCGGCCCCGCGCTCGGCATCTCCGCCTTCGGCTCCTTCGCCGCCGGCACGTTCGCGCTGATCGCCTTGATGCTGGTCGCGCCGAGGCTTGCCAGCGTCGCCATCGCGTTCGGCCCGGCCGAGTATTTCAGCCTGATGGTGCTCGGCCTCGTGGTGCTCACCTTCCTGACGCAGGGCTCGATGCCGAAGGCGCTGCTGATGGCGTGCGTCGGCGTCGTGCTGGGCCTGATCGGGCTCGACAGCATCACGGCGCAGCCGCGCCTGACCTTCGGCCGCATGGAGCTGATCGACGGCATCGGGCTCGTGCCCGTCGTGATGGGCCTGTTCGGCGTTGCGGAGGTGCTGCTCAACACCGAGCAGGCGATCAAGCGCGACGTCATCAACACCAGGATCACCCATCTGCTGCCCACCAGGCAGGACTGGAGGGCGAGCGCAGGTCCGGTCGGCCGCGGCACCATCCTCGGCTTCTTCCTCGGCATCCTGCCGGGCGGCGGCGCGGTGGTGGCGTCGTTCGCCTCCTACGCGCTGGAGAAGCGGCTGTCGAAGACGCCCGAACGTTTCGGCCATGGCGCGATCGAAGGCGTCGCGGGACCGGAATCGGCGAACAACGCCGCGGCGGGCGGCGCCTTCATTCCGCTGATGACGCTCGGCATCCCGCCGAACGTGGTGATGGCGCTGCTGCTGGGAGCCTTCGTCATTCACGGCCTGCAGCCGGGGCCGCTGCTGATCACGCAAAACCCCGGCCTGTTCTGGGGCATCGTCGCCAGCATGTATATCGGCAACGTCATGCTGCTGATCCTGAACCTGCCGATGATCGGCATGTGGGTGCAGCTGCTCAAGCTGCCCTACAACATCCTGTTTCCCCTGATCATCCTGTTCACGATCATCGGCGTCTACTGCTCCAGCAACAACGTGTTCGACGTCTATGTGATGATCGCGTTCGGGATCATCGGCTATTTCATGCGCAAGCTCGGCTACGAGCCGGCACCGCTGGTACTGGCCTTCGTGCTGGGACCGATGATGGAGAACAATCTACGCAAATCGCTGATCCTGTCGCAGGGCGATCTCTGGACCTTCGTGCAGCGGCCGATCTCGGGAGTCTGTCTTGCGTTCGCGATCGTGCTGTTGGTCGCGCCGCTGTTGCCGTCGCTGCGCAAGAAGCGCGAGCTGGTGGCGCTGGATGAGGGGGCGTGAGGAAGATCTCGTAGGGTGGATTAGCCGAAGGCGTAATCCACCACTTTCGTTCCCCAGTAGATTGGCTTGGTGGGTTACGCTTCGCTAACCCACCCTACGACATCTCAGCTCGCCGCCGGCAATGCGTTCTCCGCCGCCGTACCCCACGGGCGCTCGGCCGCGGCAAGCCCGATCAGGCGACCCTGGATGTAGTCGCAGCCCCAGTCGCGCAGCATGCTTGCGGCTTCCTCGTCCTGCACCCATTCGGCGACGGTCTTGATGTCGAGGCGGCGCGCGAGGTCGATCAGGGTCTGCACGAAGGCTCGGTCGTCGGCGGAATGGGTGATGTTCTGCACGAAGGCGCCGTCGATCTTCACGATATCGACACCGAGCTTGCGCAGGTTTCGGAACGAGGTGTAGCCGGCGCCAAAATCGTCGATGGCGATGCGGCTGCCGAAATTCTTCAGCCGCGTGACGAAGCCACGGACGTCGTCGATGTCCTGGATCGCGACCGTCTCGGTGATCTCGACGATCAGCCGCTCGGCAACGCCGGGATGCGACAGCATCAGCGACTCGATCCCCGCCCACCAGTCCGGGTCCATCGTCGTGTCCGGCGAGATGTTGAGGCTGAGGCTGACATCGGGCGCGGCGGCGAGCTCGGCGACCACGAGCTCGAGCACACGATGATCGACCAGGCGGATCAGGCCGAGCCGTTCGGCGACCGGCACGATGTCGGGCGCGAGCAGCACATGGCCGTCACCCTGGTCCATCCGCACCAGGCATTCGTGGAATGCGCGCTCGCGCGAGGCGGCGGACACCACCGGCTCGTAGGCGAGCTTGATGCGGCGCTCGTTCAGCGCGGTGACGATCTCGTCGGTGACGCGGATGTTGACGCGGCGCTGCGCGTCGCGCGCGGCGTCCGGACGCCAGGCGGCGAACGAGCCGGCGCGGCGGCGCTTGGCGGCGTCCAGCGTCTCGTGGGCACGGTTGACGGCCTCGTCGGTGTTGCGGGCATAGCGCGGCAGGCTGACCGCGCCGATCGAGGCCGTGACCGAGACCGGTCCTGATTTGGTCGGCACCACCTCGTCGCGGATGCCGGCGAGGAAGCGCTCGGCGGCGACGTTCATGTCGTCGACGGTGCAGTTCTTCAGGATCAGGCCGAACTTGTTGCCGGAAAAGCGGCCGAGCACGTCGCCGCCGCGCAGCCGCAAGCGGATGCGCTTGGCGATGTCGAGGATCACGGCATCGGCAACGTCGAAGCCGAAGGCATCATTGACGCGGGCGAGGTGATCGATGCCGACCAGCATGAAGGCGGCGGTGGATCGGAAGCGGGTCGTCTCCTCGATCGCCTCGGCCAGCGCCGCGATCAGATGAGAGCGGTTGAGCTCGCCGGTCAGCGGATCGAGCCGGGCCAGCTTCGTCAGCTCCTCGTCGCGGGCATGGCGCTCGTTGTTGATACGGACCGAGCCGATCGCGCGCGTGGGGCGGCCATCGGGGCCGGCGAACCAGCGGCCGGTCTCCTCGATCCAGATCACGGGGTCGGCGGCGCTCATGCGGACGCCGTACTCGATGCGGTAGGGCGTGCCGTCCGCGCCATGCACGGCGGAAGTCTGCGCCAGCGCGGCGATCCGCAGCGCCGGCCCGGGCTCGATCAGCTTGGCGAATTCGGCGCCGGTCGCCAGCCGCTCGGCGGGAATACCGGGAAAAACGCTCGCGACCTGGTCACCCCAGACAATGGCATCGCTGGCGATGTCCCAGGCGAACACGGCCTGACCGAGCGCGGCCAGAATGTCGGAGGCTTGCGGCAATGCAGGGGTCAAGATCGCCTCGTTTCGGGACAGCCGGGAAGTCCTGAGCCGGCACAGGATAGAGCCAGATTCGCGTTTGACCCTAGGCAAAGTTCATAAACAATTTGGAAACCACGTTCCCAGAGGACCCAGGAACCAGTTAGGCTCCACCGGCATAACCCTTGCGAGACCATCACATGCGCCGGCGCCAATGTCCCAAAATGCGCCAGTTCGAGCAGATGAACGGTGTTGCGATGGCAAATGCGGACAGATTGCCCGAGACAGAGCGGCAAACCGGCACGGCCCTCGTGCCGCTGATGCCGACCTTGCGCTGGGCCCGCAAGGCGCCGCTGCCGCGCCCCGATCCGAGCTTCGTCACCCAGCTCATTGCCAATGCCGAGCAGCTGCCCCAAACGAGCCGACTCCGCCGCGCGTCTTCTGAAGACGCGCAGACCGCCTATGGCAGCAAACGCCCGCTGCAAAGCGTCAGCGCACGGACACGGCAGGTGGCTTGAGGCTGGTCAGCGCGGCGGCGTGTCGGAGGACGGCGGCGTGCCGTGACCCGGCTGAAGCTGCGGCGAGGGAATTTCCGGGGAAGACGCGCCCTGCACGGGCTTGGGCGCAGGATGGTCCATCAGCACGGATTCGGCGACGGATTGCGCCGAGGTCGCGGGAGGCTCGACCGGTGCCGGCTGCGGTGCAATCACCGGCTCGAACTTGCGCTCGGACGCGGCATCCTCCGCCGGCGCCTCGGCCTGGCGCTTGGCCTTGCGCGGCGCCGGCACCGTGGTCTCGGCGACATAGGTGACGCGGCGGCGCGTGCGCTGGGCAATGCCACCGAGGAAATCCGCCATCGCGAGCAGCACCAGCAGGAAATAGGTCGAGTTGCCGAACTTGGGCCACATCACGAATTCGGCCGCCGCCGCGCCGAAGACGATCAGCGACAGCAGATGGTCCATCAGGAACTTCGATCCGGGCCGCGCACCCTTGACCACCTCGAGCAGCAGCAGCACCACGCCGAGCGCGAGCAGGAGATCGGCGAGCGTGACCGGCCAGGCCTCGCCCGTGATCATCGGCACCTTGAACAGCACGTCCGAGAAGGACACGCTGGGCATCAGGAAGGCGATGATGTTGTAGACCGCGAGCGGAATCAGAAGCAGCGGGAAACCGACCATCGGCGAAATGCCTCTCGATCATGATATCCGGACAGAACAATGCAGCGGCGAAGCATTCGCTCCGCCGCCGTCACCGTCTATCTCATGGATGGGCCGAAATCAGGCAAGCCAGATCATCCTGCCCAGAGAAAGGTCCTGACCTCAGGACTCTTTCTTCTTCAGGACCTGCCGGCCCTTGTACATGCCGGTCTTGAGGTCGAGATGGTGCGGACGACGGAGCTCGCCTGAGTCCTTGTCTTCCACATAGGTCGGCTTCTTGATGGCGTCTGCCGAGCGGCGCATGCCACGGCGCGACGGCGAGGTTTTTCTTCTCGGAACGGCCATTTCAATATCCTCTAGGGATTGGTGTCATCAGGGCATCGTCCGGAGGGGACGGCTCAGCACCCGCAATACGAGGCGAGCTGAATGCCGATCAAGGCCGGGCTTATAGAGGAAGGCTGGCCTTAAAGCTAGGCTCTTGGGCCGGAAAATACGCCCGGAACGGGCTCAAAATCAGCGATTTTCGCGCCAGCAGGTTGCAAGCGAGCTCGCCTGCCCCCGCGCCATATAGGTTGCCGCCAGCCGCCGGACGCCCGGACCGGGGCTTTTAGCGCTGCGTTTGACTGGATTCGGCAGGATCGAGGCCAGAAGCGCCGCCTCCCGGGGTGAAAGGTCCTCGGCCGACTTGCCGAAGGCATAGGCACTGCCGGCCTCGACGCCGAACTGGCCCTGCGGACCGAACTCGGCGATGTTGAGATAAATCTCCAGGATCCGCGGCTTGGGCAGGACGAGATCGATCCAGAGCGCCAGCGGAAATTCGAGCGCCTTGCGGACGAAATCCCGCCCCTGCCAGAGGAACAGATTTTTCGCGACCTGCTGGGTGATCGTGGAGGCGCCCCGGAAGGCGGTGCCGTCCTCCTTTGCGTCGTCGATCGCCTCGCGCAGCGCGCCCCAATCGATGCCGTGATGCCTGCAGAAATGGGCGTCCTCGGCTGCGATAACCGATCGCGGCAGATAGGGCGACATCGCGGCCAGATCGATCCAGTCCCGCTGCATCGGCGCGCCGCGAAGCGAGCGCCAGGCCATCAGCGTCGAGACGGGATGGCCGGTGCGGTAGAATGGCACGATCACATAGGGCGCGAGCAGCGCAACCGCGAGCACCAGGAGAAGGATTTTGACGATGCGCAAATCAACCTTTCCGGCGCAAAATGAAACGCGGCCACCGATCCTGCCATTAAGTCTGTGATAATTCGGGCCTTTTCCAGCACTTTTTAGGCCTTCCAAACGATTGACTGAAACGGGCGCATAAAGGATTGTCCCGCCGAATTTTAGTTCTGGAGCCCTTCTTGATGACCGGCACGTCCCCGTCCGATTTCGCCAAACGTCTGGACAAGACCGCTGATGATACCGAGGCCCTGCTCGGGCGCCTGCTGTCGGACGATATCCTGCACGATGAGATCGCCCGGCCCAAGCGACTGATGGACGCAATGCGCTATTCGAGCCTGAACGGCGGCAAGCGTTTGCGGCCGTTCCTGGTGGTCGAGAGCGCAGCCGTATTCGGCGTGCCGCGCGAAGCGTCCCTGCTCGTGGGCGCGGCGCTCGAATGCATCCACTGCTATTCGCTGATCCATGACGACCTGCCGGCAATGGACAATTCGGACCTGCGCCGCGGCCGCCCCACCCTGCACAAGAAGACCGATGACGCCACCGCGATCCTCGCCGGCGACGGCCTGCTGACGCTCGCCTTCGACATCGTCACCCGCGACGAGATCCATCGCGACGCCAACGTGCGGCTGCTTTTGACGCGCGCTCTTGCGCGCTGCGCCGGCATCGGCGGCATGGTCGGCGGCCAGATCCTCGATCTCGCCGGCGAGGGCCGCTTTGGCGGCAACGAGCCGATCGATGTCGCCCGTATCCAGCAGATGAAGACCGGCGCCCTGCTGCGCTATGGCTGCATCGCCGGTGCGATCCTCGGCCAGGCCTCGCAGAAAGAATATCAGGCGCTCGACGATTACGGCCGCGCGCTCGGCGAAGCCTTCCAGATCGCGGACGATCTGCTCGACGTCGAGGGCGATGCGGCAGCCCTCGGCAAGCCGTCCGGCCAGGATGCAGCCCTCGGCAAGACCACTTTCGTCACCCAGCTCGGCATCGAGGGCGCCAAGCAGCGCGTGCGCGACCTGCTGGCGCGGGCCGACAGCGCCGTCTCGATCTTCGGCGACCGCGCCGCCGTGCTGCAGGCGGCGGCTCGCTTCGTCGCCGAGCGGAAGAACTAATAGCTCCGGGCTCCTTCACCTCTCCCGCTTTGCGGGAGAGGTCGACACGCTCGCGGAGCGTGGCGGGTGAGGGCTCTCTCCTCTTGGGGGTCCTCGATTGTGGAGGCACCCTCTCCCCACCCCTCCCCCGCGAGCGGGGGAGGGAGCGCACCTACGATGCGGCCACAACGAGAGTTGAGTGAGAGAGCCGTCCCGTCATGGCCACAAACAAGGAAGATCCCGCCCTCGCCCGCTTCCGCAAGATGTCGCGGCCGGTACGGTTGATCTATGCGCGGCCGCGGACCTTCATCGCGGTCGCGGCCGGCATCCTGGTCGGCCTGCTGCTGCCGGGCTCGTACCGGCTGATGACGCGGCTCTTGTTCGGCTGGGACGCGCTGATCGCGGTCTATCTCGTGCTGGTCTATGCGATGATGCTGTGCAACGACCACCACCACATCCGCCGCGCCGCCGCGATGCAGGACGACGGCCGCTTCGTGATCCTGCTGGTGACGGCGATCGGCGCCTTCGCCAGCATCGCGGCAATCGTCTCCGAACTCGGCACGCCACATCGCGGAGTGCTGGAGTTGAGCATCGCCATCGCCACCATCGCTTTGTCGTGGGCCGCCGTGCACACGACCTTCGCGCTGCATTACGCGCATGATTATTACCGCAGCACCACGCCGGGCCTGCAATTTCCGAGCGGCGACAAGGAAGACCACGCCGACTATTGGGACTTCGTCTATTTCTCGTTCGTGATCGGCATGACCGCGCAGGTCTCCGACGTCGGCATCACCGACAAGACGATCCGCCGCACGGCCACCGCGCACGGGATCGTGTCGTTCATCTATAACACGGCCTTGCTGGCCCTGACGGTGAACATCGCAGCGAGCGCGATCTCGGCCTGAATTCGTCCGAGCGTTGCCGGACGACGCTCTCGACCACGCGCGCCCTCAGCGACACACCTCGACATTGGCGTCGTTGTGGGGGCCGCCGCCGCCGCGATATTCGAGATGACAGCCGCGGTTGACGGGACGGCAGCCGATGCTGTTGCAGAATATCTGCCCGCCGGCCGCGGGGCGGCCGGCACCAGCCGCGGCGGCAATGCCGGCCGCGGCACCATAGCCGCCCGCCGCGCCAGCGGCAGCACCGCCGGCCTGCCGACGCTGCCGGGCGGGACGCTCGTCACCGTCGTCGCGCTTCGCCGTCGCGGGCTTGGCCGGCTTTGCGGCGCGCTGCTTCTCGCACTCATTGTCGTCGTTGACCGCATAGCCCTCGCGGCAGACGATCTTCGTGCACTTGTCGCCGTCGGCCTTGAAGCCGTGCTCGCAAACCAGCGGACAGACCCGCGACGGCTTGGCCTTGACCGCATCGAGCGCGTCGGTGCTCGCGACCTTCACGTCGAGCTTGGTGCCGGCATAGCGATTGAACTGCGACAGCGAGCGCTGCGCGGACGTATTCCAGGTGCCGTCGGCTGTGCCCGAGAAGCAGCCGACGCGGCCGAGCTCGGTCTGCACCGACCGGTTGAGATCGGCCGGCGCGGTCGGCGGCGTCAGCGAGGCGACATTGGTGCCGGCCGGGCTCGCCGTGCTGGCCGGCGCGGCGCTCGGAGCCGCGGCGGCGAGGTTGACGCGCTGCTGCTCGGCGGCGGCGGCCTGCTGCTGCGCCTGCTCCTTGGCCTTCTGCGCGGTAAGCTGGGCCTGCTCGGCGGCTTTGGCGTCGGCCGCGGCTTTGGCCTGCGCGTCCTTCTGGGCGCCGAGGGCCGCGAGACGATCGCGCTCGGCCTCGGCCTGCTTCGCCTTCGCGATGGCCGCTGCATGGGCCTGCTCGGCACCGATCTTTTCGACCTGGAGCTTGGCGAGATTCGCATAGAAGCCATCGGGGTGCTGGGCGAGGAAGGCGTCCCATGCCGCCTTGTTGCCAACCTGCAGCGCGAGCTCATAGTCGCGGCGGATATCGGCCTGCGGGTTCGCCACGGGCGCGACCGGCGCAGCGGCCACCACCTTGACCGGAACCAGCGGCACGTCCTCGCCGCCGAGCGAGCCGTAGACGAACGGCTCCTGCTTGTTGCCGGTCGACTTGAGCACCTCGTCGCGCACGAAACCGAAGGCGCGGCGGACATCGAGGCCCGGCGTCGTCAGATACTTCGACAGCGCCACCGTAAAGGGACTGTTGGCGCCGTCGCCGTCCTGGGCGGTGAAGCCGGCCTTCGCCGAATAGGCGATCAGCGTGTTGGGGCTGGTCGGCTCGACTTGTGCGAGGCCCCGACCCATGGCGCGCGAGGCAATCGTGCGCTTCATCCTCTTGGCGAACGGATTGTCGCGGCAGGCATCCAGGATCACCAGGCGGAGCTGCTTGGCGGGCTCGACGGCGACGAGGACGCGGTCGAGCGAAAGCGCCTCGTCAAACACGTCGGTGTCGCGTTCGAGCTTGGCGTCGACCGGAATCAGATAGTTCGAGCCCTCGACCTCGATGCCGTGGCCGGCATAGTAAACCACGGCGATGTCGGCCGTCCGGGTGGCGTCGGCAAAATCGCGGAGCACGCGACGGGTATCCTGCGCGGACAAATCGTGCCGGGAATCGACGACATCGAAACCGGCCTCCTTCAGCGTCTTGGCCATCACCGCACCGTCATTGACGGGGTTGGTGAGCGAAGGCGCGTGCTGATACGCCGAGTTGGCAAGCACCAGCGCGACGCGCTTTCCGGCGAACGCGGGATCCGGGCCGAACAGCAGCGCTGCGGCGAGGAGAAGCGGGCAGAGCCTGAGCAGATTGCGCATGACACGACTTCCGAGGTTCGGGGCGTCTCGAGCCCCCTTTGGGACCGCTTTAGCAGGATCTGGTGGCGATGCTTGTGATGGAGGTCACGAAGATCGCACCGACGACCGCCCGAAAGGCCTCCTCTGTTTGTCGCGCCAGCGCAGCCGCGGTTCGGCGGCCCCGCCGGCGTTCGGGCGAGTTCCACTAGCCGTCGCCGATATGCCCCCGGTATTGCGGCAGATTGTCCGTAATTTCGTGCCAGGGCGCCTTCGAGCCTACGAAAATATGGGCGCTCGGCCGGATCGAAGGGGCATCGACCAGGGCTCCCATGGCGACATGAACCCATTGTCCGTTGCGTACCCGGGAGTAAAGCAGCGAGCCGCATCGCCCACAATGGGCGTCATGGGTGGTGTCGTCGCCGAAAATGAGACGCTGGTCGTCCCCCCTGACGATGCGGAGCTTGTCCTGCGGGATGCCGGCGAACGGCTTGAAGGCCGAACCGGTGGTGCGGCGGCAATTCGAACAATGGCAATTCATCGCATAGGAGAACGCATCGGTCACCTCGAAGCGGACGGTGCGGCAGTAGCATTCGCCGATCAGGATACGCGCGTTCGAATTTTCTGATCCGGTCATGGCGAGCCCTGGCGCAAATGGCTGACACACCCATAGCGCACTTTGATGTCTAAGACTAAGTTCGCCGCAAGCCATCATGCAAAAGGGTGACCCATGAGCCAGAACCGTTCGAGCGTCGAAGCCGTCGTGCAATCCTATTTTGACGGCCTTTACGAGAGCGACGCCGAGAAGCTCGGCGCCATCTTCCATCCCTCGGCAGATTTGCGCTGGGTCGAGAAGGGCGAGTTGCAGGTGCTGTCTGTGCCCGACTGGCTCGAGCGCGTGCGCAAGCGTCCCTCCGCCAAGGCCGAGGGCAAGCCGCGCGAGGATTTCATCGTCACCATCGACCGCTCGGACGAGAAAACCGCCTTCATCAAGGTCCGGTGCCAATTGCCGCCGCGCTACTTCACCGATTATTTGGTGGCGATGAAGCTCGCCGACGGCTGGCAGATCGTGTCGAAATCGTATCGGTATGACCTGAGGGAGTGACGAGGCAAACCTTCCGCTGCCCGAATTCGGACGCGCTTGCCCCTCATTCTCCGTCATTGCGAGCGCAGCGAAGCAATCCAGAATCTTCCCGCGGTGACAGACTGGATTGCTTCGCTGCGCTCGCAATGACGGTGCGGATGCACCATACGCTGCATCAACCCCTGCCCCCTCGCCCGAAAGCCCCCATGCTTGTCGATCGCCGCTCCCTGCTCGCCTCCCTGTGCTGGATCGCCGCGTCTCCCGCGCTCGGCGCGGAGGCGCCGGCCGAACTCGAATCCTACGAACGCGAGAGCGGCGGGCGGGTCGGGCTCTATGCGGAGAACCTTGCGACCGGTGCAAAGCTCAGCTGGCGCGCCGATGAGCGCTTCGTCATGTGCTCGACCTTCAAGGCCTCGCTGGCGGCTTGCGTGCTGGCGCGGGTCGATCGCGGCGAGGAGCAACTCGCGGCCATGGTCCCTTACGGCAAGGCCGATCTGCTGGAATATGCGCCGGTCGCCAGGCAGAATCTCGCGGCCGGCACGATGTCAGTCGCCGAAATGTGCAAGGCGATCGTCGAGCTCAGCGACAATACCTGCGCCAATCTGCTGCTGGCACGGATCGGCGGGCCGGCTGCCCTCACGGCATTCTGGCGATCGATTGGCGATAACACCTCGCGGCTCGATCATAATGAGCCCGAGCTCAACCGCTCGCCGCCCGGCAATCCCCAGGACACCACGACGCCAGCGGCGATGGCGGGCAATTTGCGGCGTCTGGTGGTGGGCGATGCCCTGTCGCCGGCCTCGCGTGCCCTGCTCACGGAGTGGATGGTGAACTGCAAGACCGGCGCGAACCGGCTGCGCGGCGGCCTGCCCGCAAGCTGGACCATCGGCGACAAGACCGGCAACAACGGCAAGGATGCAGCGTGCGACATCGCGGTCGTCTGGCCCAAACCCGACACGCCGATCCTGATCGCGGCTTACGTCCAAGGCGGCGCGCCGAATGCGGCGCAGATCGAGGCCGCGTTCGCGCGGATCGGCCGGACGGTGGCTGCGCGGCTGGCGTCGGCAGCGCATTGACGCAGCAGTCGCTTCCGGGTCAAGACAGGCTGCCATGGAAGCGAAGTTTCAAATTTTTATCATCCTGCTCGCCGTATTGGCGGGCGTGGCGCTGGCCGCACGCCGCTTCAACATCGCGCCCGCCATCCTGCTGATGCTGGCCGGCGTCGGCCTCGCCTTCGTGCCCGGCATGCCCCAGGTGGAATTGCCGCCGGAACTGGTGCTGCTGATGGTGCTGCCGCCGCTGATCTACTCGGCCAGCGTCGCCATGAGCTGGCGCGAGTTCAGGAAGAATTTGCGCCCCATCGTTCTGCTCGCGGTCGGCGCCGTGATCTTCACCGCAGCGATGGTGGCGGCCGCGACGCATTACATGATCGGCCTGCCCTGGACCATCGCCTTCCTGCTCGGCGCCATCGTCGCGCCGCCCGACGTGGTGGCGCCGCTCGCGATCGCGCGCCGGCTCAACATGCCGCGGCGGCTCCTGGTCATCCTCGAGGGTGAAGGGCTCGCCAACGATGCCACCGCGCTGATCCTCTACCGTTTTGCGCTGGCCGCAATCATGGTCGGACATTTCTCGCTGCCGCTTGCGGCCGGCGAATTCCTCCTCATCGTCGCCAGCGAGATCGCCTTCGGCATCGGCGTCGGTTGGCTCTCCCTTCGCTTCCGCAAATGGTCCGGAGATCCGCAGGTCGAGCTGACGCTGTCGCTGATCACGCCCTACGTGTCCTATTGGCTGCCCGAGCATGTCGGCGGCTCCGGCGTGATCGCGACCGTCGCCTGCGGGCTCTATGTGAGCTGGAACGGTCCGCTGCTGATCTCGTCGGCGACGCGGCTGCAAGGCATCTTCTTCTGGGACCTCGTGATCTACCTGATCGAGGGCGTGCTGTTCCTGCTCACGGGCTTCCAGATGCGCGCGCTCTACGAGAAATCGAAGGCGTTCCCGCTCGACGACATCCTGATCGCAACCGCCGTGGTCCTGGTGATCGTCGTGATCGCGCGCTTCGCCTGGCTCTATCCGGCAACCTATCTGCCGCGGATGCTCAGCAAGTCGCTGCGCCAGCGCGATCCGTCGCCACCATGGCAATGGCCGTTCGTGCTCGCCTTCACCGGCGTGCGCGGCGCGGTGTCGCTCGCGGCCGCGCTGGCGCTGCCGTTCACGTTGCCGGACGGCGAGGCCTTTCCGTATCGCGACCTGATCCTGTTCGTCGCCTTCGGCGTCATCTTTGTCACGCTGATCGGCATCGGCCTCACGCTGCCGCCGGTGGTGCGCTGGCTCGGCGTCGCGCAGGCCGGCCGCAACGAGCATGTCGCCGAGCACGAGGCCGAGATCGCCGCGCGCCGCCAGGCCCTCGACGCCGCGCTGAAGTCGCTCGAAGCCATGACCGCGGGACAGGAAGTCTCCGGCGAGGTGATGCGGCTCCTGCGTGCACGTCACGAGATCCGCGTCAACCAGCTGCCGGATTCACTCGATCCCGCCCACCACGACGTTTCCGCCGCCGGCACCGCGCTGACCCGCGACTTGATCGCCGCCGAACGCAAATTCATTCACAACCTGCTGCGCGACGGCCAGATCACCGACGAGACGCGGCGGCGGATCGAGCGCGACCTGGATCTGGAGGAGGCGAGCCTGGCGAACCGGGAGTATCGGGGCGGGCCGTTGTAACAGCGGAGCAATCTACCGCCTCTCGCAGAACTGCCTCATCGCGGCTGCGACGGCTCCCGCAACGGCCTCGTGCCGCTCCGGCGAGTTCATCTCCATCTCCTCATCGCGGTTGATGATCGAGCCGGCCTCCAGCAGCACCGCGGCGCTTCGCGTCCGCGACAGCACGACGAGCCCGTCATAGCGGTAGACACCGACATCCTTGTCGAGCAACTGGCGCCGATAGCGGCCCATCACTGGCAGAGTGTACTGGCTGGCATAGTGCAGGCCCTGCTCCTTCAGCTGCCCGCCGATCATCCGGGCCAGCGTCAGGCTGGTGGCGAAGTGCGGATTCTGCCGCGACACGAACAGCGAGTGGCCCGAAAAGCGGTCGCTGAAATAGCTCCTTGCGCCGTCGAACTCCCAGGTCTCGAGCAGCTTGTCCGGCACCGAGTCGTGATGGACCGACAGGAACAGATCGGCCCGGCCGTCATTCGCGGCACTGACCCGCTTGAACAGGCTCGGCCGCGCCTTGCCGTCCGTGACGAGCAGGCGGGTCGACGCGAAGCCTTCGGACTTGAGCTTCGCCGTGATGCGTTTTGCGAGAACGAGATTGAAGCCGAACTCCGGATCGTTGCGCGCGCTGAGGGCGCCGTAGGAGTCCGGGGTGTGCCCGACGTCGACCACGATCCGGAATTTCGGCATCTCGCATCTGGTCGGTGATTGCGGCTGCTTGGGCTTGGCTTTCGCGATCTTGCGCGCGGCGGCGGCCTCGCTGCGGCCGGCAGGCAGGAGCGATGACAACAGGATCGCGGCGACCAGTCCGGCGATGATGCTGCGCGATGGCCCCACGCGTTGCTCCGCGGCTGCGATCTGCGGACGGCCGACGAAGTCCGCGACATCGCCAAAACGTTCCAACGTCATGGCCGGCAGGTCCTTGGACTTGCTGGTGACGCAGGCGTTCCGGAACCGGATTCGGTCAGGAATTTATTGTACTCTGCCCGCAGCACGGAAGATCCTCCCGATTTGTTTCGAGAAGATTGGCGCGGGACCGCTGTCACGTCAACGCAGGAGCTGCACAGATCATATCGTAGGGTGGGCAAAGGCGCTCTTGCGCCGTGCCCACCATCTCTCTCGATCGCAAAAAATGCGTGGGCACGCTGCGCTTTGCCCACCCTACGGCACCGCGGCCTAGACCGGCCGCTCCCCCTTCACCGTGACGCGCGTGCCCGAGCGCGTGTGCGGCCAGTAATCCCACATCGCGCGGTGCTGGGTGCAGCGGTTGTCCCAGAACGCGATCGCGTTCTCGGTCCAACGGAAGCGGCATTGGAACAGCGGATTTTCGGCGTGCTGGTACAGATAAGCCAGCATCGCATCGCTCTCGTCGCGCGGGATGCCGTTGATGTGGCGGGTGAAGCCGCGGTTGACGTAGAGCGCCTTCCTGCCCGTGACCGGATGCGTGCGCACCACGGGATGCTCGGCATGCGGATAGGACGGACGATCGGCAACACCGTAGTTCGCATAGAGCCCGCGATAGATCGGCTCGCCGTCGTGCAGCGCGGTGAGGCCATCGAGATAGGTCTTCATGCGGTCCGACAGCGCCTCATAGGCCGCGTACATATTGGCGAACAGCGTGTCGCCGCCGCGCGGCGGACATTGCTTGATGTAGAGGATCGAGCCCATCGGCGGCTCGAGATCGCAGGACACATCGGAGTGCCAGCCCTCGCCGTTGGCCCGCGGCGAGTTCTTGTCGGCGTAGATCTTCATCAAGGCCGGGTCTTCGTCCTCATGCGGCGCGGCGGGATGAAAATGCAGCTCGCCGAACTTGCGGCCGAAGGCGAGATGCTGCTGCGGCGTGATATGCTGGTCGCGGAAGAAGATGACGAGGTTCTCGGCCAGCGCGCGGTGGATCTCGTCCATCTGCCGGTTGGAACGAGCATCGCCCGAGACGAGCGAGCCGATGTCGACCCCGGAGATTTCCGCGCCGATGATCGGCGTGAGCTTTTCGACCGCGATGGTCTCATAGGGCGCGCCGTCCTCGGCCGTGTGGCGATAGCGCGGCCCCTGCTTGCCGGCGAGTGAGCTCATGGGTGTGCTCCCAATCATTATTGATTGAGAACCATCGTAGCGCGCGGTGACAGATACGCAATCTGCGCTGCAAACACGGCCGTCGTCCCGGGGCGCGCAAAGCGCGAGCCCGGGACCCATAACCACAGGATTGGGTTTGACGAAGATTCGGAGTGACAGCTCACCATAACCACAACGGCCTGTGGTTATGGGCCCCCGCCTTCGCGGGGGCGACGAGCAGAGCGCGGGCTACAGCTGAGTGAAATTACTCCGCCGCGGTCACCGGCACCTTGGCGCCCTGGCCGTAACGCTGCTCGATATAGTCGATCACCAGCGCCTTGAAGTCGGCGGAGATGGTGGGGCCGCGCAGCGTGCGGAACTTCTTGCCGTCGACGAAGACGGGCGCCGCCGGCGCTTCGCCGGTGCCCGGCAGCGAGATGCCGATATTGGCGTGCTTGGATTCGCCCGGGCCGTTGACGATGCAGCCCATCACCGCGACGTTGAGCTCCTCGACCCCCGGATATTTCGTCTTCCAGACCGGCATCTCGTCGCGGATGAAATCCTGGATCGAGCGCGCCAGCTCCTGGAACGTGGTCGAGGTGGTGCGGCCGCAGCCGGGGCACGCTGCGACCAGCGGCACGAAGGTGCGGAAACCCATGGTCTGCAGCAGCTCCTGGCCGACCTGCACTTCACGGGTGCGATCGCCGCCGGGCTCAGGCGTCAGCGAGATGCGGATGGTGTCGCCGATGCCCTGCTGCAAGAGGATGCCGAGCGCGGCCGAGGACGCCACGATGCCCTTCGTGCCCATGCCGGCTTCGGTCAGGCCGAGATGGATGGCGTAATCGGAACGGCTGGCGAGGTCCTGATAGACCGCGATCAGATCCTGCACCGCCGAGACTTTTGCGGAGAGGATGATGCGGTTCTTGGGCATGCCGAGCTCTTCGGCGCGCGCCGCCGAGAGCAGCGCGGACTGCACCATGGCCTCGCGCGTCACGGCGCGGACGTCGCGCGGATTGGCGGAGGCTGCGTTCTCGTCCATCAGCTTGGTCAAGAGCTCCTGGTCGAGCGAGCCCCAATTGGCGCCGATGCGGACCGGCTTGTTGTTCTTGTTCGCGATCTCGATGATGTCGGCGAACTGGGTGTCGCGCTTGTCCTTGAAGCCGACATTGCCGGGATTGATACGGTACTTGGCGAGCGCCTCGGCGCAGGCCGGATAGGCCGCGAGCAGCTTGTGGCCGATATAGTGGAAGTCGCCGATCAGCGGCGTGGTGATGCCGCGCTTGGCGAGGCCGTCGCGAATGTGCGGAACGGCGGCCGCAGCTTCCTCGCGATCCACGGTGATGCGGACCATTTCGGAGCCGGCGCGCGCCAGCGCTGCGACCTGGGCGATGGTACCGTCGATGTCGGCGGTATCGGTGTTGGTCATCGACTGCACGACGATCGGCGCACCGCCGCCGACGGCGACGTCGCCGACCTTGACCTGGGTGGTACGATGGCGCGGTGCAGGCCCCGCGATGTCGGAATCGATGGTGGTTTCGGGCTTGTTCATGGGGTCCAAATATCAGGTTTTGGTGACGTTCAGCAATGCATCAGCCGGCGCCGCAGCCGTTTGGCTCGGACGGTTAACCAGAAAAAGCCCAGCAATTACAAGGAGGGCAGCCGCCCCGAATGCCAGGCTTAGGGTGTCGTGCATGATGAAATAGCTACCCACCACGCCAAACAAAGGGGTGATGAAGGTAAAAGCCGACAATTTGCTGGCCGAATAGGCCTTCACCAGCGCGAACCAAAGCGTGAACGTGGTTCCAACCACCCAGATCGCCTGGAACGCCATCAGGCCGAGCGACAGCGGCGCCGGCGTGTGGGTGATGCTCTCGCCGAACAGCCAGGCCGCGAGCCCCAGGATCGGGATCGAGGTGGCGACCTGATAGCCGAGCGCCTTCTCGGGCGCGGCAAACCGCAGCCGCGTGCCCTTGGCCACCAGCGTGGTGGCCGCCCACAGCGCGGCGCCGCCGACGATCATGAGGTCGCCGAGCAGGACATGCGAATCGACATTGGGCTGCGGCACGCCGATCGCGAGGGCGACGCCGGCAAAGCTGATGGCGAGGCCCAACCATTGCGAGGCGCCGAGCCGCTCGCCAAGCACCTGGTAGGAGCCGAGCGCAACGAAGAACGGCGCGGTGTAGAGGAACACCACCGCGCGCGATGCGGAGGTGAGACGCAGACCCTGGAAGATCAGCACGAATTCGATGCCGAACATCAGCCCGGCGATCAGGCCCGGCTTCCAGGTGCGGTCGTTCTCGAAGAATTTGACGCCGCGAAACGTGCCGATGATGAACAGCACCGGCAGCGCGCCCGCCGAGCGGATCGTAGCCTGGAGCATCGGCGGGATGTCCGGCAGCACCAGCTTCACCGCGATCTGGTTGAACCCCCAGGTCAGGCACAGCATGAGCATCAGGGCGATGGCGCCGGCACTGAGGGGACGTGCGGCGGCGTGGTTAGCTGGTGATGAGGACATGTCTTCCCGAAAAACCGGCTTTGCGCCGTTGTTGCTCTATGCAGCTTTCTGGCAATGGGTGCAGACGCCCGTGATCTCCACCACGGACAGTTTCGGAGCAAAGCCCGAGCTGCGTGCCGCGGCATTGAGATCCCCGGCGAATGACCCCGACGGGATCTCCCCGACCAGGCCGCAGCGCTCGCAGATCAGGAACGCCACCGCCGAGGTCGCGTCGTGGTCGTGGGCGGCGCAGGCGAGGTAGGCGTTGCGGCTCTCGATGCGGTGCACGAGACCGTTGGCCATCAGGAAATCGAGCGCGCGATAGACCGTGATCGGCGCCGGCCGCGACATGGACTTGGCGAGCTCGTCGATCACCTCGTAAGCGCCGAGTGGGCGATGGCTGGAGAGCAGCGCTGCCAGCACCTGGCGGCGGATCGGCGTGAATTTCTGCGCGCGCTGCTCGCAAACTTCCTCGGCATGCGCCAGCGCGTCCGCAGTGCAGCGGCCGTGATCGTGATCGGGCGCGGGAAATGCCGGCTTGGCGAGGGTCATGCACCGACAATCTTAGCATCCGGGCCGGGGAACCCAAAGCGCGACCGTGCAGACGGCTGCCAGCCATGCTCACGCTGCGGGGCAGCCTCCTCTGAACTCGCCATGGGAATAATCGTAAGCTTGCTTATTATATTCCGAGCTTATTGGAGACCAAGCTCATGAGCCGCGGGTCCGTCGACCAGAACTTCCTGTTCACGCTGGGCGAGCTTTACCGCCTCTTGCGAGTCTATGCCGACAAGGAGGCAAGGCGGTTCGGCATTACCCGCGCGCAATGGGCGGTGCTGGCCAAGGTCGAGCGCAGCGAGGGCATGAAGCAATCGGAACTCGCCGAGCTGCTCGAGATGCAGCCGATCACGCTGACCCGCCTGATCGACAAGCTTTGCAACAATGACTGGATCGAGCGCCGCAACGACGCTTCGGACCGCCGCGTCAAGCGCCTCTATCTCAAGAAGGCCGGCCGGCAATTGCTGGGCCGGATGGGCGGGTTGAAGTCCGAGCTGACGGCCAACGCGCTCGACGGCATCGCACCGGCGGACGCCCACCGCCTCCTGTCCCAGCTCGAGACCATCAAGGAAAACGTGCGCACCGCGATCCAGAGATCCGGCGCTGAGCAAGCACGCAAGGAGCAGCGCTATGGCTGACCAAGTCCTCAAGTTCCAGCCCGAGCAGAAAACCGAGAGCGGCAAGCCCACCAAGAAAGCGGGCACCGACCCGCGCCGCCGCCTGGTCGCGGGCCTGCGCCGCTATCGCCGTTTCCTGCTCCTGGTCGTGCTGCCGGTCATCGTCGCCATCGGCGGTGTCACCTTCTACCTGCATGGCGGCCGCTATGTCGGCACCGACGACGCCTATGTCGGCGCCCAGAAAGTGCTGGTGACGCCCGACATCTCCGGCAAGATCCTGAAGGTGGTCGTGAAGGAGGGCCAGTCGGTCAAGCGCGGCGACGAGCTGTTCGAGATCGACCCCGTTCCGTTCCGCCTCGCGGTGGACGAGGCCAAGGCGCAGCTCGCGCAGGCCCGCACGACCTATGACAACCTCGTCGCCAACATCAAGATCTACGGCGACATGCTCGATCTGGCCCGGCAGGGCATCGATCTGAAGAAGCGCGATGTCGAGCGCAAGCAGGCGCTGGTGAAGAACAATTTCGGCTCGCAGCTCGACCTCGACAACGCCTCGAATGCACTGGTCACCGCCGGCGCGCAGGCGCAATACATCAAGCAGCAACTCTCCAACGCCAGGACGCAGCTGCTCGGCGACCCCGAATTGCCGCTGGAGCAATTCCCGCCCTACGCGCAGGCGAAGGCCAAGCTGGACGATGCCCAGCGCAACCTCGATCACACCGTGCTGCGCGCGCCGATGGAAGGCGTGGCGACGCAGGTCGAGCAGATCCAGCTCGGCCGCTACGTCGCCGCCGGCACGCCGGTGTTCTCCATCATCGACGTCGCCCACCCCTGGGTCGACGCCAATCCGAAGGAGAGCGACCTCACCCACGTCTCCGCAGGGCAGCCCGTCACGCTCGAGGTCGACGCGTTCCCGAGCCATGTCTTCAAGGGCAAGATCGGCTCGCTCTCGCCCGGCACCGGCGCGCAATTCGCGATCCTGCCGCCGCAGAACGCGACCGGCAATTTCGTCAAGGTGGTGCAGCGCGTGCCGATCCGCATCTATTTCGACGAGACCGACAAATACGTGCGGAAGCTGAAGGCCGGCATGAGCGTCTATGCCACCATCGACACCGGCCATCAGCGCTCGCTCGCCGGCCTCCTCGGCCTGTCGGCGACCGCGAGCCAGGACAAGGACTAAATCGATAAAAACAAAGACTGATCCGATGTCCGACGCCAATGCCAGCCTGATGGTCCCCGGCCTGCGCCGGAACATGGTGACGATCTGCGCCATGACCGCGACCGTCATGCAGGCGCTGGACACCACCATCGCCAACGTCGCCCTGCCATACATGCAGGGCTCGCTGTCGGCCTCGCAGGACCAGATCAACTGGGTGCTGACCTCCTACATCGTCGCCGCCGCAATCATGACGGCGCCGGTGGGCTGGATCGCCAACCGTTTCGGCCGCAAGCGCATCTTCATCATCTGCTCGGCCGGCTTCACCATGGCCTCGGTGCTGTGCGGCCTTGCGCAGGACATCAACCAGATGGTGCTGTTCCGGCTGCTGCAAGGCGTGTTCGGCGCGGCCCTGGTGCCGCTGTCACAATCGGTCATGCTCGACTATTACACGCTCCAGGAGCGCGCCAAGGCGATGTCGATCTGGGGCATGGGCGTGATGATGGGCCCAATCATGGGGCCGTCCCTGGGCGCCTGGCTTACCGAGACCTATTCCTGGCATTGGGTGTTCTTCGTCAATCTGCCGTTCGGCGCCATCACCGTGCTCGGGCTGATCCTCTTCATGGACGAGACCAGGAAGGATCTCAGCCTCAAATTTGACTGGTTCGGTTTCGCCGCGCTGGCAATCGCGATCGGCGCGCTGCAGCTCGCGCTGGACCGCGGCGAACAACTGGGCTGGCTCGAATCGGGCGAGATCCTCGCGGAATTCATCGTCTCGGCCGTCGCCTTCTACTTCTTCCTCGCGCACTCCTTCACGACCTCGACACCGTTCATACGCTTCGCGCTGTTCCGGGATCGCAACTTCGTCACCGGCTGCGTGTTCATGGTCGTGATGGGGCTCGTGCTGTTCTCGACCATGGCGCTGGCCTCGCCCTACATGCAGAACGTGATCGGCTATCCCATCATCACCGCCGGCCTGCTGCTGGCGAGCCGCGGCATCGGCACCTTCTTCGCGATGATGCTGGTCGGCCGCATGATGCGCTATTTCGAGGCGCGCACGCTCATCATCTCGGGCCTGGCGCTGACTGCGGGCTCCCTGTTCCAGATGACCGGCTGGACCGACCTGACCCAGGTGCCGGAGATCGTGACGGTCAGCGTCATCCAGGGCTTCGGCTTCGGCCTCGTCTTCGTGCCGCTCTCGACCGTGGCCTTTCTGACACTGTCGAACGACCTGCGCACCGACGGCACCGCGATGCTGACCCTGATGCGCAACGTCGCGAGCTCGGTCGGCATTTCCGTGGTCATCGCCGAGCTGACGCAGGGAACGCGGCGGACCTACGCGATTCTCTCCGAGCACATCAACCCGTTCAATCACGCGCTGCAGATGCCGGACGTCAGGGGCCTGATCAATCTGTCGACCGACGCCGGCCGCGCCATGGCGGACAGGATGGTCAGCGTGCAGGCGCAGATCATCGCCTTCGCCCACGACTACCAGCTGGTGATGATCTTCATCCTCTGCACCATCCCGCTCGCCTTTCTGATCGGCTCGACCAAGGCCACGCTGCGCAGGCAGGCGGCGGGACCGGAACATGCGGTGATGGAGTAGTAGATCTCTCGTGCCCCGGACGCAGCGCAGCACGCAAGTGATGCGCTGCAGAGCCGGGGCCCATGCCTGCGGCGCGATGGGTCCCGGTTCTGCGGCGCATCGCTACGCGCTGCACCGCGCCCGGGACAAGAGCCGGGCTACAACAACTCCTCGCAGCCCAAATCGTCCACCGCCGCCATCGCCCGCTCCAGATTATTCCACCAGATCACCGGCGGGATGTTGATGCTCCACTGCCAGACCGGCCTCGTGATCTGCCAGAGCACGGCCCAGCGGTAGTCGCGATCGAGCGCGCCGCGCGTATAGCCGGTGATGCCGCTGTCGATCAGCGTGTCATGGTAGAGATTGAGCAGCGCGCGCTCGAGCGCCTGACGGCGCTCCGGATACCAATGCATCGCCATCATGTAGGCGAGATCATGGGTCGGAACGTTGATGCTCCACAGGTCGAAATCGAAGATCCGCACGGTATCGGCGACGCCCGCGCGCGGCAGCAGGAAATTCCAGACATTGGCATCGCCATGGGTGATGCTGAGGTGACGGCGCGAGTGGTAACGCTGGGACAGCCGGTCCGATTGATCGATGAGACGCCGATAGAGCGTGCGCCGCTCCTCGCTGAGGCGATCACCGAGATAATCGGCAAAGCGGTCGTAATGTCCGGCGAAGGTCTCCATGCGCTCCGCGCTGTCCTCAGGACTCGCGAAGGTGCCGACGGAATCGCCGAGGCCCGGATGGTCCCACCAGGCCGCATGCCAGCGTGCGAGCGTCGTCACGATCGCGATCGCCTGATCGCGCGATGGCGGCAGCGGCCAGGCCGCCGCGACGTCGTGGCTGTCGGTGAGGTCCTCGAGCAGAAGATGCCAGGCGAGGCTGTCCTCGTCGAAATGACCGTCGAAGCAGCTGGGCACGAGTCCCGGCGGCATGCTCGGCGTCAGCTGCGTGTAGTATTCCACCTCGCGCCGGCCGCCGTTGGCAAGTTTCTCGGCGAAGGCGGAATTCGCGGTCTTCAGGATCAGCGAGTGCGGGGCGCCGGCGGATTCGCCGACATAGCGCAGGCCAAGCCGGACGATATGGGACACGAGGGTGTCGCGCTGGTGCAGCACCTTCACCTCGCGCACCGCGCCTGCGTCCAGCACGCCGCCCCGGCGCAGCGCGGCCGTCAGTCGGGCAGGCTCAACGACCGCCGGCAATTGTAGAGTAGTCATGAACCACGATGCCCCTGTCCCGCGCCATACTGCACGATCGCCCCCCGGACACCAGCAGCCGAGATGCCGCCGAGCTCAGGCTGCCGCGGTCGAGTCGCGCACGGTCCGCACCACGACCGACCGTAGCTGTTCGAGATTGGTCGCCATGCCGGCGATCGCCTGCCTGACCTCCGCGGCGCGCTCGTTCACGGAGGCGGCGTCGCGGCTGACATTGCCGATCTTGGCCGAAACCTCCTTCGCCGCAGTCGCCGATTCGGAAATCGACCGCGCGATCTCCCGCGTCGCGGCGTCCTGCTGTTCCATCCCAGCGGCGACCGAGGTCGCCACGCCGTCGATCTCGACGATGTGCGCTCCCATCGTCTCGACGGCATCGACCGCGGCTTGCGTCGAGGCCTGAATCTCGGCGATCAGCCGCGCGATCTCCTCGGTGGATTTGGCGGTCTGGTCCGACAGGGATTTCACCTCGGCGGCGACCACGGCGAAGCCGCGGCCGGCCTCGCCGGCGCGCGCCGCCTCGATCGTGGCGTTGAGCGCCAGCAGGTTGGTCTGGCCGGCGATGCCGCCGATGAGGTCGGAGACCTCGGCGATCTTCTTCACCGATCCGGCCAGCGCCTGGATGGTCGAACGCGCCTGCTCGCGGCCGGCGACCGCCGATTTCGTGACCGTGCTGGTCCGCGCGACCTGGCTCGCGATCTCGCGGATCGAGGCGCTCAGTTGCTCGGCCGCAGCCGAGACGGTCTGCGAACTTCCGAGCGCCTGGGTGGAGGCTGCGGCGACGGCCTGCGACTCTGCCGAGAGCGAACTTGCAATCTCGGACAGGCTGGTGGCAACCCGCTCCACGCCCTGGCTCGCCGCGCTGGCGGTGTCGACCGAGCGGCCGGTCTCACGCTCGACGGTCTCCGCCATCTGTTGCAGCGCGCCACGCTTGGCCAGCGCCGCCTCCTGCTCCTGCCGCAACTGTTCCTCGCGCAAGCGGGAATTCTCGACCGCCGCCTGCTTGAACACCACAAGCGCACCCGCCATCGAGCCGACCTCGTCCTGGCGGTGGGTGAACGGAATGTCGGCGGCGAGATCGCCGGTCGAGAGCTTCTGCATCGTGTCCGTCATGCGCACGATCGGGCGCACCACGCCGACGGCAACGCCGAGCAGGCCCGCGGCAACAAAGGCCAGGACGGCGGCGGAGACGCCGAGGAGGATCCAAAGCATCGAGCTGTCGCGGTCTGCGGCCAGCTTCTCCATGGCGGCATTCTGCTTGTTGGCGCTCTCGACGATGCTGTCGATCACGGCGCGATGCGCGGTGTAGGCCTCCTTGAGCTGGGCATAAGCGCGCTCCGACGCAGCCGCATCCTTGGCCTTGAGGGCCGGCAGGAGCTGGTCGGACGCCTTCCAGAATTTCTGCACTTCGGCGTCGGATTTCGACACCAGCGCCGTCTTCAGGTCGGCCGAGAGGCTGGAGGAGACCCAGAAGGCCTTGCGCTCGTCGTAGTCCTTGCGGAGCTGAACCAGGCGCTCGCCGTGGGCCGCCAGCTGATCCGGCTCACGCATGGCCAGCGTCGCCTCGAGATAAGCCTCGATGACATATTCCGGCGGCGGCAGAATGTCCGCGATGAGGTCGTTGCCGAGCTTGATGTCTGAATAGAGCGGACCGCCGACCTTGAGCTCTTTCAAGGCGTACAGGCTGGTCGAAACCACGGCGGCAAAGCCGATGGCGAGAACGATGCCAAACGCAACGATCGCAGAGGACAACGACAGACGAAATTTCATGAAACAATCCGGGGCGACGTCGAAACTGCGACCACCCTAGACCAATACGGTAAATACGGAATTGCTTTCGCGCCGGAATTGTGTCGCGCGAATCCCGCACAAGTACGGGAATTGTCGCCAAGCCAATCGGAATTTGAGTCAGCGAGGCTGACGCACCAGAGTGGGAAGACAGCGTTCGAGCCTGATGCAACGCAGCATCGGCCTTTGATGCACCTATTTGCACATAATGCGAGATGCGCGCCGAGGACCGGGCCCCCGGCGCGCATTGCTCAGACGTCGAAGAACACCGTCTCGTTGTCGCCCTGGAGCCGCAGGTCGAGCCGGTAGATGGACTTGCCAGCCTCCCGCACGGCAATCAGCGTGGCACGGCGATCGGCGGGCACCAGCGCCAGCACGGGATCGGCGGCGTTGCCGGACTCGTCGCTGAAATAGATGCGGGTGTAGAGGTGCCGCAGCATGCCGCGGCCGAACACCGCAACGAGGATGTGCGGCGCCTGCGGCTTGCCGTCGGGATCCGGCACCGCGCCCGGCTTGATGGTCTCGAAAGCGTAATGGCCGTCCTTGTCGGTGCCGCAACGGGCAAAGCCGCGGAAGCTCGCATTCGGCAGCGCACGCGTGTCCTGCGGGTCGGCAAAGCGCCCCTTCGCGTCCGCCTGCCAGATCTCCAGCATGCAATCCGGCACGGCGACACCATCGCCGTCGAACACGCGGCCTTCGATACGGATGCGGTCGCCCGTGACGTCGGGGGTCAGCGTCGAGTGCGTGAATGCGTCGTTCCAGGCGTACTCGCCGGTCGGCGTCAGGCCGTATTTGAAGAACGGGCCGACGGTCTGCGACGGCGTGATCCCATTATCCTGCACTTAGCTGTTCTCCATGGGGGTGGCGTTCTTGCCGCGCAGCACGATGTCGAACCGGTAGCACAGCGCCCATTCGGGCTGGGTGTTCTCCAGATCGAACGAGGAGACCATCCGCGCCCGCGCCTTCTCGTCCGGCACCGAGTTGAAGATCGGGTCGAACGGAAACAGCGGATCGTTCGGGAAGTACATCTGCGTCACGAGGCGCGTGACGAAGGAATGTCCGAACACCGACAGATGGATGTGCGCCGGCCGCCAGGCATTGTGGTGATTGCCCCAGGGATAGGCGCCGGGCTTGATGGTGACGAAGCGATAGTAACCGGACGCATCGCTCACGGTGCGGCCCGCGCCGGTGAAATTCGGATCGAGTGGCGCCGGATGCTGGTCGCGGACATGGACGTAACGGCCGCAGGAATTGGCCTGCCAGATCTCGACCAATGAGCTCGGTACGCCCCGGCCGTCCTCGTCGCGCACGTGGCCGTGGACGATGATGCGCTCGCCGAGCGGTTCGCCGCTGTGCTGGAGGGTGAGATCGTTGTCGCCCTCACGCACGGTCTCGTGGCCATAGACCGGGCCGGTGAGTTCCGACAACGTATGCCGCATCGGGATCAAGGGCTTGTTCGGCGCGCGCTTGATCGAGCTCTTGTAATCGGGCGACAGCGGCAGCGGATGCGCCTTGTTGCTGTCGGTGGGATAGATGAACGTCATAGGCGAACTCCTCCCCGGCCATTTTCGGTCCGGCCGGTCAACGCTTCCGGCAATCATTATAGGATATAACTAATTGGGGAAAGCGGGTTTTGGGGCCAGTACGCGCCGGATTTGGCCTGAAGCGCCTATTTAATCGGTGGCCGCGGCAGCGTGGCCTCGCCGGCTTCGAGCCGATAGGTGTGATCGAGCGAATACCAGGGCGCAACGACGTCCGGCACTGCCGGATGCGGCGAGTCATGGCGCTGGAACTTGCCGATGAGAGCCCGTGTCACACCGAACTGCACATCGCTGTCGATATGCGGGTCGGCGGGATCGTAGACCTGCGAGATCAGCGTCTTGAATCCGGGCTTGAAGATCAGGGCGTGCAGATGCGCGGGTCGATAGGGATGCCGGCCCTGCGCCGCCAGCAAGCGGCCGACCACGCCATTGGTCGGGATGGGATAGCCGACCATCATCACCGAACGGAAGGAGAAGCGCCCATCCTGGTCGGTCGTGAACTTGCCACGCAGGTTCATGTCAGCCTGTTCAGGATCCTGGTTCTCGTAGAGGCCGACCGGGGACGCGTGCCAGACATCGACCTCGGCGCCGGCAACGGGACGGCCATCCTTATCCACAACGCGGCCGCTGACGAACAGCGGCGCGCCCGGGGTCTCCGAGCGCACGATTGAGCCGCCGTTCTCGACCCGCGGCGAGTTCAGCCGCCAGAACGGACCGAGCAGGGATTGATCGGTTTCCGTATTGCCCTGATCGCCATTGTTGAGCAGGCACACCAATGAGGAAACGCCGAGCGAGCCTGCCATCAGCACGACTTCGTTGTGCGTGTCGGTCGAGAGCTTGCCGAGCTCGGCGATAACAGCCGTGGCGTCGCGAAACTCCTTCTCGGTCAGGCGGACATCGCGGACGAAGGCATGCAGATGCTTGACCAGGGAGCGCATGATCTGGCGCATGCGCGGATCGGAGGTCTGCTCCATCACCGCCAGTGCCGCGGCCGTGACGTCCTGCTCGCGCTCAATGATCATGCCACTATTTCTCCCTGTCATTCCGGGGCAGCCCGACAGGGCTGAACCCGGAATCTCGAGATCCCGGATTCCGCCCTATCGGGCGGCTCCGGGATGACCGGACGCTAAGCGTCCGGTCAGTTCAGCTTCTCGATCGCAACGGCCACACCCTGGCCGACGCCAACGCACATGGTGGCGAGCGCGAGCTTGCCGCCGCGCTTCTCCATGCCGTGGACGGCGGTGAGCGCGAGGCGCGCGCCGCTCATGCCGAGGGGATGACCGAGCGCGATGGCGCCGCCATGCGGATTGACGAAATCGGCATCATCGGCGACGCCGAGCTGGCGCATACAGGCGATGCCCTGGGAGGCGAAGGCCTCGTTGAGCTCGATCAGGTCGAAATCGCTGATCTTCTTGCCGAGGCGCTCCATCAGCTTGCGGGTCGCGGGCACCGGGCCAATGCCCATGATGCGCGGCGGCACGCCGGCCGAGGCCAGGCCGAGGATGCGGGCGCGGGGCGTCAGGCCATGCTTCTTCACAGCTAGCTCCGAAGCCAGGATCATCGCGGCAGCGCCGTCATTGACGCCGGAGGCGTTGCCGGCGGTCACGGTGCCCGGGTTGCGCACGATCGGCTTCAGCTTGGCGAGGCCTTCCAGCGTGGTCTCGGGACGCGGATGCTCGTCCTTGTCGACGGTGATGGGGCCGGCCTTGCCGCCGGGAATGGTGATCGGCGTGATTTCTTCCGCAAAATAGCCGGAGGCGATCGCCTTGCCGGCGCGCTGCTGCGAGCGGATCGCGAAGGCGTCCTGGTCGGCGCGCGAGACCTGGAATTCCTCGGCGACGTTCTCGCCGGTCTCCGGCATGGCGTCGACGCCGTACTGCGCCTTCAGCAGCGGATTGATGAAGCGCCAGCCGATTGTGGTGTCGAAGATCTCGGCGGAGCGCGAGAAGGCCTCCTGCGCCTTGCCCATCACGAACGGCGCGCGGGTCATCGACTCGACGCCGCCGGCAATGGCAAGCTCGATCTCGCCCGAGCGGATGGCGCGCCCCGCGGCGCCGACCGCATCGAGGCCGGAGGCGCAGAGCCGGTTCAGGGTCTGGCCGGGAACCGAATCCGGCAGACCTGCGAGCAGGAGCGCCATGCGCGCGACGTTGCGGTTGTCCTCGCCGGCCTGGTTGGCGCAGCCGAAGAAGACTTCGTCCACTTGCGCCCAGTCGAGATTGGGGTGCTTGGCCATCAGCGCCTTGATCGGGGCGGCGGCGAGATCGTCGGCGCGCACCTTGGCGAGCGAGCCGCCGAAGCGGCCGATCGGGGTCCGCACGGCATCGCAAATAAAGACGTCACGCATCGTTGTTCTCCCTGAATGCCGCGGTTCGGCCCAAATTCTTCAATGACGGCGGAGTTTTAGGAGGGCGCCCGCGGCAGGTCAATTGACGGTTTCGCGGGTGGCGTATTCGGATCGGCGTCATGAAATTCCCTCGTCATTCCGGGGCGCCCGAAGGGCGAGCCCGGCGCCTCCCGGAATGACGACGGAAAATGTGGCAGTTCCTCGCCCCACGCGGACAACGTGGAAAACCTCGTCTCTCCGGCCAAAGCGATAGGAGCAGGTGCCGAAATTTTGTAGGTTGCGCCGCCCATGACGATGCAACAGCCGATCCCAGCACCGCCCGCCGACGAAGCGCCCGCACCACCGGCGGAAGCCGCCGCGCGCGTCACGCCGATGATGGAACAATATCTGGAGATCAAGGCGGCGCATCCGGGCCTCCTGCTGTTCTACCGGATGGGCGATTTCTACGAATTGTTCTTCGAGGACGCCGAGATCGCCTCCAAGACGCTCGGCATCGTCCTGACCAAGCGCGGCAAGCATCAGGGCGCCGACATCCCGATGTGCGGCGTGCCGGTCGAGCGCTCCGAGGACTATCTGCACCGTCTGATCTCGGCCGGACACCGGGTCGCAGTCTGCGAGCAAACCGAGGATCCCGCCGCTGCGAAAGCGCGCGGCAACAAGAGCGTGGTCCGCCGCGGCGTGGTGCGGCTGGTGACGCCGGGCACGCTGACCGAGGACACGCTGCTCGACGCGCGCGCCAACAATTACCTGCTGGCGATCGCGCGCGCCCGCGCCTCCGGCGGCGGCGATCGCTTCGGTCTTGCCTGGATCGACATCTCGACCGCCGAGTTCATGGTCACCGAATGCTCCGCCGGCGAGCTCGCCGCGACGCTGGCGCGCATCAACCCGAACGAGGCGATCGTCACCGACGCGCTCTATAACGACAGCGAGCTCGGACAGACCCTGCGCGAGCTGCCGGCGGTGACGCCGCTGACCCGCGACGTCTTCGACGGCGCCACCGCCGAGAAACGACTGTGCGACTATTTCGCGGTCGCGACCATGGACGGGCTGGCGCAGCTGACGCGCCTCGAGGCCACCGCCGCGGCCGCCGCAATCACCTATGTCGACCGCACCCAGGTCGGCAAGCATCCGCCGCTGTCGCCGCCCGCGCGCGAGGCCTCCGGCGCGACCATGGCGATCGACCCGGCCACGCGCGCCAATCTCGAGCTGACGCGGACGCTCGCCGGCGAACGCCGGGGATCGCTGCTCGATGCGATCGACTGCACCGTGACGTCGGCGGGCTCGCGCCTGCTGGCGCAGCGGCTGGCAGCGCCGCTGACGGATGCGCCCGCCATCGCGCGCCGGCTCGATGCGGTCAGCACCTTCGTTGCCGATTCAGCCGCGCGCGAGGACATCCGCAGCATCCTGCGCGGCGCGCCCGACATGTCGCGGGCTCTGGCTCGGCTCTCGGTCGGCCGCGGCGGGCCGCGCGATCTCGCCGGCATCCGCGACGGCATCATCGCCGCGGACCAGGTGCTGACGCGGCTCTCCGAACTGGATGAGCCGCCGCAGGAGATCGCGGCGGTGATGGCAGCGTTGCAAAGGCCGTCGCGCCAGCTTGCGGCGGAATTCGCCAGCGCGCTGGACGAGCAGCTGCCGCTGATCAAGCGTGACGGCGGCTTCGTTCGCCAGGGCTATGAGCCTGCCCTCGACGAAGCGCGAAACCTGCGCGACGCCTCGCGCCTGGTGGTGGCCTCGATGCAGGCCCGCTATGCCGACGCGACCTCCGTCAAAGGCCTCAAGATCCGCCACAACAACGTGCTCGGCTATTTCGTCGAGGTCACCGCGCAGCACGGCGACAAGCTGATGTCGCCGCCGCTGAACGCGACCTTCATCCATCGCCAGACGCTGGCGGGGCAGGTTCGCTTCACCACCTCCGAGCTCGGCGAGATCGAGGCCAAGATCGCCAATGCCGGCGACCGTGCGCTCGGACTGGAGCTCGAGATTTTCGAGCGGCTGTCGGCGAAGGCCATGGCGATCAGCGACGATCTGCGCGCCGCTGCCCACGCTTTTGCCTTGCTCGACGTCGCGACATCGCTCGCAAAACTCGCGGTCGACGATAATTACGTGCGACCGGACGTGGACGATTCGCTCGGCTTCGCGATCGAGGCCGGCCGCCACCCCGTGGTCGAGCAGGCCCTGAAGCGCAATGGCGAGCCGTTCATCGCCAATGCCTGCGATCTGTCGCCGGCGCCCGGCCAAAGATCCGGCCAGCTCTGGCTACTCACCGGTCCCAACATGGCCGGCAAATCGACCTTCCTGCGCCAGAACGCGCTGATCGCGCTGCTCGCCCAGATCGGCAGCTTCGTGCCGGCCGCGCGGGCGCGGATCGGCATCGTCGACCGGCTGTTCTCGCGCGTCGGCGCCGCCGACGATCTCGCTCGCGGCCGTTCCACCTTCATGGTGGAGATGGTCGAGACCGCGGCGATCCTCAATCAAGCCGGCGAGCGCTCGCTGGTGATCCTGGACGAGATCGGCCGCGGCACCGCGACGTTCGACGGGCTCTCGATCGCCTGGGCCGCGATCGAGCATCTGCACGAAAGCAACCGTTGCCGCACTCTGTTCGCTACGCATTATCACGAGCTGACCGCGCTCTCGGCCAAGCTGCCGCGAATGTTCAATGCCACCGTGCGGGTGAAGGAGTGGCAGGGCAATGTCGTGTTCCTGCACGAGGTGCTGCCGGGCTCGGCCGACCGCTCCTACGGCATCCAGGTGGCCAAACTCGCCGGCCTGCCGCCGGCGGTGATCACGCGCGCGAAGTCGGTTCTCTCCAAGCTGGAGGCACAGGACCGCGGCCAGACCGCGCGCGCGCTGGTGGACGACCTGCCGCTGTTCGCCGTGCCCTCGCGCGCCGCAGCGGAAGCCGCCCCGCCGAGCGAGGCCGAGCTGCTGATGGCAGCGGTGAAGGCGCTGCACCCCGACGAGATGTCGCCGCGCGAGGCGCTGGATGCGCTCTATGCACTGAAGGCCAGGCTGCCGAAGCAGTGATGGTGCGGTAGGGTGGGCAAAGCGTAGCGTGCCCACCAATAGCAAAATGAGATAGCACAGAGATGGTGGGCACGGCGCGCAAGGGCGCGCCTTTGCCCACCCTACGATTCCTGCGTGCTACGCCCGCGCCGCGATCGCCGCCGCTTCCGCCGCCGCGCGCTGCATGCTGGTCGACATCTCGTTCGTCACGGTGCTCTGCTCCTCGATCGCCGCGGCCGTCGACGTCACGTATTCGCTGACGTTGTTGATGGCCTGCTTGATCGAACCGAGCGCGTTGACGACGTCGCCGGAGATGCCGTTGAGGCTGCCGATCTCCGCGCCGATCTTGTCGGTGGCCTGCTTGGCCTGGTTGGCGAGGCTCTTGACCTCCGAGGCGACCACCGCGAAGCCGCGGCCGGCTTCGCCCGCGCGTGCGGATTCGATCGTGGCGTTGAGCGCGAGCAGGTTGATCTGTCCGGTGATGTTGTTTATCAGCTCGACGATGCCGCTCATCGCCTGCGCGGCTTCGGTGAGGCGCTGCGCCTGGGCGTCCGCGGTGGCGACCTGATCCACCGCACTCATCGCGGTCTCGCGCGATTTGGTCATCGCCTCGGAGATCTCCCGCACCGAGGCGTTCAGCTCCTCCGAACCCGCGGCGACCGATTCCATCATGCCGCGCACGCGCTCGTTGCCCATGCGGACCAGCACCTGCTTGGTGACGTCGGTGGCGTATTTCACGACCTTGAACGGCTTGCCGTTGAGATCCATGATCGGATTGTAGGAGGCCTGGATGTAGACCTCCTTGCCGCCCTTGCCGATGCGCTTGTATTCGGCCGCCTGGTATTCGCCGCGATTGAGCGCCGCCCAGAACTCGCGATAGGCGCCGCTGTCGCGCTCGCTCGGCTCGACGAACATGCTGTGATGATGGCCCTTGATCTCGGCCAGCGAATAGCCGAGCGCGCCGAGGAAGTTGGCATTCGCGGTGATGATCGTGCCGTCCATGTTGAACTCGATCACGGCCTGGGCCTTGTCGATCGCCGCGATCTGGCCGGCGAGATCGGCGTTCTTCAGCTTCTGCGCCGTGACGTCGGTCGCAAACTTCACGACCTTGAAGGGCTTACCCTTCTCGTCGAAGACCGGATTGTATGAGGCCTGGATCCACACTTCCTTGCCGCCTTTGCCGATGCGCTTGTATTCGGCGGCCTGGTATTCACCTCGGTTGAGTGCCGCCCAGAACTCGCGGTAGGCGGCGCCATCGCGCTCTGAAGGCTCGACAAACATGCTGTGGTGCTTGCCCTTGATATCGGCCAGCGAATAACCGAGCGCGCCAAGGAAGTTGGCGTTGGCAGTGACGATCGTACCGTCCATGTTGAACTCGATGACCGCCTGCGAACGGTTGGCGGCGGCAACTTGCGCTCCGTAGTCGAGATTCTGCAGACGGACCGAGGCGTCGGACCATTCCACCACAACTCCCGCGCGGCTGCCGTCGTCGTTCTTCACGGGAGTTGCAACGAGGTCGAATTTCCGATCGCCGACCTCGATCATCGCGCGATGCACGCTGTTGAGGCTCGCAAGCATCTGGCGCTGATGCTGCGGGTTCTTGTGAAACACGTCGATGTTGGTCCCGACGAGCGTGTCTACATTGAAGTGCGGCAGCTCCTTCTTGAGATCGGCCTCGGCTGCTCGAAGCAAATCCGTCACAGCGTTGTTCATGTAGATGATCTTGAGGTCGTTATCCGCAACCATCAGATTGGCGCTCACGACCTTGGCCGCCATCAACGTAACTGCGTCGGTATTCGATTTGCGCTTGAACATGATCTCTCCAATATCGACCCGGTTGTACTGCACTCCGTAAACTTACGGAGCGAGAAGGATATGCTTTACGCGGGACGGGAATTAACGAGACAATTGTAGAGAACAAGTTCAAACAAACTTCTAATATGTGTATCGGAAACACGCCGCGACGTCGCAGCCCACTCGATCACGGCTGTTGATATTTGGAAATCATCAGCGACGTCTCACGCGAGAAGATCGAGATCCCGCTTATGTTCGCGGCATTTAGCGCAGGCGCGACCTTGACCGCCGCCGCGACGCAATCCCGATGCACCACAGCGTGAAATTCCAAGCAACGCAGGTGCCGAGCGCGAGACACAGACCGACGCTCGATCCGAACGACACCACCGCCACGTGCAGGACTGCGATTGCCGTGCCGAATCCGAGCAGGCCCCAGGCGGAATTGGCGAGCACTGCGGCTGTCGGCGGGCCGCCGATGCGCGGATGCAGGATCACCATGATGCTGGAGAACACGACGGGATACAGCGCGATGATGCCGCTGATGCGGGGACCGACCCAGCCCGAGGTCGAGACCACGATGGCGACGAGCATCGCCACCAGCGCAGCCCGCATCGGAACGTCATACCAGCGGCGCGTCACCAGCGGCATCTTCACGTGGCGGTATCCGGCTAGGAGCGGAATGCAGATGCCGAAGGCGATCAGGTTCGCGGCCAGCCCGGCGGTGAGCGGCCAGTCGAACTGACGGACGATCGATGCAAGCACGATCCAGACCGCGACTGCGCTGCCACAACTCACCAGAAGATTGTACCGCTGCGCCAGCACGACATAAGTGAGGCACATGAAGATGGTTGCCGCATTGATCGGAAGGCTCGCCAGCGCGCCCTGCGCAATGAACGCGGCGTCGTGATCGAGTGCGAGGAAGACGTAGGACGGACCGGCTGAGATCGGCAGGGTCGCGACCAGCGCTCCGATCACCGGTCCCGCGCGTTCGGTGATGATCGACGCCGTCACGACGAACGTCGCCGCGATCGCCATGCGCAGGAGCAGGAAGAGGATGAAGTGAAGGTCGGGTGACATTCTGTCTGTCATTCCCGGGCGCGCGAAGCGCGAGCCCGGAATCCATAACCAAAGGCCGTAGTGGTTCAAGAGCTGGAGCAACGACCGTCCGAGATCTCGACGGGCCGGGGTTGGGTATCGGCTCGCGCCAGGCGGCGCGCCCCGGGACGACACCGATCGTGGAGTAGCGACCTTCGCCTCACATCCGCTGCATCGACACCGAGACCTTCGGGCCGTTCTTGATGGTCTGGTAGACGACACAATAGCGCTCGGTCAGCTTGAGCAGGAGATCGAGCTTGTCCTGCGGTGCGTCGGTGTCGACCTCGAAGCGCAGACGAATCTCGGCGAAGCCGACCGGCGTTTCCTTGTCGATGCCGAGCGTGCCGCGGAAATCAAGATCGCCCTCGGCAAAGACATTGCCGGTCTTCAAGGGCACCTCGATCGCGGTCGCAACCGATTTCAGCGTGACACCGGCACAGGCGACCAAGGCTTCGAGCAGCATGTCGCCGGAGCAGAGCTCGAGACCGGAACCGCCGGTGCCCGGGTGCAGGCCCGCCATTGCGATCGCGCGGCCGGTCTCGACCTTGCAGGCGATGCCTTCGCTGTCGGTGGAGCCCTTGGCTTTCAGTGTGATCAACGCGGTCTTGGGATCGGTCTTGTAGCGCTCCTTGATCGGAGCCTGCAGCTGGCGCAGTTGGGCGGCGTCCATCTTGTTCTCTCCCGGCACATCGCGTTTGACGAGCGGTATAGAAGGCGATCCGTTTCGTGTCAGCCCATGATTGATGGAAGCTGCCATGAGCAACCGGAACTCAGACCCGAAACTCTAATCTATTCATGATGTTACAGGCCCTTATCAAGAGCGGCGCAGCGACCCTCCCATCCGGGTAACCAGGTTCATCTGTCGACCTCTCACGAAGTCTCGTGACAGCGCCCGTCACCTCTTATATCCGGTGAGATATGGACAGCGTCGCGACTGAGCATAGGGCCGAGGTGGACGATCGTTTCGACACTGCGCGGATCACCGCCGCGGTCGATGCGCTTGTCGAAAAGCATCAGGGGCGCGAAGACGCGTTCCGCACCGCCATGGCGCAATTGCTCAAGGCCGAGCTGATCGCAGCGCGCGCCGCGGCACAGGAGATCCTTTTGAAGGACCGCCACGGCCGCCGCTGCGCCGAGCGGCTGTGTCACGTCCAGGACGAGATCATCCGCATCCTGTATTCGGCGGCGACCCGTCATCTCTATCGCTCGCCGATCCCGAGCGGTGCCGAGCGCATGGCGGTGGTCGCGACCGGCGGCTACGGCCGCGGCCTGATGGCGCCCGAATCCGACATCGATCTGCTGTTCATCCTGCCCTACAAGCAGACCGCCTGGGGCGAGCAGGTGGCAGAGGCCATCCTCTATTGCCTCTGGGACATGGGGCTGAAGGTCGGCCACGCCACGCGCTCGGTCGACGAATCGATTAGGCAGGCGCGCGGTGACATGACCATCCGCACCGCGATCCTGGAGACGCGCTTCCTCACCGGCGACAGGCCGCTCTATGACGAGCTGGTCGCGCGCTTCGACAAGGAGGTGGTGCAGGGTACCGCCTCGGAATTCGTTACGGCAAAGCTCGCCGAGCGCGAGGAGCGGCACCGCCGCGGCGGCCAGTCGCGCTACCTGGTCGAGCCCAACGTCAAGGACGGCAAGGGCGCCCTGCGCGACCTGCACACGCTGTTCTGGATCGCCAAATACGTCTACCGCGTGCGCGACACCAGCGAGCTGGTCGAGCGCGGCGTGTTCGACGCGCAGGAATATCGCAGCTTCCGTCGCTGCGCCGATTTCCTCTGGTCGGTGCGCTGCAATCTGCATTTCTACTCTGGCCGCGCCGAAGAGCGCCTCTCCTTCGATCTCCAGCGCGAGATCGCGGTGCGGCTCGGCTATACCTCGCATCCCGGCATGCAGGACGTCGAGCGCTTCATGAAGCACTACTTCCTGGTCGCCAAGGAGGTCGGCAACCTCACCGCCATCCTCTGCGCCAAGCTCGAGGACCAGCAGGCCAAGCCGGCGCCGGTCCTGAGCCGGATGATGGCGCGGCTGCGGCCGACCGCGGTGAAGCGGCGCGTCCCCGACAGCGACGACTTCATCGTCGACAACAACCGCATCAACGTCGCCGCTCCCGACGTCTTCAAGCACGATCCGGTCAATCTGATCCGCATCTTCCGCCTCGCGCAGAAGAACAATCTCGCCTTCCATCCGGATGCGATGCGCGGCGTGACGCGTTCGCTGGGCCTGATCAACGCGCAGCTTCGCGAAAATCCCGAGGCCAACCGGCTGTTCATGGAGATCCTGACCTCCGACAACGCCGAGATCGTGCTGCGACGGATGAACGAGACCGGCGTGCTCGGCCATTTCATCCGCGCCTTCGGCAAGATCGTCTCGATGATGCAGTTCAACATGTATCATCACTACACCGTCGACGAGCACCTGATCCGCTGCATCGGCTTCCTTCAGGACATCGAGCGCGGCGGCGCCGAGGAGTTCGCCCTCGCCAGCGATCTCATGCGCAAGACGAGGCCCGAGCACCGCGCGGTGATCTATATCGCCACGCTGTTGCACGACGTCGCCAAGGGCCGGCCGGAGGATCACTCGATCGCCGGCGCCAAGGTGGCGCGCCGGCTCTGTCCGCGGCTCGGCTTCAGTCCGGCCGACACCGAGCTCATCGCCTGGCTGATCGAGGAGCACCTGACCATGTCCACGGTCGCGCAGTCGCGCGACCTGTCGGACCGCAAGACCATCGAGAATTTCGCCGCCGTGGTGCAGTCTGTCGAGCAGATGAAGCTCTTGACCATCCTGACCACCGCCGACATCCGCGGCGTCGGTCCCGGCGTGTGGAACGGCTGGAAGGCGCAGCTTTTGCGCTCGCTGTACTACGAGACCGAGCCGGTGCTCACGGGCGGCTTCTCGGAGGTCGATCGCGGCAAGCGCCTCGCGGCTGCCTATGCCGAATTCCGCATGGCCTTTGCCGAATGGCCGGCGGACGAGCTCGATGCCTATATCGGCCGGCACTATCCGGCCTATTGGCTCAAGGTCGAGCTGCCGCGCAAGATCCGGCACGCCCGCTTCGTCCGCTCCAGCGAGCAGGCCGGCCACAAGCTCGCGATCAATGTCGGCTTCGACGAGGTGCGCGGCGTTACCGAGCTGACGATCTTCGCAGCCGACCATCCCTGGCTGCTCTCGATCATCGCCGGCGCCTGCGCCTCGGCCGGCGCCAACATCGTCGACGCCCAGATCTACACCACGACCGACGGCCGCGCGCTCGACACCATCTCGATCTCCCGGGAGTACGACCGCGACGAGGACGAGGGACGGCGCGCCACCCGCATCGGCGAGATGATCGAGGACGTGCTGGAAGGCAAGCTGCGCCTGCCGGAGGTGGTGGCGCGGCGCACCGTGCGCAGCAAGGCGCGGCCCTTCGTGATCGAGCCGGAAGTGACCATCAACAACCAATGGTCCGACCGCTACACGGTGATCGAGGTCTCCGGCCTCGATCGCCCCGGCCTGCTCTACGAGCTGACCACGGCGATCTCGAAACTCAACCTCAACATTGCGTCAGCCCACGTCGCGACCTTCGGCGAGCGCGCGCGCGACGTATTCTATGTCACCGATCTCCTGGGCGCTCAGATCAACGCGCCGACCCGCCAGGCCGCGATCAAGAGCGCGCTGACCCATGTGATGGCCGGCGAAAAAGCGGTTCAGCCGGCGGCGTGATTCCTGCGTCATTCCGCGGCTCGCCGCTGCGCGGCGAGCCGGTTTGAGGAAAGGAGAGATTGACGCGACGCGCATGCAACACCTCACCAATCACCGCGCCGACTTCTGTTCGGAGAGCCGTAGCGCGTTTACGAGTGCAGACAGAGTGGCTGGTTGATGCTGACGACTGGGATAGTACATGAAGAAGCCGGGAATCGGCGGCGTCCAATCCTCCAGCACCCTAATGAGGCGGCGTTGCGCGACATATTTGGCGATCTGCTCTTCATAGGCGAGTCCGATACCAACTCCAGCGAGCGCTGCCTGAATCACCAGATGAGTATCATCAATGATCAGCGGGCCGTTCACGTTGATCGTGACCGACTTTCGTCCCTGCTCGAACTCCCACCGATATGGACCACCCGCAAGACGCAGGGTGATACACCGATGATCGCTGAGGTCCTTTGGCTTTTCGGGGATGCGTCGTGAGGCGAAATAGCGTGGCGACCCTACCACCGCCAATCGCAGGTCGGGTGTGAGACGAACCGCGATCATGTCCTTTTGAATGTACTCGCCAAGCTGAATACCGGCATCGAACTCGCCTGCAACGAGGTCCACGGGGCCAGTGACGGTGACAACGTCCAGAACGATGTCAGGGTAGGCATCAGCGAAAGCTCTGAGCCGCGGCAACAATACCATCACGGCAGCGGATCGTGACATCACAATTCGAAGGCGACCTTGAGGCCGGCGCCGAACGCTTCGGGCTTTGTCGAGGGCCTGACGAATTTGCTCAAGGGCCGGAGACAAGTCTTCCAGAAGAGCGGCCCCGGCAGCGGTTGGCGCAACGCTCTTGGTTGTTCGCGCGAGCAGCTTCAGCTCGAGCCGCTGCTCAAGCCTCCGGATCGTGTGGCTCAAGGCAGACTGAGATACACCAAGCTTTATCGCGGCGCGTGTAAAGCTTCGTTCATTGGCCACGACTGCAAACGCGGCAAGTTCGTTCATTTCGTTTGTCATCATCTATGAATACTGCTCACGAGCCTATGCCAAGCAGGACGCCTAGTCTCATAAACTACATTGTCGTAGGTCTTGCGAGCAAGGAGACGACCTGCGGCATCTTCCGATACGCGGAGCAGGTTGAGGCTCAGCACAAGTTACCGCGCCGCGTGGATGAGCTCGGTGCAACAGCTTTGAGGAAGACGATGGATACAGACTTTTCCGCCTTGCGTTCGCTTGCGCAGGCCTATTTCGATGCTGCCTATGAAATGGATGCCGAGAAATTTGCATCCATATTTGACCCCTTGAGTTCAGTGACGAAGATCGCCGAGGACGGCAATGTTGGCGTGACGCCGATTGCAACCTGGCTGGCAGCGGTCCGCAACATGAAAGCTCCGAAGCAACAGGGCTTCACGCGGGATGATCAGATCGTGTCAATCGACGTTGAAGGAGAGCTCGCGCTCTTGAAGGTGAAATTTCAAATCCCGCCACGTTCCTTGACCGATCTGTTGTCATGCTTGAAGGTGAATGGGACCTGGAAGATCGTTCAGAAGGTGATGACGTCGAAAGTCTGACGGAGTCGGTTACCGTAGGAGAGAGCAGCCGAAGGTTCGCGCGACGACCCATCCGCGCGGGCAGAACGTTGCAGCCCGGCTCTAGCTGTTCGGCCACGGCTCGCTCGGGTCCACATCCCAAGCCTGCATCACACCGCCGCCAATCACTCATTCTCAAAGGGGTTCTCGAACCTCCACGCCCTCATGCCGCAGCAGCCAGCGTTTGCGCTCCAGCCCGCCGCCATACTTCACCAACGAGCCATCCGCGCCGATCAGCCGGTGGCACGGCAGGACCACGCTGATCGGGTTGGAGCCATTGGCATGGCCGACGGCGCGAATGGCCTTGGGCATCTCGATCTTTGCGGCGAGCGCGCCGTAGCTCATCGTGGTGCCGGCAGGGATTTGCGCGAGCGCAGTCCAGACCTTCTGCTGGAACGGCGTGCCGGCGATGCGCCACGCGATGCCCGGGAGCTGGCCGAGATCGCCTTCGAAATAGCCTGACAGCGCGGTCCGCATGGCCGCGGGCGCGGCCTGGCCGCTCAGCTCGACCACACCGTAGTGCAGGCGCAAAAGCTCGCGCATGCGGTGCTCGTAGTCCTCCCAGTCGAGGGCGCGCAGGGCGCCTTCGGCATCGGTAACGAGCAGCGCTGTGCCGATCGGCGTCGTCAGGCGATCGAGGCCGAAGCTTATAGGAGGTTTGGTTGATCGGCTGGCCATTGCGGCACCATTGCATCGAAACACGCCCATCGCACTTGCCATGCCGGCCATGCTAACGTCCACCCGAAAGCTGACGCTTTGGGGGAGCTCACCTTGATCCTGATCGCCAATGTCCTGGTGGCACTGGTTGCCGCGCTGCACGTCTTCTTCCTGATCCTGGAGATGTTTCTCTGGGACAAGCCGCAGGGCCTGAAGGTGTTTCGCAACACGCCGGAGAAGGCCGAGATCACGAAGGTGCTGGCCGCCAATCAGGGCCTCTATAACGGCTTCCTTGCCGCCGGCCTGGTCTGGGGTCTCGTCCACGACAATCCGGTCTTCGCATTCCAGATCAAGGCGTTCTTTCTGCTTTGCGTGATCATCGCCGGCGCCTATGGCGCTGCGACTGTCAGTCCACGCATCCTGATGGTGCAAGCGCTGCCGGCAGTGATCGCGCTGGCTGCGTTGTTCCTGGCTTAGTTTCTGGCCTGAGACGCTACGGCGCAGCGTCGCGATCCTTGCGCGGCGCTGCGCCTTCCTCCACAATCTTCGGCAGCGATGGCGACCGTTGCAATCAACGGAGAAAGACCATCGGCCGAAAATTCCGTCAGGAGGAACAACCAAATATGAACAATCGCAGGGTCTTCCTAGCTGCCACGGCAGCGCTCGCGCTCGCCGCCAGCCAAGCCTTCGTAAGCCAAGCCTTCGCCCAGAAGAAATACGACACCGGGGCGAGCGACACCGAGATCAAGATCGGCCAGACCGTGCCGTTCTCCGGCCCGTATTCCGTCTATGCCAATATCGGCAAGACCCAGGCCGCCTATTTCAAGATGATCAACGATCAGGGCGGCATCAACGGCCGCAAGATCAATCTGATCCAGTATGACGACGCCTACTCGCCGCCGAAGACGGTGGAGCAGGTGCGCAAGCTCGTCGAGGGCGACGAGGTGCTGTTCACCTTCCAGCTGATCGGCACCGCGGCCAACGCAGCCGTGCAGAAGTACCTCAACGGCAAGAAGGTCCCGCAACTCCTCGCCTCGACCGGCGCCGCGCGCTTCAACGATCCGCAGAACTATCCCTGGACCATCGCATACAATCCCAACTACGTGTCCGAGGGGCGGATCTACGCCAAGTACATTCTCAAGGAGCATCCCAACGCCAAGATCGGCGTGCTTTACCAGAACGACGACATGGGCCGCGACTATCTGGCGGGGCTCAAGAGCGGGCTCGGCGACAAGGCCGCCAGCATGATCGTCGGCGAGGTCTCCTACGAGGTCACCGACCCGACCGTCGATTCGCAGGTGGTCAAGCTGAAGTCGATGGGGGTTGATCTGTTCTTCGACGCCTCGACGCCGAAATTCGCGGCGCAGGCGATCAAGAAGCTCGCAGATCTCGGCTGGACGCCGGTGCACATCCTCGACATCAATGCGAGCCCGGTGTCGGCAACGCTGAAACCGGCCGGCCTCGATATCTCGAAGGGCATCATCTCGACCAATTACGGCAAGGACCCCGGCGATCCCCAGTGGAAGGACGATCCGGGCGTGAAAGCCTTCTTCGCCTTCATGGACAAGTATTTCCCCGAGGGCGACAAGCTCAATACCGTCAACACCTACGCCTATTCGGTGGCCGAACTGCTGGTGCAGGTCATGAAGCAATGCGGCGACGATCTGACGCGCGAGAACGTGATGAAGCAGGTCGCCAACATCAAGGGCTACACACCCAGCCTGGCGCTGCCCGGGATCAAGATCAACACCGGCCCCAATGACTACCGCGTCAACAAGCAGATGCAGATGATGAAGTTCAACGGCGAACGCTGGGAGCTGTTCGGACCGGTCATCGAGGACACCGGCCCGTCGGGTTAGGACTCAACTTCTCTGCGACGTCATGCCCGGGCTTGTCCCGGGCATCCACGTTCTTGGGCCAAAGGGAAGCCGTAGATGGCCGGGTCAAGCCCGGCCATGACGATCGAGAGAGCTTCCTACTTGGCGTTCAGGTCGGTATCTCCCCGAAATTCTTGCCCACCGGCAGCACGGCATGCCGGATCAGCCGCGAGTCCTCCACGGCTGCCTGCCGATGCTTCACCGCCTCGCGATAGACGGGGTCGCGGATCATCTCGACGAAGGCTGAGACGCTGGGATATTCGGCGATGAAGCAATGGTCCCAGCGTTCCTGCTGCGGACCGATCAGCATCAGCTCGAACTTGCCCTGCCAGACGATGCGGCCGCCCAGGCGCTCGAACACCGGGCCGCTCTCGCGGCCATAGGCGGCGTAGGCTTCCGCCCCGCTCGCCTTGCGTCCGTCCGGATAGGCCGCCTCCTTGCGCAACCGCACCAGGTTGAGCATGTGGATCGGGCCGGGACGGTCGTTCTCCCGGAACTGCGCGAAGATCTCCTTGGTCGGGTCGATATGGCCCATGAGCGCTCCCTCTTCTTTATGGCGACGATCCTAGCTTTGCCGCCGAGGATACGGAACTGCGGGGTGCGAATGCCCCACCTCCTAATCGCGCGTTAACCTCGGGGTAACCGGGCCTTAAACAGCGACCGCTAGCGTGCGGCGGGGCGGGCTGACCGGGCGTTTGCGTATGGCGTGGGGAAAGAAAAAGGGTGGGCGGAAAGAGCCGCTGTTCGGCTTGCCCGCAGCGCTCGCCGATCTGCGCCTGACCGCGGCGGATCGCATTCCCGGCGGCGGCGACGACAAGCCGAAGAAATCAGCCAAATCACCCGCCCGGCGCAAGGGCGAGGATGCCGGCGACGAGCCGCCGCGCGAGCGCAAGGCGCCGGCCGGCCGCAGTGGGGCCAAGCGCCGCGCGAAGTCGCGCGGCGGGTTCGGCCTCGGCCGTCTCGTCTATTGGGGCGCGGTGCTGAGCCTGTGGGGCGCGATCGCGGTGGTCGGCGTCGTGATCTATGTCGGCGCCCATCTGCCGCCGATCCAGTCGCTGGAAATCCCCAAGCGCCCGCCGACGATCCAGATCGTCGGCATCGACGGCAGCATGCTGGCGCAACGCGGCGAGATGGCCGGCGCCAATGTCGCGCTGAAGGAGCTGCCGCCCTATCTGCCGAAGGCGTTCATCGCCATCGAGGACCGCCGCTTCTATTCGCATTTCGGCATCGATCCCGTCGGCATCCTGCGCGCCCTCGTCACCAACGTGCTCCATCGCGGCGTCTCGCAGGGCGGCTCGACGCTGACGCAGCAGCTCGCCAAGAACCTGTTCCTGACCCAGGAGCGCACCATACAGCGCAAGCTGCAGGAGGCAGAGCTCGCGATCTGGCTGGAGCGCAAGCATTCCAAGGACGAGATCCTGGAGCTCTATCTCAACCGCGTCTATTTCGGCTCGGGCGCCTACGGCGTCGAAGCCGCTGCGCAGAAATATTTCGGCAAGTCGGCCAAGAACGTCACGGTCGCCGAAGCGGCAATGCTCGCCGGCCTCGTCAAATCGCCCTCGCGCCTCGCACCGAACCGCAATCCCGAAGGCGCCGAAGCGCGCGCGCAGATCGTGCTCGCGGCGATGGCCGATGCAAACTTCATCACCGACGCGCAGGCCAAGGCCTCGATCGGCCATCCCTCCTACAACGTGAAGCCGGCCGGCGCCGGCACCGTCAATTACGTCGCCGACTGGATCGGCGAAGTGCTGGACGACCTGGTCGGCCAGATCGACGAGAGCATCAAGGTCGAGACCACGATCGATCCGAAGCTGCAAAGCGTGGCGGAAGCCGCCATCATCGACGAGCTCGCGGCCAAGAGCGTGAAGTTCAACGTCAGCCAGGGCGCGCTGGTGGCGATGACGCCTGATGGCGCCGTGCGCGCCATGGTGGGCGGGCGGAACTATTCCGACAGCCAGTACAACCGCGCAGTGACCGCCAAGCGCCAGCCGGGCTCCTCGTTCAAGCCGTTCGTGTATCTGACGGCGCTGGAGCAGGGCCTGACGCCTGACACGATGCGCCAGGACGCGCCGATCGAGGTCAAGGGCTGGAGACCCGAGAACTACACCCATGAATATTTCGGCGCGGTGACGCTGACCCAGGCGCTGGCGATGTCGCTCAACACCGTCGCGATCCGTCTCGGCCTCGAGGTCGGGCCGAAGAACGTGGTGCGCACCGCGCACCGGCTCGGCATCTCCTCCAAGCTCGAGCCCAATGCCTCGATCGCGCTCGGGACATCGGAAGTCTCGGTGGTCGAGCTGGTCGGTGCTTACGCGCCGTTCGCCAACGGCGGCTTCGCGGTCGCGCCGCATGTCGTCACGCGGATCAGGACGCTGAGCGGCAAGCTGCTCTACATGCGCCAGCCGGAAGGGCGCAATCCGGTGATCGACCCCCGCTATGTCGGCATGATGAACGCGATGATGCGGGAGACGCTGATATCGGGCACCGCCAAGAAGGCGGAGATCCCGGGCTGGCCGGCGGCCGGCAAGACCGGCACCAGCCAGGATTATCGCGACGCCTGGTTCATCGGCTACACTGCGAGCCTCGTCACCGGCGTCTGGCTCGGCAACGACGACAACTCGCCGACCAAGAAAGCCACCGGCGGCGGCCTGCCGGTGGAAGTCTGGACGCGCTTCATGAAGGCCGCGCACGAAGGCGTGCCGGTGGCAAACCTGCCGAGCGCACCGGGCGGCTGGGGCCTGTCGAACCTCGCGCAGGCGGCCTCGCAGATCTCGCCGCCGACAGCGGCAGCACCCGGACCGGCACCGGCGAACGCCGGCGGCTATCGCCCGCCGCCTCCCACGCGCGCCAATGTGCGGCCGGAAGCGGCGGCAGGGCTCGACGGCTGGCTGATGGACCGGTTGTTTGGCGGGAATCGATAGGTTCTGCCCGAGGTTTCGATGACCTCGAAACAAGAACTGCGAAAACAACCCCATGCACAGTAGCCGAGGATAATGAAATCAACGGCTTGCGCAGGCAGCGCAGAGCCTGAAGCGCGCGCTTCATCACTTCGGCAATTCCTGCCCAGCGCGGCAAGATCGACCGCGACCCACGCATGGCTGATGGGAAAAACACCAATCTCTTCAAGCACCCGTCTTCGGCCCGGGATTTGCTCTCATAGGTCGAGCAGGAACCTGGGAGCGTTCGATGATTTCAAATGTATCCGGTGCGGCGTTGCCTCATCTGCGGCCCGCATCAACTCCCGCGTCGAATGCGGCATCGGGTCTCCAACCGGTGGTACCGGACGCGACTGACGCTGCGACCAGCAGCTTCCGGATTGACGTCTCGCAGGTCAAGCCGCTGTCAGGTGCGAAGGTGATATCGGCGGCGGACAATCCCCACCTGCGCGACCTCCTGGCAACGAACTGGCTGAGGACTCACGACGCGAGTGCGACGCAACCGGTCGCCGCAGACAACGCACCGGAGAACACCTACGCTCAGGTCAAGGTTGACGGCGAGGTGGTGGCCACGTTGTACAATGGCGGGTCCTCGGTGATGACCAACCAGGCCGCGGCGAAGGTCGGCAAGCTCGAGGATCCTCCCGGCTTGAGCGGGCCGGACCTGGCGCAATGGCGGGCCGACAGATACGCCGAGCTGCTTGGCGGCACCGTCGAGAAGGCCTCCACGGCCATCACGCAATCGCAATGGACGCCGCGCGAGAGCAGGCCCACGACATATAGTCGCGAGCAACTCGACGCGGCGTTCCAGGCGATGGTGGCGGAGGGTCAGACGGCTGGCGCGCAGCAGCAATCAGCCTATCTGGCCTCACGCGCGCAGGCGGGAACGAGTGCGGATTTCAGTGCATGAGGGTGGTTTGAAGCCGCCCCGCTCTCTGCTGTCACTTACCGCGAAAGCGAGGCATCTAGTACAGCACGCCCCGGCTCAACAACAACGGTCTCTTTAATACTGGGTCGTCCGGTCAAGCCGGACGACGACAGCGAGTGTTAGGCGGGTAGTGAGAGCCTAATCCTCGACCCCGTAGCGGTGCAGATCATTCCCGTAGGTGTCGAGCCACTTCTTGGCGCGCTCCATCGACGGGCAGACTCTGCCGCAGACGCGCCAGAACCGCGCCGAGTGGTTCATCTCGACGAGATGGGCGACTTCGTGGGCGGCGAGATAGTCGAGCACGAAGGGCGGCGCGAGGATCAGGCGCCAGGAGAACGACAGCGATCCGGCCGAGGTGCAGGAGCCCCAGCGGCTGGACTGATCGCGGATCGAGAGGCGCTTGACCTTGACACCGAGCTCGGCGGCGTAGGCCTCCGCCGAACGCTGCAGATCGCGGCGCGCCTCGCGCTTGAGGAAGTCGCTGACGCGGCGATCGACATGTTCGAGCCCGCCGGCGACGCAGAGGATGCGTTCACCGCTATCGCGCATCTCGGTCCACACCGTGCCGCGCGTGCCGGCGCGATGAACGATGCGATGCGGCGTGCCGCGGAGCGGTACCACCGTGCCAGGCTGGAACGGCGCGGCCTTCGGCAAGCGACCGAGACGCGCGGCAATCCAGGCGCCGTGACGCTGTGCGAAGTCCTTGGCTTCGGCGAGCGTGCCGCGCGGCGGGATGGTGAGGATGGCTTCGCGATCGCTCGGATGAATCCTGAGTGTATAGCGGCGCGCGCGTCTGTGCCGGCGCAATCGGATGGCAAAAAATTGCGATCCGTGGGTGATGACGAGGGTCTTTGGTTCGTGGGGCCGCCGATAAAGGAGTGCGCGAGTGGCCATGTCTGTCAGTCCGGGGGGCAGGAGGGCGCCCGGATTCTGCCATAACCGCCGCCATGGGAAGCGCTCGGCGCAAAAACAAATCATTTGCCCAATATACAGCGGTCAGGCGACCGGGAGACCCTACAGACTGGGGTTGGAACCGGCTTTTTTCGCCCTCGCTGGATGCATGCGACACCCCCAAAGGGTGAGTACTGACTCACTCCTAGGAAGCTACCTAAATACCGCGAATCTGGCGGGAACTCGCCCCCGCCGGGGCCTTCGGCCAAGCCTGGATTCTCGACCGGAAAGCCGAAAACGAGCTTATTCGGCTGCGCGCGCCTGCAATGAGCTCGGATTGGCCGCCGAGACCATGAAATCATGAATCCGCGGCACGATTTCCGACTTGAAGCGCGAGCCGTTGAACACACCGTAATGTCCGACGCCCTTCTGGACGTAATGAACGCGGCGATGCTCGGGGATCGAGCTGCACAAAGCGTGCGTTGCTTCGGTCTGACCGAGACCGGAGATGTCGTCGTTCTCGCCTTCGACCGTCATCAACGCAACGCGCGTCACCTTGGAGGGATCGACGCGTGTTCCGCGATGGGTCATCTCGCCCTTGGGCAGCGAGTGCTTCACGAACACGGTGTCGACCGTCTGCAGGTAATATTCGGCGGAGAGGTCCATCACCGCGAGGTATTCGTCGTAGAACTCGCGGTGCTTGTCGACGAGGTCGCCGTCGCCCTTCACCAGATTGGCGAACAGCTGCTTGTGGGCGTCCATGTGCCGGTCGAGATTCATGCTGATGAAGCCGTTGAGCTGCAAGAATCCCGGATAGACGTCGCGCATCATGCCCGGATGCGGGAACGGCACCTTGGTGATGACGTGGTTGCGGAACCAGTCGATGCCACGCTCCTGGGCGAGGTTGTTCACAGAGGTCGGATTGCGACGGGTATCGATCGGGCCGCCCATCAGCGTCATCGAGATCGGCACGAACGGATCGCGTCGCGCTTCCATGATCGAAACCGCGGCGACCACGGGCACCGAGGGCTGGCACACCGCCATGACGTGGGTGTTGCCGCCGAGCACGTGCAGCATCTCGATGACGTAATCGATGTAATCGTCGAGATCGAAGCGGCCGTCGCTGAGCGGCACCATGCGGGCATCGGCCCAGTCGGTGATGTAGACCTCATGCGCCGGCAGGAAGGCCTCGACCGTTCCGCGCAGCAGCGTCGCGTAATGACCGGACATCGGCGCCACGATCAGCACGCGCGGCTGCGGGCTGCGCAAGGGCCGCGCGAACTTGCGATCGAAGTACAGCAGCCGGCAGAACGGTTTTTCCCAGACCGAGCGGATCTCGACGGGAACGCGGATGCCGTTGACCTCGGTGTCGTTGAGACCCCATTCCGGCTTGCCGTAGCGGCGCGTGGTGCGCTCGAACAATTCGCAGGCCGCGGCGACCGACTTGCCGACCTCGGTGCGCGCCCAGGGATTGAGCGGATTCTGAAACAGCAACTTGGTCGCGTCAGTGACGGCGCGCGCCGGATTGAGAGAGGCGTGCGCCATCTCGTACATCCAGTACATCGGCGTCGTCAGGACCGGACTGCCTTCAGCCGCCAGGGGCGGCGCGCCGCCAAACTCACCAATAGGCATTGTTATATTCCTCTTCGCATCGCAGCATACTGCCGAATGCGTAATATTGCGTCAATGCATGGTTCCGTACATCTACGTAAGAGAAACGGTAAAACCAGCCTGAATCCACGGGAAAGTGACGCTATTCGCCGCTCGAGAGCAGCGAGCCGTGTTTTCTGGCGCTGCGCAAAAGAGCAAGGAATGCCCCAAAAGATGCAACGAGGAGCGCGGCATTGATGGCCAATGCATCCAGCATCAGGTCGCCGCGAAAGGTGTTTTCGATCAGCAGCGCGCGCATGCCCTCGAACACGTAGGTCGGCGGTAGCGTCCAGGCGACGTATTGCAGCCAAGCCGGCAGCACGCTGACCGGATAGTAGATGCAGGCGAGCGGCATGATCGCGAACATCAGGGTCCAGACGATGCTCTCGGCGCCAAGGCCGTTTCGCAGCACGAGACCCGAGACGAAGATGCCGACCGACCAGCTCGTAAAGATCAGATTGCAGAAGAACGCGATCAGCGGCAGGCCGAGCGCGTAGACGTTGAAGTGAAACAGGAACAGCGCCAGCAGCGTCATCGGGATCACCCCGATCGCGAGCCGGATCAGGCTCATGACCATCAGCGACAACAGAAACTCGATCGGCTTGAGCGGGCTCATCATGAGGTTGCCGAGGTTGCGCGCCCACATCTCCTCGAGGAACGAGATGGAGAAGCCGAGCTGGCCGCGGAACAGGATGTCCCAGAGGATGACGGCGCCGATCAGCGTGCCGCCGGCGCGCGCGAAGAAACTGGCGTTCTCGGCGATGTAGAGCTGGAGGAAGCCCCAGGTGATGACCTGCAGCGCCGGCCAGTACAACAGCTCGAGCAGGCGCGGCCAGGACGACAGCAGCAGGTACCAATAGCGCAGGATCATCGCGCCGATACGGTGCACGGAGATGCCGTGGTGGAGGGAGATCTCGGTCATGGGGCAAACCCGTAGCCCGGATGGAGCTTCGTCATTCCGGGGCGCGCGGAGCGCGAGCCCGGAATCCATAACCGCAGGCGGTGGTGGGACTCCCAGTCTTCGCCAAACTCAATCCTGTGGCTATGGATCCCGGGCTCGCGACTATGTCGCGCCCCGGGATGACAGGCTCCATCCAGGCTGCAAGTACGGCTTCCCCTCACCGCGTCGCCTCCTTCGCGCCGTTCGCCCGGCCGCGCGCGACGTCGAGAAACACCTCCTCCAGCGTGGTGCGGTTGTAGCGGGCCATGATCGCCTCGGGCGTGTCGTCGTCCTCGATGCGGCCGCGCTTCATGATGATGACGCGGTCGCAGAGCCGCTCGACCTCGAGCATGTTGTGCGACGCCAAAAGGATGGTGGCGTTGTTGTCCCTGCGATAGCGCTCCAGATGCGCCCGCACCCAGTCGGCGGTATCGGGGTCGAGCGAGGCCGTCGGCTCGTCCAGCAGCAAGAGCTCGGGCTGGTTGATCAGCGCCTTGGCAAGCGCGACGCGGGTCTTCTGCCCGGCGGACAGTTTGCCGTTGGCACGATCGATGAAGTCGGTGAGATCGAGATCGTCGGCGAGCTCGGCGATGCGCCCGGCGAGGTTCTTCACCGCATAGAGCCTGCCGAACACGGTGAGGTTCTGCCGCACCGTGAGCCGCATCGGCATGTCGACATAGGGGCTTTCGAAGTTCATCCGCCCCAGCACCGCGGCGCTCTCCTCGGGCATTCGATGGCCGAGCACCTGCACGCGGCCGGAGGTCGGCAGCACCAGGCCCATGATCATCGCGATGGTCGTGGTCTTGCCGGCGCCGTTGCCGCCCAGAAGCCCGGTGATGCTGCCGCGCGGCAGCGAAAAGGAGATGTCGTCGACGGCACGGGTCTGCTTGTAGACCTTGACGAGATGATCGACCGTGATCGCCGCGGACAGGCTGCGATCCGCGACAGTCGGCCGGCTTGAAGCGTCGTCATACTCGGTCATGCTGACCGTTCTTCTGCTATTGCGGCAGGGAGCGCAAGGCTTGTAATCCGGTGGTTCCGCGAGCCCAGCGTTTGTGACTTTGGAAGGCGCCGCCACATTGGCCAATATGACCGAAATTGCCGCTTCGAACTTCCGCCACGCGCAGCGGCATATCCGCCTGGACACGATCCTGCGGCTGCGCTGGCTCGCGGTGCTGGGTCAGCTCGCCGCGATCTTCATCGTGGCGCAGGGGCTGGAATACAACGTCGAGATCGTCCCCTGCGTCAGCATCATCGCCTTGTCGGCGGCGGTGAATCTGGGACTCCAGACCGCGGCCAACCCGATGCAGCGGCTGGAGCCGGTACAGGCGGCCGGCCTGCTCGCGCTGAACATCGTGGAACTGGCCGGCCTGTTGTATTTCACCGGCGGCTTGCAAAACCCGTTCTCGTTCCTGTTCCTCGCGCCGGTGCTGATCTCGGCCACGGCCCTGCCGGCACGCTTCACCTTCGGCCTCGGCGTGCTTGCGGTCGCCTGCGCCTCGGTGCTGTTCTTCTTCCACCTGCCGCTGCCATGGGATTCAGACGATCCGCTGGTGCTGCCGCCGATCTATCTCGTCGGCGTCTGGCTTTCCATCGTGCTCGCGATCGGCGTCACCAGCCTCTACTCCTTCCAGGTGACCGAAGAAGCGCGCAAGCTCGCGGACGCACTGGCCGCGACCGAGCTGGTGCTGGCGCGCGAGCAGCATCTGACCCAGCTCGACGGCCTTGCCGCTGCCGCCGCGCACGAACTCGGCACGCCGCTCGCCACGATCTTCTTGATCTCGCGCGAGCTGGAAAAGACGGTGAAGGACGCCAGCATCGCCGCCGATCTGAAGACGCTGCGCGAGCAAACCCAACGCTGTCGCGACATCCTGAGCAAGATCACCCAGCTCTCCCCCACCGGTGCGCCGTTCGACCGTATGAAGCTGTCGGAGTTGATCGAGGAGGTGGTGGCCCCGCACCGCGATTTCGGCGTCGAGATCAAGGTGCGGATCGCCGTCGCCGTCGTGGCCGAACCGGTCGGTTCCCGCAATCCGGCGATCCTCTACGGTGTCGGCAACATCGTCGAGAACGCGGTCGATTTCGCTCGCACCACCGTCGAGGTGAACGCGTGGTGGAATAAGGACATCATCGAGCTCGTGATCTCCGACGACGGTCCCGGCATTCCCCCTGATATCCTGAACCGAATCGGCGAGCCCTACCTGTCGCGACGGCGAACCGTGGACGACGGCGGAGGTGAACGACGCGGCCTCGGATTGGGCGTGTTCATCGCGCGCACATTGCTCGAACGCACCGGCGCCAAGGTCTCGTTTACCAACCGGACCTTTCCGGAACACGGTGCCGTGGTCCAGATCAGTTGGCCGCGACAACGATTTGAGACTATCGAGACCCTCGAAGAAACAATAGGATAGGGCATGATCCGGAAAGGCATTCAGCGGTTTTCCGACACGATCATGCTGAAAGCGAGAATCGCAAGCGCGATGAGGATTCGTCGCGCTTGAGGCCGCGACCTTGCGTCGCACAACGGGGCCGATCGACTATCGGCGGCCTTGGCACCGTCCGATAGCAAGGCCATATGTCAACGCGCTGGAGAGAGGACCAAACCTTGAACGCCATCGCCGAATTGAACGAACAGGCCGACCGCTCGCTGCTCATCGTGGAGGACGACAAGCCGTTCCTGGAGCGCCTGTCGCGCGCCATGGAAACGCGCGGCTTTACGGTGACCTCCTGCGATACCGTCTCGGACGGACTTGCGCAGATCGGCAAGGCCGCGCCCGCATTCGCCGTCGTGGACCTGCGGCTGGGCGACGGCAACGGCCTCGACGTGGTCTCGGCGCTGAAGAAGAAGCGTCCGGATGCGCGCGCGATCGTGTTGACCGGCTACGGCAACATCGCCACCGCCGTTACCGCGGTGAAGATGGGCGCGGTCGATTATCTCTCCAAGCCCGCGGATGCCGACGACGTGGTCGCGGCGCTGCTGTCGACCAACGCAGAGAAATCCGAGCTGCCGGCCAACCCGATGTCGGCGGACCGCGTGCGCTGGGAGCACATCCAGCGCATCTATGAGATGTGCAACCGTAACGTCTCTGAAACGGCGCGCCGGCTCAACATGCACCGCCGCACCCTGCAGCGCATCTTGGCCAAGCGCGCGCCAAGGTAACGGTGTCGTAGGGTGGGCAAAGGCGCAAAGCGCCGTGCCCACGATCTGTCAGGGTTGGATGGAGATCGCGGGCACGCTTCGCTTTGCCCACCATACGGCAGCTCGACTGCTGCTACTCCCAAAATTCCGCGTGGCCTTGCGGATCGACCAGCCGGTTGATCCGCAGCGCTGCGGCCATTGCAAACCGCACCGTCATCTGCTTGCGCGTGGCGGCAGCGAGCTTGTGCTCGGGCGCTTCGCAATGCAGGTACGCGCCATAGGCGTCGGCGACGATCAGGCCGGTGTCTTGCGGAAAGATCTCGCACGGCAGGTCCTGCGTGAAGGCGAAGAACAGCCGGTCGCAATGGGCGCGGTATTCGTGCCATTTCTGGTCGGCACGCAGATCGTCCACCGACGATTTGATCTCGACGATCCAGATCTCGCCGCGTTCGTTCAGCGCCACCAGATCAGCGCGCCGGCCCGAGGGCAGCGGCAATTCGCTGATGCAGGAGAAGCCGAGCGAGCGCAAAAGCCGCGAGGTGCCGCGCGCAATCGCGAGCGCCGTGTCGGATTGGCGGCGATCGGGCGGTGGAACGAGGGAGAGGTTGCGGGCGGTGCTGTCCATGACGGGGAGGATAGCCGATTCCGTTCTCTCCGTCATTCCGGGGCGCGCGAAGCGCGAGCCCGGAATCCATAGCCACAGGACGGAGTTGTGGATCGAAGCAGGCCACTGCGAATTTTCGCCAAACTCGATCCTGTGGTTATGGATCCCGGGCTCGCGCCAAAGTGGCGCGCCCCGGGACGACAGCGAGCAAAGAACGCGGAACCTCCCCTTCCCCACGCACTTATCACGCAGCCGCCGGACCTCGGCGGAACCCCGAGGCGGCGCGTGCATGATCGACGATCTCTGGTACAAGAACGGCGTGATCTACTGCCTGTCGGTCGGCTCCTATATGGATGCCAACGGCGACGGCATCGGCGATTTCAAGGGCCTGCTCCGCCGGCTCGACTATCTGCACGGGCTCGGCATCACCACGATCTGGCTAATGCCGTTCCAGAGCTCGCCGGGCCGCGACGACGGTTACGACATCGCCGATTATTACAGCGTCGATCCCCGCTACGGCACGCTCGGCGATTTCGTCGAGTTCACCCATGGCTGCAAGCAGCGCGGCATCCGCATCATCATCGACCTCGTCGTCAACCACACCTCGGACCAGCATCACTGGTTCAAGGAGGCGCGGCGCGACAAGGCCTCGCCCTACCGCGACTGGTATGTGTGGTCCGACACGAAGCCGGCCGGCGCCAACAAGGGCATGGTGTTTCCCGGCGTGCAGAAATCGACCTGGACGCGCGATAAGGAAGCCGGCGCGTACTACTTCCACCGCTTCTACGATTTCCAGCCCGATCTCAACACCTCGAACCCGCATGTGCAGGCCGAGATTCTCAAGATCATGGGCTTCTGGATCCAGCTCGGCGTCTCCGGCTTCCGCATGGACGCGGTGCCCTTCGTGATCGCGACCAAGGGCGCCAAGGTGAAGAAGCCGCTCGAGCAATACGACATGCTGCGCGCGTTCCGCGAATTCCTGCAATGGCGGCAGGGCGACGCCATCATCCTCGCCGAGGCCAACGTGCTGCCGAAGACGGACATGGAATATTTCGGCCACGACGCTGACCGCATGCACATGATGTTCAACTTCCACGTCAACCAGCACCTGTTCTATGCGCTGGCTTCAGCCGATTCGCGGCCCTTGGCGAAGGCGCTGAAGGCGACCAAGCCGCGGCCGGCCACCGCGCAATGGGGCCTGTTCCTTCGCAATCACGACGAGCTCGATCTGGGACGCCTGACCAAGGTGCAGCGCGACACAGTGTTCAAGGCATTCGGTCCCGGCAAGGACATGCAGCTCTACGACCGCGGCATCCGCCGCCGTCTCGCGCCGATGCTGGGCGGCGACCGCCGGCGGCTCGAGCTCGCCTACAGCCTGATGTGCACGCTGCCGGGAACGCCCGTGATCCGCTATGGCGACGAGATCGCGATGGGCGATGATCTCTCGCTGCCCGAGCGCAATTGCGCGCGCACGCCGATGCAATGGTCGACCGAGCCGCAGGGCGGCTTCACCAAGAGCGACAGGCCGGCCTGCCCTGTCATCGACAAGGGGCCGTACGGCTATCCGCATGTCAACGTCGCCAAACAGCGGCGCGATCCGAATTCCATGTTGAACTGGACCGAGCGCATCATCCGCATGCGGAAAGAGGTGCCGGAGGTCGGCTGGGGCGATTTCGCCATCATCCCGACGCGCGATCCCGCCGTGTTCATCATGCGCTACGACTGGCGCAACAACTCGGTGCTGTTCGTGCATAATCTCGACGAGAAACCGCGCGAGATCGCGTTCTCGGCGGGGCTGCCCGGCGAGACCGGCGCGCATCTGATCAATCTGCTCGCCGAGGACCACAGCCACGCCGACAAACGCGGCCAGCACCGCGTCGTGCTGGAGCCCTATGGCTATCGCTGGTACCGCGTCGGCGGGCTGGGTTATCTGTTGAAGCGGAGCGATATCGACGGCGATAAGGCGCGGGGGAAGAAGCACCCGGGGTGATGGATCGACACCCTCCGCCCTCGTCCCGGACAAGCTCGCCTCGGGGCGCGCAGATCCGGGACGACGACTAGGGTGGAGCGACGATGACGCCCTCATTGCCACGCAAATCCAGCACGCCTTCGATCTGCTCGCCCTCACGATCCAGGAAAGTCGACAGCAATATCCTGCTGCCGAAGCGGACTGCGCTGGTCGTCACGGTGACCGGGGCCGCACCGAGATTGAGCGCCACGATCACCGCCTTGCCCTCGGCCTGCCGCCGATAGACCAGGAGATCGCCTTGCGCGGCGATCGGATCATAATCGCCCGCGACCAGCGGCGGGCAGTTCTGCCGCAAGCCGATCAGGCGCTTGTAGAGATTGAGGATCGAGCGCGCATCGGCGTCGAGATTGGCGACATTGTCATGCACATAGTGCTCGGGCAGAGGCAGCCATGGCCGCACCGCGGAGAAGCCGGCAAACTCGGACGCGTCCCATTGCATCGGCGTACGGCAGCCGTCGCGGCCGACACCGATGCCGGGCACGTTCTTCTCGAAGGGATCGCGGACATCCTCCGGCGCGATGGCCACCTGGTGCATGCCGATCTCGTCGCCGTAATAGAGCGTCGGTGTGCCGCGCAGCGTCAGCAGCAACATCGCGGCGACGCGCGCCTGCTCCGTGCCGACACGGCTCGCAACGCGCGGACGATCGTGATTGCCGAGCACCCAGTTCGGCCAGGCGCCGCGCGGCAGGGCCTTCTCGTAATCCTCGATGATCTTCTCGATCGAGCGCGCGCTCCAGAAGGTCGAGAGCAGCGCGAAATTGAACGGCATCTGCGCGCCGGTGAGGTCGTTGCCGTAATAGGCCATGAGCCGGTGCAGCGGAAGATAGATCTCGCCGATCAAGACGCGCGCGCGATACGCATCGATGACCCGACGCATTTCGGCGATGACGTCGTGCACCTCCGGCTGGTCGGTGGAATATTGCGTCAGGATCTTCTCGTTCGGCGGCCGGCCCTCGACGTAATGCGGGTTCGGCGGATTGTCGCGGAATTCGGCGTCCTTGACGAGGTGCCAGATCACGTCGACGCGGAAGCCGTCGACGCCCTTCTCCAGCCAGAACCGCATCACGTCGTAGATGGCGTTGCGGACATCCGGATTGCGCCAGTTCAGATCCGGCTGCTGGGCGAGGAAGGCGTGGTAGTAATATTGGCCCGTGGTCTCGTCGAACTGCCACGCGCTGCCGCCGAACTCGGACAGCCAATTGTTCGGCACGCCGCCGTCAGGCGCGGGATCGCGCCAGATGTACCAATCGCGCTTGGGATTGTCGCGCGAGGCGCGGCTCTCGACGAACCAGGGATGCTGGTCCGAGGTGTGGTTCGGCACGAGATCGAGGATCAGCTTCAGGCCGCTGTCATGGACCGCTGCGATCAGCGCATCGAAATCGGCCATCGTGCCGAACAGCGGCTCGATGCCGGTATAGTCCGAGATGTCGTAGCCGAAATCGGCCATGGGCGACGGGAAGATCGGCGACAGCCAGATCGCGTCGACACCGAGCGATTTCACATAAGGCAGCCGCCGCAAGATGCCGGCGAGATCGCCGACGCCGTCACCGTTCGAATCCTGAAACGAGCGCGGGTAGATCTGATAGAAGATGCCGTCGCGCCACCAATTCTCGTTGTCGTGAGCCATGCCGGAAGACCACCCAAAATCCGCCTCTCGCGCGGGAGAACGCGACAACACCGCCCGGGTTCAAATTGGCAGGCCAATTGGGACGGCCGTGTGACTATTGTTCCGGGGTCCGGTACGAATCTTTTGCTTGGCGGCCTGACAAAAATCGGCATTGTGGCGCCATGACCGAGCAAAATGACACCAAAGCCAAGGCCGGCGCGATCATCGTCCCCGTGACGCTGTTCGAGCAGAACTGCACCATCATCTGGGACGAGCCATCCAAGAAGGCCGTGGTGATCGATCCCGGCGGGGACGTGCCGACGATTCTGGACGCGATCAAGCAGACCGGCGTCACCGTGGAGAAAATCTGGCTGACCCACGGCCATATCGACCATGTCGGCGGCGCAGCCGATTTGCGCGACGCGCTGAAGGTGCCGATCGATGGGCCGCATGAAGCGGACAAATTCCTGCTCGACAACGTGGTCGAAAGCGGCGCGCGCTTCGGCATGACCGGCGTGCGCAACTTCGCGCCCGACCGCTGGCTCAACGAGGGCGACACCGTGTCGATCGGCGATCTCAAGTTCGACATCTTCCACTGCCCCGGCCACTCGCCGGGCAGCGTGGTGTTCTTCAACAAGGAGCTGCGCTTTGCCCATGTCGGCGACGTTCTGTTCGCGGGCTCGGTCGGACGCACCGATTTGCCCGGCGGCAGTCATGCGACCCTGATCAATTCGATCAAGACAAAGCTGCTGCCGCTCGGCGACGACGTCGGCTTCATCTGCGGCCATGGCGCCGGCTCAAGCATCGGCCAGGAGCGCATGACCAATCCGTTCATCACCGGAGAGATGTGAGATTCTATTCGGCGGCGTCCGCCAGCGCCGCCGGCTCACCAAGGTTGCGCTCGCCCCACTCACGGATTGCCGCGACGACGGGCACGAAGCTCTTGCCTTTGCGGGTGAGGCGATACTCGACCTTCGGCGGCACCTCACCGAAGTCCTTGCGGGCGATCAGGCCGCTCGCCGTGAGCGCCTTCAGTTCGCGGCTGAGCACGCGCGGCGTGATCTCCGCGCTGCCGTTGGCACCGCGCAGAAGGCCGCTGCGGATCTCGCCATAGCGGCGCGGGCCGTCCTTCAGATCCCAGACGATGCGCAGCTTGTACTTGCCGCTGATCATCTTCTGAAAGGCCGCAACCGGACAGCTGCGCGCCGGGTTCGCCTTTGCCATGTCGTCAGCTCCACGCGCAATCAGCTTGCGGCAGGATAGGAGCAACGACGAAAAAGTCCATACTATCAATTTTGTCCATACTTGCGGCAGCGCCTACAAGGCGCAGATGATGACGCACATGTCGAACAAGGAGCTTCACATGAAGCACTTCATGATCAAATACGAATTCAAGGACGGCGCCACAGAGGCCTGGCACCAGGAGATCGGCCGCTTCATCAAGGCGATCGACAGCGATCCGGAGCTGAAAGGGCGGATCGGCTATCGCGTCCTGAAGCATCGCGACGACGGCAACTACTTCCATCTCGCCAGCGTCGCCGACGAGGATGCGCAGAAAACGCTGCAATCGCGCGACTTCTTCAAGGCCTATTCGGCGATGACACGACAGGTCTCCGGCGGCGAGGTGACGGCAACGCCGATCGAGATGATCGACGCAACGGCGTAGCCACAAACACGGCTGTCGTCCCTGCGAACGCCGACAGCGCGGCTACTTCATCAATCCCGCTGCCGTCAGCGCGCGCGTGATGATCTGGCCGAGATCGAAGCTACGGGCCTCTTCGCGCTTCGGCTCGGCCGGCTGCTCGGCGATCGCAGCGCGGATCGAGCGGGCGAGATGCGGCGCGGGCGAGAGCGCGGGCTTGGCCAAAGGCCTGGCGTCCGCCTTGGCAGCGTCCGCGATCCAGGCGGTGAGGCCGAAGAACTTGGCGATGTGGTAGGACGAGGAAATGCCGGCCTCGATCAGGAACGCGCCTTCGACGCCATAGCGCTGGTCGTTGTCCGCGAGGCCCAGCGGGGTGCCGTGCGCCATGTCGGCGATGGCGTAGGATTCAACCAGCGTCTCGCCGTCCTTGCCCCACCAGGTCTGGCGCGGATGACCATCGACGATGGTCTCCGCCATCGGCGCGTCCGGCAAATCGTGCAGATCGAGCCATTGCTTGACGATCTCGTTGGCATTGCCGGGATTGACGGTGCGGTCGGCACTGCCGTGCCACACCGAGATTTTCGGCCAGGGACCGCGATGAGCGGAAGCGTTGCGCACGAGATCGCCGAGCTCGCGCGCCGGACGAGGCGGGGAATGAAACATGCCGTCGAGCGCCTCGCGCAGGTTCGAGGCGATGCCATAGGGCAGTCCCGCAATGACCGCGCCGGCCGCGAAGACCTCCGGGTAGGTCGCGAGCATCACCGACGTCATGCCACCACCGGCGGACAGGCCGGTGATGAAGACGCGCGCGGGATCGATGCGATGTGCCCCGACCATGTGCGCGACCATCTCGCGGATCGAATGCGCCTCGCCGCTGCCTCGCGCCGTGTCTTCGGGGTTGAACCAGTTGAAGCAGGTATTGCCGTTGTTGATGCGCTGCTGCTCGGGCATCAGAAGTGCAAAGCCATAGTGCTGGGCCAGCGTCGACCAGCCGGCGCCGAGATCGTAAGCCGCCGCGGTCTGCCCGCAGCCATGCAGCACGACGACCAGCGCGCGCGGCTTCTGCAACCGCGCCGGCACGAAGGCGAACATGCGCAAGCCACCGGGATTGCCGCCGAAGCCGGTGACCTCCTGCAACGGACTTGACGCATCCGCCCCGCGCCCAGGCTCGGTGAAGCGCAGACCGTCCAGCCTCGGCAGACGTCTCAACAGATCAATATTTTTGGCGAGCGACACGGCAACTTCCTGGTGGGCGACCTTCAACGTTCAGCCAAACCAGATAGTTGCTGCGTTGCAAAATAAAAAGACCGTGCGCTGTCAATTCAGCGAAATCAGCGGAAATCCTGCGGAAATCGCACGCATTAACCTCATTGGCGCAACTTCATGTCGATGCGCGGCGCAGCCACGTCAGAAATGCGGCACAAATCATGATCAATGTCACAAACAATCCGAGCGAGACCACAAATCCTGCGCGCGCTGATTGCAGAGCCTCGATCGCGAAGAACACCGCGCCGATTGCGGCCACCCCGGCCGCATTTCCGATCTGCGCAATGGTGCCGTAGATACCGGAGGCCGAGCCCGCGGCGACGGGCTTCACGGTCGAGAGCACCACGCCGGAGAGCGGCGCCATCACCAATCCCTGACCGTAGCCAAAGATGATCATGGTGAGAGCGAGCAGGAGCGGCGACGCCGCATCGACATAGCCTGCGACAAGCGCGAGGGCGGCGAGGCCCGCGACCTGGATCGCGCAGCCCTCGATCAGCACCCTGCTGCCGCGATGCTGCGCCCGCGCGCCACTGTGGCGCGACGCCACGACGAAGGCCAAAGCGAGCGGGAGGAAGGCCATGCCGGCCGTGAGCGGCGGGATCTCGAGGCCGCGCTGCATGAACAGCGTCATGACCAGATAGAAGGAGAGGTTCGCAAGGAAGAAGAAGAAGGCAGCGCCAAGCCCGCGCAGGAAGGCGGCGTCGGACAGCAGCGTGAGATCGATCAACGGCATGCCGCCGGCGCGTGCCACCGCATGCTCCAGCTTCAGGAACCCGGCGAGAATGACGCCGCCTAGGGCCATGACGGCCCACAGCCAGAGGCTCCAGCCGACATCGTGACCGAACAGCAGCGGGCCGATCAGGCACAGCAGCCCTGCGAACAGGACCACGCTGCCTTTGATATCGAGCCTTGTCCCCGAGCGCCGCGGCGCCGACGGCATGATGCGCCAGGCGGCTGCTGCAATGGCGAGGCCGCCTGGCACGTTGACGAAGAACACCGACCGCCAGCCGGTGCCGGCAAGATCAACCGTGAGCAAGAGCCCGCCGAGCAGGAAGCCGGCCGCGCCGGCCAGCCCGAGCACGATGCCGTAGACGGCGAAGGCGCGGCCGCGCGATTCATCCGTGAACAACAGATGCAATGTCGCCAACACCTGAGGCACCATCAGCGCCGCGGTCGCGCCTTGCGCCAGCCGAGCAATGATCAGTTCCAAGCCGGATTGGGCGAGGCCGCACCACAGCGACGTGAGGGTGAAGCCGAGCACGCCGGCGAGAAATACGTTTTTGGTGCCATGGATGTCGCCGAGCCGGCCGCCGGTGACGACCAGCGTGGCATAGGCGATCAGATAGATCGCGATCACGGATTCGATCTGGGCCGGCGTCGCCTGCAGCTCGACTGCGATGGTGGGAACGGCGACGTTCACGATGAAGGCATCGACGCCGAACATGAACTGGGCGGCCACGACGATCGCCAAGACCCACCAGCGGCTGGTCGAGTCGATTGGCTTTGTGACGATCTGATGCATCGGTGCGGATCCCTGGACTGTCGCCTCATGATTTCAGCCCGCATGGAAAGCCGCGATTACCTCGCAGGTAAGGTTCATGTGCTCTTCGGCTCTGCCCGCAAGCGGGGAGAGGAAAAGAAGCATGCCGGTTCGCTTAACCGCATGCCTGCATTCCGCCGTGCGGGACACCGCGCGATTGCGTTTGCTTCCTCCTGCACGTAGCCTTGCCGCCTCAACAAACAGAAAATCAAAGCCGGAGAAACGTCATGGCGCGCCTGAAGTTCGGAGCCTTTCTTGCCCCGCATCACCCGATCGGGGAGCATCCGATGCTCCAGTTCCGGCGCGACCTCGACCTGGTCGAGCAGCTCGACGCGCTCGGTTATGACGAGTTCTGGTGCGGCGAGCATCATTCATCCGGCTGGGAGATGATCGCCTCGCCCGAGATGTTCCTGGCCGCGGCCGGCGAGCGCACCAAGCGGATCAAGCTCGGCACCGGCGTGGTATCGCTGCCGTATCATCATCCCTACAACGTCGCCCAGCGCATGGTGCAGCTCGACCATATGACCGGCGGCCGCGCCATCTTCGGCTCCGGCCCCGGCGCCCTCGCCTCCGACGCCCATACGCTCGGCATCGACCCGATGACGCAGCGCGACCGCCAGGACGAAGCCATCGGCATCATCCGCCGGCTGTTCAACGGCGAGCGTGTCACCGCCAAGAGCGACTGGTTCACCATGAACGACGCGGCGCTGCAGATCCTGCCGTTGCAAGAGGAAATGCCGTTCGTGGTGGCCTCGCAGATCTCGCCCTCGGGCATGACACTGGCCGGCAAATACGGCATCGGCATCATCTCGCTGGGATCGATGACGACGCAGGGGCTGATGTCGCTGCAGCAGCAATGGCAGTTCGCGGAGGACGCGGCGAAAAAGCACGGCACCAAGGTCGACCGTGCCGACTGGCGCGTGCTCCTGACCTTCCACATCGCCGAGACCCGCGAGCAGGCGCGCAAGGAGGCCGGCGCCGGGCTGATGCGTTGGCACAACGAATATAATGTCGGCACGCTGCAGCGGCCGGGTCTCACCGCGTTCTCCTCGCCCGACGAGGCCGTGGACAAGACCGCTTTCGTCGAGGGCGCGGCCTCCACCATCGGCACGCCCGACGATCTCGTCAAAACCATCAAGAACGTGATGCAGGTCTCCGGCGGCGTGGGCGCCATCATCGGTTTCGTGCACGACTGGGCCAACCCGGAAAATACGCGCCGGAGCTGGGACATGGTTGCGCGCTACGTCGTGCCGGAGATCAACGGCTATATCGACGGCCTGCGCAGGTCGCAAAAATTCGTGATCGAGAACCGCGCGATCTTCGAGCGCGCGGGCCAGGCGGTGATGGCCAAGATCATGGAGAACGAGAAGGCAGCCGAGGCGCTCAAGGTGACCGGCCCGGGCCGTGTCGCCATCCCCGCCGTCAACGCCCCGGATCTGCAGAAGGAGGCGGCGAAGCGGTAGGTCGCACGGCACTCGTCGTCCCGGGGCGCGCCGCAGCTCACCGTGCCCGGATCGTGCTATATTCGCGGAGCTTGGCTCAACGGGAGCAATCGTCATGTCGATGCAGAATGTGGCCGCAACGGCGCCCGACTACACCGCGCCCAAACGCAACGCCCTGACCCACATTCCCGGCGATGAAGGCTGGCCGATCATCGGCAAGACCCTCCAGGTGCTGGCAGATCCCAAGGGCCATGTCGAGGCGAACGGCGCCAAATACGGCCCGGTCTACCGCACCCACATTTTCGGCGAGACTAATGTGGTGCTGCTCGGGCCTGAGGCCAACGAGCTCGTGATGTTCGACCAGCAGAAGCTGTTCTCCTCGACCCACGGCTGGAACAAGGTGCTCGGCCTGTTGTTTCCGCGCGGATTGATGCTGCTCGATTTCGACGAGCACCGGCTGCACCGCAAGACGCTGTCGGTTGCCTTCAAGTCCGGCCCGATGAAATCCTACCTCGCCGATCTCGACCGCGGCATCGCCGCCCGGGTCGCGCGGTGGAAGGCCAAACCCGGCGAGATGCAGCTCTATCCGGCGATGAAGCAGCTCACGCTCGATCTCGCCGCGGCCTCGTTCCTCGGCGCCGACCTCGGACCGGAGGTCGACGAGATCAACCGCGCCTTCGTCGACATGGTCGCGGCCGCCGTCGCCCCGATCCGCCGCCCCCTGCCCGGCACGCAGATGGCGCGGGGGGTAAAGGGGCGTAAGCGCATCGTCGCCTATTTCCGCGAGCAGATTCCGCTGCGACGCGGCAATCACGGCGGCGACGATCTGTTCTCGCAGCTCTGCCGCGCCACCCACGAGGACGGCGCGCTGCTGTCAGAGCAGGACATCATCGACCATATGAGCTTCTTGATGATGGCGGCGCATGACACGCTGACCTCGTCGCTGACTTCCTTCGTCGGCGAGCTCGCCGCCAACCCGGACTGGCAGGACAGGCTGCGCGCGGAAGTTCTCGCGCTCGGGCTCGCGCCGGGCGCGCCCAGCAGTTTCGACGACCTCGAGAAGATGCCGCTGGCGGAGATGGCGTTCAAGGAAGCACTGCGGATCAAGCCGCCGGTGCCCTCGATGCCGCGCCGCGCGATGCGCGATTTCACCTTCAAGGGTTTTACGATTCCCGCCGGCACCGCGGTCGGCGTCAACCCGCTCTATACGCACCACATGAAGGAGATCTGGCCGGAGCCGGACCGCTTCGATCCCCTGCGTTTCACCGAGGAAGCCCAGCGCGGCCGCCACCGCTTCGCATGGGTCCCGTTCGGCGGCGGCGCGCATATGTGCCTCGGCCTGCACTTCGCCTACATGCAGGCAAAATGCTTCGCGCGGCACTTTCTGCAGAACATCGAAGTGTCGCTGGAACAGGGCTACAAGCCGGACTGGCAGATGTGGCCGATCCCGAAGCCCCGGGACGGCTTGCGGGTGCGGGTGAAGGCGATTTAGCGTCCACTCTCGTGTCCCGGACGGCGCGAGCCAGGGCACGAGGTCTCGTAGGGTGGGCAAAGGCGCGGAGCGCCGTGCCCACGTTTCGTCGCGATAAGAATTCGTGGGCACGCTTCGCTTTGCCCACCCTACGGCACCGCCGGTGGAGCGGCCTCTACGCCCCCTGGTCGAATGCCTTGCGCAAGGCCACATAGCCCTGCTGCTGCTGGCTCCAGTTGCGGCCGCCGGTCATGGCGCCGTCGACGACGAGATCGTGGCCGTTGATGAAGCTGGATTCGTCGCTCGCCAGAAACACCGCGGCCTGGGCGATGTCGTCGGGCAGGCCGGCACGCGGGATCGGCTGCGCGGTCTTGTAGACCTCGCGCATCACCGCCGGCGTTTTCTCCGCGGCATCGGTCGAAAGCCCGAGCGCCTTGCCGAAGATGCCGGTCGCGATCGCACCAGGCGAGATTGAATTGACGCGCACGTTGGACTCGCCGAGCTCCATCGCCACGCATTTGGTGAGATGGATCACCGCCGCCTTGGCCGCGCTGTAGACCATCGAGGACGAGAAGCCGGCAAGGCGGCCGGCGATGCTGCCATTGTTGATGATGCTGCCGCTCCCCTGCTTCTTCATCGCGGGCGCGGCGTGCTTCATGCCGAGCATGACACTGCGCACCAGCGTCGCCATTGCCGCATCGAAGCGCTCGACCTCGAGGCCCTCGATGCCGCCGGTCTGCGCCGGGCCGCCCGCATTGTTGAACAGGCAGTCGATCCGGCCGAACTTGTCGACGGCGAGCGCGATCAGGGCCTGCATCTGCGCTTCGACCGTCACGTCGGTCTGGCGAAAGATGCAATTGGCTCCGAGCTGCTTCGCCAGCGCGTCGCCTTCCGGGACACGCCGGCCTGCGATCACAATTTTGGCACCTTCGGCAACGAAGACTTCCGCAGTGCGCAATCCGATCCCGCTCGTCGCTCCCGTAATCACCGCAACCTTGCCGTCCAGCCTGCCCATGGAATGTTCCTGTTTTCAAACGATTTGATGCCAAATGGCGAAACCTGGCCGCTGCCATGGCCGGGGCCGCCAGTATTCCTGCCCGCTTCCGCCGAGGCAAGCTATGCTTGTGCGCACGGCATGCGTAGCATCCTGATGGGTCGCGCGCTTTTCGAATGCCTGTCGCAACTGGGCCGCGCATGGGGAAGCTGATCGACGAGTTCCGCAATGGCTGGCAGGGCACGGCGCCACCCTCGCTCGGTCTCAGCATCTCCTTTGCGGTTCTCTGCCTGTTGGCCGCGACCCTGGTCCGTTGGGGACTCGCCCATGTGCGCCCCGACGTCTACTTCACGCCGTACTTCCCGGCCGTGTTCTTTGCCGCCGCATTCGGAGGCTTCCGGATCGGGATCGTCACCGCGCTGGTCGGCGGCGTGCTGGGCGTCGTCGTGAATTTCGGCGATGCCTTTGCCGATCGCGCGCGGTTTGCCCTGCTCGCGCTCTATTGGGCGGTCTGCGCGCTCACCATCTGGGGCGTCGAGCACTATCGCACCATGCTGGCGGAGCAGCGCCGGATCGCCAAGCGCCTGATCGAGGAAGAAGAGTATCGCAAGCTGCTGGTCGACGAGCTCCAGCACCGGTTGAAGAACAAGCTGTCGACGGTTCACGCCGTGCTGCACCAGGTGCTGCATGACCAGCCGCAGGTCTGGGCCCGGGTCGATCCGCGGCTGCGCTCGCTGGCCGCGACCGACGATCTGATCTCGCGGATCGACAAGGCCGGCTGCGACATCCGCGATCTCCTGATCTCGGAGCTCGGGCCTTACGGCCATGTCCGCTTCACCCTCAATGGCGAGCGGCTGTTCCTGCCGCCGAGGCTCGCGGTCACGCTGTCGTTGATGTTTCACGAGCTCGCCACCAACGCCGGCAAGTATGGTGCGTTCTCCGCACCGCGCGGTCTGTTGCAGGTGTCGTGGACCGTCAGCGATGACCGCCTGACCATCACCTGGGACGAGACCGAGGGGCCGAGCGTGGACAAGGTCTCCGAGCCCGGCTTCGGCACCAAGCTGCTGAAATCGGCCCTGTCGGCCTTCGATGGCAGGACCGAGATCTCCTACCTGAAGACCGGACTGCATTGCATCATGCAGTGCCGAATTCCGCGAGGCGAGTAGCAGCGCGCGCCAAGCGAAAGCGCATCCGCGCCCTTCGCCCGTGCTTTCGCACGCGCTGTTGACGCTCTGTTAATGACGATCGTCAGCGCACCTCGCAACGTCGCAAGTTTCCGCCAAAACAGCCCCGTATTTCTCCGGACCCCTTAACCAAACTTAAGAGGGAACCGCGCAAGATCGCGTCCATTGCAAAAGCGCGCTGAAACAACAAGATTCATGACGTCTATGAACGACAACGTATATTCCGGCGCGACTGAAGCCGAGCTCAGTTTTCTCAAGGAAATCGTTAGAATGCTGCCGGCCGGCCTGACCGTGCAGGATGCGCATGGCGAGCTGCTGCTGGTCAACGACGCCGCGGCCGCGCAGCTCGGCATCGACGGCAGCCGCCCTTCACCGGATCTGGCACCACGCCGCGAGGCCTGTCGCCGCGCCCTGCGCGCCGGCCAGGCCGTGGTCATGGAGGAAGCGCTGCACGGCGGCGCGGCACGCCAGGTGCTGCTCACGACCCATCGTCCCGTTCGCCTCGCCGGACGCGAGCTCCTCATCTCGGCGTCCTCCGACATTACCGAGCAGAAGAATTTCGAGGACCAGCTGTTCCGCTCAGCCTATTTCGACGAGCTGACCGGATTGCCCTCGCGGCGCGTGATCGAACATCGCGCCACCAGCCTGCTTGCGGAGAACAGCGGCGGCGGGCGTTTCGCGCTGGCCTTCCTCGACGTCGACAATTTCAAGCACATCAACGACTATTACGGCCACGCCGTCGGCGATGCGCTGCTGGTCGAGCTGTCGAAGCGGCTCGGGCGCGACTTGCGCGATTCCGACATGCTGTCGCGCATTTCCGGCGACGAATTCCTGCTGCTGCTGTCGCCGATCCAGAGCGTGGAGGAGGTGGCCGAATTCATACAATCGACGCTGGAGCGGCTGACGGCGCCGTTCTTCATCGACAATTCGGAAATCTTCGCCTCCACCTCCGTCGGCGTCAGCCTCTATCCCGATCACGGAGGCAGCTTCGAGGCGCTGCGCCAGAACGCCGACATCGCGATGTACCGCGTCAAGAACGACGGCAAGGGATCGGCGGCCTTCTTCGACTCCAGCATGGAGCGGGAGGCACTGGCGCGGATGAAGATCGAGCAATCGCTGCGACTGGCCATCCTGGAGAAGCGGTTCTGCTGCGCTTTCCAGTCCAAGGTCGACATCCGCACCCAGGCCGTGAAGGGCATCGAGGCCCTGGTGCGCCTGCGCGACGACGAAGGGGTGATCCAGGCGCCCGGCTCGTTCATCGATCTCGCCGGCGAGCTCGGCCTGATCGACGAGCTGACCCACCTCGTGCTCGCCGAGATCGTCAGGTCGATCGACGCGATCAACGCGACGTTCGGGGCCGAAGCGACCATCAGCATCAACGTCGCCGCCAAGCAGGCCGGCAACCCCGAGTTCATGCGCAGCTTTGCGCGGGCGCTGGAGGAGACCGGCTTCCCGCAGCGCTTCATGATTGAGGTGACGGAAGACGCCTTTGTCGCCAAGAATCATTTCCAGGCCGAGATCCTGCCGATGTTCCGCAAGCTCGGCGTCGGCATCTCGATCGACGATTTCGGCACCGGCTATTCCTCGCTCTCGGCGCTGGCCGATATCACCGCGGACGAGATCAAGATCGACCGCTCCTTCATCACCGACATTCACAAGCGGCCGCGTAGCCAGGGCATCCTGCGCGCGATCGAATCCTTGAGCGAAGCACTCGGCATGACCGTGATCGCCGAAGGTCTCGAATCCTTCGAGGAACTCGCCTATCTCCAGGCCGCGACCAAGATCCGTTACGCGCAGGGCTATTATTTCTCGCGGCCGATCTTCCTCGAGGAGCTGAAGCTCGCAACCCCGTTCTCCAGCGAAGCGCGGACCAACGTCGCGAGCCGCCCGCACCAGCAGAACCGCCAGGGCTATTCGCGGGCGAGCGGGTATCGACGGTAGGGCGAAAGCGGCGCAACACACACCGCCGTCGTCCCGGACAAGCGAAGCGCAGATCCGGGACCCATACCCACAGGGAGCCGTGTGACGCGAATCTCCCACTCCGAGTCTTCGCCAAACCTCTTCCTGTGGGTATGGGTCCCGGGTTCGCTTCGCGCCCCGGGACGACGGCAATTGCTGAGCTCGCTGAGGGCCCATTTCCCCCTTTGAAATCGCTGGCCTTTTGCTAATACACAGGCGCACTTCCGCTGGGATATGTCATGTCCGCTTCCGCCTCGATCCGCGACCCTGCCTATCTCCGTGCGCGCGCGATGGAGACGCTGTTCGAACGACTGGAAAAGCTCTGCGAGGGCGCCATCGCGATCGACCGCGGCGGGCGGGTCGTCTACGTCAACGAAAAATATCTGGCAGCGCTCGGCCTCGCGCGCACCAGTGAGGCGATCGGCCGTCCCGTCGAGGAAATCATTCCGAACAGCTTGATGCGCAAGGTGGCCGAGACCGGGGAGCCGATCCTGCTCGACATCATGGAGCTCGGCGGCGAGCAGCTGGTCGTCACGCGCATGCCGATCGAGGACGAGAACGGGACGGTGATCGGCGCGATCGGCTTCGTGCTCTATGACCACCTCGAAAGCCTGAAGCCGCTGCTCGCCCGCGTCGCCCAGCTCGAGAGCGATCTGCGCCTGGCGCGGCGACAATTGTCGAACGCGCGCGCGGCGCGCTTCACCTTCGCCGATTTCGTCGGCACCACGCCGGGAATCGCGCAAGCCAAGGAGCTCGCAAACCGTGCCGCGCGGCAGAGCGTCACCGTGCTGCTCACCGGCGAGACCGGAACGGGAAAGGAGATGCTGGCGCAGGCGATTCACAACGCCTCCTCGCGTGCGGAGAAGCCGTTCGTCAGCGTCAACGTCGCCGCGATCCCGGAAACGTTGATCGAGTCGGAGTTCTTCGGCACCGCGCCGGGCGCCTATACCGGCGCCGATCGCAGGGGGCGCGACGGCAAGTTCCGGGTCGCCGACGGCGGCACGCTGTTCCTCGACGAGATCGGCGAGATGCCGCTGCAATTGCAGGCCAAGCTGTTGCGCGTGCTGCAGGAGCGCGAGATCGAGCCGCTCGGCTCGGACAAGATCTCGAAGGTAGACGTGCGCGTGATCGCCGCGACCAATGTGGATTTGCGCAAGCGCGTCAGCGACGGCGCGTTCCGGCCCGATCTGTATTATCGGCTGAACGTGCTCTCGATCGAACTGCCGCCGCTGCGCCATTGCCTCGACGATCTTCCGGACATCTGCGCCCGGCTGCTCGACGACATCAGCGGATCGGGCGACTACGTCAAGGCGAAGATCACGCCGAGCGCACTCGCCGCGCTCGCGCGCTACGACTGGCCCGGCAACGTCCGCGAGCTTCGCAACATTCTCGAGCGCGCGCTGATTCTCAGCGATTCCGGCCGGCTGACCGGCGAGGACGTCGCGCGCATCCTTCCCATCGGCACCGAGGTCAGGCTTGCGCCGCCCGCACGCCCGGCCGGAGCCGTGGTGCCCTATGCCGAAGCCGAGGCGGAGTTCGAGAAGCACACGCTCGAACAGGCGCTCGCCGCCAGCAACGGCCAGATCACCGAGGCCGCCAGGATGCTGCGGATCTCGCGCGCGACCTTCTACAAGAAGCTCGCTAAATTCGGCCTCGCCTCAGGGCAGCCCTCAGTCTGAGTTTCGAGACACGGACCTGTCCGCAGTCTCGGATTCCTGACACGGTGCCCGGCTACTCTCCGGCTCCCGCCATGCCGGAATTGCCTGGATTCGACAGTCTTTCACAAGCCAAAGCGATCTGGCGCAAACCTTGCTCGTTGCTGCCCGCTCTCGCGGGAGCAAGCTGTTCCACGGCCGTTCCCTACGATAGAATCAACAAAACAATATCGGCATACGGTCGAAGGATCGGGAGGACCACCGTGAGCCATCATCCAGCTCTGCCCTATTTGCGCAATTCCGAGAAAGGCAAGGTGGTCACGGCGGCCGAGGCGGTCATGTTGATCCGCGACGGCGACACGGTGGCGAGCGGTGGCTTCGTCGGCATCGGCTTCGCCGAGGAAATCGCGATCGCGCTGGAGGAACTCTACCTCTCCAACGAGGGCGATGCGCCCTATACGCAGGGCAAGCCGCGCAATCTGACGCTGGTCTATGCGGCGGGCCAGGGCGACGGCAGGCTGCGCGGCCTCAACCATTTCGCACATGAGGGCCTGGTCCGGCGCGTGATCGGGGGACATTGGGGGCTTGTGCCGAAATTGCAGCAGCTCGCGGTCGCGGGCCAGATCGAGGCCTATAACCTGCCGCAGGGCGTCATCACGCATCTGTTCCGCGACATCGCCGCGCACCGGCCCGGCCACATCACCCGCGTCGGCATGGGCACGTTCGTCGACCCCCGGCAGGGCGGCGGCAAGCTGAACGCGCGCACCACCGAGGATCTGGTGGAGCTGATCACGCTGCGCGGCGAGGAGTGTCTGCTCTACAAGACCTTTCCGATCAACGTCGGCATCATCCGCGCCACCACCGGCGATCCCGACGGCAACCTCACCATGGAGAAGGAGGCGCTGACGCTGGAGGCGCTCGCCATTGCCATGGCCGCGCATAATTCCGGCGGCATCGTCATTGCCCAGGTCGAACGGGTGGCGGAGGCCGGCAGCCTCAATCCGCGCCAGGTCAAGATCCCCGGGATCCTGGTCGACTGCGTCGTGGTGGCAAGGCCGGAGAATCACTGGCAGACCTTCGGCACCCAGTACAATCCGGCGTTCTCGAGCGAGATCCGGGTCCGTGCCGCCTCGCTGCCGGTGATGCCGGTCAGCGAGCGCAAGATCATCGCCCGGCGCGCCGCGCTGGAGCTGAAAGCCAACAGCGTCGTCAATCTCGGCATCGGCATGCCCGAGGGCATCGCCTCGGTCGCCAACGAGGAGCGGATCATCGACCTCATCACGCTGACGGCGGAGCCCGGCGTGATCGGCGGCATCCCGGCGAGCGGCATCGATTTCGGCGCGGCGATCAACACCCAGGCCGTGATCGACCAGCCCTATCAGTTCGACTTCTACGACGGCGGCGGCCTGGACGCCGCCTTCCTCGGGCTCGCCCAGGTCGATCGCGCCGGCAACCTCAATGTCAGCAAGTTCGGGCCGAAGCTTGCGGGTGCCGGCGGCTTCATCAACATCAGCCAGAACGCCAAGGAGGTCATCTTCGTCGGCACCTTCGGCGCGGGCAAGCAACGTATTGCGGTGAACGACGGGAAGCTCGTCATTGTCGACGAAGCCAAGTCGCGCAAGTTCGTAGGCAACGTCGAGCATGTCACCTTCAGCGGCCCGTTCGCCGCAGCCCGCAAGCAGCGCACGCTGTATGTCACCGAGCGCTGCGTGTTCGAGCTCAGGCCCGACGGACTCGAGCTTACCGAGGTCGCGCCGGGCATCGACGTCGAGCGCGACATTTTGCGCCTGATGGATTTCAAGCCGCTGATCCCGCGCGACCCCGCGCTGATGGACGAGCGCATCTTCCGCGAGGGCCTGATGGACCTGCGCGAGCGCCTGCTCACCATTCCGCTCGACCAGCGCTTCACGCTGGACGAGCAGCAGAACCTATTCTTCGTCAACCTGGAGCGCTATCCGCTGCGCAGCAGGGCCGAGATCGACACCATCGCTGCGACCGTCGAGGCGAGGCTCGCGCCGCTCGGCCGCCGGGTCTACGCCATCGTCAATTATGACAATTTTTCCATCCTGCCGGAGTTGATGGACGATTATTCGGCCATGGTCCGCAGCCTCGTCGACCGCTTCTATTCCGGGGTGTCGCGCTACACCACGTCCGGCTTCCTGCGCATCAAGCTCGGCGAGGCCCTGGAGAAGCGTGGCGTCGCGCCGCATATTTTCGAAAGCGCGGAAGAAGCGCAGTCCGACTGGCGTCACGTCCAAGGCGCCGGCACCGCGCGCGCCATGCAGCAGGCCCAGAAATGATGCATGCTCGCGAGGCCGATCCGCGTCGCCGGAAGGTTCAATTGCAATGTTCGTAGCGTTGTGCAAATCGCTGTTGCCAGAAACTTTACATCAGGAGGGACCATCGTGCGTCGATCATTCTTCATAACAACAACCATCCTCGCGCTCGCCGCGGGCACCTCCGCGCGAGCCGACGACCTCAAGATCGCGCTGATCCACGGCAAGACCGGTCCGCTCGAGGCCTATGCCAAGCAGACCGAGACCGGCCTGAAGATGGGCTTTGAATACGCCACCAAGGGCACGATGACGCTCGACGGCCGCAAGATCGTCATCATCACCAAGGACGACCAGGGCAAGCCGGACCTTGCGAAGGCCGCGCTCGCCGAAGCCTATCAGGACGACAAGGCCGACATTGCCATCGGCACGACCTCCTCGGCCGCGGCGCTCGCGATTCTCCCCGTCGCCGAGGAGAACAAGAAGATCCTGATCGTTGAGCCCGCCGTCGCGGACCAGATTACCGGCGAGAAGTGGAACCGCTACATCTTCCGCACCGCGCGCAACTCCTCGCAGGACGCGATCTCGAATGCCGTCGCGGTCGGCAAGCAGGGCGTCACCGTCGCAACGCTGGCGCAGGACTACGCGTTTGGCCGCGATGGCGTCGCCGCCTTCAAGGAAGCGCTCGCCAAGACCGGCGCCACCCTCGCCGCCGAAGAATATGCCCCGACCTCGACCACCGACTTCACCGCGGTCGGCCAGCGTCTGTTCGACGCGCTGAAGGACAAGCCGGGCCGCAAGGTGATCTGGGTGATCTGGGCCGGCGCCGGCAATCCGCTGGCCAAGCTCCAGGACATGGACCCGAAGCGCTACGGCATCGAGCTCTCCACCGGCGGCAACATCCTGCCGGCGCTCGCCGCCTATAAGGGCCTGCCCGGCATGGAAGGCGCGACCTACTACTTCTATGACATTCCGAAGAACCCGGTGAACGACTGGTTGGTCGCCGAGCACCAGAAGCGCTTCAACGCGCCGCCGGACTTCTTCACCGCCGGCGGCTTCGCCGCCGCGATGTCCGTCGTCGCCGCCGTCACCAAGGCGAAGTCGACCGACACCGAGAAGCTGATCACGGCGATGGAGGGCCTGGAGTTCGACACGCCGAAGGGCAAGATGGTGTTCCGGAAGGACGACCATCAGGCGCTGCAGAGCATGTATCACTTCAAGGTCAAGGTCGATCCGAACGTCGCCTGGGCCGTGCTCGAGCCGGTGCGCGAGCTGAAGATCGAGGACATGAACGTTCCGGTCAAGAACAAGCGGTAGGGGTGATGCTCACCTCTCCCGCGTGCGGGAGAGGTCGCGCCGAAGGCGCGGGTGAGGGTTTTCTCCTCTTGGGGATTGTCCCATTGCGGAAACACCCTCTCCCCAACCCTCCCCCGCAAGCGGGGGAGGGAGCCCACTGTAATCGTGGATAGATCTTCATCCCATCCGATCGAAATTTCCAATGCCCCTCACCCTCGAAACCCGCGATCTCACCATTCGCTTCGGCGGCCACGTTGCGGTCAACAACGTCTCCTGCACGTTCCGTCCGGGCGAGCTCACCGCGATCGTCGGGCCGAACGGTGCCGGCAAGACCACATATTTCAACCTGATCTCGGGCCAGCTGCGCGCTTCACACGGCAGCATCCTGTTCGACGGCACCGACATCACCCAGCTTTCCGCGCCGCTGCGCACCCGCGCGGGCCTCGGGCGTGCTTTCCAGCTCACCAATCTCTTTCCGAACCTCTCCGTGGAAGAGAACGTGCGCCTGGCGGTGCAGGCGGCAAACGGCACCCATTACGACATGCTGCGGCCCTGGATGGTGCGCCGCGATTTGATCGCGCGTGCCGACGCCATCCTCGACCAGGTCGCGCTCGGCAGCCGCCGCGGCGTCGCCGCGACCGCGCTGTCGCATGGCGACCAGCGCAAGCTCGAGGTCGCGCTGATGATCGCGCTCGAGCCGAAGGTTTTCATGTTCGACGAGCCGACCGCCGGCATGAGCATCGACGAAGTGCCCGTCGTCCTCAACCTGATCGCGCAGCTCAAGCAGGAAAAGAGCAAGATCATCCTCCTGGTCGAGCACAAGATGGACGTAGTGCGCTCGCTCGCCGACCGCATCATCGTGCTGCATAACGGCCAGCTCGTCGCCGACGGGCCGCCGGCCGAGGTGATCGCCTCGCCGATCGTGCAGGAAGCCTATCTCGGCGTCGCGCCCAAGAGCGCTGCAGAGAGTGTCGCATGACCGATTTGCTCAAACTCTCCGGCGTCCACACCCATATTGGCCGCTACCACATCCTCCAGGGCATCGATCTCACCGTCCCGCAAGGACAGGTCACGATGCTGCTCGGCCGCAACGGTGCCGGCAAGACCACCACGCTACGCACCATCATGGGGCTCTGGCAGGCTTCCAGCGGCGAGATCAGCCTCGGTAGCGAGCGCATCGAGAGCCGCGCCACGCCCGACATCGCACGGCTCGGCGTCGGCTACGTGCCGGAGAGCATGGCGGTGTTCTCCGATCTCACGGTGAAGGAGAACCTGGTCCTCGCCGCGCGCGACGGCCCGCTCGACGACAGCCAGCTCGACTGGATCTTCGGCTTCTTCCCGGCGCTGCGCCGGTTCTGGCTGTCGCGCGCGGGGAGTCTCTCGGGCGGACAAAAGCAAATGTTGTCCATCGCCCGCGCCATCATCGAGCCGCGCAAGCTGCTCTTGATCGACGAGCCGACCAAGGGCCTGGCGCCCGCGATCGTGTTGGCGCTGATCGAGTGCCTGAAGGAAATCAAACGCAAGGGCGCGACTATCCTGCTGGTCGAACAGAACTTCTTCGCCGCCCGCGAGCTCGGCGACAACGTGCTGGTGATGGACAACGGCACCATCGTCCATCGCGGCGAGATGGCGGCGCTCGCCGCCGACGTGCCGCTGCAGGAGCGGCTGCTCGGCCTGAGCCTGGAGACACATCAGTGACCGAACTTGCCGCAAATGATCCCCTGCCGAAGCCGAAGCGCGACATCGCGCCCGTCCTGCTGCCGGTCGCACTCGCGCTGCTCGTGATCCCGCTGATCGGCTCGACCTCCTCCTGGCTGACGCTGACGGCGGCGAGCCTCGCGATGGGCATGATGATCTTCATCATGGCCTCCGGGCTGACGCTGGTGTTCGGCCTGATGGACGTGCTCAATTTCGGCCACGGCGCCTTCATCGCCGTCGGCGCCTATGTCGCGACGCTGGTGCTGGCGCCGTTCGCGGCCTCGATTCAGGTCGATTCGCTGTGGATGAACCTCGCGGTGCTGGCACCGGCCGCGCTGCTCTCGATGGCGGTGTCGGGCGCGCTCGGCCTGGTGGTCGAGCGCGTGCTGATCCTGCCCGTCTACGGCCAGCACCTGAAGCAGATCCTGATGACGACCGGCGGCCTCATCGTCGCCGAACAGACGCTCTATGCGCTGTGGGGACCGCAGATCATTCCGATGCCGCTGCCGGCCTCGCTGCGCGGCTCCTTCATCCTCGGCGACGTCGCGATTGCAAAGTACCGCGTGCTGGCGATGCTGATCGGGCTTGCCATCTTCATCGCGATCCAGCTCGTGCTCAATCGCAGCAAGCTCGGCCTTCTAATCCGGGCCGGCGTCGAGAACCGGGAGATGGTCGAGGCGCTCGGCTATCGCATCCGTCGTCTGTTCCTCGGCGTCTTCATGACGGGATCGGCGCTTGCCGGCCTTGGCGGCGTGATGTGGGCGCTCTATCGCGAGCAGGTCCACGCCTCCATGAGCGACGACCTCACCGTGCTGATCTTCATCGTCGTCATCATCGGTGGACTGGGATCGATCGGCGGCTGCTTCATCGGTGCGATCCTGGTCGCCATGGTCGCCAATTACGGCGGCTTCCTGGTGCCGAAACTCGCCCTCGTTTCCAACATCCTGCTGATGGTCGCCATTCTGATGTGGCGGCCGCGCGGCCTCTATGCGGTGACCAGCCGATGATGATCCTCTCCGGCGACCCGCCGCGCAGCCGCGTCCTCACGCTCGTTCTCGTCGTCATCATCCTGGCACTGGCGGCGACGCCGTTCCTGTTTCCGGGCGCCAAGGCGCTGAACGTCGCGGCCAAGATCTGCGTCTTCGCCGCGCTGGTCGCCTCCTACGACCTCCTGCTCGGCTATACCGGCTCGGTGTCGTTCGCCCACACCATGTTCTATGGCATCGGCAGCTACGCCATCGCCATCGCGCTGTATGGGATGGGTCCGAACTGGGCCGCGGTCGCAACCGGCATCGTCGTCGGCCTGCCGCTCGCGGCCCTGCTCGCGCTAGCCATCGGCCTGTTCTCGCTGCGGGTTGCGGCGATCTTCTTTGCCATGATCACGCTCGCGGTCGCCTCCGCGTTCCAGGTGCTGGCCTCGCAATTGTCCTGGCTGACCGGCGGCGAGGACGGGCGCAGCTTCCAGCTGCCTGAGCTGCTGCGCCCCGGCACGGTGCTGATCTCCAAGAGCCTGTTCGGCTTCGAGATCAACGGCCGCATCCTGACCTTCTACCTGGTGTTCGCCGTCTCGGCCCTGATGATCCTCGCCTTGCTCCGCGTCGTGAACTCGCCGTTCGGGCGCGTGCTGCAGGCGATCCGCGAGAACCGCTTTCGTGCCGAGGCGCTCGGCTTCCGCACGGTGTTTCACCTGACCTACGCCAATTGCCTCGCCGCGCTGGTCGCCGCCGGCGCCGGCATCTTGAACGCGCTGTGGCTGCGCTATGCCGGTCCCGATACCTCGCTCAGCTTCTCGATCATGCTGGACATCCTGCTGATGGTCGTGATCGGCGGCATGGGCACGATCTACGGCGCGATCATCGGCGCCAGCATCTTCATCCTCGCCCAGAACTATTTGCAGTCGCTGATGGGCGTCGCCTCCAAGGCGGCCTCGGAAGCCGGCCTGCCGCTGCTGCCCGGGCTACTGCATCCCGACCGCTGGCTGCTGTGGCTCGGGCTATTGTTCATCGCCAGCGTCTACTTCTTCCCGACTGGCGTGGTCGGGCGGCTGCGCAATCCCGCCGGCGGCAAGGGCGCCGGCAGCTCGCATTAACGCACGATTCATGATGCGGCGCCGTCATTGCTGCGCGCGCAGCACAACTCTGGCACGATGCCCGCTCCGCTGCGTAGGAACGCGATCGCGCAACCCGATTAATGCTTAGGTAACTGGCTTTCCTAAGGTTTAGGCCATTTGTGCGGTGTATTCCTGTTCCTCCAGGGAGGGGGAATGCACCAGGTCTTTTCCACGGTGGCAACCGGAATGTCTCGAGCCGCAAGGAACGGCTGGGAGGCCTTGCTGCGGCGTGGTCCGGTCCTGTGGTTGACCCTGTGCGGCGTGTTGCTGGTCGCAGGCATCTTCGGCGCGACGGCCATGGCCGTCGGCGAGTTTCGCGAGCGCACGCTGGCCAATCGCGAGCGCGAGCTGGAAAACACGGTGAAGCTGATCGCGCGGCACTTCGATCAGCAATTCGAGGATTCCGACGTCGTCGCCGTCGATCTGATCGCGCAGATGAATCCGGCGGAGCTCACCTCCCCGGCGATGTTCCGCGAGCGCATGTCCGGGCCTGCGGCGCACCAGATGCTGCGCGGCAAGATCAGCCCGGTGTCCTATCTCGGCGACATCGCGATCTACGATGCCGACGGCGAACTGATCAACTGGTCGCGGGCCCAGCCGCTGCCCAAGATCAACATTTCGTCCCGGGCCTACTTCCAGACGTTCAAGACCAATCCGCGGTCCGAACCGGTGCTGCTGGAATCCGTCCGCAGCTTCATCATCAACAAATGGACCACGGTCGTCGCACGCCGCTTGAACGGCGCGGACGGCACCTTCCTCGGCGCGATGGTCCGCCGGATCGATCCGGACAGTTACCAGCACTATTTCGCATCCGTCGCACTTGCCGAGGGCACGGCCATCTCGCTGTTCGATCGCGAGGGCACGATGCTGGCGCGCCATCCGCATCGCGAGGAGCTGATCGGGCGGAACTTCAAGGACGCGCCGCTGATGCAGAAGATGCTGGCCGAGGGCGGACAGCTGACGCTCCGCGGCAAGAGTCCCATCGACGGCGAGGACCGACTCGGCTCGGCCGCATCGCTGACGCATTTCCCGCTCGTCATCATCGCCACCAACACGACAGCCGCGGCGCTGGCGGACTGGCGACAGCAGACCGGTTTCATGGTCATGACGGCGACGCTCTCGGCCTCCGTCATTGCCGTGATCCTTTATCTGATCATTCGCCAGATCAACCGGCAGAACCGCGAGGCGCAGAAACGGCTGGAGGCGGAGCGGCTGCGGCTCGACACCGCCTTGAACAACATGACCCAGGGGCTGATCCTGTATGACGCGGGCGGCTACATCGTCACCTGCAACCGCCGTTACGCCGAGATGTTCGGTCTCTCTCACGACGTCATCAAGCCCGGCTGCCACATCCGCGAGGCGATGCATCATCGCAAGGAACGCGGCGCGTTCGGCGGCGACGTCGAGGAATTCTGCGCCGACGTGATGCGCGTCGTCGCCGAAGGCACGGTCTCCACCCGGCTCCACGAGCTGCCCAACGGCCGCACCTTCCAGATCATCAACACCCCGCTCGCGCAGGGCGGTTGGGTGGCCACGATCCAGGAGATCACCGAGCGGCGTAACCTCGAGCAGGAACGCGACCGCAACTACACGTTCCTGCGCGAGATCATCGATCACATCCCCTCGCAGATCACGGTGAAGAACGCCCGGACGCGGCAATATCTGCTGGTCAATCGGACCGCCGAGGAGCAATTCGGCCTGTCGCGGGAGGAGATCGTCGGCAAGACTCCGTTCGAGATCTACCCGGACGAGGCTGCCAGGATCATCACCGAGGACGACAGCAGGGCGCTGCAAGTCGCGAACGGGTTGTTCAAGGACGAGCATGCCTGGCAAAGCCCGACCAAGGGACTACGCTTTATCACCTCGACCCGGATCGGAATTCGCGACAAGTCCGGCGAGCCGCGCTACCTCATCAATGTCGTCGATGACGTCACCGAGCGGCGCCGGGCCGACGAGAAGATCGAGCATATGGCGCATTACGATGCGCTGACCGACCTGCCGAACCGGACGCTTTTCCGCGAGCAGATCGAACGCGAGCTGGCGAAGATCGCGGGCGGGGATCAGTTCGCACTGCTCTATATCGACGTCGACGAGTTCAAGGGCATCAACGATTCGCTCGGTCATCATGTCGGCGACGAGCTGTTGAAGGCGATCGCAAGCCGTCTCCGCGGCTGTCTCAAGCAGGGCGATCTGATCGCACGACTGGGCGGCGACGAGTTCGCGGTGATCCAAACCGGGATCCAATCCTCCGCCGAGGTGCTGTCCTTCGTGACCCGGATCTACCAGGCGATCCGGCAGCCCTATCATTGCCTCGGCCATCAGCTCTCGACGGACGCGAGCATCGGGATTGCGCTGGCGCCGCAGGACGGCACCGATCTCGACCAGCTCGTCAAGAACGCCGACCTCGCGATGTACGGTGCCAAGGCCGAAGGGCGCCGCACCCATCGCTTCTTCGAGCCGGCAATGGATGCTTGCGCCAGGGCGCGCCTGAGCATGGAGCAGGATTTGCGGCAGGCGCTGGTGGACGGCGGCTTCGAGATTCACTATCAGCCGCTGGTCGACCTGCGCTCAGGCGAGGTCTCGGGCTGCGAGGCGCTGCTGCGCTGGCGCCATCCCGAGCGGGGCATGGTGTCGCCGGCGGAGTTCATTCCGGTCGCCGAGGACACCGGCCTGATCACCGAGCTTGGCGACTGGGTGCTGCGCATGGCCTGCAACGAGGCCGCGACCTGGCCGACGCAGATCCGCGTCGCGGTCAACGTATCGCCGGTGCAGCTCAAATGCGACACGCTGGCGCTTCGCATCGCGGGCGCACTCGCCGCCTCCGGCCTCGACCCGCGCCGGCTCGAGCTCGAGATCACCGAGGCCGTGCTGATCCGCGACGACGAGGCAGCGCTCTCGATCCTGCACCAGCTCCGCTCGATCGGCGTGCGCATCGCGCTCGACGATTTCGGTACCGGCTATTCCTCGCTCAGCTATCTCAAGCGTTTCCCGTTCGACAAGATCAAGATCGACCGCTGCTTCGTTGCCGACATCGCCGAGACCAGCGGTGCGCCCGTGATCGTGCAGGCGGTGGTGAACATCGCCGCCGCCAGCAGCATGACCACGGTCGCCGAGGGCGTCGAGACCGAGGCGCAGCGTGAGATGCTGCGCGCACTCGGCTGCACGCAGATGCAGGGCTATCTGTTCAGCCCGCCGAAGCCGGCCGCCGAGGTGCGTAAACTGTTCGGCCCGAGCGATGGCTTGCCTGGAGCCCTGCCGGTGGCGGCGGTGGCCTGATGGCGAAGCCATTGAAGCCGCCGAGCAGGACGCCAGGAAGAAATTCGGGAAAGACGTCGGCCAAGTCCTCGACCAAGTCTTCGGCGAAGGCTTCGGCGAAGATCTCGGCCAAATCGGTCGACGTCGCGGATTCCTATGCCGTGCGGCTGATGCAGCATTTGGTGGTGCCGACCTTCGTGATCGACCCGAAGCGCCGCGTCGTGATCTGGAACAGGGCCTGCGAGCGGTTGACCGGCCTCGCCGCCTCGGAGGTGATCGGCACCGACAAGCACTGGCAGGGTTTCTACGAGACCAGGCGCCCCTGCCTTGCCGACCTCGTCGCGCTCGACCGGCCGGAGCTGCTTCCGGAGTTCTATTCGGAATATGCCGCGCGCGGCCATAACGGCCTCGGCTTTTCCGCGGAGAACTGGTGCACGATGCCGAAGCTCGGCGACCAGCTCTATCTCGCCATCGACGCCGGCCCGATCCACGACGAGGCCGGCCATCTGATCGCGGTGGTGGAGACGCTGCGCGACCTCACCGATCAGAAGCGCGCCGAGATGGCGCTGAAGGAGCTCGCCACCAAGGACGGGCTGACCGGCCTGTCGAACCGCCGTGCGTTCGACCAGACGCTGGTGACGGAGTGGGCCCGCGCCCACCGCACGCAGAGGCCGCTGGCGCTGCTGTTCGCCGACGTCGATCATTTCAAGCTGTTCAACGACCATCACGGCCACCAGACCGGCGATGAATGCCTGCGCGCGGTCGCCTCCGTCGTCAGCCGGCATGCCGTGCGCCCGCTCGATCTCGCCGGCCGCTACGGCGGCGAGGAGTTTGCGCTGATCCTGCCCGAGATGGATTGCCACAGCGCCTGCGTCATCGCCGAGGAGATCCGCGGCGCGGTCACGGCCTTAGCGATCGCCCATGGCGCCGCGGGCGCCGGCGACCAGGTCACCCTCAGCGTCGGCGTCGCCAGCCAGATTCCCGGCGCGGGAGACAGCGGACCCGACCGGCTGCTGGGTGCGGCCGACGAGGCGCTCTATGTCGCCAAGCGGCTCGGCCGCAATCGCGTCATCAGCGCCGAACGGGTGCTGGCCGAGTTCGCCAGCCTCGGCCGGCAGACCGCATCGGTTCCGGGCCCTTTCCGGCGCAAATCGGCGTAAGACCCGTTGCGGCGAGAAGCGGTTGCTCCCCCCTCGCCAATCGGCTAAATGAACCCCGACTGCACCCGTAGCTCAGCTGGATAGAGCGTTGCCCTCCGAAGGCAAAGGTCACACGTTCGAATCGTGTCGGGTGCGCCAGTTTTTTCAAGACATTACGGCTTGTGGCGAATCCTGCCGTTCGCACCGGGTAAGCAACTTGCAACCTTTTGACCAGTTTTCTCAAGAGGAGCCGATTGACGTAGCAAGTTGGCGTCGACCCAAATTTTGCGGCCAATCCCATTGGCTGTAGGCCAAAGCGACGATGCAGTGTCGCGAGTCCAGTGTGACCTGAACAGCAGGGGCGCCTGAATCATGCGGAATTCGGGACGACACTGACGAGCATTGCCTCGAATTGGCGAAGCTGGCCCCTCAATGCGACTTGATCCAAATCAACCGACGACCGGAGCAGCCGTGCTCTGCTTTTCCGGCCAAGAATAGACGTTCGACGACATTGCATGGACCAGACCAACGGCGTCTCGGGTTCAGGTCGGGCAAACTACGCACCGCTCAGCGGTGAGCCGCCGTGAGAAGGCACTTTCCTCATGCCCACGGCCTCGATCATTCCAGTTCACACAAGGCTTGGAATCAACAACCGGCTCCTGCTTGCGCTGTCTCCCGCGACGTTAGACCGGCTGCTAAAGGCGTCTGAACCAGTAGCTCTCTCCAAAGGAGAGCACATTGAGACCGCAGGACAGCCGATCACGCACATCCATTTTATCAACCGGGGATTGGTTTGTGCAACCAAGGCAGTGAGAGATGGCCGGGTTGTCGAGATCGCAGCAATCGGAATCGAGGGCATCGCCGAGTTCGTCACGCTGCTCGGCATGGACCGGTCACTTGTCGATACGGCAGTCCGGATCCCGGGTATGGCGATCCGCATCAGGCGCGAGGTCCTCATGCACGAGATGGAGGGGGATAGGCCGCTTCGCGAATTGATGCAGGCCTATGTGCGCTTCGGCCTTAAGGAAGTTGCACGGCACGTTGCCTGCATTCGACTGCATCATCTCGATCAGCGGTGCTGCCGCTGGCTGTTGATTGCTCATGACCATGCCCTGTCAGATGATTTTCCGCTGACCCATGAGGATCTTGCGATGATGCTTGGCTACCAGCGCGCAGGCGTTTCGATCGCCATGGCCTCGCTCGTCAAGGCGGGACTTATCGAGCACAAGCGGGGCAGAGTGATAATAACCGACCGGCCCGGTCTCGAGGCGGCTTCCTGTGAATGCTATCGGGAAATGCAGACCGAACTCGACGAATTCCTGCCAGCGAAGAAATCGGCCCAACTGTTCGAAGTCGGACAGAACACCAAGGTGCGGCGCCGCTAACTTCCTTCCGCTGCGCTTTTAAGCCGGCGAGGCCGGTGAGCACCCTGCAACACGTCTGATCAAACGAGACTGGAATGGCTTCCATCGATGTCCAGGCTAACCAGTTGCGCCATCAAGTCGAAGAAACGATGCAGACCTGCTGGGCGCTGTTCGTCGCCCAGGGCGGCGCGAGCGAGCTGGACCGGCCCCGCATTCGTGCCGGCGCACGCCTCTCAGGCAAAAGTTAGCGTCAAGGCTAGACGCAGCCTGAGGCCCGGGAGTTTACCAGGTGGAATTCAACCCAACGGAAAGGCAAGCAGTGATGAGCAGATTTGTCGTAACTACATTTGGCACCGAGGCGAAAGCGTATGAAGGTACGCACGCCTTGAAGGAACTCCATGCAGAAGGTGAGCTCACGCTCTACGGATTCGCCGTCATCGCCAAGGACGCCGGCGGACAGGTGTCGATCAAGGAGGCGCCGGACGATCTGACCGGCACGGCGCTCGGCACTCTGGTCGGCGCGCTGGTTGGCCTGCTTGGCGGCCCGGCTGGTGTCGTTGTCGGGATGACCGCCGGCATGATGCTGGGAAGTATCGGGGACCTCATCAACATCGGGGTCGGCGCCGATTTCGTTGACAAGGTGTCCCGTGAGCTCGCTCCGGGCAAGACGGCCGTCATCGCCGAAGTCGATGAAGAATGGGTCACGCCGCTCGATACGCGCATGGAGGCAATCGGCGGATCTGTAGCGCGCGAATGGCGTTCGGATTTCGAGGACGCTCAGATCGCGAAGGAAACTGCCGCCCGAAAGGCCGAACTGGGACAATTGAAGGCCGAAATAGCTCAGTCCGGCGCAGACGCCAAGGTCAAGCTCCGCGCAAGGATCAACGAGGTCAAGGCCAAGCTCAACGAGCTGTCCAGCCAGGCGCAGACGAAACTTGAAAAGCTCGAGAAAGACACCGACGCGAAGATCAGCGCCTTGAATGGGCAGGTCGCAAAAGCGAGCGAGGAAACCAAGGCGCGTATCAAGCAACGGCTCGCCGCGTTGCGGACCGAACATGACCGGCGCGTCGCAAAGTTGAGGGAAGCAGGTGCGTTGATCAAGGAAGCGCTCGCCGCGTGAGAAACCCCAGGCTGAAGGGATGATCTTTCCTGGGAGCGGCAAAGCCCTCTTTGCCGCTCCCAGTTGAAAAAAGAATGGCATAATATGCTATGGCCCTTGGCGGCCCCGACCTGCAAGTTGTGGACAGCTACCGCCGCTTGCGATTTCCGATCGTAGCGTCGGCGTCTTCATAGCGTCACGGCGAACGAGTAGTGCCATCTCCATCGACCGTGGTGCGCGAGCCCTGCCGCCGTATTCACGGCGGCTCTTGATCCGGCATCGAGATCACTTGGATCTGGTCGAAGGCGGACGCCAGTCCGTGGTCCAATGCCAAGCCGTTCGCGGCAGGCTCGATCGAGGCCGAAATCTCAATTCAAACGCCAGATGGCCGCATTGAGCACGCCGGCAAACGCGACCCAGACCGCATAAGGCACGAATAGCGCCGCCGCCAGGCGGTCGCGTGACCGTTCGAGGCCGATGTAGGTCACGATCGCGGCGAACAGGCAGATCAGGATGACGAGTGCGGCGCCGATCCGGTGCATCGTGAACATCACCGGCGACCAGGCGAAATTGAGCGCCAGTTGCGTCGCCCAGGCCAGCATCGCTTTGCCCGAGGGATCGCGTCGAAAGGTTCGCCAGCCCGCAATTGCGATCATGACGTAGAGGACGGTCCAGGCTACCGGAAACGCCCAGTTCGGCGGCACGAAATCCGGCTTGGCAAGGCCCGCATACCATTCGCCCGGGAGATTGGTCGCGCCGATCAGCCAGCCGATGCCGACCACGCCCACCACGAAGGCCAACAGCTGCAGCATCCCTCACCTCGCGCTTCTCATGGTGCAATTGTATCATCTTTCCATGAGCGAATCCGACACGGTGACCGGCGCGGCCTCGCCGGTGCGCAAGATCATCCATATCGACATGGATGCTTTCTATGCGTCGGTGGAACAGCGCGACAATCCGGAGCTGCGCGGAAAGCCGGTTGCGGTCGGAGGCTCGGCGGAGCGCGGCGTCGTCGCGGCCGCGAGCTACGAGGCGCGCAAGTTCGGCGTTCGCTCCGCCATGCCGTCGGTGACGGCGAAGCGGCAATGTCCCGATCTGATCTTCGTCAGGCCGCGCTTCGAGGTTTACAAGGCGATCTCCCGGCAGATCCGCGACATCTTCGCCGAGCACACGCCGATCATCGAACCGTTGTCACTCGACGAGGCCTATCTCGACGTGACGGAAAATCTCCAAGGCATCCCGCTGGCGCGGGACATCGCGCTGCGGATCCGCGAAAAGATCAAGGCCGAGACCGGCCTCAACGCGTCGGCCGGCATCTCCTACAACAAGTTTCTGGCCAAGCTCGCCTCCGATCATCGCAAGCCCAACGGCCAGTTCGTGATTGCGCCGGAGATGGGACCGGCCTTCGTCGAGACGCTGCCGGTCGGCAAGTTTCACGGCATCGGGCCGGCGACTGCCGCGAAGATGAATTCGCTCGGCCTGTTCACCGGCCTCGACATCCGCAACCAGACGCTGGAATTCATGAATGCGAATTTCGGCAAGTCGGGCGCCTATTATTACTGGATCTCGCGCGGCGTCGACGAACGGCCGGTTCGGGCCAACCGGATTCGCAAGTCCATCGGCGCGGAGAGCACGTTCTCGACCGACCTCGCCGAATATGATGCGCTGGCCGCCGAGCTCAGGCCTCTCGTCGACAAGGTCTGGCGCCATTGCGAGGCGACCGGCAATCGCGGCCGCACCGTCACCCTGAAGATCAAGTTCGCCGACTTCGAGATCATCACGCGCAGCAGGTCCGTCGCAGCGCCGGTCGGGGGGCGGGACGATCTGGAGCGGCTGGCCTGCGGCCTGCTCGAGGCCGAGATGCCGCTGGGAAAGCGCGTCAGGCTGCTGGGGGTCTCGCTGTCCTCGCTCCAGGTCGGCGGCGATTCGGAGCCGCAGTTGACGCTCGGGATCTGAATCCGGCCGGAGGGCCGCTTCGGCGAACGCGACATCTTTTTCGGCGACGCGCCGCAAAACCTGTCGTAGAGACGTCAAACAGGACTTTTCGCGATTGATGTTGGAATGCTTGCCTTATTGATACGCCTCGGACTGCGCTTCGAAGACCGCATCGAGGAGCGGCGATTTGTCGACCAATATGTCCGGGGCAGCCTCGGATGGACGCAGATCGCAATGCTGCTCGGCGCCGCCACCTATGCCGGCTACACGCTCTGGGATTGGGTGCTGTACCCCGAAGTGGTTCCGATCACGCTCGCAATCCGCGGCGGCACGGCCGTCTTTATCCTGCTGCCGCTGACGGCGCTGCTGTCGCGGCGATGGATGAAGCCGTGGGCAGAGACGATCTTCCTCGTCTATTGCGTCATTCCCGGCTGCATCCTGCCCAGCATTTATCACGTGCTGCCGTCGGGCTTCACCTTTGCCGCGCCGGGCATGATGATGATCATCCCGTTCGTCTCGACCATGCTGCCATTGCGGATCGGCTCGCTGGCGATTTTCTGCTTGCTCTCGTGGGTGGCACTGCTGGTCGCCGAGTCGTTCGCGACGACGATGCCGACCGGGCTGAGCTTCATCAATCATTCTCTCGTCGGCAACGCCTACGCATTGTCGCTCTACGCCGTGGCTGCGCGCGAGTACCGGGCGCGAAGACAATTCCGGACGTCGGAGGCGCTGCAACGGGAAAAGGAACGCTCGGAGAAATCGCTGCGCGATCTGCGCGCGACCCAGGAGCAGCTCGTGCAGGCGGAGAAGCTCGCCTCGCTCGGCCAATTGGTGGCCGGTGTGGCGCACGAGGTCAGCACCCCGCTCGGCCTCGCTCTGACGACCTCGACCGCCATGCAGACCGATCTGCAGACAATGGCTGATGCATTGGGCGGAGCCTCGGTCCGGCGTTCCGACCTGACCAAGGGCATCGACAGGCTCAAGCAGGGGCTCGATCTGACCTTCGACAATCTGCACCGCGCATCCGAGATGGTGCACAGCTTCAGGCAGGTCGCCGTCCATCAGGCCGACGAGGACCGACGGACCTTCGAGCTCAAGGACTGGCTGTCGGAGTTGATGTCCAAGCTCGGGCCATTGCTGTCGCATCATGGCCTGACGGTCGAGGTCCGATGCCCGGCGGGGATCAAGCTCAACAGTTACCCCGGAGCGCTTGCTCAGGTGATCAGCAATCTCGCTCTCAATAGCGCAAGCCATGCCTATCCTGACAAGAGAGGCGGCCGGTTCGTCATCACGGTAAGCCAGCCGGACCCGACATCCGTCCGCCTCGTCTGCGCTGATGAAGGCGTCGGAATTCCCGAAGAGCTACAGGCGCAGATCTTCGATCCGTTCGTCACGACTGGTCGGGAGAGCGGCCATGCCGGCCTGGGGCTCCACATCGCCTTTAATCTGGTGGCCTCATCGCTGAACGGACGCCTGCGGCTCGAGAGCACGACGGGTCCGGGGACTCAGATCGCCATCGAGATTCCACTGCAGGCATGACGCCCGCGGCCATGTTGGAGCCGCCTCGAAAGGCGAAAACAGAGCGCCCGGTGAGTGCGACTGTCGGTGACGGATTTTCAGGCCCGCCACCGATGAAAGTCGATCTGCTCGGGCCGCTCAATGCCTCACGTGCTCGAACACCACGATCACGCCGGTCGGTTCGGGCTCATGCGCCATCAGGCGCGTCAGGTCGGAATCGCCCCAATCGGCGAGACTGACGACTTCGCCGCTCTGGCGATCGGCGCCGGGAGAAGGCGTGGGCTCGAGCACCTTGAGGCCCATTTCGTCGACGAAGAAGGTGTGCTCGCCGAACATGCTGTTGAGCTGCGGCATCGCGGGATGCTCGTCGGGCAGCACCTGAGCGCCGAGTTGGTTGACGGTCTGCTTCACCTGTTCGGATGTGAGCTTCATGAGCTGCTCCGTTCTGTGTCCGGTTTCATTGGCCTTGAGCGGAAGCACGCGTTCCCTGCGCCTTTGTCCGCCTGGCTCAAGCCCGAACAGGTGCTGCGGACAAATGTTCCGGCGAAATGTATTTTGTGATCGCGCGTCGCATCTGCCGCACTCACGGCACGAGATCGCCACAGGATTCACACGATCTGGACGTGAGCTGCGCTCACCGACTATTCGCTGCGGTTCTCGCCCACCGACAGCGCGCAAATGCGCGATAGTTGGGTGTAGGGCAGGCCGGTTTCCTCGGCCCAGGCGTTGAACTGCGCCTGCACCTTGGCGAGATCGCCCTTCGACTTGACCTCTTCTGCAATGTCGAGACCGGCATCGCGCAGGCAGGCGACGACGTCTTTTGACGTCACAAAGCCGTCCCACCCGACGAAGCGCAGCAGCATCTGGCCGGTGTTGCCGCCGAGACGACTGCCGCGCCTGGTCAGGAGGTCAAGCAGGCCGATCTGGTTGGACGAAGGCCATTTCGCCAGAAACTTGCCGAAGCTGCCGTGCTCCTTCGCGATCTCCTGAACGAAAGCGGCGTTGTCGCGCACCGACATGATCTTGGCCCCGTTGCGCACGATGCGGGCATCGCGCAACAGGCCTTCCCAATAGTCTTCCGGCTGGAAGCTGAGCTTGGCCGGCTGGAAATGCAGAAAGGCCTCTTCGAAGCCCTCCCATTTCGAATCGATCACGCTCCAGGCGAAGCCGGCGCAGAACACACGCTTGGTCATCTCGGCCAGGATGCGATCGTCGCCGAGCTTGGCCAGACGCTTCAGGTCGGGCTTCGCCGGCATCAATTTGTCCAGCGCCTTGGGCCCGCCCTTGCGCTTCTCGGCGCGGGCGCGAATGGTCTTGAAGGGGGTCATGTGAACACAGGCGTTGAGGGCAGGCCACGACACCAGAATTCGGCGATCCGGTCCAGCCCCCCGCATTGCCGCCCCTTGCGCTCTGCGACGGGACGCAGCATGCTGTCGCTCATAGGATTGACGCAAAGGGGCGGGCGGGCTGGTCTGCTTCTTGCTTTATGCCGTTTTTGGAATTCCCTGACATTTTGATCTCTGGCCGTTGGATTTTCCATGCGCTGCCTGGTCGTGGCCGACCTGCACTATTCGCTGCCTCAGCTCGACTGGCTGGTCAGCGCGGCGCCGCGATTCGACCTCGTGATCTTCGCCGGCGACGCACTCGACGTCGGCTCGATGGTCGATTTCCGCGCCCAGATCGTGGTGGTGAAGAAGTACCTCGCGCTGCTGGCCGCGACGACCCGCGTGATCCTCTGCTCCGGCAATCACGATCTCGACGAGCGCAACGCCGAAGGTGAGAAGGTTTCGCGCTGGATCTCGGAGGTGCGCGAGCTCGGCATCGCCTGCGATGGCGACGGCCTTACGGTCGGCGATACCCTGTTCACCGTGTGCCCGTGGTGGGATGGACCTCAGGTCAAGCAACGCCTCATCGAGCAGTTGCGCGATGTCGCGGCCGTCAGGCCGCAGCGCTGGATCTGGGCGCATCATGCGCCGCCGGCGGATTCACCGACGAGCTGGGGCGGCAAGCGCTTCTTCGGCGACGTCGAGCTGGTGCAGTGGATCATGCAATACCAGCCGTCGATGGTGATCTCGGGCCATGTGCATCAATCACCCTTCATCAGCAATGGATCGTGGTTCGACCGGCTGGGCCAGACCTGGGTCTTCAACACGGGCCTGCAACCCGGCCGTCCCCCAACCTACATCGTGCTCGATCTCGATACCGACAAGGCGTTCTGGCTGGCGGCCGGCGAGGCGCAGTGGATCGACCTGAATGCGCCGCTGCGGCGACCCGCCGCCCCCATCGAGGCGCCGCCCGACTGGCTCACATTCTTGGATCGGATTGCCGATCCGAGCCTGGCGAAACCTCAAGCGGCGGCAGGTTGATCATGCTCTGGAGCACCTCGCCGACCATGGCCAGATGCGTGCCGTGGCCGGCATATTGCCGCTTGAGATCGGCGAGGTAGGTGTTGGCGACGTTGAGCCGCTGCGCCAGCATTTTTGCGATCAGCAGCGCCACGCCCGGCTCCTTCTCGAGGAACGAGGCCGCATCCTCGAATTCGTAGACGATCGCGTCGGAGCAGGCCCGTACGGTTGCGGTGTGCGGCTGGCCCAGCAGCACGGACATCTCACCCAGCACCGCGCCAGGCTCGGTGACGGTGGCAACCACCATCTCACCTTTGAGCACCTCGAGCCTGCCTTGCATCAGCACGAAGAGATGGCCGGAGGTGCCCCCCTCGGCGACGATGATGGTGCCGGCGGCAAGCTGCCGTTCCGTTCCGCCGGTGCAATAATTGAGGACTGCGCGCATGGTGCGAAACCTCCCGCCGCGGGACGATACCCAACGCCGGAAGACTAGAGCACGATCCATGCCAGGCGGCAATCAGCGGGGGCCGGCTGGCGCGCGAGGCGCGTCACACCCGAGAGAGCGAGGGCGCCTCTCCGGGCAGGATGGCCTGCAATCCGCCGAAGCGGCGCTCGCGGCCGTGGAAGGAGGCCAGAGCCGCGGCGAGATCGCTGGCGTCGAATTCGGGCCACATCCGCTCGGTGAAGTGCAGCTCGGCATAGGCGCCTTCCCAGAGCAGGAAGTCCGAGAGCCGCTTCTCGCCCGAGGTGCGGATGATGAGGTCGACGTCGCGCAGGCCGGCTTCGCCGGTGACGAGCTGCGAGAAGGCTTCGCGGGTGAGGCTGGTCAGCGCCGCCGCCTTCGCCGCGGCATTGAGGATGGCGTCGCGCGCGGAATAGTCGACCGCGATGCGCAAATGCAGCGTGCCGCCGGCGGCGGTGGCCCGTTCGGCCTTTGCAATCGCGCTGGCGATGCCGTCGGGCAGGCGATCGCGGCGGCCGATCACGGTGAGCCGCACGCCGTTCTTGACCAGGCTCTGCACCTCGTTGGCGAGATAGAAGCGCAGCAAGGTCATCAATGCGGCAACCTCGGCCTTCGGCCTCCGCCAATTGTCGGCGGAGAAGGCGTAGAGCGTCAGCGTGCCGATGCCCTGCTTGGGCGCGGCCTCGACGATGCGGCGGATGGCTTCGACGCCGGCCTCGTGGCCGCGCACGCGCGACAGGCCGCGCCGCGTCGCCCATCGCCCGTTGCCGTCCATGATGATGCCGACATGAAGCTTCTCGTTATGGGACGCATCACTTTGCATTGCAAAGTCTCCGGTCAAAAAAGGGGAAGGATCAGGTCGAGACGATGCTGAGGCGGCCGAGCGACGGCGCTTCGCGGCCGGCGGCCTTGGCGGCGTCGCGCACCAGGCGCTCCAGCACGGCGAGATAGTCGAGGAAACGGCGGCGCCCGGTCCTGGTGAGGCGGCAGGTGGTGTGCGGACGGTTGCCCTCGTAGCCCTTGGTCACGTCGACGAGGCCGGCCTCCTGGAGCACGGCAAGGTGCCGGCTGAGATTGCCGTCGGTGAGGCCGCACAGCTGCTTGAGGTCGGCAAAGGCCAGCCCCTTGGGATGCGCCATCAGCGAGGTCAGAAGCCCGAGCCTCGCCTTCTCGTGGATCACGCGGTCGAGCCCTTCGTAGGAGAAGGGTGCGCTGTCAGTCTTCGACATCATGGTCTCCGGATGCGACATGCAGAATGGCCGCCATCAGCGATTGCCCGATCAGGAAGGGCAGACCCATGGTCCATGGCGACAGCGTGTGGGTCTGGCTCGCGATCACCACCACCGAAAAGCCGGACACGAAATACCAGGCGCCGGCGAGCGCCACGGTGCGCGGCAGCGAGCGGACGGAGGCGAAAATGCCGAGCGACACCAGGATCTGCCACAGGCCCGGCAGCAGCCACAACGTCTCGGCCGCGAACTTCCACATCACCACCGCGAGCAGCACGCCGGCAACGCCCGCGGGCAGGAACTGCTCGACCGCCTGGTGGATCATGGCATCGGCCAGACCCGAATGATGGCGGCGCGAACGCGCCCGCATCTCGATCCCGATGATCAGGAGGGACAGCGCGGCGGCGACGAACCAGCCGGCGAAGAAGCCGAGCGGCTCACCCGTGGGATCGCCGAGCAGCCAGAATTGCAGCACCGCCGTGATGAGCGCGACGGCACCGGTCGCGGCCATCGTCGCCGGGCCGTAACCGCGGAACGCCGTGCCGGCCGCGATCTGGCTGCGGATCGCCACGATATCGGCCAGGGCCTTGTCGAGATCGCGCATTGGCAACGCCAGAACCTCGCTCCGCACGGACTTGCCGGGATTGCTGACCCGTTACTTTGTATTGCAAAGTATATAGCGACGCAAAGTAAACGCAACCCCCCGAAAGCCGCGGCGGGACGTCCGGCCCAATCGAACAACTGGCGGTTGCACGACACCGTCTGCCCCGGATAAGATGGATCCAAAACATTCCCCGGGGGCTGAATATGTGGCTTAAGTCATTTGTCGTTGCGCTTGTTTCCCAGGCGTTGCTCGCCGGTCTCGCTCATGCGGCGGGCCCTTTCGGCACCATCCGCGTCGGCAACTGGAACGGCGGCGCCTACACCAATGATTCAACCGGCGCATTCTCCCATTGCGCCGCAAGCACGCCCTATGCCAACGGCATGACGCTGCTCGTCGGCCAGGATTCGAACAACGCGTGGCTGCTCGGCTTTGCCAATTCAGCGTTTCGTTTCAAGAAGGGCGAGAACCTGACGATCGACGTGACGTTCGACGGACAGGCCGAGGTGAGGCTCTTCGCGACCGCGTTGTCCGAGGTGATGGTCTCGGCCGTTCTGCCCACCAACGTCGCGCGCGCTTTCCAGAAGGCGAGCCTGATGGTGGCGGTGGCGAGAGGCACACCTTTTCAGTTCAGTTTGACGTCAACCGCGCCCTTGATCGCCGCGGTCACCAATTGCGTAACGCGAGTCAAGGCCGACGGGCTGGACAAGGCCGGCGATTTTACAAAGGTTGCCGCCAAGCCGCAGGCCGCGCCGGACAAGCAGACGCCGCCGCCTGCTGCCAGCAAGTCCGTCAAATCGCAGAGTGGCACCGGTTTCGTCGTGAGCGCGAGCGGGCACATCGTCACCAACAATCACGTGGTCAATGGCTGCGTCGGCGACATCAAGGGCAACCTCACCGGCGAGGCCGCGATGGTGCTGCGCGTCGTTTCGACCGACGCTAACAATGATCTCGCCTTGCTTCAGGCGCCGTCGACGGCGACGTTCAAGGATTTCGCCCGCATTCGCGACCGCTCGTTCCGCGCCGGCGATTCCGTCGTCGCGATCGGCTTTCCCTACCACGGATTGCTCAGCTCGGACCTAAGAGTGACGACCGGGATCGTGAGCTCCCTCAGCGGCATGCGCAACGACACGCGTTTCCTGCAAATCAGCGCGCCCGTGCAGCCCGGCAACAGCGGTGGCCCGCTGTTCGACGCCACCGGCCAGATCGTGGGCGTGGTCACCGGCAAGATCCCGGGATTGCGTATCGTCGCCATGACCGGCGACATTCCCGAGAACATCAACTTCGCCATCAAGACCGGCGCACTGCGCGATTTCCTCGACAATTCCGTGGTGCCCTACCAGACCGCGGAGCCCAAGGGCGAGCTGAAGACCACCGACATCGCCACCAACGCGCGCGCCTACACGATGCTGCTCTCGTGCAATACGACGGAGCAGGCCGACGCGAAGCGGTAGATCGCGGCTCCAATACGGCGCGACGGGCCGCGCGCGCCGCGGCAGCGGTTGCACGAAACAGAGCGCGCAGGAAAAAAGCCCTGCCGAACGGCAGGGCTCCATTCCCGGTCGTCACAAGATCGCTATTCGACCTTCAGGCCGGCGAACTCGACCACCTTCTTCCACTTCTCGGTCTCGGCCTTGATCTCCTCGCCGAACGCTTCCGGAGTCTGCACCCGCGGCTCGCCGCCGAGCTCGACCAGACGCTTGGCCATGTCGGGCTCCTTGATCACCGCGTTGACCTCGGCGTTGAGCTTGGCGATGATGTCCTTCGGCGTGTTCTTCGGCGCGCCGATGCCGAACAGCGCGCTGGCCTCGTAGCCCTTCACGGTCTCGGCGACCGTCTGCACGTCGGGCAATTGCGGCGAGCGTTCCGCCGTGGTGACGCCGATCGCACGAAGCGAGCCGGAGCGGATGTGCTGGATGATCGAGGGCATGTTGTCGAAGATCACCTGCACCTGGCCGCCGAGCATGTCGGTGATCGCGGGCGCCGCGCCGCGATAGGGCACGTGCTGCATCTTGCAGCCGGTCATGGCCATGAACATCTCGCCGGACAGATGCACCGAGGTGCCGTTGCCGGACGAGGCCATGTTGACCTTGCCGGGATTGGCCTTCACATATTCGATGAACTCGGCGACGTTCTTGGCCGGCACGTCCTTGTTGACGGTCATCACGTTCGGCACGCGCTGGAACGAGGCGATCGGCGCGATGTCGCGCACGAAGTTGAACTTCAGGTTGGCGTAGAGCGAGGCGTTGATGTAGTTGGCCGGATTGACCATCTGTAGCGTGTAGCCGTCGGGCTCGGCATTGATGACCGATTCGGTCGCGATGTTGTTGCCGGCACCCGGCTTGTTCTCGACCACGAATTGCTGGCCGAGCTTTTCCGAAAGCCGCTGCCCGATCAGTCGTGCCAGGATGTCGGTGGCGCCGCCCGGCGGATAGCCGACCACCCATTTCACGGGCCGGGCCGGATAATCGGCGGCAAGAGCCTTCGACAGCGGGGTGGCTGCAAGCGGACTGGCGGCGAGCAGGCCCAGCGCGGTACGGCGAGTGATCATCTCAAGGGTTCTCCCAAGTGTTGTTCTTGAAGCCAGATCGCTTGAACCCGGCGTCGGCGGGGTTGTAACAAAGCTTGCCGCAGGCGGAAAGTGCGCGAGGCGCATCACGACGAAAGGATGAGACATGCCGGTCAAGGTTCACGCCCTGGATCATCTCGTGATCAATGTCCGCGACGTCGCGGCGACGGCGGAGTGGTTCAGCAAGATTCTCGGCATGGAAGTCAAGCTGTTCGATCCCGGCGGCGGCAAAGCGCCGCGGACTTTCCTTCAATTCGGTAACCAGAGGATCAACGTCCGACAACGCGATGCCGACAGGGTGGAGTGGTTCACAGCCGACCACCCCACCGCCGGCAGCGAGGATCTGTGCTTCCTCACCTCGGCCACCCCGGACGAGGTGGTGGCGCATCTGAATGCACATGGCGTTGCCATCGAGGCCGGACCAGGCCCGCGGCAGGGCGCACGCGGCACGCTGCGCTCGGTCTATTGCCGGGATCCGGATGGCAGCCTGATCGAGATTTCGTCGTACGAGGATTGAGGCCGATAGGACCGCACCCGCCCCAAACGCCGTCATTGCGAGGAGCGCTTGCGACGAAGCAATCCAGACCGGTTCGGCGGAGACAGTCTGTATTGCTTCCCTTTGCTCGCAATGACGGCCGAGGGAGCGCGGACGACATGCGCCCCCGGATTTGCTCCCGGGGTCATCCGATGGCAGGAAGACGCAATCATCGAGAGACAGCCGCCATCAAGATGCGGGCTGCACGGGAGGAGCCATGCCACTTCGACAAGCCACCGCCGGAATCGTGAGCCCGTTCGACGGGCTCGACGTACCCTGGTTGCTCAGGATGCGCGCCGAGGTCCGGCGCGATCATCCGTTCCTGATCTGGGCGCCGTTCGATGCGCCGGCGCGGCGCTGGAGCTATGGCGAGTTTCACGACCGGGTCGGCGCGCTGGCGGCCGGGCTGGCACGGCGCGGCGTGAAGCCGGGCGAATATGTGCTCATTCATCTGGACAATTGCATCGAGGCGATGCTGGCCTGGTTTGCCTGTGTCGAGCTGGGGGCCATCGCGGTCACCACCAACACCCGCTCGGCGCCGGCCGAGATCGCGTATTTTGCCGATCATTGCGGCGCGGTCGCCGCGATCACACAGCCGGCCTATGCGGAGATCGTCGCGCAGAACTGCCGCAGCATAAGCTGGCTGGCGGTGACCTCGCATGATGCGGGCGCAATGCCTGCGCAAGCGGTCTCGCGCGGCGACAGCTTTGAATCCCTGTTCGCCGACAGCGCCGACCGTCCGAAACGCCCGATCGATCCCTTCGCGCCATGCAGCGTGCAATACACCTCGGGCACGACCTCGCGCCCCAAGGCGGTGCTGTGGACCCACGCCAACGCGCTGTGGGGCGCCAAGATCAACGCCGCGCACGAGGACCTGCATGCGAGCGACGTGCATCAGGCCTATCTGCCGCTGTTCCATACCAACGCGCTGGCCTATTCCATGCTGGCGACGCTGTGGGTCGGGGCGACTTGCGTGATCCAGCCGCGCTTCTCGGCGAGCCGCTTCTGGGGCGTCGCGCGCCAGCACGGCGCGACCTGGACCTCGACCATTCCGTTCTGCATGAAGGCGCTGCTCGAGCAGGAGATCCCGAAGGACCACAAATTCCGCCTGTGGGGCTCGGCGATCAACGAGCCGCCGGCCTTTGCCGGCTTCGGCGTCAAGGTCATCGGCTGGTGGGGCATGACCGAGACCATCACCCACGGCATCGTCGGCGAGGTCGACCAGCCCAACATCCCGATGTCGATCGGGCGCGCCGCTCCCGAATATGAAATCCGCATCACCGACGACGACGGCCGGCCGACCGAGGTCGGCGGCACCGGCAATCTGTCGATCAAGGGCATCCCCGGCCTGTCGCTGTTCGCCGAATATCTGCACAACGAGACAGCGACGCGCGACAGCTTCGACGAGCACGGCTTCTTCCTCACCGGCGACCGCGTCGAGCGGCTGCAGAACGGCTACATCAAGTTCGGCGACCGCGCCAAGGACATGCTGAAGGTCGGCGGCGAGAACGTCGCAGCCTCCGAGATCGAACAGGTGATCGCGCTGGTGCCAGGCGTGCGCGAGGCCGCCGTGGTGGCGAAGTCGCACCCGATGCTGGACGAGGTGCCGGTTGTCTTCATCATCCCGCAGGGCGGTGTCGCCGGCGCCGCGCCCGATCTGCCCGAGCGCGTAATGGAAGCCTGCCGCAAAAGCCTTGCCGACTTCAAGGTGCCGCGCGAGATCAGGCTGGTCGACGACATGCCGCGCTCGACGCTGGAGAAGGTGGCGAAGGCGGAGCTGCGGAAGATGGTGGGGTGAGCGCGCAGCGCGTAGGGTGGGTTAGCCGAAGGCGTAACCCACCATGCTTCAGAGAAAGCCGAACGAAGCTCGGTGGATTACGCCTTCGGCTAATCCACCCTACGGCACCGAACTAAAACGACCCCAGCGCCACCGGGCGGAACGCCTGCAGCAGCTGCTGGTCCAGCTTGCCGTTCATGCCTTCCATCATGGCGAACGCTCGCGAATGCGTGAACGGCATGCGGTAGGCGCGTTTCTCGACCAGGGCGGCGTAGATGTCGACGATCGTCGTCAGACGCACGATGTCGCTGATCTGGTTCGACGACAGGCCGTTCGGATAGCCGCTGCCGTCGAGAAATTCGTGGTGATGCAGGATCACGTCGAGCATCTCCGGCGGGAAGCCGCCCTGGGCGGCAAGCGCCTCATAGCCGCGGCGCGGATGCTGGCGGACCTCGGCCATCTCCTCGTCGGTGAGCTTGCCGGGCTTGTCGAGCAGCGCGGAGGGAACGAAGGCCTTGCCGACGTCGTGCAGCAGCGCGGCGCGGACGAGGCGGCGCTGGTCGTCCTCGCGCATGCCGAGATGCTGCGCGAAGGCGACCGCGAAGCCGGTGACGAACAGGCAGTGACGATAGCTGCCGACATGATGGCAGCCCACCGTGGTGAGCCATTCGCGCAGCGAGGAATGCCTGATCGCCTTCAGGATCTTGCTTTCCGCCGCGATGACGTCGTCGAAGGTCAGGGGCACGCCGAGCGGCAGCTTCTCGAACATCTTCGCCAGCACCGCATGCGCCGCCTCGACGCCGCGGTTGAGCGTCTTGCCGCGGTCGGTCGCGTCATAGGCGGCGGTGTCCGGGAAGGCGGCGCGGATGCGCTGCAGGATGGCGTCGGCCTGGAGCGGCCGCGAAATGGTGTCGGTGGCGCCCAGCGCCCACGCCTGCATGGTGCCGTGATGCAGCGCGTCGGCGAGCACGAACAGCCGCGGCATCGAGCGATAGGCATCGCCGCGCAGCTTGTTGCGCACCCGCTGCACGCTCTCGGGCGAGCGCAGGTTAATGTCGACCACGAGGCCGGAGAGATCGCGCGAGGGTTTTTCGGGGATCTCCTGCGTCGTCACCGTCGAGACGTCGCCGACCGCCTTCAGGATGCTGGCGAGCTCGGAGCTCTCGTCGCTCCGGTCGGAGGCGAGCAGAAGCCGGCGTTTGGCGGCGGATTTGGCTGGCGCGTTCATGGCTTCCCCAAGGCATGGGATTGGGATTTGGCATGAGCCTAAGCCGGATCAGGTTCTCTGGCCCTTAAGAGGCGTGCTCAATGGGACCTTGGGAAATTCGGTGCAATTTTAGGGATTTTGGTTCCCTGCGGGTGGGAACTTCAAAACCGCGAAAACAACCCCATGCACAGTAGAGGGGGCATTGAAAATACAGGGAAATTTTTCGCACTTCCCCCATCCTCCGATGTCGTCGCCCGGCTTGGCCGGGCGACCCAGTACGCCGGGACGGCTCGGCCGGAACCGAAAAGCCGCGGCGTACTGGATGCCCCGCTTGCGCGGAGCAAGACACTGAGATTGTGGAGACGATCTCCCAAAATAAATCCGCCGGAGGTTTCCCTCCGGCGGATCATCTCATTCGGCAATCGCAGCCGGCCTTACGCCTTCATGCTCGCCTTCACCGCCTCCGCCGTGATCGGCAGTGCGCGGACGCGGGCGCCGCTGGCGTTGAAGATGGCGTTGCCGATGGCGGGCGCGACCACGGTCACCGCGGGCTCGCCGACACCGGTGGCCTTGTCGCCATTGGCGATGACGGCAACGGCGACCTCGGGCGTCTGGCTCATGCGCAAGGGCCGGTAGCTATCGAAATTGGTCTGCTCGATGCCACCGTCCTTCAGTGTCGCCTTCTCGTACATCGCCAGCGACAGCCCCCACAGCGCCGCGCCCTCGACCTGGGCGCGGATGTTGTCGGGATGCACCTGCGTGCCGACGTCGGTTGCGATCGTGAGCTTCTTCACGGTCACCTCGCCCGACGGCGCCACCGCGACATGGGCGACACAGGCGGTCCAGCTCGCGGTTGCGCGTTCCTGCGACGAGACGCAGGCAACCCCCATGCCCTCGCCTTTCGGCAATTGCCGGGTGCCGTAGCCCGACAGGCCCATCGCGGCGAGCAGCGTGTTGCGTAAGCGCTGTGCGCCACCGTCGTTCTTGCCGGCGCCGTCGAGCAGCGAGATGCGGAACTGCGCGGGATCCTTGCCCGTGGCAGCCGCGATCTCGTCGATCATGCTTTCGACCGCCCAGAAGGTCCAGCCCGGCGCCACCGAGCGGAGCTGGCCGGAGGGCGTCGCATTGTGCGCGAGCTCGTTCTTGATCGCGCGCACGTGATGGTTGGGCACGGTGTAGAAGAAGTCCGCGCCATTGACCGTGAAGCTGTCGAGCGGGCCCTTCTTGTCGACCGAGGGCGTGAGGAAATCAGGAATTCCCCAGCGAGCGGTCGGCCAGGCCGAGACCACATCGTGGCTGATCGCGATGAGCTTGCCGTCACCGTCCACGCCGGCCTTCACTTTCTGGTAGGTGAGCGGCCGCGAGAAATCCATCGTCATGTCGTTCTCGCGCGAATAGATCACCTTGACCGGCTTGCCGACCGCCTTCGCCGCCTGCACGGCCGGAATCATCATGTCGGCATCGAGTCTGCGGCCGAAACCGCCGCCGAGCCAATGCTGATGCATCACGACGAATTTCGGATCGATCCCGGCTGCGCCCGCCGCGATCGCGCCGGAGCGCGTCGCGAACTGGTTGCCGGAATAGATGTGCAGGATGTCGCCCTTGAACTCGGCCGTGGCGTTCATCGGCTCCAGCGGAGCATGGATGTTGATGCTGGTAGTGTACTCGGCCTCGACCACTTTCGCCGCCGAGCCGAACGCCGCATTGGGATCGCCGTCCTTGACGAAGAACTGGCCGGAATCCTCCAAGCCCTGAAGCCGCTTGGCTTCATCCAGCAGCGACTGGCTCGACAGCTTGGCGTTCGGACCGCTGTCATAGGCGATCTTCAGCGCGTCCGCCGCCTTGCGGGCGTTGGCGTAGGTGTTGGCGACCGCGACGACCCAGCCGGACGTGGTTCCGGTCTTGTCGTCGAGGATGACGGCCTTCATGAAGCCGGGCACTTTCTTGGCTTCGCTGTCGTCGACCGATTTCACCGTGGCGCCGAAGCGCACCGGCGGGGTCACCACCTTGCCGTAGGCCATGCCCGGCAGCATCACGTCGATGCCGTATTTGGCCGTGCCGTTGGTTTTGGAGGGGATGTCGAGCTGCGGCACCGAGACGCCGATCATGGTGTATTGATCCGGCGTCTTCAGCTTGATCGCCTTGAGCTCGTCCGGCGTGAAGGTCTTGGTCGCCTTGCCGCTCTTGACGATTTCGGCAAAGGTCATCTGCTTCTTCGACTTAGGATGCGAGATCACGGAGTCGCGGACGACGAGCTGGTCCTTGAAGTAAGGTGGCAGGCCCATGGCTGTCGCCGCGGCCTCGGTCAAGGCGATGCGGCCGGCCGCACCGGCCCGACTCATCGCCTCGAAATTCATCATGGTCGACCAGCTGCCGCCGGTGATCTGCGCTCCCAGGACCGGATCGTTGAACTTGGGATCGTTGGAGGCGAGCTGCACGCGCATGTCGCTCCACTTCGCGCCGAGCTCCTCACAGACGATCTGCGCCATCGTCGAAGCGATGTGCTGGCCCATGTCGGCCTTGCCGCAGGTCACGGTGACGAGACCATCCGGCGAGATCGCATACCAGACGCTCGGCTCGAAATTGGCGGGTGCCGCGGCCGCAGCCGCATCGATGCCGGGCACGCCGGCATAGCCGAGCACGAGGCCGGTCGCGGCAGTGCCGACGAGGAAGGAGCGGCGGCTGAGATCGGTTGTCTCAGGTGTCAGGTTCTTGACATGCTCGTTCATGTGGGCCTCCGCTCGTTGGAGGTGGCCGATGCGGTGCGCATCTCGGATGCGGCGCGCATGATCGCCTTCTGGATCCGCGAATAGGTCATGCAACGGCAGAGATTGCCGTCCATATGCGCCACGACCTCTTCCTTGGTCGGATTGGGATTCTTTGCGAGCAGCGAGGCTGCCTGCATGATCTGGCCGGACTGGCAATAGCCGCATTGCGGCACCTGCTCGGCGATCCATGCCTTCTGCAAGGGATGATCGCCCTTGGCGGAGAGGCCTTCGATGGTGGTGATCTTCTTGCCGGCGACGTCGCCGACCATGGTCTGGCACGAGCGCACGGCTTCGCCGTTGACATGCACGGTGCAGGCGCCGCACAGCCCGGCACCGCAGCCGAACTTGGTGCCGGTCATCTGCAATTGCTCGCGGATCGCCCAGAGGAGCGGCGTGTCGTTCGCCGCATCCACGGACATACTCCGCCCGTTGATGGTGAGAGTTGGCATAGGCGTCTTCCCCTGCCGGTGCATGAAGCCGCTTACGGCGGCAACTTGAATGGCGGACGCCCACCGGGCTGGCGCCAGCCTTGGCCGCAAGAATGATCGCGTTCGCTTGCCGTGGCAAATGCAATTTGGAACGAGTCGAAACAAGCGCGCCGTCGCGACGTTGTGCGTTGCGAGAATGGGGCTGGTGCAGCGACTGGACGCAACAGAGAGCGTCGTCGGCTATGCGTGCCATTTCACTCAGGCAGTTTCTTCCAGGTAACTTGGCGCGCTAGAGTGCAAGCGCCACCCCGTCGCTGCGGCTCGCGAGAACAAGGAAACGGGAAAGGATCGGCAGCAATGCCTGGGATCAATCGGGACGGCGTCAATATCCATTACGAGGTTCACGGCGAGGGAGCGCCGCTGCTGCTCACTCATGGCTATTCCTCGACGTCGGCGATGTGGCATGGCCAGGTCGATGCGCTCGCCAGGGAGCACAAGCTGATCCTGTGGGACATGCGCGGCCACGGCCAGTCCGACTATCCCGATGATCCCAGGGCGTACAGCGAAGCGCTCACTGTCGGCGACATGGCGGCGATTCTCGATGCGGCCGGTGCCAAGCGCGCGATCATCGGCGGGCTCTCGCTCGGCGGCTACATGTCGCTCGCGTTCTATCGCGCCCATCCGGAGCGGACGCGCGCGCTGCTGATCATCGACACCGGGCCGGGCTTCAAGAAGGACGACGCGCGCGAGGCCTGGAACGCGCGGGCGCTCGCCACCGCCGACAGGCTCGACCGCGAAGGCCTCGACGTCCTGAAGTCGGCAACGCGCGAGCGCGCCGCCGCCAGTCATCGCAACGCCAAGGGACTGGCGCTCGCCGCACGCGGCATGCTGACCCAGCGCGATGCCCGCGTGATCGAGCTGCTGCCCGACATCAAGGTGCCCTCGCTGATCGTGGTCGGCGCCGACGACACGCCGTTCCTGGCCGCATCCGACTACATGGCCGCAAAAATCCCGGGGGCACAAAAGGTCGTGATCCCCGCTGCCGGACATGCCGTCAACATCGATCAGCCCAAGGCTTTTGTTGACGCCGTCGCGCCTTTCCTGAAGAACTTACCTGAAGAACTTGCCTGACGAACTTGCCGGCATAGGCCAGGCGATCCGGGACGCAAGACCATGATGCGAGCGATCTTCGCGGCGGGCGCAATGGCGACGCTGCTGTCGTCGGCGGCGCCGGCCGAGCCATTCGGCGCGGTGCCGCCGCGCCGGCCCTTCGTCGCGACCTTGTCCAACAACATTCCGCTCGCCTTCGGCATGGACGCCGAGCAGACCGCACGCGCCCTCGGGCAGCCGCTGCAATATGTGCGCGGACGTCCCGGCAACGAGATCTATCTCACGCTGCGCAACATCGGCGGCAGCGGACTGGTCCCCTACCGTCACCGCCTGTTCCTGCAATTCCGCCACGGACGGCTGGCGGGATGGAAGGAGGATTACGGCGAGAACTGGATGTGGGAGTGAGAGCGTCGTGCGCCGACACGTCCGGATCGTCGTGGCCGGGCTTGTCCCGGCCATCCACGTTCTTCTCGCTCGGAAACGAAGACGTGGATGCCCGGGACAAGCCCGGGCATGACGAGTTTGTGGAACGAGCGAATTCTCGATCAACGACCAACCATCAAGGACAACCCGCGTGGGACAGGACATCAAGCTGACGGCCTCCGACAATTTCCAGCTCGGCGCCTATCGCGCTGATCCCTCGGCTGCGCCGAAGGGCGCGGTGGTGGTGATCCAGGAGATCTTTGGCGTCAATCACCACATCCGCGCGGTCTGCGACCGCCTCGCCGGGGAAGGCTATGTTGCGGTCGCGCCGTCGATCTTCGACCGGACCGCACCGAACTTCCAGTCTGGCTATTCGCCCAACGAGATCGCGGAGGCGCGCAAGTTCGTCGCCAATCCGGATTGGGCCGCGATGCTGCGCGACACGCAGGCGGCGATCGACGCGGTGAAGAGCGTCGGCCCCGTTGGCATCATCGGCTTTTGCCTGGGCGGCAGCGTCGCCTTCGTCGCGGCGACGCGATTGACCGGCCTGAAGGCCGCGATCGGCTATTACGGCGGCGCCGTCGTTCGCTTTGCCGACGAGACGCCGAAGGTGCCGACGCAATTGCATTTCGGCGAGAAGGATGCGGGCATCCCCTTGACCGACGTCGAGACCATCAAGTCGAAACGGCCGGAGGTGGAGGTCTTCATCTATCCGGGCGCGCAGCACGGTTTCCATTGCGACGAGCGCGCCAGCTACGACAAGGCCAGCGCCGACATCGCCTGGCCGCGCAGCATGGAATTTTTTGCGAAGCATTTGACGTAAGGCGCGCGTCTCTTTCCTCTTGTCATTCCGGGATGCGCCGATAGGCGCAGGCCCGGAATCCATCGAGCGTCAGCGATAGCGGCGCGATGGATTCCGGGTTCGCGCTAACGCGCGCCCCGGAATGACTGGGGAGAGGGTTGCGCCTTGCCTCCAAAGCCGGAATCGGGTGGCTGCATAATGAAGAATGCCGCTAGATCAAGCCACGTCTCGCCGGGAACTCGCCATGCAGCAATCCATCACGCATCTCGTCATCCGCAATCCGTTCGGAACCATGGATGTGCCCTCACCCGAAGATTCCGAGGTGATGGATTATGCCGCGACGGCCTCGCTGCCCGGCGATGCGGCGGACGGCAATGCGACGGCGTGGGCAGCGATCGCAGCGCCGTCCGATCCGCTCGAAGGCATATGGGCGAGCCGCTGGAACGGCGGTGCCGATCCGACCATTGCCGGCGATACGCCTGACAGGTGGAAACAGGGGCGCGCGGACATCCGCATCGCGGCCGGCCGGGTCTATCTGCGCTTCGACTGGGACAATGGCCGCCGGCACGGGCTGATCGAGGCCGCGCGGGACGGCGCAGGTCGTCTGGTCGGGAAATACATCAACCTGACCACGCCGGCGATCACGCGGCCATGGGTTGGCCTCGTGATCAACGCCAACAGGATCGACGGATGTTTTCCGAACGGGCGGCTGGATTTTCGGAGGTAGGAGTTGCGCGACATCCCCCGCCGTCATTCCGGGATGCGCCGATAGGCGCAGGCCCGGAATCCATCGAGCGTCAGGATAGCGGCGCGATGGATTCCGGGTTCGCGCTTAGGCGCGCTCCGGAATGACGAGAAGAGCGAGTTGGGCTGAAACCTAAAACCAGCGCTCGCCGACGAACACGGTGTCGCCGGGATTCAAGGGCGTGCCGAGCGGCACCACCGCGCGCATGGATCCGCCCCGCTCGGTGTGGGTCACCGTGACCACGTCGCGCTTGGCGCGGGGCGAGAAGCCGCCGGCGATCGCGACCGCGCTCTCGACCGTCATGTTCGGCACGTAAGGGTATTGGCCGGGCGCGGTGACTTCGCCGAGAATGAAGAACGGACGATAGGCCTCGATCTCCACCGCGACCGAAGGCTCGCGGATGTAGCCGTTGCGCAGGCGCGCGGCGATCTCGCCGGCAAGTCCGGCGGTGGTGCGACCGCGGGCCGGCACCGCGCCGATCAGCGGCATGGTGATGGAGCCGCCGGCATCGATGGCGTAGCTGTTGGTGAGACCTTCCTGGCCGTAGACCACGACGCGGAGCTTGTCGCCGGCGTCGAGATGGTAGGAGGCGTCATAGCGCACCGGCGCCGCCATCGGCACGGCGTAGCCGACCGGCATGGGGGCGGGCGACGAGGCAAAGGAGCTGCGCAGCGCGCCGATGGCGCCGCCGCCGTCGGCGACGACAACCGGCTGCGGCGCATTGTAAGGCTGGCCATAGGCCATGGAATCGAGGTCGGCGCGCGGTGGCATGACCGCAACGGGGCCGGCGGTCTGCATGCAGCCGCCAAGGGTCAGCGCGGCGGACGCTGCCAGGGCCACTGCCGTGATCGACGATCGAAACGCGCGTGCAACTGGCACCGGACTATCCCTCGAAACGAGACAGCTCCAGTGATGCACCGGTTATGGTTAATAAAGCGTTTGCGGGGGGCGACGGTGCCCGCCAGGAACACGGTACGCTCCCTCTCCCGCTTGCGGGCCGCGACGAGCTTCGCTCGCGCTGAGAGGGTTGGGGCGAGGGTTTCTCCGCGACGGGACACTCCCCCGGAGGAAAGAACCCTCACCCGCATTGCATCTGCGATGCAATGCCACCTCTCCCGCAAGCGGGAGAGGTGCACCGAGCCCGGAGCAGGCTTACGCGCTCACACCGACGCCGATCGGGCAGGACACGCCGGTGCCGCCAAGGCCGCAATAGCCGGCGGGGTTCTTCGCCAGATATTGCTGATGATAGTCCTCGGCAAAATAGAATTCGCCTGATGGCGCGATCTCGGTGGTAATGGCCCCGAGGCCTTTTGCGGCGAGCGCCTTCTGATAGAGCGCCTTCGACTCGTCAGCCGCTTTCCGCTGCGCATCGGAACAGGTGTAGATCGCGCTTCGGTATTGCGTGCCGACGTCGTTGCCCTGGCGCATGCCCTGCGTCGGGTCGTGGCTCTCCCAGAACGTCTTCAAGAGCGTCTGGTAGGAGATCTTGCTCGGATCGAACACGACCAGCACCACTTCGGTGTGGCCGGTGCGGCCCGAACAGGTCTCTTCATAGGTCGGGTTCGGCGTGTGGCCGCCGGCATAGCCGACCGCGGTGGTGTAGATGCCGTCGCCGAGCTGCCAGAATTCGCGCTCGGCGCCCCAGAAGCACCCGAGCCCGAACACCGCCCTTTCGAGGCCGGCGGGATAAGGCGGCTTGAGCCTGCTGCCGTTGACGAAATGGGTGGCGGCGGTCGGAATGGCCTGCGCGCGGCCGGGCAGCGCCTCAGCCGCGCTCGGCAATGCGGTGGTCTTGCGCATGAACAGCATGGTTGGGTCTCCGCGAAACGAGCCGTCCGTCGCCTCAGCCAGATGCTGGAGGCGGCGTGCTCGCGATCAGGTGGGAATATAGGGATCTACGCGAGCGTGGGCAGCGTCGTTACGGCCGCGCACAGTGTTCAATCGCGGCGGGAATTGAAAGATCAATCCCGCGGGAATTGCAGGTCAATCCCGGGAATAGCCGATCAGCGGTTTCCGCGGCCGGAACAGGATCATCAGCAGGATGCCGAGAACGCCGAGGACGGCAAAGACCGGCTGATCCAGCAGCAGGCGGATCACCGAGGTCCAGAGCCAGGGCGCCTTGGCCTCGACCCAGGTGCGGAAGGCCGACTGGCTGGCCTGATTGATGTCGTTCCAGAACTGGCCGAACCGGGTGAACTTGAGGGTCTGGTCGGCCACCCAGCGGGCGCCGTCATAGACCATGAAGATGAACCCGCCGGCGAGCAGCAGCAGCCCAATCAGTCGGAAAAAGCCGCGGATCATGCCTCACCTTATATGGTCGTCCGATCGGAGGACCTCAACAAACGCCGCCAGCCAATAGCCGGGCGACGGGAGAAATTCAACCTCTTCAGGGCGTTACAGTGCCTCCTGGAGCGCCTTGGGGCCGCTTTTCCAGCTCCGAAAGCGTTGACGGTGCCGAAGAGCCTCTCTATAAGGGCGCCAACTGGCGGCGGGCGCAATCCTGCCGCCGCTGTTCTTTGAGCAATTGCAGGCCACTTGAGCTTAGGGCTCTTTGAGGCCTCATGCTCCCGGGACGGCCCAGCAACCGAACACCCTAAATCCGAGCGTCGATTACGCGGTCAAGCAAGCCGGCGCTACCCGACCAAGACGCGACCGGTACCCGCAAAGGATATTGAGACCATGGCCAATACCACTTCCGCCAAGAAAGCGACGCGCAAGATCGCCCGCCGCACCGCCGTCAACAAGTCGCGCCGCACCCAGATGCGCGGTGCCGTGCGGACCGTCGAGGAAGCCATCGCGACCGGCGACCGCGCCGCGGCCGTGAAGGCGCTGGCGAATGCCGAGCCGGCCTTGATGCGTGCCGCGCAGCGCAACATCATTCACAAGAACAACGCCAGCCGCAAAGTCTCGCGCCTCACCGCGCAGATCGCCAAGCTCGCCAAGTAGACTCGTCAAGTAGACTAGCCAAGTCAGCTTACAAGTCACGGCGGGCCGACCGGTCGACTGAACGATCGCATCGCACGCGTCAAACAGCCCGGCATCGCGCCGGGCTTTTTTGTTGCCTTTCACTATGCACGGAAGCGGGCACGCGCGATCGATCCCTCGATTGGAAGTTGCGCTCGGCCTGCACCATTCTTCGTTCCGTAGTTCTACCTGCCGACGCCTTGCAACAGCGCAACCTTCACCGCGTTGCGGAAACCCCTGTGCCGCGGGGCTGAAAAACCCCTGTGCCGCGGGGCTAAGTTGAATCGGCGCGCGCAGAGTTCTGCACACCGTAGATTCACCGGGATGCATCCTGCGGTGGAGTTACCCTGCGAAACGAGACTCAAAAAACGATGTCTCGCTAATCACTTATCGACATAGCGACCGCAAGCATTTGGAAAATTCGTCCGCGCGTCGGGCGCATGAAGATTTTGTTAAAAAATTTTGGCGGTGGCGGAGATTTGTCACATGAGGTGCGGCGTTCTCGATTCTGTGCACGAATCCAAAAACTTGCTCCGAAGCCTGTGCACAAGTCGCGTGCGACGTTAACCGACGTCAAGTTTTTTTGGCGGCTCAAGTGTGAATCAATTCGTTGCGAGTCTTTCCGCTTAGTGTATTCCTTAGGTCGTCAGCGGCGCCCACGATCTTCAGACCAGCGCGGTTTAGGAAACGGGGCGAGCGTGCAAATCGGCGGCGGTGTGCACGTAGGCGACGCTTCAAAAAGCGATATCGGTTCACAACCCATAGCAATGTGGGAATGGTAGCTGTTTGTCTGAATGTCTCCAAGCGGGATCTTCCCGCCTCGTGCCAAGCGCATATGAGGGACATCGCAACGTTACCCCGATACGCAAGGTGGCGAAGTCGAGCGGACGATTAGTACACGGGCAGGCATCCGCGACATCGTACGCCGCGGCTGTCTTTTGGACACGCAGGACCTTGCCGTGAGCAATCACGGCAGGACGGGGAGGTATCATGTCTTACGGACTCAACGCGGTATTGAAACAGGTCTCCTATTCGAACGATGCCGGTTTAGATCAGTCCGACCTCCAGCCTCCCGCGTGTGACGGAGCGCCGAGTACGCGCTGACCTCGCGAACCCTCCATCTCTGACATCGCTGACCGGACGCGGCGTTCTCGCCGAACGGCGGAGCCATGCCTGACGATGGACTCGCTTGAGGTCGCACCATGACAGACCCCCTGGCGGCAGGAATTCTGCATGGCGCTCACCACGCAACTAAATCTCTCAAGAGAAGTTTTCTGACGATGACAATGGAACAGGATCGCTGGTCACGCGTGAAGGGCCGGCTGCGCTCGAGCGTTGGCGAGGACGTTTACACGAGCTGGTTTGCACGCATGGATCTGGAAGGCGTGCAGGACGAGAGCGTGCGGCTCTCGGTGCCGACGCGCTTCCTGAAGAGCTGGATCCAGGCCCATTATGCCGAGCGCGTGCTGTCGTGCTGGCAGGCCGAGATGCCGGAAGTGCATCGCATCGACCTCACGGTGCGTTCGGCCGTTCGCCCGGTGACGCACCCGAAGGAGGCCCCGGCGCCGGTCGAGACGCGCCGCGCGCCCGCGCCGGAGTTGCGCTCGACCGCAACCGCGCCGGTCTCGGCCAACCACGACGCGCTCGGCGGCTCGCCGCTCGATCCGCGCCTGACCTTCGCGAGCTTCGTCGTCGGCCGCTCCAACACGCTGGCGCATGCGGCTGCGCGTCAGGTCGCGGAAGGCCGCCGCGGCGACCCCGTGATGTTCAACCCGCTCTACATCCATGCCGGCGTCGGCCTCGGCAAGACGCATCTGCTGCAGGCGGTGACCTGGGCCGGCAATTCCGGCAACGAGCGCAAGGTGCTGTACCTGACCGCGGAAAAATTCATGTACGGCTTCGTCGCCGCGCTGAAGACGCAGACGGCGCTGGCCTTCAAGGAGGCGCTGCGCGGCATCGACGTGCTCGTGATCGACGACCTCCAGTTCCTGCAGGGCAAGTCGACCCAGGCCGAATTCTGCCACACGCTGAACGCGCTGATCGACGCCGGCCGCCAGGTCGTGATCGCTGCCGACCGTCCGCCATCCGATCTCGAAAGCCTCGACGATCGCGTGCGCTCGCGGCTCGCCGGCGGCCTCGTGGTCGAGATGGGCTCGCTCGGCGAGGAGCTGCGCCACGGCATCCTCAAGTCGCGCGTCGCAGCCGCCCGCACCCATCATGCGACGTTCGAGGTGCCTGAGGAGGTGCTGCATTATCTGGCGCGCACCATCACCCATAACGGCCGCGACCTCGAAGGCGCGATCAACCGTCTGCTCGCGCACTCGAAACTCAACAACCGGCCGGTGACGCTGGAGATGGCGGAGCACGAGGTGCGTGACCTGGTGCGGCCGCAGGAGCCGAAGCGGATCAAGATCGAGGACATCCAGCGCGTGGTGGCGCGGCAATATAATGTCAGCCGCTCGGACCTGCTCTCCTCGCGCCGCACCGCCAACGTGGTGCGCCCGCGCCAGGTCGCGATGTATCTCGCCAAGACGCTGACCCTGCGCTCGCTCCCCGAGATCGGCCGCCGCTTCGGCGGACGCGACCACACCACGGTGCTGCACGCGGTGCGCAAGATCGAGGCCCTGGTCTCCAAGGACACCGCGCTGTCGGAGGAAGTGGAGTCGCTGAAGCGCCAGCTCCAGGAATAAACGCCTAAGGCGCTCCTGCCATTCTGCCGCCGCCCTGGCCTCGCCCGGGCGGCGGTTTTCGTTTGGGCGGTAAATCGTGGGAATCGTACGGAACTGCCCCCCAATCCCTTGAATCGGATGGGTTTCCGCGCCACCTTGCGCGACCCTGACGGCTTTGGTCATATCGGCTGGATGATCCGGCTTTTCGGGGTCTTCGGTGCCGTGGCGCGCGTCCCGCCGCCCGGCGTTCTCTAACGTTGTTTCCTTGGGGATCGGGCGAGTAGTGCAATGAAGGTTACGGTCGAACGCGCGCAACTCCTGAAGTCGCTGGGCCATGTCCACCGCGTCGTCGAGCGCCGCAACACGATTCCGATCCTCGGCAACGTGCTGGTCCGGGCCGAGAACGCCAGACTGTCGCTGAAGGCGACCGACCTCGACCTCGAGGTGACGGAGACGCTGCCTGCGGAAACCGCCACCGCGGGCTCCACCACCGTGCCGGCGCACATGTTCTACGACATCGTGCGCAAGCTGCCGGATGGTTCGCAGATCGTGCTGGAGGCCGATGGCGACCGCGCCGTGCTGGCGATCCGCGCCGGCCGCTCGCGCTTCACCCTGCAGACGCTGCCGGAGAACGACTTCCCGGATCTGGCCGCCGGCGACATGTCGCATTCCTTCTCGCTTGCAGCCAAGGACATCAAGCGGCTGATCGACCGCACCCAGTTCGCGATCTCCACCGAAGAGACGCGCTATTACCTCAACGGCATCTACCTGCACGCCGCCGGCACCGCCAAAGCCGCGACCCTGCGCGGCGTCGCCACCGACGGCCACCGCCTCGCCCAGCTCGACCTGGTGCAGCCCAAGGGCGCCGAGGGCATGCCCGGCGTGATCGTGCCGCGCAAGACCGTCGGCGAGGTGCAGCGCCTGATCGAGGATAGCGATGCCGAGATGACAGTCGAGCTATCGCAGGCAAAGATCCGCTTTACGATCGGCAACGTCGTGCTGACCTCGAAACTGATCGACGGCACCTTCCCCGATTACGGCCGCGTCATCCCGCAAGGCAACGACAAGGAGCTCATCGTCGACAAGAAGGATTTCGAGAACGCGGTCGACCGCGTCTCCACCATCTCCAGCGAACGCGGGCGCGCCGTGAAGCTGTCGCTGTCGCCGGGCAAGCTGGTGCTGTCGGTGACCAATCCGGATTCCGGCAGCGCGACCGAAGAACTCGAGGTCGAATACGCCTCCGACGCCCTCGATATCGGCTTCAACTCCCGCTACCTGCTCGACATCGCCGCCCAGATCGAAGGCGACGTCGCAACGCTCCGTCTCGCCGACCCCGGCTCGCCGACCCTGGTGCAGGACCGCGACGACAAGAGCGCGCTGTACGTGCTGATGCCGATGCGGGTGTGAGGGCGTGCTCCCTCGCCCATCCATCGGAGCCGTAGGGTGGGCAAAGCTTGCGCCGTAGCTCGAAGAGCGGAGGCGAAAGCGTGCCCACCATGCAGCGTCCCGGATCGCGGCAAGACGTGGGCACGGCGCGCGCAGCGCGCGCCTTTGCCCACCCTACGGCATCCTCCCGCAGAGGGAGCGCACGGCCATGACGAATAGAACATGACCCCCTCCCGCATTCATCGCCTGACGCTGACGCATTTTCGCAATTATCGGGCGGCGGGGCTCGAGACGGCGGCTGACCTGGTGGCGCTGGTCGGGCCGAACGGGGCGGGCAAGACCAATTGCATCGAGGCGATCTCGTTCCTGTCGCCGGGGCGGGGCCTGCGGCGCGCCACGCTGGAAGACATCGCCGACAACCAGGGCGACGGCTCCTGGGCGGTATCGGCGCAGGTCGAGGGCGCGCTGGGGCTGGCGACGCTCGGCACCGGCATTGATGCACGGCGGCCCGACAGCGCGGTAAGCCGGCGCTGCCGCATCGACCGCGAGCCGGTGGGTTCGGCGACCGCCTTCGGCGACCACATCCGCATGGTGTGGCTGACGCCGGCGATGGACGGGCTGTTCATGGGAGCGGCGTCCGAGCGGCGGCGCTTCTTCGACCGTCTGGTGCTCGCCATCGACAGCGAGCATTCCAGCCGCATCAACGCGCTGGAGCGCTCCTTGCGCTCGCGCAACCGCCTGCTCGAAACCCGCAATTACGACGACCATTGGTGTGACGCGATCGAACGCGAGACCGCCGAGCTTGCGGTCGCGGTCGCGGCCACGCGCGGCCAGACCGCAGCAAGACTGACCGGCATGCTCAACGCGCGCGCGCAGGCCTCCGCCTTCCCCTCGGCGCAGATCGCGCTCGACGGCTGGATGGAGAATGCGCTGCTGAGCGAGACCGCGACGTCGGTCGAGGACCGCTACCGCCAGATCCTGCGCGACAACCGCCCGCGCGATGCCATCGCCGGCCGCACCACCGACGGCCCGCATCTCACCGACCTGCAGGTGATCTATGCGCCGAAGAGCATGCCGGCGCGCGACGCCTCGACCGGCGAGCAGAAGGCGCTGCTGATCGGCCTCGTGCTGGCGCATGCGAGCCTAGTCGCCGAGATGACCGGCATCGTGCCGCTGCTCCTGCTCGACGAGGTCGTGGCGCATCTCGACCCTAGCAGGCGCGCCGCGCTGTTCGACGAGCTGAAGAAGCTCGGCGCGCAGGTGTGGCTGACCGGCGCGGACCCCGCGGCCTTCGCCGAGATCGGCGCCGGAGGCGAAGTGTTTGACGTCGAGAGCGGACGAGTCTCGGCCAGAGGCTAGGCCGCCGCGTTGAACCCGCTCGTTTCGGTCAGCGACTAGCTGCTTGAGGCTGCAAGACGCGGCCATCGCGCGAATATCTCGGACACGCGCGATATCCTTGGAGCATGGCATGACGACGATCAGGCATGGGGCGCAAGCTCCGGCACGATGGCAGCTGTTTGCGTGCGGCCTTGCGCTGTTCGCAAGCTGCCTGCTCGCGGCAAGTGCCGGCGCCTTTGTGTCGAATCTGCCGCCGCTGTTCTCGGCCGCGCTCACGCCGGATCCCGCTGCCAAGCTGCCCGCGCCGACCCGCTATCTCTATCGCGGCACCCACACCACCGTGATGCCCGGCATCGAAAGCCCGCTCCGCACCAGGCTCGAAACCACAGTCCCTGCGGAGCTCGGCGACGTCCTCGCTTTCTATCGCACCGAGCTCGGAAAGCTCGGCTGGCAGGAAAAGCCCGATGGCGCAGTGATCGCAGCCGGCCACGTCCGCCTCGCCTTCGCCTCCCCGCTCGGGCCCGCCGCACTCGAGCTCGCCCGCAAGGACAGCAGCACTTCGATCCACCTCGTGCAGAAGAACGCCGAGGCGGCGAGCCGGGCGAACATCATGCCCGAGCCCGGCCAGGCGAAACTGGTGTTCAGCAATATTAGCGGGAAGGACGCCGTGCTCACGATCGACGCGAAGACCGTCAAGCGCGCCGCCGGCACCCACGCGGTCTCGCTCGATCTGGCGCCCGGCAGATATTCCTACGAACTGAGCGTGCCGGACCGTTCAGCCACCACGAAGACCCTCGAGATCGTGGCCGGCGATGCCTGGGAGCTCACGGTCGGGCCCGACGGAGACGCCTGGCCACCGCTCCAGCTGTATTGAGCCCTGCCTGCCCGATGACGCCGCTTCGCAGGCCGTCCGTTGAACCTCTCCGGTTCCCATCGCGACTTCTGGTCTGAGGCCGCGCGCCGGCGGCGCCGCAGCCTGCCCATGCGCAGGGCGACGACCCGCGCAACATCCAGGAGTTTGACGATGCCGATGATCCCGCTTGGGGCGCAAGTCCCGGCAAGATGGCTGCTGCTCGCCTGCGGCATTCTCGCGATGGCGAGCACCTCGCGTCCGGCAGGCGCCGCGGACGAAGGCTTCGTCGACGTCCATACGCTGCCGCGGCTGGACGGCGCAGTGGAGGACACGTCGCGCCCCGACACCTATCGTGTCATCTACACCGTGCCGACCCCGCTTGCCGCCACGTCGGACGCCACCAAAAAGCTGCTCAGCGCCGACGGCTGGGTGCCCTATGTGTATCCGCTGGACGAGAAGAGCGCCGCGTTGACCTTCAAGAAGGGGCGGCAGGGGCTGCGCGTCTCCTTCACACAGGCGCGCGGGCGCCCTGATCAGTCCGCGGTGTTCTACACGCCGAACCGGATCTATGCGAACGTACCCTTTCCGGACGGCGCGACGGACCTCGTGTTCGACGAGACCCGGCCCTATCTCGGCTGCATCGCGCCCGGCGCGCTCGATGCGACGTCGGAGTTCTTCACCAGGGAAATGGCGGCGATCGGCTGGCGCAAGCTCACGCCCGAGGCGGCGGCGCGCTGGCCGAACGCCGATCTCGGCGAAGTCATCCCGAACGGCGTGCGCGCGTTCTACGACCACCCCGATCGCGTCGCGACGCACCTCTACCAGAAGCCGGTGATGCTGACCCTGACGCGCCGCAACGACGGCCGCACCCATGTCGAGATCAGGGTGGCGCCGTTCGCGCTGCCCCAAGAGCTCGAGGCCGACGATGACATGGCCGGGCTACCGCGGCCCAAGCCGACCAAATCGGCAAGGAGCCTCGGCAGCGAAAGCTCCAACAAGCGCGAGATGTCGGCCGCCGCGATGGCCGAGCTGCCCGCCGTGCTCGCCTTCTATCATCGCGAGCTCGCCGCGCGCGGCTGGCAGGAAAATGGCAGCGCGCCGCTCGCCGCCGGCGACGACGTCGCGATCAGGATCTCCAACGCCGAGGAAACCGGCGTGCTGCGGCTTGGCCGCAAATATGATTTCACCATGGTCAGCCTGACCGCGCAGGTAAAGGACTCCGCGCTTGCCGCCCGCGCCAAGGCCAAGAAGGAGGCGGACGCGAGGTTCCTCGGCGATGCCTTGGGGGCGGCTCAGCAGCTCATCGCCGCCGATGAAGCCCGGCGCAAGGCACAGGCCGCCTCCCTCTCGGACGCACCGCCCACTGCGCGTGCCGACAGCACGACGCCGGTGCCACTGCCCGAGAACGCCGAGGGCGTGAAATTCGAAGGCGGCGACGGCCGGCTGGAATTTTCCTCGGCGTCGAGCGTGAAGGCGCTCACCGCGTTCTATCGCGCATCGCTCAAGCCCGCCGGCTGGAAGGAGCAGCCCTCCGTGATCAACCAGCCCAACATGGCGGTGATGGAATTCGCCAGGGGCGGCAAGTCGATCTCGATGACCGTGATGCAGATGGGCCCGAAGGTGAATGTGAGCGCCAGCGGATCGGGCCTGGTGATGGCCACGGCGAAGCCGGCGGCCATCCCGGAGGTGCAGGAGAAATCCTCCGAGCCGCTTCAGCTCGACACCGAATCCCAGCTCCCCGTGCCGACGCAGCGCTCGTCGAAATCGCTTGCCACCACCAAGATACCCGGCGGCGAGGCGCCGCTCCGCCGCGAGCTGACAGCCAGCATTCCCGCGCCGCTCCAGGACGTCCTCGCCTTCTACCGTGCGGAGCTGTCCAAGCTCGGCTGGCAGGAAAAGACCGACGGCGCGATCGTGTCCGCGGACCACGCGCAGATCGATTTCACCTCGCCGCAAGGCCCGGCCGTGCTCAAGCTTGGCCGCACCAAGGGCGAGACCACGGTCAATCTGGCGCAGAAGAACGCAGGTGTCGCTGTTAAGGCCGACATCATGCCGAAGGCGGGACAGGCCCGGGTGATGCTCGGTAACATGGGCCCGAACGAGGCCTCGCTGACGATCAACAAGCAGACCGTGAAGATCGCGGCCGGTGCCGGCGGCCCGCAAGCGCCGAAAGGCCCGATGCTCGATCTGCCACCGGGCAAGTACCAATACGGGGTGCGAACGCAGGGACAGCCCACCCGCACTGACACGCTCACCGTGGCCGCCGGCGACATCTGGGGCCTCATGGTGGGCCCAGGCGGCGACGTGCTGCCGCTGCAGATGTATTGAACGACTACAAAGGCGGCTCGCACCCTCTCCCTTTTGCAAGCGGGAGAGGGTGCACCGCGCAGGTCGCTCCACCAACTTGGCCAGAATCCGATGCCCTGACCGGCGCCTGAGAATACCTCACGCCCCGCAAAATCCACGCCTTTCAGGGTCCCAAAACGCCCCCTCGAATCGCTTTTTTGCCGCGCCCTAAATCGGCCTTCAGAAGCCTTGAAAATCAGCCAAAAAACCCTATCTGCTCAAAGGGTTGCGGCAGCATACTTTGCGCTAGGCGCAATCCCGCTTTCATGGCACAAATAGCCTGCAAATCAGCGCCTTCTGCGCCGCTGATTCGGGCGACATTTCGAAGGCCTCTCATGACAGAACCAGCTCGGCAGCCCGCTGCCGAAAACGAGCCCTCCAATCCGAGCGAATACGGTGCGGAATCGATCCGCGTGCTCAAGGGTCTCGATGCCGTCCGCAAGCGCCCGGGCATGTATATCGGCGACACCGACGACGGCTCGGGTCTGCACCACATGGTCTACGAAGTCGTCGACAACGCGATCGACGAAGCGCTGGCAGGCCACGCCACGCGCGTCGACGTGATCCTCAATGCCGACAATTCCGTCACCGTGCGCGACGACGGCCGCGGCATTCCGGTCGACATCCACAAGGGCGAAGGCATCTCGGCGGCCGAGGTCATCATGACCCAGCTCCATGCCGGCGGTAAGTTCGACCAGAACTCCTACAAGGTTTCCGGCGGCCTGCACGGCGTCGGCGTCTCCGTCGTCAACGCGCTGTCGAGCAAGCTGGAGCTTCGCATCTGGCGCGACAACAAGGAGCACTACATCGAGTTCGCCCATGGCGACGCCGTGGCGCCGCTCAAGGTCGTCGGCGACGCGCCGGGCAAGCGCGGCACCGAGGTGACGTTCCACGCCTCGACCGAGACGTTCAAGAACGTCGAATATGATTTCGCGACGCTGGAGCACCGCCTGCGCGAACTCGCTTTCCTCAATTCCGGCGTCAACATCGCCCTCTCCGACATGCGCCATGCGGTCGAGAAGCGCGAGGAGATGCACTATTCCGGCGGCGTCGAGGAATTCGTCAAATATCTCGACCGCAACAAGAGCCCGATCGTGCCGGCCCCGATCATGGTGCGCGCGGAAGCCAACGGCATCGGCGTCGAGGCCGCCTTGTGGTGGAACGACAGCTACCACGAGAACGTGCTGTGCTTCACCAACAACATCCCGCAGCGCGACGGCGGCACTCACCTCGCCGGTTTCCGCGGCGCGCTGACGCGCCAGGTCAACGGCTATGCCGAGGCCAACGCCAAGAAAGAGAAGATCGCGCTGACCGGCGACGACTGCCGCGAAGGCCTCACCGCCGTTCTGTCGGTGAAGGTGCCCGATCCGAAGTTCTCGTCGCAGACCAAGGACAAGCTGGTGTCCTCGGAAGTGCGTCCCGTGGTCGAGAACGTGCTCAACGAGGCGCTTGCCGCCTGGTTCGAGGAGCACCCCTCCGAGGCCAAGGTGATCGTCGGCAAGGTGATCCAGGCCGCCGCGGCCCGCGAAGCCGCGCGAAAGGCGCGCGAGCTGACCCGCAAGAGCCCGCTATCGGTCTCCTCGCTGCCCGGCAAGCTCGCCGACTGCCAGGAGAAGGATCCGGCCAAATCAGAGCTGTTCATCGTCGAGGGCGACTCGGCAGGCGGCAGCGCCAAGCAGGGCCGCAACCGCGAATTCCAGGCGGTGCTGCCGCTGCGCGGCAAGATCCTCAACGTCGAACGCGTCCGCCCCGACAAGATGCTGTCGAGCGAGCAGATCGGCACGCTGATCACCGCGCTCGGCACCGGCATCAGCGACGAGTTCTCGATCGAGAAGCTGCGCTATCACAAGATCATCGTGATGACGGACGCCGACGTCGACGGCGCCCACATCCGCACGCTGCTGCTGACCTTCTTCTATCGGCAGATGCGGGACATCATCGACGGCGGCTATCTCTATATCGCCCAGCCGCCGCTCTATAAGGTCTCGCGCGGCAAGTCCGAGCAGTACCTGAAGGACGAACGGGCGCTGGAAGACTATCTGATCGACGCCGGCCTTGACGACTGCGTCTTCATTCCCGGCGCCGGCGGCGACCGCACCGGCCGCGACCTGCGCTCGCTGGTCGACGACGCCCGCGTGGTCCGCAGCATCTTGCGCAATTTGCACAGCCGCTATAGCCGCAAGGTCATCGAGCAGGCCGCCATCACCGGCGTGCTGAACAAGGCGATCTACGGCGATCCCGAGAAGGCCGCAGCGGCGGCGCAATACATCGCGGGCCGGCTGGACAACCAGGCCGACGAGGTCGAGCGCGGCTGGATCGGGCAATACGTGGAAGGCCAGGGCTTCCAGTTCGAGCGCACCGTGCGCGGCGTCAAGGAAGCCGCTATCATCGACGACGCCTTCCTGGGGTCCGCCGAGGCACGCAAGCTCGACGAGTACACGGTGAAGCTTCAAGACGTTTATGCCCGCCCCGGCAAGCTGCGGCGCAGGGATGTCGAGCACATGGTCTACGGCCCGGTCGACCTGTTCGAGGCGGTCACCGACGCCGGCCGCAAGGGCATCACGCTGCAGCGCTATAAAGGCCTCGGCGAGATGAACCCGGAGCAGCTCTGGGAGACGACGCTCAACACCGACGTGCGCTCGCTGCTGCAGGTGAAGGTCAAGGAGGTCGACGAGGCCGACGACATCTTCACCAAGCTGATGGGCGACGTGGTCGAGCCGCGCCGCGACTTCATCCAGGAGCACTCGCTCAGCGCTACGATCGATATTTGAGACCGGCTGGTTTTAGGTTCCGATCTCTCGGCCGAGCACTCGCTGCACCTCTCCCGCTTGCGGGAGAGGTCGCCACGCTCGCAGAGCGTGGCGGGTGAGGGCTTCTTGGGGATTGTCCCATTGCAGAGACACCCTCTCCCCAACCCTCCCCCGCAAGCGGGGGAGGGAGCGCATCTCCGTCTTGGCCTGCCCCTGAACCTCACCACGCGCCGTCGCGACGAAGTGGCATGAACCCGTTGGCCGATTCCGGCCGGGAAGCCTCGTGCCATGGTCGCCACTGCTACGTCCAGTTCCGCTACCCCCTCTCGCCGCCTCGGGATTATCGGCAGCATCGTCGGCGTGCTGGCGCTGATGGCGGCGGTGCTGCCGCATTGGGTGGTGCCGATCGTTTTTCCGCCGCCGCCGGCGGACAAGGTGATCGTCGACACCGGCCATCGCATCAAGGACCGCATCGTCGCGAAGGTGAAGGGCGTGGAGTACCGGGCTCCGAAAGTCGAAAAGTCGGCTGGACGAAGCTGGAGTGAAACCGCCTCGGTCGCAGCAATCTCGCTCGGCCTGCTCGCCATCCTGTTCTCGGTTCTCTCGCTGATCTTCCGGGAAGAGCGACTCCTTGCCGCCGTCGCCGCCACACTCGGCACCGGCGCCATCGCGATCGAGATCTCCTTCTTCATGATGGGGGCGCTGATCCTGATCGCGATCCTCTATGTGATCGGGAATATCATCGGGCTGTTCTAGCGGCCGTTTGTCACAAGCTCCGACCTCATCCTGAGGAGCCCGCGCCAGCGGGCGTCTCGAAGGATGGCCGCGGGCGACATACGGGCCTTCATGGTTCGAGACGCGCGTTCCGCGCTCCTCACCATGAGGTCTTGCAGTTGCATCCGAATGCCTCCGAACCACGCCCAGCACAATTGCTCCCGCGCTCAATTCTCTGTAGTTTCCGCCGAAACAGCCCCGCCCACCAACAGGATAGCGAGAACCACGTGGCGCCCATTCAATACATCGTCGAGGGCGGTCACCGGCTCTCGGGCTCGATCGAGCCGTCCGGCAACAAGAATTCGGCGCTGCCGATCATCGCCGCGGCCCTGCTCACCGAGCATCCGGTGACGCTGGAGAACGTGCCGCGGATCCGCGACACCGAGACGCTGGTCGAGCTGATCCGCTCGGTCGGCGCGTCCGCGGAATGGACCGCCCGCAATACGCTCCATATCCACGCCAAGACCATCCGCGCCGCCGATCTCGACCCTGAACTGTGCGTGCGCATCCGCGCCTCGATCCTGCTCGCCGGCCCCCTGCTCGCCCGCTGCGGCGAAGTGATGCTGCCGCCGCCGGGAGGCGACGTGATCGGCCGCCGCCGGCTCGACACCCATGTGCTGGCGCTGGAGCAGCTGGGAGCAAAAGTCACCGCGACCGACCGGCTCGAATTCCGCGCGCCCAGGCTCGCCGGTGCCGACGTGTTCCTGGACGAGCCCAGCGTCACCGCGACCGAGAACGCGCTGGTGGCGGCGGTCGCCGCCGACGGCGTCACGCACTTGCGCAATGCGGCCTCCGAGCCGCACGTGCAGGACCTCGCCAACTTCCTGGTCGCGCTCGGCGCCAGGATCGAGGGCATCGGCACCAACACCATGATCGTCCATGGGCCGGCGACGCTGGGGGAGGCGACCTACCGGATCCAGCCCGACCATATCGAGGTCGGCTCGCTGATCGGGCTTGCCGCGGTGACGCGCTCTCCCTTGCGCATCACGCGCGCCGGCGTCGAGCATCTGCGCTCGATCCGCATGGGGTTCGAGCGACTCGGCATCGTCAGCCGCGTCGAGGGCGATGACCTCATCGTGCCGTCCAATCAGACATTGAAGATCCAGGACGATTTCGGCGGCCACGTGCCGAAGCTGGAGGACCAGCCCTGGCCGGCCTTCCCGGCCGACCTGATGTCGATCGCGATCGTCACCGCCACGCAATGCGAGGGCGTCATCCTGATGTTCGAGAAGATGTTCGAATCCAGGATGTTCTTCGTCGACAAGCTGATCGCGATGGGCGCGCGCATCGTGCTGTGCGACCCGCACCGCGCGATCATCGCAGGTCCCAGCCGCCTGCACGGCGCAACCATGACCTCGCCCGACATCCGCGCCGGCATGGCGATGCTGCTAGCGGCCGTATGCGCCCAGGGCACCTCCACCATCAACAACGCCGACCAGATCGAGCGCGGCTATGAGCGCATCGAGGAACGGCTGAACGCGCTTGGTGCGAAGATCACGCGCGTGCCGGAAAGGAAGGGCTGAGGCTCTCTATATTCTCCCCTCTTGCGGGGAGAGGCCGGATTGCATCGCAGATGCGATCCGGCCGAGAGGGACTCTCCGCGAGTCCAACTCTCACCACCCCCGTGGAGACTTCTCCTCGCTCCGACCCTCTCCCCGCAAGCGGGGCGAGGCAGAAGATGCGAACGTCGCACCTCGCACCATCTCGTGCCCCGGACGCAGCGCAGCGCTTCTTCAGCGATGCGCTGCTGAGCCGGGGCCCATCCTGCGAGAGCTGCGCCTGTGGCTTCTGGGTCCCGGCTCGCGCTTCGCGCGTCCGGGACACGCAGGCCATGTTTTCGTCGCGCGGCCGTGCTATTGAGCCGTCATGCTCGACACCGTGCAACATCGTGCGCAGCCGCAAGCCGGCGTGCCGCCAAACCATCTCGCGCAGGAATTCATCGAGACGCTGCGCCTCGCCGTGCCGCTGATGCTGACGCAGCTCGGGCAGATCGCGATGATCACGACCGATCTGGCGATGATCGGGCGGCTCGGCGAGGATGCGGTGGCCGCGGCGGCGCTGGCCCATACGGTCTACTTCGTCAGCTTCACCTTCGGGCTCGGACTGACGTCCGCGGTGTCGCCGCTGGCGGCGCAGGCGTTCGGCGCCGGCGACGTCAGGCTGATCCGCCGCTCGTTGCGCGTCGGACTGTGGGTTGCGCTGCTGATCTCGCTGCCGATGATGGCCTCGCCGCTCTATGGCGAGCAGATCCTGCTCGCGCTCGGTCAAATGCCGCACTCGGCCGCGCTGGCGCAGCAATATCTGAACGGCCTTGCCTGGGGCATCGCTCCGGCGCTCGGCTTCATCGCGCTGCGCGGCATGATGAGCGCGGTGAACCGGCCGCAGGCGCCGCTATGGATCACGGTGGCGGCGATCCCGGTCAATGCCGCGCTGGTCTATGCCCTGATTCACGGCCTGTTCGGCCTGCCCGAGCTCGGCCTGTTCGGTGCGGGGCTTGCGACCACGCTGGTCAATCTCGGTACCTTCATCGCCGCGCTCGCGATTGCCGCATGGCGGAAGCCGTTCGCGGACTATCATCCGCTCGCCCGTCTGTGGCGGATCGACTGGCCGTTGATGCGCCAGCTGATTACGATCGGCGCGCCGATCTCGTTCTCACTGCTGATGGAGTACGGCCTGTTCTCCTCGGCGGCGCTGCTGATGGGACTGATCTCGACAACCGCGATTGCCGCGCACCAGATCGCGCTCCAGGTCACGGCCGTGCTGTTCATGGTGCCGCTCGGCATCGGCATGGCGGCGACGGTGCGGGTCGGCCATGCCTTCGGCCGCAACGATCCGGCGGCGGTGAGGCGCGCAGGACTCGCCGCGGGCGTGCTCGGAGCAGCTCTCGTCTCGGCCCTGACCGTCGCGATCGTCCTCGGTCGCTACGAACTGGGCCGACTGTTCTTCGGCAGCAGCGGAGCAAGCGCAGCAACGGTCGAGCTGACAGCGACGCTGCTGGTTGTCGGCGCGACCTTCTTCATCGCCGACGGCCTCCAGACCATCGTGGGCGGTGCGCTGCGCGGCCTCAACGACACCAGGATGACGCTGGTGTTCGCGGTGATCGGCTATTGGTGCGTCGCCTTTCCCGTCGGTTGGCTGCTGGCATTCCACACGGAGCTGGGCGCGACCGGCGTCTGGGTCGGGTTCTCGGTCGGCACCTTCGTCTATGCCGGCCTCCTGATCTTGCGCTTCCGCATGCTGGCGCGCAGACTGATGGCATGACCAGCACGGTCCGCGCAGTCACTCCCAATGTCGATGCCGGCAAGCTGCTGACCGGAGCGCAGTTCGCCGACGCATTTCGCGTGGAGATCGGAACTGCGGCGATGAACGCCCGCGAGGCCTGCGTCCGGATGGTGCTGAACGGGCCGCGCTGGATCGACGCCCTGCTACGCCTGCGCAACATTCTGGTGAGGCCGTTCGGACTAAAGACATCCGGCCAGGGCGCGCCGGCGCCGGGCGGCATGATCGGCCTGTTTCCGGTGCTGAGCGAGACGCCCGAGCAGCTGGTTGCCGGCTTCGACGATTCCCACCTCGACTTTCGCATCGTGGTCGACGTTTCAGGCGATGCCGCGAGCCGTCAGGTGACCTCGACGACGCTGGTGCGCACCCACAACCTGCTCGGCCGCACCTATCTCACGCTGATCATGCCCTTCCACAAGCTCGTGGTGCGCAACATGATGGGACGCATCGTGGAGCCTGGCCGATGAACTGTGCGGGCCGAGATCGACGAACACGCCGTATTCAGCCCACCGGCCCTGGAGTCCAATTGTCCCCTGCGAGCGGACTGACTTTCACGTCAGGAATGACACCGAGGTCCATGCTCGGATCGAAATGGCGCATCGTCCGCTCATTGAGGTCGATGATGCGGCCAGGTCTTAGCGGCCCCACGTCGTTTATCTTGACGATGACCTTCTTGCCCACGGCCTCGATGAGAGCATATTTCGGCCTCGCGCCAAATTCGACCCCACCAAATTTCCGGCGCAGACTCGTCTTGATGGCGGCCGTCCAGCCAGAGGGATCATAACGCTCGCCGGAGGCCGTCTTCGGACCGCCCTCCTCCTTGCCGGGCTTGAACGGATTGTAGGTGGACGCCGCGCCAATGATCGCATCGCCGGAGGCGGCATCGACGACGGCACTTGAGTGATCCCCACGCGTTTCACTTCGAGCAATGGCAACCGAAATTGCGAGCGCAACCAGGGCGCCGCAAATTGCGGCGCTCGAGCGGAATAGCATCATAAGTCCTGTGATTTTTTAGATTGCCGGTTCCAGAACTGCAAACGTGGTCAAGCGAACGCAGCAGCGTTCATCAACTTGCGCCGATCGTTTTGCGGATTCGACCCAGCCCTGGGTACGGAACCGTTGTGTGAACCGGAGTGGTCCTCACGTCGTGTTTAGCTTCTCGCCGATTAAGACAGAGATTGCGTCAGCAACATGACCCGATGGAACCTTGCGCGTGCCGCGTCAGAGCACGCAGGCAGCGATCACGACTGAACTGTGCGACGTATGCATCGCTGCCGAAACCGGCGTTTACGATGACGCCGACTCACTCCGCCACACGCACCGACTTGTCGGTTGCGATTTCCGACCATTCGCCGACGACGCGGTCGAGATCGCAGAGATTCTGATGCATCTGCTCCAGCGAGAAGCCGAGCGCGAAGAAGCGTTCGGCGGTGTCGCTGGCGTGGCCGCGGATCAGGCCGTCCTGGCGTACGGCGGCAACCGCTTCGGAATAGTGCTGGAGCGCAACGTGGACGGGATTGATCGGCGGCGCGCCGGCGCCTTCGCGCAAGGCGCTGGCTGCCGAACGCAGGAAGCGGGCGATCGCGGTCGACACCTCCGTCAGCGGAGCAGCTAACCGCATCTGCACCTCGACCGGCAGCGGCACCACGGTGGCGCGGCCGATCATCACGACGTCATGGCGCAGCCGCAGGACGGTGCGCAGCAGCGGGCCGGTGTCAGGCCCGCTCGACAGCCGTGCGGCGCGCTCGCGCTCGGCTTCGGCGCCGATCGCATTCAGATTGACCATCGCCGTGCCGATGCCGTCCTGGATCCGGTGCAGCGCGTCGTTGTCGCGGCCGCGAGTGAGGCCCGCGAGCAGCTCGGTGAAGGCGTCCGCAATCAGCTCGAGCAATTGTGCCGCCGCGGCACGGATCTGACGCACCGCGCGCGAGGGCAGCACCAGGAACGACACCAGCAATCCCGTGACCGCGCCGACCCCGACCTCGCTGACGCGGTCGATCGCCGAGGTCAAGGGATCGGAATGATGCATGGTCGGGACCAGCAGCACGATCACGGCCGTCACCGTGGCAGCGCTGAGGCTGGGATTGATCGCGGCGATGAAGGCGAGCGGGGCGACCGAGAGCACCAGGAGCCCCAACAGCCCCGCCTCGCTGGAATAGGGGATCAGGATCGCGATGGCGCCGCCATAGATCGCGCCGCCGATGGTGCCGAGCATGTAGTCGCGCGTCGCCTTCAGCGAGCGGCCGACGCTCATCTGGGTCACGATCAGCGAGGTCAGCACCGCCCAGAGCGGCAGCAACAGATGCAACGCGGTGGCGAGCGCATAGGCCGCGGTCGCGGCGACGGTGACCCGGATCGCCAAGCCCAGTTGCGTTCGCCGCGACCTGATCCGGTCGAGCAGCTGCCTTGCGCGCGTCATACGGAATATCCCGATCCTCTTGAGCCAAGCAAAAGCATGGCTGATGCCCGCGGCCGCAAGGCCGCTTGAAAGGCCAAATCAGCCCGCCTAACTTGCGCGCCAAAACGAGGAAACACGATGGCTCACGAAACCGCAACGCTCGCCGCCTATGTCTTCAATCTGAAATACCAGGATATTCCGGCGGAGGTGCTGGATCGCGCCAAAGTGCTGACGCTGGACTTCCTCGGCAGCGCGATCCGGGCACGGCGCGAGGCGGAATCGACCCCGTCGATGCTGAAAATGCTGGAAGCGCTGGCACTCGACACCAAGGGCGAATCCACCGTGTTCGGCGACAGCAAGACCTGGACGCCGGCGGTCGCGGCGCTGCTCAACGGCGCGCTCGGCCATTCCCTCGATTTCGACGACACCCACGCCGATTCCTCGCTGCATCCGAGCGCGCCGGTGGTCCCGGCCGCCTTCGCCGTCGGCGAGATGGTCGGCGCGTCGGGCCGCGACGTGCTGACCGCGATCGTCGCGGGCTATGAAGTCTGCTGCCGGCTCGGCAACGCGCTCGACCCGACCTCGCACTATGCGCGCGGCTTCCACCCGACTGCGACCGCCGGCACCTACGGCGCCGCCGCGGCGGCCGGAAAACTGTTCGGCCTCAGCGAGAAGCAGCTCGTCTCCGCCTTCGGCGTCTCCGGCAGCCAGGCCGCGGGCTCGCTGCAATTCCTGGTCAACGGCGCCTGGAACAAGCGCTACCAGGTCGGCGCGGCCGCGATGAACGGCGTGATCGCCGCGACGCTGGCGCGCAACGATTTCGTGGGCGCGACGGAATCGGTCGAGGGCAAGCACGGCCTGCTCGCCGGCTACACCGACGCCGCGCATCCGGACAAGGCGGTCGCCGAGCTCGGCAAGACCTATGAGACCATGAAGATCGGCGTGAAACCTTATCCGAGCTGCCGCTATACGCATGCCGCGATCGACGCGCTGATCGCGATGCGGCGCGAGCACAATCTGACGCCCGACCAGGTCAAGCGCGTCGAGGTCGGCCTGCATCGCAACGGCATCACCTTGACCGGCGATGCCGCGACCAAGCGGCATCCGCGCTCGATCGTCGGCGGCCAGTTCTCGATGTTCTTCACCGGCGCGCTTGCGCTCGACCAAGGCTCGTTCGGCTGGGACGATTACAACCGCCTGGGCGATGCCGCGATCGACGCCCTCGCCGACAAGTTCGACGTGGTGCAGGACGACCGGCTCGAGATCGGCCGCACCCATCCGTTCGGCGCCCGCGTCAGCATCACCACCGACGACGGTGTGCACGAGCGGCTCTATGCGGATCCCTCGGGCGAGCCGACCTCGTTCCCGGATACGCAGGCGATGCAGCAGAAGTTCCTGACGCTGGCGCGCCCCGTGCTGAACGCGCGCGCGGAGAAATTCGCGGACGCGATCATGACGCTGGAGCGTTTCGACCGCGTCGCACAGGCGACGGAATTGGGGAGGTAGGCAGGTTCGTCGCCGGGCTTCACTTACCCTCCCCTGGAGGGGTCCGGGACGAGCGTAGCTCGCCCGTGGGTCGCTACGCATGGAGCGAAGCGGAATGCGTGGCGGGGTGGGGTGACGGTCTCTCCGCAACGAACAGTGCCCGTGATGAGAGATCAGCCCACCCCGCTCGCGCTTCGCGCGATCGACCCTCCCCCTCCAGGGGAGGGTAAGAAGCGGCGCGGCCCGCTCCCCTCAATCCACCCCCGCCAGTTTCCCCTTCTCGCGTGTTGCCGCCACCACATCGCGCACGAGGTCGAACACGCCGTCCGCTTCCGGCGGCGCGTTCGGCGAGCGGCCGAGCCGCACGATCACCAGCTGCTCCGACGGGATCACGATGGTGTATTGCCCGATCGTGCCCTTGGCGAAGAAGGCATCGCGCGGCCAGCCATGGGTGCCGCGGAAGTTCGCACCAAAGCTGTCGCCCTGGTTGGTCCAGAAGCCGGCACCGATGCCGACCCACGCATTTGGCGTGGCCGTCGCCGAATAATTCACCCAGCCTTCCGGCAAGATGCGTTTGCCTCCGGCGACGCCGTCATTGAGATAGAGCTGGCCGAAGCGCGCCCAGTCGCGCGCGGATGCGAGCATCTCGCTCGACCCTTCGATCGTGCCCGAGCCATCGAGCTGGAGCGTGACTTGGCGCATGCCGAGCGGCGCGAACAATTCGCGGCGCGCAAAGCGGAGCGCGCCTTGCGCTGTGCCGCCGGCCGCATCGCGGATCAGATGCGAGAGGATGAGAAGGTTGCCGTCGTGATAATTCCACGCCGTACCTGGCGCGGTCTCGAGCGGAATGCTCGCCGCATAGGCGGCCATGTCGGACTCCACGAACTTCATCCGGTTGACCGGCTCGAAGGCGGAGCCGAGCGAGGCTTGCAGCGAGCTGCCGAGCGCAAGGCCGGCGGTGTGGCGCAGCAGCTGATCGACCGTGATGGCGTGGCGCGGATCATCGGGATCTTTCCAGGCCGCGACCGGCGCGGGCCCGTCGAGCTTCAGCTTGCCCTGGCGCACCAGCACGCCGATCAGGGCCGAGATCACCGATTTCGTCATGGAAAAGCCGAGCAGCGGCGTCTCCGGTCCAATGCCGTCCGCGTAACGCTCCGCGATGACGCGGCCCGACTTCATCACGACCAAAGCGCGGGTGCGCCGGTAAGGCGGCTGCACGGGCTCGGTGAAGGCGCGGTCGAGCGCGGCGGCAAGCGCGGGGCTTTGCGGCGGCACGATCGCTGGGCCGGCGATCTCGGGCAGCAGCGCGGGCTGCCTGTCGGTCGCGGGCGGCTCGACGGGGGCAATCCCCGCGCCATGGTCGAGCGTGCAGCCGAGCCCCTCGCGATAGACGGCGTGGCTGCGGCCGATGCCGAACAACGTCACCGTGACATCCCTGCGGACGCGGTCGACCCGGTAGTCCATCGCCCAGGTGATCAGGCCGGTCCCGGGCATGGCATCGTTGGTCTCGGCAAAGTTGCGCTCCGGATCGAGGCCGGAGAGGAACGTCTCCGCGCAGAGGATGTCGGCGACGAAGCCGGTGGCGACCTTCGGGACATCGCGGGCCCGCGCGGCGCCGAGCGCGATACCGGCAGCGGCGATGGTGGCGGCGAGGAGGACGATCTTGCGGCGGCGGGTCACAGGCTTTCTCTCCGGCTTGGGGGCATGCAGGGAGGAAGCCGGAGCCGGCTGAGGCGCGCTCGCCGGATTTGGAAAATGGCCTGCCGGGAACTGTATCGCGGCTCGCCGATTCTGAAATTACTTCGATATTGCAATAACCTATGAATCAGACCGCATTTACTTTCAGCCGCCGATATTCCGTCGGCGTCACGCCCGTGACCGCCTTGAAGGCGCGGTTGAACGGGCCGAGCGACTGGAAGCCGGTGTCCATGGCGATGGTGATCACGGGGACCTCGGCCTGGGCGGGATCGGCGAGCGCGGCCTTGGCCTCCTCGATGCGGTGATTGTTCAGGAACACATTGAAGTTGCGGTAGCCGAGCCGCTGATTGATCAGCCGGCGCAGCCGGTATTCCGGGATCTTCAGCCGCCCTGCCAACACGCCGATGGTGATATTCTCCTGGCGATAGACCCGCTCGTCCGCCATCAGCCGCATCAGGGCATCGATCAGCTTCTGGTCGGCGGAATCATCGACCGGTGCGGGCCGGGCCAGAATCGCCGGCGCGGCCGCCGACGCCGGAAACAGATCGGCGCCATCGACGCGCATCATCGCACAGGCAATGGCCGCGACGACGCAGGCAAGCACGCCCGTATTGATCGTGTCGGCGACAGCGCCGACCTCGCTGCCGGCGACGGCAATCTGGAGAACCGCATTCAACCCGCCATAGAGCGCGGCTGCGCAGACGATGAAGACGCGAACGCGCCGGCGGCGCTCGACCAGATCAGCCGGCCACGAGGCGATCGTCTGCCCGATCGCAAGCGCGATGAAACCGAGCACGAGCAGATTGACTGCGGTCACGGAGAACCGCGCGTGGCCGCCTGGCGCGATCCAGACGCAGCCCGCGAAGCTGAAGGCCGTCACCAGCGCCCAGACCAATCCGTGCCACCTGCGCAGGCGGAATTCATCGTCGAACAGCGCCCGCGTGAACAACCAGAATACCACGATGTTGCCGGTCGACAGCGCGATCAGCGGCGCGTGCCATAGCGGGATCAGCGACGTGACGCCGACCGAATAGCTCGCCGCATGCGCGGCCGAGCCGAGCGCGAAGGCCGCACCGAGCCGGGCCGCGAGCACGTTGCGGAAGTCGGAGAGCAATGACGCCGCCAGCACCAGCAGCAGCGCGACGCTGGCGGCGCGAAAGGCGAGCTCGGTTGCGGCAAGGGTCATCGGGTGGTGCGATCGGTCGCAGTTGAAGGCCGCCAAACATCGTTGGTTGTGCCAGGTTTTTCAAGGACCATCCGCATGCCACGCCTAGAGCCACCTCCAGCGCTGTCATCGCCCGGCTTGACCGGGCGATCCAGTAATCCGAGACAGCAGTGATGAATCGAGAGGCTGCGGCGTACTGGATCGCCCGCCTTCGCGGGCGATGACAGCGGAGTATAAGGCCTCATTGCGACACGACGTCTTGTCCGGGCTTTGTCGCGACGACGCTGCAGATTCCTGCTAGGCTCGCGTCCAAGAAGGTCAAAAAGGAGTCCACCATGAGCTGGCAACCCTCGAACGATCCCGTTCTCGGCGATCCCATGTCCTGCGATGCGCTCGATCTCGTCATCGTGCCGCGCACGCGCGATCTCGGCGACGGCTTCGCCGTCCGGCGCGCGCTGCCGCACGGCAAGCGGCAGATGGTCGGGCCGTTCATCTTCTTCGACCATTTTGGGCCGGTGCAGTTCGTCTCCGGCAAGGGCATGGATGTGCGGCCGCATCCGCATATCGGGCTTGCCACCGTCACTTACCTGTTCGACGGCGCGATCATGCATCGCGACAGCGAGGGCAATGTCCAGGAGATCGCGCCCGGCGCGATGAACCTGATGACCGCCGGACGGGGCATCGCGCATTCCGAACGCACGCCGGATGCGCAGCGCGCCTCGGGCCAGAGGATGCTGGGCCTGCAGAGCTGGATCGCGCTGCCGGCCGGGTCGGAGGAGATCGCGCCGTCGTTCCAGCACTACGGCGCGGGCGATCTGCCCATGATCTCGGAACGCGATTTCACTGCACGCGTGATCGCGGGCTCCGCCTTCGGCATTGCCTCGCCAGTGTCGATGGTCTCGCCCTGGTTCTACACCGAGGTCACGGCCGCGGAAGGCGCCAGCGTGCCGCTCGACCCCGACCACGAGGAGCGCGCGATCTATGTCGTCGATGGCGAGGTCGAGATCGCGAACGAGCGCTATGAGGGGCCGCGGCTCCTGATCTTCCGCCCCGGCGACCGCATCACCGTGAAGGCGCTCAAGGCGACGCGGATGATGTTTCTCGGCGGCGATGCGCTGGAAGGCCCGCGCCATATCTGGTGGAATTTCGTCTCCTCCAGCAAGGAGCGGATCGAGCAGGCCAAGCAGGACTGGAAAACCGGCCGCTTCGCCGCAGTTCCGCAGGAACACGAGTTCATTCCGCTGCCGGAATAGGCTAATCGGGTTTCTGGCTGCGCCATCCGGCGCGGCCGATTCATTGCCTGAAGGCCCTGCCTGCGAAAGCCATAACGATGTCCACCATGCTCTCCAGCGACCTGCCCCTGACCAAGATCGGACGCGGCAAGGTGCGCGATATCTACGCCGTCGACGACGACCGCCTGCTGCTCGTCACCACCGACCGCATCAGCGCCTTCGACGTGGTGATGGGCGAGACTATCCCGATGAAGGGCGCGGTGCTGACGCAGATCAGCGCGTTCTGGTTCAACGAGCTCGAGGGCGTGGTGCCGCATCACATGATCAGCGCCGACACCGACGAGATCATCGCGGCCGTGCCGGCGCTGAAACCGCACCGCGCCGAGATCCTCGGCCGCGCCATGCTCTGCAAGCGCACCACCGTATTCCCGATCGAATGCGTGATCCGCGGTTATCTCTCGGGCTCGGCCTGGAAGGAGTACGCGGCCAGCGGCACGCTCGCCGGCGAGAAGCTGAAAGCCGGCCTGGTCGAGAGCGAGAAGCTGGAGCCGGCGATCTTCAGTCCGGCGACCAAGGCCGAGACCGGCCACGACGAGAACATCACCATCGCGAAGATGCGCGCGGTGGTCGGCGACGAGGTCGCCTACACGCTGGAAAGCATGACGCGCGCGATCTACACGCTGGGCGAGGAGCTGGCGCGCGAGCAGGGCATCATCATCGCCGACACCAAGTTCGAGTTCGGCCGCGACAAGGACGGCCGCATCATCCTGATCGACGAAGTCATGACGCCGGATTCCTCGCGCTTCTGGGCGGTCGATTCCTACAAGCCCGGCCAGCCGCAGGCGAGCTTCGACAAGCAACCCTTGCGCGACTATCTCGACGTCGAGCGCCGTGCCGGCCGTTGGAACGGCGACGCCCCGCCGCCGCCGTTGCCGGCGAGCGTGGTGGAAGCGACGAGCAAGCGGTATCTGGAAGCGTATCGGCGCGTGACCGGAACGGAGCTGAAGATCTAGGCCCGGGTGCCGCCGCGCGCTCCGTCATTGCGAGGAGCTCTTGCGACGAAGCAATCCAGTCTGGCTGTGCGGAAAGATTCTGGATTGCTTCGCTTCGCTCGCAATGACGTGGAGAGAGAACGGCGGTCTCACACTCCCGCCATCATCACGTATTTGATCTCGACATATTCTTCCATGCCGTGACGGGAGCCTTCACGGCCGAGGCCGCTTTCCTTGACGCCGCCGAAGGGCGCGACTTCGGTGGTGATCAGGCCGGTGTTGACGCCGACCATGCCCGACTCCAGCGCTTCGGCGACGCGCCAGACGCGGCCGATATCGCGGGAGTAGAAATACGAGGCCAGGCCGAACGGCGAGGCGTTGCACATCGCGATGACGTCGGCCTCGTCCTTGAAGCGGATCACCGCCGCGAGCGGACCGAAGGTTTCCTCCTGCGACACCAGTGAATCCGGCTTGACGTCGGCGAGCACCGTCGGCTCGAAGAACGAGCGGCCGAGCTCGCTGCGCTTGCCGCCGGTCACGACCTTGGCGCCGCGCTTCACGGCGTCGGCGATGTGGCGCTCGACCTTGTCGACCGCCTTCATGTTGATCAGCGGGCCCTGCGTGACACCGCTCTCGGTGCCATCGCCGATCTTCATCGCCGCGACCTTTGCCGACAGCTTCTTCACGAACTCGTCGTAGATCTTGTCCTGGGCGTAGATGCGGTTGGCGCAGACGCAGGTCTGGCCCATGTTGCGGTATTTCGAGACGATCGCGCCCTCCACCGCGGCGTCGATGTCGGCGTCGTCGAACACCACGAAGGGTGCGTTGCCGCCGAGCTCGAGGCCGAGCCGCTTCACGCCGACGGAAGCCTGCTGGTAGAGGATCTTGCCGACCGCGGTCGAGCCGGTGAAGCCGACGAAGCGCACCGCCGGATGCTCGCACAACACCTTGCCGATCGGCGGCGCATCGCCGGTGACGATGTTGAGCACACCCTTGGGGATGCCGGCCTTCTCGGCCAGCACGGCCAGCGCCAGCGCCGACAGCGGCGTCTCGTTGGCGGGCTTGAGCACCACGGTGCAGCCGGCGGCGAGCGCCGGCGAGACTTTACGGGTGATCATCGAGTTCGGGAAATTCCACGGCGTGATGGCGCCGCAGACGCCGATCGGCTGCTTGATCGCGAGCAGCCGCGCATCGGGCCGCTGCGTCGGAATGGTCTCGCCATAGACGCGCCTCGCCTCCTCGGCGAAGAATTCGATATAGGCAGCGCCGATATCGACCTCGCCGAGCGCCTCCGAGAGCGGCTTGCCCTGCTCCGAGGTGAGGATCAGCGCGAGGTCCTCGCGGTTGGCGACGATCAGCTCGAACCATTTGCGCAGGATGTTGGAGCGCTGCTTGGCGGTGTGCTTGGCCCAGCCCGGAAAGGCGCGCTGAGCGGCCTCAACCGCCTTGGTGGTCTCGTCCGCGCCGAGCTGCGGGACCTTCGCCAGCTCGACACCGGTCGCGGGATTGTTGACGGCGAACATCGGCGTGCCGACCCAGGCGCCGTCGATGTAGCACGCCTCCTTCAGGAGCGCGGGGTCCTTCAACCGGTCGCGCAGGGTGGCGGTGGCTTGCGGGGCGCGTGCGGCGGCGGTCGGTGTCATGGCGTACTCCCTGAGGGCGATCGGATTGGCCCGGAATATAGGGGCAAGCGGTGCCCGATGCACCGCCCCGCAACGCACATCTGATGGCAATTAAGCTGGGAGCGCGGGCCCTTCACCTCTCCCTCCGGGAAAGGTGTGACACCGCTGCCGCGGAGAGGATCAGGCCGCGCCGCTCATATAGGTTTCGCGCCGGCCGATCATGCGCTCGGCCGCGGCCTTGGCGTCGGCCTTCGAGGAGGTCGCGCAGGTCCGGTACTCGAGATCGGGCACGTCCGACGCGTTGCGACGTCCGAACCACGACTTCGAGCCGACCGGCAGCAGCGCCAGGGATTGCGCCAGATTGTCGACTGCGCCGAAGGAATAGAGCGCGCCGGTGCCGGCGAGACGGACCTCGTAAATGCCGGGCGAGATCGGCGCCTCCAAATTGTCACCCCGTCCGGGACGGGGATAGCGCTTCCATTCGCTCCAGGTCGAAATCATCTGAGGTCCCCTCGCGGCCGCTTCAGGGCCGCCAATTTGCATCAAGTCTTAACGTCGCCGGCCGATTGGCCGCGAGCCGAAACGCCGCAACGCACAAAATGTTTCAAGTGCTTCAAACAGGTGAAACATATCGCCTGAGCCCATCCGCGGTCACTGCGACGTGCGGCCATCCACCGAAGATTGTGCCGGGGTGTGCGTTCAGCCCCCTGTCGTCCTGCGTGGAGCACGGACCGTCAAGTCACGACATCGCGACCGCCGCGGGCATCCCGACACGCTTGCCGCGCGGAGCGTGCGGGAGGACAATCGGTTGCTACCAACAATAATCAAATCCGAGGAAACGCCATGCAAAGCAAAGCTGAGATCGATGAGATTCTGCGTCAGAAGAGCGAGGCCAGGGAGATTCCCGGCGTCGTCGCGATCGCCGCGAGCGGTAAGGACGTGCTGTATCAGGGCGCGTTCGGCAAGCGCGACCTGTCCAAGCCCGATCCGATGACCGCCGACAGCGTGTTCTGGATCGCCTCGATGACGAAGGCGGTGACGACTGCAGGCGCAATGCAGCTGGTCGAGCAGGGCAAGCTGTCGCTGGATGCGCCGATCGGTGAGGTATTGCCGGATCTCGCCAATCCGCAGGTGCTTGAAGGCTTCGATGCCAAGGGTGAGGCGAAGCTGCGGCCGGCCAAGCGGCCGATCACGCTGCGCCAGCTCATGACCCACACCGCCGGCTTCTGCTACAATATGTGGAACGGCGATCTCGCGGTCTATCTGGACAAGCACGGCATTCCCGCCATCACCACCTGCCAGAACGCGGCGCTGAAGACCCCGATCATGACCGATCCCGGCACGCGCTGGGAGTACGGCACCAACATCGATTTCGTCGGCAAGGCGGTGGAAGCCGTCAGCGGCAAGCGACTGGACGCTTACTTGCGCGACAATTTGTTCAACCCGCTCGGCATGAGCGACACGGCGTTCAAGATCACCGAGAGCATGCGCAAGCGCCTCGTCGGCATGCATGCGCGCGGCGAGGACGGCCAGCTCGCATCGATTCCGTTCGAGCTCGAGCAGGAGCCGGAATTCCACATGGGTGGCGGCGGCCTCTATTCGACCGCGGCCGACTACATCAAGTTCACCCAGATGATCCTCAACAAGGGACGCGGCAACGGCAACCAGGTGTTGAAGGCCGAGACCGTTGCGACGATGGCGCAGAACCACATCGGCGAACTCGCCATGACCAAGATGACGACATCGGCGCCGATGTACACCAACGACGTCGATCTCTATCCGGAGCAGGTGAAGAAGTGGGGCCTCAGCTTCATGATCAACACCGCCAAGACGGCCGAAGGCCGCAGCGCCGGCAGCCTCGCCTGGGCGGGCCTCGCCAACACCTATTACTGGATTGATCCTGCGCGCGACGTCACCGGCGTGATCCTGATGCAGCTGCTGCCGTTCGCCGATGCGAAATGCCTGGAGGCGTTCGCGGGATTCGAGCGCGGGGTTTATGCCGGGCTCGATGCGGGCAGCGGGCAGAAGGCGGCGTGAGAACGGCTCTCACCACCCGTCATGGCCGGGCTTGTCGCGGCCATCCACGTGCAGCCGCAGGCACAAAGACGTGGATGCCCGGGCCTTCGCCGCGCCGAAGCGGCTTCGGCCGCGCAGGCGGGTCAAGCCCGGGCATGACGACTGAGAGACTATGCTGGGTATTTTGACGGGAGGATTTCGGCTTGGCTGACAATTTGGCTGACAAAGCGGACAGTTACGTTTGCGGCATCTCGGACACGCCGCTGCTCGGCGACACCATCGGTCGCAGCCTCGACCGTGCGGTACGGCGCTGGGGCAACCGCGAGGCGCTGGTCTCGCCCAGCCACGGCGTCAGATGGACCTGGAGAGAATTCGCCGAGCGGGTCGACGCGCTCGCCGCGGGCTTTCTCGCGCTCGGGCTCGAACGCGGCGAGCGGATCGGCATCTGGTCGCTGAACCGGCCAGAATGGACGCTGACCCAGTTCGCCGCCGCCAAGGCCGGCCTGATCCTGGTGACGATCAATCCTGCCTACCGCCTCAGCGAACTTGAATTCGCGCTCAAGAAGGTCGGCTGCGCGGCGATCGTCACCGCCACCGCGTTCAAGACCAGCAATTACATCGAGATGCTCAACACGCTACTGCCGGAGCTGGCGGGTGCCACGCCCGGACAATTGCAAGCGGCGCGATTGCCGGCCTTGCGGATGGTGATCCAGATCGGCGGCCCGGCGGCCTCAGGCACGATCCCGTTCGACGAGGTCGCGGGGATGGGCGGGGCCGCGCATCGCGAACGGCTTGCCAAGCTCGGCGCCGCGCTGCAATTCGACGACCCCGTCAACATCCAATTCACCAGCGGCACCACGGGATCACCGAAAGGCGTGACGCTGACCCACCACAACATCCTCAACAACGGCTATTTCACGGGACGCGCGATGCGCCTGACCGAACAGGATCGCATCTGCATTCCGGTGCCGCTCTATCATTGCTTCGGCATGGTGATGGGCAACCTTGCCTCGGTCACGCTCGGCGCCACCATGGTTTACCCGGGCGAGGGCTTTGATCCGCTCGCGACGCTGCGCGCGGTCGAACAGGAGAAATGCACCGCGCTGTACGGCGTGCCGACCATGTTCATCGCCGAGCTCGATCACCCCGAGTTCAAGACGTTCAATTTGAAATCACTGCGCACCGGCATCATGGCCGGCGCGCCCTGCCCTATCGAGGTGATGAAGCGCGTCAACACCGAGATGAACATGCGCGAGGTCACCATCGCCTATGGCATGACCGAGACCAGCCCGGTCAGCTTCCAGAGCGCAACCGACGATCCGCTCGAGCGGCGCGTCTCCACCGTCGGCCGCATTCACCCGCATGTCGAGGTCAAGGTCGTCGATCTCGAAGGCAGGATCGTCAAGCGGGGCGAACGCGGCGAGCTCTGCACCCGCGGCTACAGCGTCATGCTGGGCTATTGGGAGGAAAAGGAAAAGACCGCCGACGTGCTCGACGCCAATGGCTGGATGCACACCGGTGATCTCGCCACCATCGACGACGAGGGCTATTGCAACATCGTGGGCCGTATCAAGGATCTGGTGATCCGCGGCGGCGAGAACCTCTATCCGCGCGAGATCGAGGAGTTTCTGTATCGCCACCCCAAGATCCAGGACGTGCAGATCTTCGGCGTGGCGGACACCCGCTACGGCGAGGAGCTCTGCGCCTGGATCCGGGTCAGGCCGGGCGAGACGCTAACGGCCGAGGAGGTGCGCGCCTTTTGCGACGGTCAGATCGCCCACAACAAGATCCCGCGCTACGTCGAGTTCGTCGACGAGTTTCCGATGACGGTGACTGGCAAGATCCAGAAATTCGTGATGCGCGATGCGGTGGAGCAGCGGCTGGGATTGAAGGCGGCGAAGACGGCGTGAGGGGTTTGCGCTGCCTCCCCAATCACGCTGTCATTCCCCGCGAAAGCAGGGAATCCAGTACGCCGCGGCTTCCCGGCTGAACCACTGACGCCTCTGGAATACTGGGTCGCCCGGTCCCGGCTCCGCTAAGGCTACGCCGAGGCCCACACGAGCGCTCGGCACGCCGAAGCTTCAGCGAAGGCGGCAAGCCGGGCGACGACAGCGGAGAATGAGCTCGCAATGACGGGGAAAGAGACGCGCCCTAACCCGTCAGCCCGCGCTGGCCGGCCAGCTCCTTCAGCGACACCAGCGGACGGGCGCCGATGTGCTGGATCACTTCGGCGGCGGCGAGTGCGCCGAGCTCGCCGCACTGCTTGTAGGCGAGATTGCGCGCCAGGCCGAACAGGAAGCCGGCAGCGAACAGATCGCCGGCGCCGGTGGTGTCGACCACCTTGTCGACCGGGAAGGCCGGCGCGGCGACGGCATCTTCAGACGAGACCACCATGCAGCCCTTCTCGCTGCGGGTGACCACGCCGAGATTGACGTCGTTGCGCAGCTGCTTCAGCGCGGTGTCGAAGTCGGAGGTCATGTAGAGCGAATGCAGCTCGGACTCGTTGGCGAACACGATGTCGACGGTACCGTTGCGCATCAATGAGACAAACTCGTCGCGATAGCGGTCGACGCAGAACGAATCCGACAGCGTCAGCGCCACCTTGCGCTTGGCATCGTGGGCGATCTTGGCCGCCTTGACGAAGGCGTCCTTGGCGTTCTTGGGGTCCCAGAGATAACCCTCGAGATAGACGATTGCAGCGCCGGCGATCTCGGCCGGATCGATGTCGGCGGGCGACAGGTCCTGCGCCGCGCCGAGATAGGTGTTCATGGTGCGCTCGCCGTCATCGGTGACCAGGATGTAGGAGCAGCCGGTGGCGGGGCCGTCCGCCGCGGCGGGCGTGTTGAAGGCGACGCCGGCAGCGCGGATGTCGTGGACATAGAGCTTGCCGATCTGGTCGTCCTTGACCTTGCCGACATAGGCGGCGCGTGCCCCCAGGCTGCCGATGCCGACGATGGTGTTGGCCGCCGAGCCGCCGGAGACTTCCGTGGCCGGCCCCATGTCCTTGTAGATGGCCGCCGCCCGCGCCTCGTCGATCAGGGACATGCTGCCCTTGGTCATGCCGTGCTTGGCCAGAAAGGCCTCGTCGGTCCTGACCAGCACGTCGAACAGCGCGTTGCCGATGCCGAGAACGTCATATTTCACGTCAGCCATTCACCTTGATCCTGTTTGGCGGATTGCGATCCCTGCGGAAATCCGCTTCCTGTCAGCCTGAAATCCGGCTTGCGGCCTATCACGCCCGGCCGTGCGCGAGCAAGCAACGGGATGAATAAAGAGCAATGATCCGCTCCTTCCTGACCGTCTCGACGGGAACACTGGCCTCGCGGCTGCTGGGTTTTGCCCGCGATTCCATGATTGCCGCCCTGTTGGGCACCGGCGCCGTGGCGGACGCGTTCCTGGCGGCATTCCAGCTCGTCAACGTGGTGCGCCGGCTGCTCAGCGAGGGGGCGCTGAACGCGGCGCTGATCCCGGCCTGGCTGCGCGTCCGCGACCGCGATGGCACGAAAGCCGCTTCCGCCTTCGCCGGACGCGTGCTCGGCACGGTCAGCGCGGCCCTGGTCGCGATCTCGATCGTGATCGCGCTGGCGATGCCGCTGATCATCACGGTGATCGCGCCCGGCTTTCTCGGCAGTGCGACGCTCGATCTGGCCGTAGCCAACGCGCGGCTGATGCTGCCTTATCTCGCCTTCGCCGGACCCGTCACGGTGCTGATGGGCCTGCTGAACGCGCAGGGTCGCTTCGCCCTCACGGCCTTCTCGCCGCTGCTGTTCAACATCGCACTGATCGCTGCGATCGCGATGCTGCTCGTTTGGCATGCCGACGCGCGCGTCGCCGCCTGGCTGCTGGCGGCTACCGTCGGCATCGCCGGGCTGCTGCAACTCTTGATGCTGCTGTCGCAGCGAAGCGCACGCCTCGCGATGCCGCTGCGCCTCAGCTTCGACAACGAGATGCGCGCTTTCTTCGCCAAGGCCGTCCCCGGCATGATCGCAAGCTCCGGGCCGCAATGGCTGATGGTGGCCGGCGCGATCATCGCATCCGCGACGCCGTCCGCGGTGTCCTGGCTCTATTTCGCCAATCGGCTGATCGAGCTGCCGCTCGGCATCGTCGGCGTCGCCATGGGCACCGTGCTGGTGCCGGAGCTGACGCGCGCCGTCGCCAGCTCCGACCGGGAGGCGGTGGTGCATGCCGAATCGCGCGCGCTGGAGCTGGCGGCCGGGCTGGCGCTGCCGGCGACGCTCGGCCTGATCGTGCTGGCCGAGCCGATCGTGCGGCTGCTGTTCGAGCATGGCGCCTTCGGCACTGAGGACAGCATGGCGACCGCGCGAGCGCTGATGTGGCTGGCGCTGGGCCTGCCGGCCCACGTGCTGATCAAGGCCCTGTCGCCGGCCTTCTATGCCCGCAGCGACACGATGACGCCGCTTCTCGCCACCGCCAAAGGTTTTGCGGTCGCTGTCGTGCTTGCCGTGCTGCTCGGCCATTTTTTCGGCGCGAGCGGAATTGCAGCGAGCATCGCGGCCGGCGCCTGGAGCAGCGCGCTCTCGCTGCTCCGGAAAGGTGCGGCCGAGTTCGGCTTCTCGGTGGATGCGGCGGCCCGCAACCGGCTGCCGCGGATCGTGCTCGCCGCGGCCGCGATGGGCGCCCTGCTCTGGCTGACCACGGACCTCGTGCCCTCAGAGGCCCACGGCCTCGTCCGCTTCGTCGTGCTGGGCCTGCAGATCGGGGCCGGCATCGCCGTCTATGGCGTGCTGCTGCAGATCCTCGGTGCCGCCTCCTGGCGCGAGGCGGTGAATGCATTGAAACGGTCCGCCTAGACCGCGAGCTATCGAAATACCCTTGACGGGGCAGCGCCGCTGTTGGAAACGACGGCCGAATACCTATGGGAAGGCTGACCATGCCATTCGTTGAACGGGTCTTTTCGGGCGTCCAGCCGACGGGCAATCTGCACCTCGGCAACTATCTCGGCGCGATCGTCAATTTCGTGAAGATGCAGGAAACCCACAGCTGCATCTATTGCGTCGTCGACATGCACGCGATCACGCAAGGCATCGACGTCTGGGGCGGCCCGGCCGAGCTCACGCGCAACACCCGCGAGGTCACAGCGGCGTTCATTGCAGCCGGCATCGATCCCAAGAAGCACATCGTGTTCAACCAGAGCCAGGTCTCCGGCCATGCCGAGCTCGCCTGGATCTTCAACTGCGTCGCGCGCATGGGCTGGCTCGGCCGCATGACCCAGTTCAAGGAGAAGGCCGGCAAGGACCGCGAGAACGCATCGGTCGGGCTGTTCGATTATCCCGTGCTGATGGCGGCCGACATCCTGCTCTACCGGGCCACCCACGTTCCGGTCGGCGAGGACCAGAAGCAGCATCTGGAGCTCTCGCGCGACATCGCGCAGAAGTTCAACAACGACTTCGGCGATTCCATCCGCGCGCAGGGCGCCAATGACGGCCTGTTCTTCCCGCTGCCGGAACCCCTGATCACGGGCCCGGCGACGCGCGTGATGAGCCTGCGCGACGGCACCAAGAAGATGTCGAAGTCGGATGCCTCGGACAATTCGCGCATCAATCTGACTGACGACGCCGACACCATCGCGCAGAAGATCCGCAAGGCGAAGACCGATCCGGAGCCGCTGCCGACCGAGGAAAAGGGTCTCGAAGCCCGCCCCGAGGCCGACAATCTCGTCGGCATCTTCGCCGCGCTGTCCGACCGCTCCAAGGCCGACGTGCTGCGCGATTTCGGCGGCGGCCAGTTCTCCAGCTTCAAGAACGCGCTGGCGGAGCTGTGCGTGACCAAGCTGGCGCCGATCGCAGGCGAGATGAAGCGCCTCGTCGCCGACCCCGGCCATATCGACGCGATCCTGAACGAAGGCTCCGACCGCGCCCGCGCGATCGCCGACGAGACCATGAAGCTCTCCAAGGACATCGTCGGCTTCATCCACCGGCGCTGAAAGCGGTCGGCGCCCGAGCGCCGACCCGCATCTCCTCTCCCCAAGCTTGCGGGAGTGTGGCAGCATGCGCGCCATGCACTCGCCGGGACATGCATGACCAGCAAGCGACTTTGCTTCGAGCCGGGTCACAAGCCCAAATGCCTCGTCGTCGTCGACGACACCGCTGAATGGGATCGCGCGGTCTACTATGCCAGCCGCTGGGCGATTCGCGCCGGCGGCGGCGTGGTGATGCTGCGCATCGTCGAGCCCGAACAGCAGAGCCAGGAATGGCTGGGGGTCGCCGACATCATGCGGGCCGAGGCGCAGGAAGCCGCCGAAGCCGCGCTCGACCGCGCCGCGGGCCGCGCCAATGGCATCGCCGCGATCACCCCGGAGCGGGTGATCCGCGAGGGCGCGCCGATGGAACAATTGCTCGCCGTGATCGACGAGGACCCCGACATCGCCATGCTGGTGCTCGCCGCCAATCCCGGCGCGGAGGGGCCAGGGCCGCTGGTCGCGTTGCTCGCGCACGCGGTGGGGACGTTCCCGATCCCCGTGACGATCATTTCCGGCGCGCTGAGCGACCAGAGCGTGGATTCGCTGTCGTAGGTACCTCGATCTGACATGCGGCAATCGGGGCTCGTCATGCCCGGGCTTGTCCCGCCTGCGCGGCCGTAGCCGCTTCGGCGCGGCGAAGGCCCGGGCATCCACGTTCTTCGCGGGACCAGGCAAGGCGTGGATGGCCGGGACAAGCCCGGCCATGACGGCGCAGGAACTCTTGGGCGAGCGCTAACCTAATGATCTTGCTTTGAAACTCCATTCCTTCCCCTTGATCGTGCGTTCGCCATCGCCATCTGCTAGTGGATAGGGCAACGCGCCGGCCTTGAACCGGCGACGTCTGGAGAAAACCATGTTCATTCAAACCGAAGCCACCCCCAATCCCGCCACGCTGAAATTCATTCCCGGCCGCGTCGTCGTCGACGGCAACCCGGTGGAGTTTTCGAGCCGCGAGGCCGCTACGCGCTCGCCGCTGGCCGAACGGCTGTTCGAGGTGCCCGGCGTCACCGGCGTGTTCTATGGATCGGATTTCATCACCGTGACCAAGGCGAGCGGTGAATGGCAGCAGCTCAAGCCCGCGATCCTCGGTGCCATCATGGAGCACTACATGTCCGGCGCGCCGCTGCTCGCAGACGGCGCGGCTGCCGAGGATGCCGATCTCGACGACGAGGACGAGTTCTTCGACGAGGCCGATGCCGAAACGGTCGACATGATCAAGGATCTGATCGAGACCCGCGTGCGGCCGGCGGTCGCCAATGACGGCGGCGACATCACCTTCCGCGGCTTCAAGGACGGCATCGTCTATCTCAACATGAAGGGCGCCTGCTCCGGCTGCCCGTCATCGACCGCAACGCTCCAGCACGGCATCCAGAACCTGCTCAAGCACTTCGTGCCCGACGTGGTCGAAGTCCGGCCGATGTGACGACGAAGTCGTCATTCCGGGGCGGTCCGGAGGACCGAACCCGGAATCTCGAGATTCCGGGTCTGGTGCTAACGCACCATCCCGGAATGACGGTTGACGTAGGCGGCATATCGGGGGCCCTGCAAATCGTGCGAGACGAATGGCGGATGGGCGTGTGGTCCGCTAGACTACTCGCCATTCGCCACTCGCCATTCGCTTTTCCATGCTGATCCTCGCCATCGATACTGCGCTCGACGCCTGCTCCGTCGCCGTGCTCGACACCGAAGCGGCCGAGCTCCTTGCGCAGGAGCAGCTTCTGATGAAGCGCGGCCACGCCGAAGCCTTGATGCCGATGATCGCGCGCGTCATGCGATCGGCCAATCTCGCCTTCACCGCGCTCGATCGCATCGCGGTCACTGTCGGTCCCGGAAGCTTTACCGGCCTGCGCGTCGGCATCTCGGCGGCGCGCGGCCTTGCGCTCGCGGCCGAGCGGCCGGCAATCGGCCTCACCACCTTGTCGGCCTACGCCGCCACCATCGTCGGCCAGAGCAAATCGGCACCGGTGATCTCCGCGATCGACGCGCGCCACGACCATGTCTATTTCCAGATCGTCGCCGGCGACGGCAGCCAGCTGGTGCGGCCGCGCGTCGCTGCCATCGACGAGGCGATCGCAGCCTCGCAGTTCGGCGCGCCGCATCTGGTCGGCAATGCCGCGAACATCCTCGCCGAGCGCTGGCCGAAAGATGGCGAGCAACCGGTCGCGGTCGACGCGCAAGCAGCGCCGGATATCGGCTGGGTCGCATGGCTCGGCGCCGCGGCCGACCCCGAGACAAATCCGGCGCGGCCGTTCTACCTGAAGGCGCCCGACGCAAAGCCCGCCGCACAGCCGCCGTTCGCAGCACAAGCTGCAACCTCATGATGAGATGGCTGTCGCAATGGTGGCGCGGCGGCACCGCCGCCGTCGAGCCCGCATCCATGCGCGACGCCGCGCGGCTGGCGCAGCTTCACGGCGCCTCCTTCGCGCACGGCTGGGGCGAAGGCGAATTCGAGACTATGCTCAATGAGCGCAACACGCTGGTGCACCGCTTGCGCCTGGGACGCAGGACCATCGGCTTCGCGGTATCCCGGATCGGGGCGGACGAAGCGGAGATCCTCTCGATCGCGGTGGACGAGGCCTATCGCGGCCGCGGCCTCTCCCGCATGCTGCTGATGACCCATCTCGGCCACCTCGCCGGGCGCGGCGTCCGCACAATATTTCTCGAAGTCGAGGAAAACAACCAGCCGGCGCGGCGGCTCTACGCCGGGTGCGGATTCATGGTGGTCGGGCGCCGCGAACGCTACTATAAGCAACCGAACGGGGAACAATTGAACGCCCTTCTGATGCGACGTGACTTGTCGTAACATCGGTGCCAGAAAGCGCCCCCGGCAGGCAGACAAACAATGACCGCACTGAAACCTTCTTCCGCATCCAAGGCGTCCGGCATCGAGGCGCGCTGTGCCGCCACCGGCATGCGCATGACCGAGCAGCGCCGCGTCATCGCCCGCGTGCTTGCGGAAGCGATCGACCACCCCGATGTCGAGGAACTGTACCGGCGCTGCGTCGCGGTCGACGACAAGATCTCGATCTCGACCGTGTATCGCACCGTCAAGCTGTTCGAGGATGCCGGCATCATCGAGCGCCATGACTTCCGCGAGGGCCGCGCGCGCTACGAGACGATGCGCGACAGCCATCACGACCACCTCATCAATCTGCGCGACGGCAAGGTGATCGAGTTCACCTCCGAAGAGATCGAGAAGCTGCAGGCGGAGATCGCCCGCAAGCTCGGCTACAAGCTGGTCGACCACCGGCTCGAACTCTATTGCGTCCCGCTCGACGACGACAAGCCGACCAGTTAGTGCCCTTGCGAATTCGGCACACCGGCGGCGTCGCTTCACCTCTCCCCGGCGGGGAGAGGTGGCAGCGTCCGCACCGCACCAGTCGTCTCAACCTCACCGCGAACTGATGTCCATCGATCTCATCATCTTCGATTGCGACGGCGTGCTCGTGGACAGCGAGGTGATCTCCTGCCGCGCCCATGCCGACGTGCTGACGCGGCACGGCTATCCGATCACGTCCGAGCAGGTGTTCGAACGCTTCCTCGGCCGTTCGACAAAACAGGCCAATCTTGAGATCGAGACCGAGCTCGGCCGCAAGCTGCCCGAGGCCTATCACGGCGATCTCCAGGACGAGCTGTTCCGCGCGTTCGAGGCCGACCTCGAGGCGATCCGAGGTATCCATGACGTGCTCGATGTCGTCACCCAGCGCGTCTGCGTCGCATCGAGCGGCTCGCATCAGCGCATGCGCGTGAGCCTCGGGAGCACCGGTCTCTACGAGCGCCTCGCGCCGAATATCTTCTCGGCCTCGCAAGTGAAGAACGGCAAGCCTGCGCCGGACCTGTTCCTGTTCGCGGCCAAGGAAATGGGCGTGCCGCCCCAGCGTTGCGTCGTGATCGAGGACAGCTTGGCCGGGATAGCCGGTACCCGGGCCGCCGGCATGACGGTGTTCGGCTTTTACGGGGGCAGCCATTGCCGCGACGGCTATGCCGAAACGCTGCGCGAGGCCGGCGCCGACCTGCTCTTTGCCGATATGCATCAGCTGCCCGAGCTGGTCCGGCGGGTCGAGGCAGACGCTTTGGCGGGCTGATTATTGCTGTCATTCCGGGGCGATGCACAGCATCGAACCCGGAATCTCGCGCTAAAACCTCCGGATTCCGGGTTCGCGACTGCGTCGCGCCCCGGAATGACGGGTCTGGAGGGCCCATTCGCTGGATTTTCGCCGCCCCAGCCTATATCTGAAGGGCGTCCTCCACCGCCATTTTCGGGTTCCATGACGCCGCCGCGCAAGCTGCACATCAAATCATATGGCTGCCAGATGAACGTCTACGATGCCCAGCGCATGGTGGACACGCTGGCTCCGGAGGGATTCGTGGAGACCGCGAGCGCCGAGGAGGCCGATCTCGTCATCCTCAACACCTGCCATATCCGCGAAAAGGCGTCCGAGAAGGTCTATTCCGAGCTCGGGCGCCTGCGCGTCGCCAAGGACGAGGCCGCGCGCGGCGGCCGCGCGATGCAGATCGCGGTCGCCGGCTGCGTGGCGCAGGCCGAGGGCGAGGAGATCGTGCGCCGCGCGCCGGTCGTGGACGTCGTGGTGGGGCCGCAGAGCTATCATCATCTGCCGGAGCTCTTGAAGCGCGCCGGCAACGAAGGCCGCGCGATCGAGACCGAATTTCCGGCCGCCGACAAGTTCGGCTTCCTGGCCCAGCCCAGGCCCGATGCGATCCGGGCGCGCGGCATTTCGGCCTTCGTCACCGTGCAGGAAGGTTGCGACAAATTCTGCACCTTCTGCGTCGTGCCGTATACGCGGGGCTCGGAAGTCTCGCGCCCTGTCGCGAAGATCGTCGACGACGTGAAGCGGCTCGCCGACAACGGCGTGCGCGAGCTCACGCTGATCGGGCAGAACGTCAACGCCTATCACGGCGAGGGGCCTGACGGAAAAACCTGGCCGCTCGGCCGATTGCTCGAACATCTTGCGACCATTCCTGGCATCGCGCGGCTGCGCTACTCGACCAGCCATCCCCGCGACGTTGACGACAGCCTGATTGCGGCCCATCGCGATCTCGGTGCCCTGATGCCGTTCGTGCACCTGCCGGTGCAGTCGGGCTCGGACCGGATTCTGGCGGCCATGAACCGCAAACATACCGCCGCCGATTACCTTGGGGTCATCGACCGTTTCCGCACCGCGCGCCAAGACATTGCTTTTTCATCAGATTTCATCGTCGGCTTCCCCGGCGAGAGCGAGCAAGATTTTCTCGCCACCCTCGCGCTTGTCACGCAAATCGGTTACGCTGCGGCTTATTCGTTCAAATACTCCGCCCGGCCGGGAACGCCGGCCGCGGACATGCAGGAGACGGTGTCCCCCGCCGAGATGGACCAGCGATTGGAGCGGCTCCAGGAACTGATCGATAGCCAGCAATCGGCCTTCAACAAGGCTGCGATTGGCTCAACGGTCGACGTGCTGTTCGAGCGTCCGGCGCGCAAGGAGGGCCAGATCGTCGGCCGCACCGCCTTCCTTCAGCCCGCCCATGTGATGGCCCCGCCCGACATCATCGGACAAATCCTGCCGGTCCGCATCGACAGCCTCGAACGCTACAGCTTTCTCGGCGAGCTCGTGACGCAGCGAAACGCGCGCGAGACCGCTTTATCGCAAGCCAGTGGAGCCTGAACCCTTGCCCAAAAGCGCATCGGATTCGTCTTCGTTCGCTCCCAGCCGCAAATTTGACCGCGACATGCAAGTTCCGCCCGAGACCCAGGTCGTCATCGACTTCGACGACAACCGCGCCGCTTCCGCGCTGGTCGGCCCTTACGGCCAGCACCTGGCGCAGGTCGAGCGGCGGCTCGGCGTCGTCGTCGATTCCAAGGGCAACCACATCACGATCGGCGGTACCCGCGACGGCTGCGACGCCGCACGCCGCGTGCTCGAGATGCTCTACGCGCAAGCCGTGAAGGGACAGGATCTCGACCAGGGCGAGGTCGAAGGCGCGATCCGCGCCGTGATCGCCCAGGGCTCGCTGTTCGAGTTCGACGCCAAATCGGCCAAATCGGCCTTCGACAGCATCAACTTGCGCAAGCGCCCGGTGCGCGCGCGCACCGCCGCGCAGGACTCCTACATTCGCGCGCTGAAGCGCCACGAGCTGGTGTTCGGCATCGGCCCGGCCGGCACCGGCAAGACCTGGCTCGCGGTGGCGCATGCCGCGCAGCTGTTCGAGCGCAAGGAGGTCGACAAGATCATCCTGTCGCGCCCGGCGGTGGAAGCCGGCGAGCGGCTCGGCTTCCTGCCCGGCGATCTCCGCGAGAAGGTCGATCCTTATCTTCGCCCGATCTACGATGCGCTCTACGACCTCATGGATGCGCGCATCGTCGAGCGCGCGCTGCAGACCGGCGAGATCGAGATCGCGCCGCTCGCCTTCATGCGCGGCCGCACCCTCACCAACGCCGCCATCATCCTGGACGAGGCGCAGAACACCACGTCGATGCAGATGAAGATGTTCCTGACCCGCCTCGGCGAGAACAGCCGCATGATCGTCACAGGCGATCCTTCGCAGATCGACCTGCCGAACGGCCAGACCTCGGGCCTCGCCGAAGCGACCCGCCTGTTGAACGGCGTCGAGGGCATTGCCCAAGTTCATTTCAAGGCCGAGGACGTGATCCGCCACGAACTCGTGGCGCGGATCGTCGCCGCCTACGAAGGTTCGCCGCAGCGGCCGGCCACCGGCCAATCCTGACGAGGCAACAGCTGGACCCCGGAGGGCGCGGACACGGCGCCTTTTCGTCCCAGACAACACCATGTCCCATCCCAACCTTCCCATGACCGAAGTCCTCGTCGTCGCCGATTGCTGGCAGCACGAGCCCGATTCCGAAGCCGTGATCCAGCGCGCGGTCGCGGCCGCCGCCGAAAGCGTCGATGAAGACGTTGCCGACGCCGAAGTGGCCGTGATGCTGACCGATGACGCCGGCATCCGCACCCTCAACAGCAACTGGCGGGGCATCGACAAGCCGACCAACGTGCTATCGTTTCCCGCACTCCAGCCGGAGGGCGGCTGGAAGCCGGGCGATGCGCCGCGCATGCTCGGCGATATCGCGATCGCCTACCAGACCATGCGGCGCGAGGCGGACGAGGAACAAAAGCCGTTCGACCACCATTTGAGCCATCTTGCCGTGCATGGTTTCCTGCACCTGATCGGCTACGACCACGAGAACGACAGCGACGCCGAGGAGATGGAAGCGCTGGAGACCCAGATCCTGGCGCACCTTGGAATCCCAGATCCCTATGCAGACCGCGCGGGGACGCACTGAGATGCCCGATTCCGACCCGGTCCACGACAATCCGCGCAACACGGCCAATCTGCCGGCCGTGGTGACGCCGGGCGAGGTGTTGCGCCCGACCGCCGATGGCTGGCTGTTGCGCGCCATCCGCACGCTGTTCGGCTGGAAGGCGGGATCGGTACGCGACGACCTCCAGGTCGTGCTCGATGCGACCACGCCTGGCGATTCCGGCTTCTCGGCGGTCGAGCGCACCATGCTGCGCAACATCCTCGGTCTGCACGAGCGCCGCATCGCCGACGTCATGGTGCATCGCGCCGACATCGTCGCGGTGAAGCGGGATATCCCGCTCGGCGAGTTGATGGACCGCTTCGAGAGCGCCGGCCATTCGCGCCTCGTGGTCTACAACGAGACGCTCGACGATCCCGTCGGCATCGTCCACATCCGCGACCTGCTCGCCTTCATGACCGTGCGCGCCCGCGTGTCGGAAATCACCAAGACCAAGCGCAAGAAGCCGCTGCCGGCCGGGCTCGACCTGCGCGCCGTCGATCTCGCGCTGCCACTCGAGGAAGCGCGCATCATCCGCAAGCTGCTCTACGTGCCGCCGTCGATGCGAGCGATCGACCTGCTCGCGCAGATGCAAGCCACGCGCATTCACCTCGCGCTGGTGGTCGACGAATATGGCGGCAGCGACGGGCTGGTTTCGCTCGAGGACATCGTCGAGCAGATCGTCGGCGAGATCGACGACGAGCACGACAGCGACGAGCCGCCTTCGATCGTGCGCCTGCCCGACAACGCCTTCATCGCCGACGCCCGCGCCAGCCTCGACGACGTCCGCTCGGTGATCGGCGAGGATTTCGTCACCGGCGAGGCCGGCGAGGAGGTGGAGACGCTGGGCGGCTATCTCGTCAGCTTCGTCGGGCGCCTGCCGGTGCGCGGCGAGGTGATCTCCGGCCCCGGCACTTACGAGGTCGAGGTGCTCGATGCCGATCCGCGCCGCGTCAAGCGGCTGCGCATCTCGACGCGGAAGGAGCGTCCCGCGCCGCGGACCCAGCGCGAGAGAAGCCGCCGCGAGGCCACGCCGGACAGCGGCCAGCCGCCCGCCAGCGACACACCCAGCCCGCCGCCGAGCGACGGGACCAGCCAACAGTGAGTCCGTTCCAGCGAGTTCGGCAAATCGCGCTCGCCATCATCCTCGCCTGGGGATGGAAGCGCGCGGTCATCGCGATGGGGTGCGGAGCGCTGTCGGTGCTGGCCCTGGCGCCGTTCAACCTCTTCCCCGTGCTGTTCATCACCTTCCCGGTGCTGGTCTGGCTGATCGACGGCGCCGGCGCCGGCCGATATGGCGGCGTTCCCGTTGCCGCGCTGACCGGCTATTGGTTCGGGCTCGGCTATTTCGTGCCCGGGCTGTACTGGATCGGCTACGCCTTCTTCGTCGATGCCGATGTGTTCGCCTGGCTGACGCCGTTCGCCGTGCTCGGCCTGCCGGCCTATCTGTCCATCTTCACGGCGATCGGCTTTGCGCTGGCGCGCCTGCTCTGGACCAAGAACGCCACGCGCGTGCTTGCGCTCGCAGCAAGCCTCACCATCAGCGAGTGGTTGCGCGGCCACGCGCTGACCGGCTTCCCCTGGAACGCGTTCGGCTATGCGTTGTCCGAGCCGCTGGCGCTGGCGCAGACGGCGTCGCTGATCGGCCTGTGGGGCATGACGTTCCTGGCTGTTGCGATCTTCGCGAGCCCGGCAACGCTGATCGACCGCACGCCCGATCGCCGCCTGCCGTGGCGCGTGCCGGCGGCGGCCATCGGGCTCCTGATTGTCATGAGCATTTTCGGCGCGATCCGCCTGTCGCTGCATCCGACCGCGATGGTCGCAGGCGCCAAGCTGCGCCTGATGCAGCCGAACCTTCAGCAGGACGCGAAATTCAACTACGCCGCCAAGACGGAGGTGATGAAGAAATACCTGGCGCTGTCGGACCGCGCCTCGGGCCCGCAATCGACCGGCGTGCGCGATGCCACCATCCTGATCTGGCCGGAATCCGCCTTTCCGTTCTTCCTGACCCGCGAAGCCGACGCGATGGCGCAGATCGCCGACCTTCTTCCGAAAGGCACCGTGCTGATCACGGGTTCGGTCCGCGCGCCCGACCTGCCGCGGGGCACGCCGATCACGCGTGCCTATAATTCGATCTATGTCATCGACCACGACGGCAGCGTGCTGACCGTGTACGACAAGTTGCATCTGGTGCCGTTCGGCGAATTTCTGCCCTACCAGTCGTTGATGGAGAAGCTCGGATTCGAGCAACTGACGCGTGTGCGCGGCGGCTTCATTCCCGGCACGGTACGGCATGCGCTGCAGGTCCCCGGCGCACCGCCCGTGCTGCCGCTGATCTGTTACGAAGCGATCTTTCCCGGCGAGGTTGCCGGACGCAACGAACGTCCGGGCTGGATCGTGAACCTCACCAATGACGGCTGGTTCGGCATTTCGACCGGTCCCTATCAGCATCTGGAGCAGTCGCGGATGCGCGCGGTCGAACTCGGATTGCCGCTGGTCCGCTCCGCCAATACCGGCATCTCCGCAGTGATCGATCCGGTGGGCCGCACTGTTTCCAGCCTCGGACTTGGAATCGAGGGCATTTTGGATGCAAATTTGCCCGCCGCGATCCCGCCGACCGTCTATGCGCGGGTGGGCGATGCGCCCGCAGCCATGCTTGTCGCGCTGGCCGTGTTTCTGGCCCTCCGCCGACGCGTCAGCAAGCGGCAGAGCTGATCGCGCCATCGCCGCGAAGGTAGCCGGAAACTTTTGACAACCGTAGTCCCACGGTTGACAGACTGCACGCGGGCTCCCCATTCTGCACCGGCTGCAAAAGACAGTGGTGCGTTGCTAAATTTCTCCGCAATGTTTCCCAATAACAGGGTTTGATTTGACGTTGCTTGCACCTGAGGCACTCCGATTGATTGCGCTTAAGGTGGTGTTTGGAGGGCTGAGGAAATGTCGAAAGCGCCCAACCCTGTTGACAAATATGTCGGCAGTCGCGTGCGTATGCGCCGCATCATGTTGGGCATGAGTCAGGAAAAGCTCGGTGACGCTTTGGGCCTGACTTTCCAGCAGATCCAGAAATACGAGAAGGGCACCAACCGGGTCGGCGCGAGCCGCATCCAGCAGATCGCCGAAATTCTGCAGGTGCCGGTGTCGTTTCTGTTCGAGGGCGGTCCGAGCGGCGTGCCGGGGCCGGATGGCTTCAGCGAAGGCGCCTCGCCCTCTTACGTCTCGGATTTTCTCGCGACCTCCGAAGGCCTGGCCTTGACCAAGGCGTTCACGCGAATCACCGATTCGAAGATGCGCCGCTCGATCGTCGATCTCGTCGAGCAGATCGCGGCCCGGGAAGGCCCCGACAAGCGCTGACGCGCCGTCCCGATGGCGATTTGAGACCGCGTGAAATCTGGCCTATGTCGTCATTTGTGGCCGCGCTTCGACGTGCGTCCGCTTCGGTGATGCGATTCAAAGGCACAGATGCACTCATGGCCAGCACAAATTGGTTCGATTCCCAAACTATCCTCGATGGCATCCGCCACTGGGTCGAGATCGAGACGCCGACGGAAGCGCCTGAGCAGGTCAACAAGCTGGTCTCCGAGGTGGCGGAGCAATATCGCGACTTGCCCGTCACGCTCGAGCGTGTCGCCGGCGTCGACGGCTGCGGAGATCATCTCCTGGCGCGCTCGACCTGGGGCCAGGACCAGCCGGGTATTCTGGTGCTGAGTCACCTCGATACCGTCCATCCCATGGGGTTCATCGAACGCCTGCCGTTCAAGGTCGAAGGCGACGTCGCCTTCGGTCCCGGCATCTACGACATGAAGGGCGGCGCCTACATCGCCCATCACGCGTTTGGCGCGCTGTGTGCGACGGCCAATCGCTCGCCGCTCGGCATCACGCACCTGTTCACCTCCGACGAGGAGATCGGCAGCCCGACCTCGCGCGCGCTCATCGAGCAGGAAGGACGCAAGGCCAAATACGTGCTGGTGACGGAGCCGGCGCGCGACGGCGGCAAGATCGTCACCGGACGCAAGGGCGTCGGACGCTTCCGCGTGTTCGTCAAGGGCGTGCCGGCGCATGCCGGCTCGCGGCCCGAAGACGGCCGCAGCGCCGTCCGCGAGCTCGCCAACGTCATCCTGGCGCTGGAAGGGATGAACGACCTCGCGCGTGGCGTCTCCGTCAATGTCGGCGTGGTGCGCGGCGGCACGCGCCCCAACGTCACGCCGGAAGAGGCCTATGCTGAAGTCGACCTGCGCGTGCTGAGCCTCGGTGACGCAGACGAGTTCGTCGGCAGGATTCTCGCCCTGACCTCGAAAACCGAGGGCGTCACCGTCACCGTCACGGGCGAGCTCAACCGCCCGCCCTACGAGAAGAGCAATGCGGGCGCCGCGCTGTTCGAACATGCGAAGACGCTCGCCGGCGAGATCGGCTTCGAGCTGATCGATACTCACACCGGCGGCGGCTCGGACGGCAATTTCACCGCTCCGCATACCGCAACGCTGGACGGGCTCGGCGTCGACGGCAAGGGCGCGCACACCCATTATGAGCAGCTCTATGTCTCCTCGCTTGCGCCGCGCGCGCGGCTGCTGCATCGCCTGTATCAGACGCTGCGATGAGCGAGCGCAAATCGGAGCCCGATCGCGACGACAGCGAGCGCGCCTTCTTCGGGCGCCGCAAGGGCCACAAGCTCAGGCAGCACCAGGCCGAGCTGGTCGATCATCTGCTGCCGCATCTTGCGCTCGACATTCACAGTGAGACGCCGGCGGACGCCCGCGAGATCTTTGGCCCCGCGACCGAAGATGTGCGGCTCGAGATCGGCTTCGGCGGCGGCGAGCATCTCGCGGCCGAGGCGCAGAAATTCCCAACGACCGGCTTCATCGGCTGCGAGCCCTACGTCAACGGCATGGCCAAGATCCTCGCGCAGATCGAGGCCGCCAATATCGGCAACATCCGCCTGTTTGCGGGCGATGCCGCCGAGCTGCTGGCCTGGTTGCCCAGGGCATCGCTGTCGCGGATCGACCTGATCCACCCCGATCCCTGGCCGAAGCGGCGGCACTGGAAGCGGCGCTTCGTTCAGGACCGCACGATCGCCGCGATGGCGCGCGTACTGAAGGAAGGCGGTGAATTCCGCTTCGTCTGCGATATCGACGATTACTGCGCCTGGACGCTGTCGCATCTTGCGCGCTCGCAGGACTTCGTCTGGCTTGCCGAACGCGCCGACGACTTCAGGCAGCCATGGGCCGGCTACACCATGACGCGCTACGGCCGGAAGGCCGCGCGCGAAGGACGCAAGGCGGCTTACTTGCGGTTTCGCAGAACTGGTTAGTTGTCATTGCGAGGAGCGAAGCGACGAAGCAATCCAGAATGCCTCCGGAGAGAAAGCTGGATTGCTTCGCTCCGCTCGCAATGACGGAGCGCGGCGCTAAATCGTCTGCCGGTTGCGCCAGAAATTCACGACGCGCTCGGCGGTCGTCGGCATCAGGCGCGTGAAGTTCGCGCGCGCGGCTTCGATGTCGGCATCGGCGGGAATGCGATGCGGTCCGTACCAGAGCAGGATGAGCGCGCGCACCGTGGGCCAGCCCAGATTCAGCACGCGGCCGACGATGAGAATCGGATCGTAGCGGTCGCCCGAAATCAGGCGTTCGAGAACCGAGAGGCGGACGCCGGACATCGCCGAGAGCGAGGCGATCGATTCCTCGTATTTGTTCGCCTTGGCGAAGCCGAGCAGCGCGCTCTCGCCGAGATGGCCCTCGCGATGCAAGGAGAGCACCGTGCGCTGGGCCGCCGAGAAGTCGCGCCGGGGTCCGGGCGGCAGCGCGGCTTCCTCGATCGCCGCCAGCGCGCGCTTGATCTCGACCTGGCGCGCGGGATTGACCACAGTGGAGAGGCGCCGGCGGATGACGTCGAGCGTCCCGTCGAGAAGCTCTTTCAGGTTTTCGCCCGAAAGGTCGTTGCGCTGGCCGATCTTGAGCGTCAGCACGCCGTCCCGCGCCGCGCGCTTGATCATCTCGGAATAGCTGCCGGGCGAGAACGACGCGCCGGCATTGCCGGCGGCTCGTCGCACCACGTCGCGATCGCCGCGCTCGACCAGCACATCGGTGATGGCAGCCGACAATGTCGGGCGCTCCGTCATCGCCAGCAGATGGCCCTGGCCCTTCAGCCGGGCGATCTCGACCAGAGCGGCGTCATCGAGCACGGGCGAGCGGCGCAGCACGGGGCCCGCCACCATGATCTCGTTTTCGCGCGCGAGTTGATTGATCAGGTGCGGCGGCGCGTTGTTCAGGTGCGAGAAGCGCTCGGCGAGGTCGGCGCGCGAGGCAAGCTCCGCATGCGGGACGAGATCGATCAGGAGATTGTCGAAGAGATCGATGAGTTCGGGCCGAAGATTGGCGGAATCCTGGAAGTACAATTCGGAGATGGCGCGCGCGATCTCGCCGCGCCGCCGCGGATCGCCGCGTTTGACGATATCGTCCAGTCCGGGAATGAGCGACGTGGCAACGGTCATGAAAACGCAACTCGATCAGGGCACGCCGCGGGTGCGCCCTTGGTCCAAGCCGCCCCACAATCGGGGAATTTAGCCTGCCCAGGTGAAGGAAGCGTTGCCGCAGGTGGGTCGCGGACCGGCGCAAAAAGGCCCCGTTCCCCCGCAATGGGCCTTGTCCGGGCAGGGGGAAAGCGCTATATCAGCGCCAATTCATCTTCTCATGCGATCCGCGTAGTGAGAGTGGGCCCGAAAGGACCCGCTCTTTTTTATTACCTGAACGCGGCGTGGCGGAAGATGCGGCCCGACGCGTGTCGGGGAAGTTCCGAAGCGGGCTTTGAAACCTTAACCAAGCCTTAACCATCGAGCGCCTGACCCTGGACATGACCGAGCCGAACCCTGGTTCCACGGACGCCGAATTGCTGGCCGAGCCGAGACTCGTGGTCGAGCCGGGCGTGGCAGCACGGGTGTCCGCGGTCGCAGCGCCGGTGCTGGAAGGCATGGGATATCGGCTGGTGCGGATCCGCATTTCCGGCGAGGCCGGCTGCACCGTGCAGATCATGGCCGAGCGGCCGGACGGCTCGATGCAGCTCGAAGATTGCGAGGCGATCTCGCGGGCGCTCTCCCCCGTGCTCGATGTCGCCGACCCCATCGATCGCGCCTATCGGCTGGAAATTTCCTCGCCGGGGATCGACCGTCCGCTGGTCCGCCGCTCCGATTTCGAGCGCTATTGCGGCCATCTGGTGAAGATCGAGATGGCGGTCGCCCATGAGGGACGCAAGCGGTTCCGCGGCACGCTCGGTGCCGTCGAAGGCGACCGCGTGCACCTGCGTCGCGACGACGCCAAGCCGGGTGACAACCCCGACGTGCTCCTGACCATGGAGGATATCGGCGAGGCGCGGCTGGTGCTGACCGACGAGCTGATCGCCGAATCCATGCGCCGCGGCAAGGCCGAGGAGCGCAAGATGCGCAGGGATCTCGGCCTGGAGCCGCCGGCTCCGCCGCACGCGGAGATCAGCGCGAAGATCACCAAGAACACCAAGCCGAAGAAGAAGCCGGCCCCGACCAACACGAAGAAGCATCGCCTTGCCGCCGAACGCGCGCGGCGCGGCGAGATCGATCCTGACCAAGGAGACTAGCCATGGCAGTCAGCGCCAATCGACTTGAATTGCTCCAGATCGCCGACGCCGTTGCGCGCGAGAAATCGATCGACCGCGGCATCGTCATCGCGGCGATGGAGGACGCCATCGCCAAGGCCGCGCGCGCCCGTTACGGCAGCGAGACCGACGTTCACGCCGAGATCGACCCGAAGAAGGGCGAGCTGCGGCTGTCGCGCCACATGCTGGTGGTCGACAAGGTCGAAAATCATTCCAACCAGATCTCGCTGGTCGACGCGCAGCGCGCCAATCCCGGTGCCCAGGTCGGCGACACCATCGCCGATACCCTGCCGCCGCTGGAATATGGCCGCATCGCCGCGCAGTCGGCCAAGCAGGTGATCGTGCAGAAGGTGCGCGAGGCCGAGCGCGACCGGCAATACCAGGAATTCAAGGACCGCATCGGCGACATCGTCAACGGCGTCGTCAAGCGCGTCGAATATGGCAGCGTGATCGTCGATCTCGGCCGCGGCGAAGCCATCATCCGCCGCGACGAGATGCTGCCGCGCGAAGTGTTCCGCAACGGCGACCGGGTCCGCGCCTACATCTTCGACGTCCGCCGCGAGACCCGCGGCCCGCAGATCTTCCTCTCCCGCACCCATCCGCAGTTCATGGCGAAGCTGTTCGCGCAGGAAGTGCCGGAAATCTATGACGGCATCGTCGAGATCAAGGCGGTCGCCCGCGATCCGGGCTCGCGCGCGAAAATCGGCGTGATTTCCCGCGATTCCTCGGTCGATCCGGTCGGCGCCTGCGTCGGCATGCGCGGCTCGCGCGTGCAGGCCGTGGTGAACGAATTGCAGGGCGAGAAGATCGACATCATTCCCTGGTCGCCGGATATCGCGACCTTCGTGGTCAACGCGCTGGCGCCGGCCGAAGTGTCCAAGGTCGTCATCGACGAAGACCGCGAGCGCATCGAGGTCGTCGTGCCCGACACCAACAACCAGCTTTCGCTGGCGATCGGCCGCCGCGGCCAGAACGTGCGTCTGGCCTCGCAGCTCACCGGCTGGGACATCGACATCCTGACCGAGCAGGAGGAATCGGAGCGCCGCCAGGCCGACTTCGAGAACTCCACCCGCGTCTTCATGGAATCGCTCAACGTCGACGAAGTGGTCGGCCAGCTGCTGGCGTCCGAGGGCTTCACCTCGGTCGAGGAACTCGCCATGGTGGACCTCAAGGAACTCGCCGGCATCGAGGGCTTCGACGAGGAGACCGCGCAGGAGCTCCAGAGCCGTGCCCGCGAATATCTCGAGCAGCAGGAAGCCGAGATCGAGGCGAGGCGCAAGGAGCTCGGGGTCGAGGACGCCGTCAAGGACGTGCCCGGCGTCACCTCCAAGATGCTGGTGAAGTTCGGCGAGAACGACATCAAGACGGTCGAGGACCTCGCCGGCTGCGCCACCGACGATCTGGTCGGCTGGACCGAGCGCAAGGAAGGCGGCGAGCCCACCAAACATCCGGGCGCGCTCGACGGCATCGATATCTCCCGCGACGATGCCGAAGCGATGATCATGCAGGCCCGCGTCAAGGCCGGCTGGATCACCGAAGCCGATCTCGCCAAGCCCACCGAGGAGGCTGAGGCGACCGAAGATCAGCCGGCCTGAGGCGTATTCAGCGCAAGCGGAGGCCGGTCTTGCTTAGAGAACACGCGATTTAGAAGGCGAAGGAGGATGTCGCCCGGATGCTCGCCAATATGGACAGCGAACTCGACCATGGACCGCGGACCGAAAGGTCCGCGACCATGCGGATGTGCGCTGTCAGTCGGCAGGTCCGGCCGATCGACGAGCTGATCCGCTTCGTTATTTCGCCGCAGGGCGACGTAGTTCCAGATCTCAAGCGCAAGCTGCCCGGACGCGGCATGTGGCTCACGGCCTCCCGCGGGGTGGTTGCGGAAGCGGTACGGCGTCACCAATTTAGCAAAGCCTTCAAGCGCGAGCTGCGCATCCCCCAGACGCTTCCTGCCGACATCGAGGCGCTCCTGGTTCGGAGCGTGACGGAAGCCCTTGGGATCGCCGCCAAGGCCGGCCAGATCGTGACCGGCTTCGGCAAGGTCGAAAGCGCCCTGAAGGAGGGCACGGTCGAGGTCCTGATCCACGCCAGCGACGGGGCCGCGGACGGAATCCGCAAATTGGACATGCTGGCACGTCAAAATGCCGGAAATCGCGGCGCCAAGCCGCAGATTCCCGTCGTCACCGCGCTGAAATCGGTAGAATTGGATTTGGCACTGACCCGGTCAAATGTGATACATGCTGCCCTGCTCGCGGGCCCGGCGAGCAAGTCATTCCTGTCACGTAGCCAGATGCTGGTCCGATACCGGATGGCGGACGATGACAAGACTGCCGAAGAGCACGGCCAGGATTTCTGAGCGACAACGACGACCCAATTGGACGGTGCGGCAACGCACAACACTGATAAATCAGGATTAGGACTGCTGAATGGTTGATACCAAGACCCCTGGCGACAAGAAGCTGAGCGTTCCGAGCAAGACGCTATCGCTCAAGCCGCGCGTCGAAACGGGCACTGTGCGCCAGAGCTTCAGCCATGGCCGCAGCAAGCAGGTCGTGGTCGAGAAGCGCGGCAAGCGCCGCATCGACGGTACCCCCGAGCCGCAGGCTGCCGAGGTGGCGAAGCCCGCGCCGGCCGCGCCCACGCCCGCCCCGTCGCGCCCCGCGCCGCCGCGCAACGCCGGCTCCGGCGTGGTGCTGCGCACGCTGACCGAGGACGAACGCTCCGCCCGCGCCAGCGCGCTGGCCGATGCCAAGGTGCGCGAAGTCGAAGAGCGCCGTCAGGCCGAGGAAGAGGCCCAGCGCCGCGCGGTCCGCGAAGCCGCCGAACGCGCCGAGCGCGAGGCCGCCGAATCCCGCCGCAAGGCCGAGGAAGAGCGCCACCGCCACGAGGACGAGGCCAAGCGCAAGGCCGAGACCGAGGCCAAGAAGCGTTTCGGCGAAGGCGAGCAGCCGCAATCCGCGCCGCGCGCCGCGGTGGCGGCCCCGGCCGCTGCAACATCGCGGCCCGGAGCGCCCGCAGCGCGAACCGGAACCCCGACGGCACGCCCGGGAACGACGACAGCGCGCCCCGGAACCAGCACGCCGCGACCGGCCGGCGGACCTTTGGGTCGCGCACCCGCGGTCGCAGCCGGACCCGACGAGGACGATGGTCCGCGCCAGATCCGTCGCGGTCCCGGCGGCGCCGCGCGTCCTGCCGCAGCCCCCAAGACCACCCACAAGCCCGGCCCGCAGAAAGAGCGCGGCCGCCTGACGGTCGTCACCGCGCTGAACGCCGACGAAGTCCGCGAGCGCTCGATCGCCTCGTTCCGCCGCCGCACCCAGCGCCTGAAGGGCCACGCCTCGAACGAGCCCAAGGAGAAGCTGATCCGCGAGGTGGTCATCCCGGAAGCGATCACCATCCAGGAACTCGCCAACCGCATGGCCGAACGCGCGGTCGACGTCATCCGCATGCTGATGAAGCAGGGCGCGATGCACAAGATCACCGACGTGATCGACGCCGACACCGCGCAGCTGATCGCGGAGGAGCTGGGTCACACCGTCAAGCGCGTTGCCGCCTCCGACGTCGAAGAGGGCCTGTTCGACCAGGTCGACGATTCCACCGACACCGAGACGCGCTCGCCCGTGGTGACCGTGATGGGTCACGTCGACCACGGCAAGACCTCGCTGCTCGATGCGCTTCGTCACGCCAACGTCGTCTCCGGCGAAGCCGGCGGCATCACCCAGCACATCGGCGCCTATCAGGTGGTATCGCCCGAGAGCGGCAAGAAGATCACCTTCATCGACACGCCCGGCCACGCCGCGTTCACCGCGATGCGCGCCCGCGGCGCCAAGGTCACCGACATCGTCGTGCTGGTGGTCGCGGCCGACGACGGCGTGATGCCGCAGACGGTCGAAGCCATCAATCACGCCAAGGCCGCGCGCGTGCCGATCATCGTTGCCATCAACAAGATCGATAAGCCCGACGCCAAGCCCGAGCGCGTGCGCACCGAGCTGCTCCAGCACGAGGTGCAGGTCGAATCCTTCGGCGGCGACGTCGTCGACGTCGAGGTGTCCGCCAAGAACAAGACCAATCTCGACAAGCTGCTCGAGATGATCGCGCTCCAGGCCGACATCCTCGACCTCAAGACCAATTCGGAACGGCCGGCCGAGGGCACCGTGATCGAGGCCAAGCTCGACCGCGGCCGCGGCCCGGTCGCGACCGTGCTGGTCCAGCGCGGCACGCTCCGCGTCGGCGACATCATCGTCGCGGGCGCCGAGATGGGCCGCGTCCGCGCGCTGATCTCCGATCAGGGCGAGACCGTGCAGGAAGCAGGTCCGTCGGTGCCGGTCGAAGTGCTCGGCTTCAACGGTCCGCCGGAAGCCGGCGACCGTCTCGCCGTGGTCGAGAACGAAGCCCGCGCCCGCCAGGTCACCAGCTACCGCGCGCACCAGAAGCGCGAGAACGCGGCGGCCTCGATCTCCGGCATGCGCGGCTCGCTCGAGCAGATGATGTCGCAATTGAAGACCGCGGGCCGCAAGGAATTCCCGCTGATCATCAAGGCCGACGTGCAGGGCTCGCTGGAAGCGATCCTCGGCTCGCTGGAGAAGCTCGGCACCGACGAAGTCGCAGCCCGCATCCTGCATGCCGGCGTCGGCGGCATCTCGGAATCCGACGTGACGCTGGCCGAAGGCTTCAACGCCGCGATCATCGGCTTCTCGGTTCGAGCCAACAAGGAAGCCGCTGCGGCCGCCAAGCGCAACGGCATCGAGATCCGCTACTACAACATCATCTACGATCTCGTGGACGACGTGAAGAAGGCGATGAGCGGCCTGCTCGCGCCTACCTTGCGCGAAACCATGCTCGGCAATGCCGCGATCCTGGAGATCTTCAACATCTCCAAGGTCGGCAAGGTCGCGGGCTGCCGCGTCACCGACGGTACCGTGGAACGCGGCGCCAATGTGCGCCTGATCCGCGACAACGTCGTCGTGCACGAGGGCAAGCTCTCGACGCTGAAGCGCTTCAAGGACGAAGTGAAGGAAGTCCAGTCCGGTCAGGAATGCGGCATGGCCTTCGAGAACTACCACGACATGCGTGCCGGTGACGTGATCGAGTGTTACCGCGTGGAGACGATCCAGCGCTCCCTGTAAGTCCAAATCTTACCGAAGCGCCCGGATCTTTTTGAGCTGAAATTGCGGGAGTGCGATGGCCGGATTTTTTCCGGCCATCCACCCCTCTTCGTTTCAACAGGACAAGTGACAATGCCCGTGTCCCGAACACGGGCATGACGAGGTGATTTCGAGAATGCCACGCCATCATCAGAAAAAGAGTTCCGCACCCGGCGGTGGCTCGCAACGTCAGTTGCGCGTCGGCGAGCAGGTTCGCCACGCGATGGCCGATATTCTGGCGCAAGGCAATGTGCATGATGCGGATCTCGAGGGTCACATCATCACCGTGCCGGAGGTGCGGATGTCGCCCGACCTGAAGCTCGCGACGGTCTACGTGATGCCGCTCGGTGGCCGCGACACCGAGATCGTCCTCGCTGCGCTCGCACGCAACAAGAAGTTCCTGCGCGGCGAGGTCGCGCGGCGCGTTAACCTGAAATTTGCACCCGACATTCGCTTCCGCGTCGACGAACGATTCGACGAAGCGGAACGGATCGAGAAACTTTTGCGAACACCTGCGGTGCAGAAGGATCTCGAACAGGACTTGGAACAGGATCCGGAGACGGATCGGGAAGAAGAACGATGACGATGGACCCGGCTCACGACACGATCAGCGGCGAACAGGCCGATCAGCGCGACGTGCAGAAAAATAATTTCGCGGAGATGGACGGCAATTCGGAGCCGCATCACGAGCCGCGCCGCGTCAACAACGATCCGCGCGCCAAGCAGCAGAAGGGCAACCAGGTCCGCCGCGACCGGCGCGACGTCCACGGCTGGGTCGTGCTCGACAAGCCGATCGGCATGACCTCGACGCAGGCGGTTGCGGTGCTCAAGCGCCTGTTCAACGCCAAGCGCGCCGGCCACGCCGGCACGCTCGATCCGCTCGCCTCGGGCGGGCTGCCGATCGCGCTCGGGGAGGCCACCAAGACCGTTCCCTTCGTCATGGACGGCCGCAAGCGCTACCAGTTCACGGTGTGCTGGGGCGAGGAGCGCGACACCGACGACATTGAGGGCCGGGTGACCGCGACCTCCGAGCAGCGTCCGACCCGGGAGGCCATTCTGGCCCTGCTGCCCCGCTTCACCGGGGTGATCGAGCAGATCCCGCCGCGCTATTCCGCGATCAAGGTCCAGGGCGAGCGCGCCTACGACCTTGCCCGCGACGGCGAGGTCGTGGAGCTGGCCCCCCGCCCGGTCGAGATTCACCATTTAACCCTTGTGGATCAACCGGATAACGACCACGCCGTGTTCGAGGCCGAATGCGGCAAGGGCACCTATGTCCGGGCGCTGGCCCGAGATATGGGCCGGATTCTCGGCACTTTTGGCCATATCTGCGCGCTCAGGCGGACCCTGGTCGGCCCATTTGGCGAAAACGACATGATTCCGCTGGATCAGTTGGAGGCTTTGTGCGATAGAGCCGCGTCCGGCGAGGGCAGCCTCGCCGACGCGCTTTTGCCCGTTGAGACCGCGCTGGACGACATCCCGGCACTGGCCGTCACTCGGGCTGATGCGGCAAGGCTCCATCGGGGCCAGGCCGTTTTGTTGCGCGGACGGGATGCGCCCACTTGTAGCGGCACAGTCTATGTCACGGTGGCAGGCCGGCTTCTCGCGCTTGCTGAAGTCGGCAATGGCGAAATCATCCCCAAGCGTGTGTTCAACCTGACCGGCCTGACTGCCAGCCCCGGTCGCAACGAGAGAAATTGACGATGTCGATTGCCGCAGAACGCAAAGCGGAAGTCATCAAGACGAATGCCACCAAAGCCGGCGACACCGGCTCGCCCGAGGTTCAGGTCGCGATCCTGTCGGAACGCATCAACAACCTCACCAGCCATTTCAAGACCCACGTGAAGGACAACCATTCGCGTCGCGGCCTGTTGAAGCTGGTCTCGACCCGCCGCTCGCTTCTCGACTACCTCAAGAAGAAGGACGAGGCGCGGTACAAGGCGCTGCTCGAGAAGCACAACATTCGTCGTTAAGAGTTCCTGCGCGCGCCACCGGCGCGCGTTTTCGCACGCGGTTTCGAACGAAGGCGCTTATTTTAAGCTTTTTGATCGAGGCTGCGCGCGCGTCGGATGCGGGCCGTCGACGGCCGGCATCCGGGGCATGAAGGGCGAAGACCGAAGGTTCGGTGTTCGCGTTCGTGCCGACTGACAGTCCAGCAGCAATCCGGCGGCTGGGCACAACGGGCAAGGCGCCCGTATGACCCGAAAGGATGGACGCCATCCGAAATCCAAAAACCATGGCAGGATCGCAGGACGCTGATCATCCGCTCCGATCAGCGTCCCGCAATCTTGCGCATGGTTTTTGTTTTTCGAGAGCCGTCCCCTCTTTCGAGAACCCATGAAAGAAGACCTCTATGTTCAATAAGCATTCAGTCGAGATCGACTGGGGCGGACGCCCTCTCAAGCTTGAAACCGGCAAGATCGCCCGCCAGGCCGACGGCGCCGTCGTCGCCACCTATGGCGAGACCGTGGTGCTTGCCACCGTCGTCGCGGCGAAGGCGCCGCGCGAAGGCGTCGACTTCCTGCCGCTGACCGTCGACTACCAGGAAAAGACCTACGCTGCGGGCCGCATTCCCGGCGGCTATTTCAAGCGCGAGGGCCGTCCGACCGAGAAGGAAACGCTGGTCTCCCGCCTGATCGACCGTCCGATCCGCCCGCTGTTCGTCGATGGCTGGCGCAACGAGACCCAGGTGATCGCCACCGTGCTGTCGCATGACATGGAGAACGATCCCGATATCGTCGCGCTGGTGGCCTCGTCCGCTGCGCTGACCCTGTCCGGCGCTCCGTTCAAGGGCCCGATCGGCGCGGCCCGCGTCGGCTTCGTCAACGACGAATATGTACTCAACCCGACGCTCGACGAGATGGTCGACACCCAGCTCGACCTCGTCGTCGCCGGCACCGCCGACGCCGTTCTGATGGTGGAATCGGAAGCCAAGGAACTGAACGAAGACATCATGCTCGGCGCGGTGATGTTCGGTCACCGCCACTTCCAGCCGGTGATCAACGCCATCATCGAGCTGGCCGAGAAGGCCGCCAAGGAGCCGCGCGAAGTCACCGTCATCGACAACGCCGCGCTCGAGAAGGAAATGCTCGGCCTCGTCGAGCAGGAGCTGCGCGCCGCCTATGCCATTCCGGTCAAGCAGGATCGCTACGCCGCGGTCGGCAAGGTCAAGGAAAAGGTGATCGCGCACTACTTCCCCGAAGGGCAGGAGCCGAAATACGACAAGCTGCGCATCGGCGCCGTGTTCAAGGAGCTTGAAGCCAAGATCGTTCGCTGGAACATCCTCGACACCGGCAAGCGCATCGACGGTCGCGACAGCAAGACCGTGCGCAACATCGTCGCCGAAGTCGGCGTGCTGCCCCGCGCTCACGGCTCGGCGCTGTTCACCCGCGGCGAGACCCAGGGCCTGGTCGTCACCACGCTCGGCACCGGCGAGGACGAGCAGTACATCGACGCGCTGTCGGGAACGTACAAGGAGACGTTCCTGCTGCACTACAACTTCCCTCCCTACTCGGTCGGTGAGACCGGCCGCCTCGGCGGCACCAAGCGGCGCGAGATCGGCCACGGCAAGCTGGCCTGGCGCGCGATCCACCCGGTGCTGCCGCCGCATCACGAGTTCCCCTACACGATCCGCGTGGTCTCGGAGATCACCGAGTCGAACGGCTCGTCCTCGATGGCCTCGGTCTGCGGCGCTTCGCTGGCGCTGATGGACGCCGGCGTGCCGTTGAAGCGGCCGACCGCGGGCATCGCGATGGGCCTGATCCTCGAAGACAAGCGCTTCGCGGTTCTCTCCGACATCCTCGGTGACGAAGACCATCTCGGCGACATGGACTTCAAGGTGGCCGGCACCGAAGCGGGCATCACCTCGCTCCAGATGGACATCAAGATCGAGGGCATCACCGAAGAAATCATGAAGGTGGCGCTCGGCCAGGCCAAGGAAGGTCGTATTCACATCCTCGGCGAGATGGCGAAGGCGCTCACCAACGCGCGCGCCGAGCTCGGCGAGTACGCGCCGCGCATCGAGACCTTCAAGATCGCCACCGACAAGATCCGCGAAGTGATCGGCACCGGCGGCAAAGTGATCCGCGAGATCGTCGAGAAGACCGGCGCCAAGGTCAACATCGAGGACGACGGCACCGTGAAGGTCGCTTCCAGCGACGGCGAGGCGATGAAGGCCGCGATCAAGTGGATCAAGTCGATCGCGTCCGATCCGGAAGTCGGCCAGATCTACGACGGCACCGTGGTCAAGGTGATGGAGTTCGGCGCGTTCGTGAACTTCTTCGGCTCCAAGGACGGCCTCGTTCACATCAGCCAGCTCGCGGCCAACCGCGTGCAGAAGACCTCCGACGTCGTCAAGGAAGGCGACAAGGTCAAGGTCAAGCTGCTCGGCTTCGACGATCGCGGCAAGACCCGCCTGTCGATGAAGGTGGTCGACCAGACCACCGGCGAAGACCTTGAGGGCAAGGGCGGCGAGGGCGAGAAGGCCCCGCGCGAAGCCGCCGGCGAGTAAGTCTGCTACTTATCGAAAACACGAAGGGCGGCCGAAAGGCCGCCCTTTTTGTTTTGTGCTCGCTCCGGGCGATCTGCGCCCCCTCTCCCGCTTGCGGGAGAGGGTCGGGGAGAGGGCTGCTTCCTCAGAGAGATTCCCAACGAGGTGAGAGCCCTCACCCGGTGCTTCGCACCGACCTCTCCCGCAAGCGGGAGAGGTGTACCGGCCTCACGCCACGATGTCGTAGCGGTCGAGGTTCATCACCTTGGTCCAGGCCTTGGCGAAGTCCTGCACGAACTTCTGCTTCGCATCCGAGGTCGCGTAGACCTCGGCGAAGGCGCGGAGCTGAGAGTGCGCGCCGAAGATGAGGTCGACGCGCGTGCCGGTCCACTTCACCGCATTGGTCTTGCGGTCGCGTGCCTCGTAGCTGCCGTCGGCGACCGGCGTCCACTGCGCGCTCATGTCGAGCAGGTTGACGAAGAAGTCGTTGCTGAGCGTACCCACCTTCGACGTGAAGACGCCATGCTTCGAACCGTTCGCATTGGCGCCGAGCACGCGCAGGCCGCCGACCAGCACGGTCATCTCCGGACCGGTCAGCCTCAGGAGCTGTGCACGATCGATCAGTGCCTCTTCCTGTTGCATGAACTGATGCCGCTTGCCGATGTAGTTGCGGAAGCCATCGGCCCGCGGCTCGAGCGGTGCGAAAGATTCCACATCGGTCTGCTCCTGCGAAGCATCCATGCGGCCCGGCGTGAAGCCGACCTTGACGTCGACGCCGGCATCCTTCGCGGCCTTCTCGACCGCAGCGGTGCCGCCGAGGACGATGAGGTCCGCCAGCGAGACCTTCTTCGCGCCCGACGAGGCGTTGAAGTCCTTCTGGATCGCCTCCAGCTTGCCGAGCACCTTCGACAGCTGCGCCGGTTCGTTCACCTCCCAGTCCTTCTGCGGAGCCAGGCGAATGCGCGCGCCGTTGGCGCCGCCGCGCTTGTCCGAGCCGCGGAACGTCGAGGCCGACGCCCAGGCGGTCGAGACCAGCTCGGACACCGACAAGCCCGATGCCAGGATCTTGCTCTTCAGCGCGGCGATGTCCTGCTCGCTGACCAGCTCGTGGTTCACCGCCGGAATCGGGTCCTGCCAGATCAGCGTCTCCTTCGGCACCAGCGGGCCGAGATAGCGCTGGATCGGTCCCATGTCGCGATGGGTGAGCTTGAACCAGGCGCGGGCGAAGGCGTCCGCGAACTGATCCGGGTGCTCCAGGAAGCGGCGCGAGATCTTCTCATAGGCGGGATCGAAGCGCAGCGAGAGGTCGGTCGTCAGCATCGTCGGCCGATGCTTCTTCGACTTGTCGAAAGCATCGGGAATGATCGCGTCGGCCCCCTTGGCCGTCCACTGCTGCGCACCACCCGGGCTCTTGGTCAGCTCCCATTCGAAATTGAACAGGTTCTCGAAGAAGTTGTTGCTCCACTTCGTCGGCGTCGTCGTCCATGTCACCTCGAGACCGCTGGTGATGGCATCGCCGGAGTGACCGGACGCGTACTTGCTCTTCCAGCCGAGGCCCTGATCTTCCAGCGCGCCCGCTTCCGGCTCCGGTCCAACCAGCGAGGGATCGCCCGCGCCGTGGGTCTTGCCGAAGCTGTGGCCGCCGGCGATCAGCGCGACGGTCTCCTCGTCGTTCATCGCCATGCGCGCGAAGGTCTCGCGGATGTCCTTGGCCGCGGCGACCGGATCCGGCTTGCCGTTGGGGCCTTCCGGATTGACGTAGATGAGGCCCATCTGCACCGCGCCGAGCGGCTCGGCCAGCTGGCGTTCGCCGCTGTAGCGCTCATCGCCGAGCCAGGTGCCCTCGGGCCCCCAATACAGCTCTTCCGGCTCCCAGACGTCGGCACGGCCACCGGCGAAACCGAAGGTCTTGAAGCCCATCGATTCCAGCGCGACGTTGCCGGCGAGCACCATCAGATCGGCCCAGGAGAGCTTGCGGCCATATTTCTGCTTGATCGGCCACAGCAGACGGCGCGCCTTGTCGAGATTGGCGTTGTCGGGCCAGCTGTTGAGCGGTGCAAAGCGCTGCTGTCCGGCGCCGGCGCCACCGCGGCCGTCGGTGATGCGATAGGTGCCCGCGCTATGCCAGGCCATGCGGATCATGAGGCCGCCATAGTGACCAAAATCGGCCGGCCACCATTCCTGCGAATCCGTCATCAGCGCGGTCAGGTCCTTGATCACCGCGTTGAGATCGAGCGACTTGAACTCCTTGGCGTAATCGAAGTCCTTCCCCATCGGATCGGACTTGTCGGAATTCTTGTGCAGCACCTCGATATTGAGCTGCGTCGGCCACCAGTCGCGGTTCACGCGCGTGGGTTTTCCGCCCGAAAACGGGCACTTCGAAGTGTCGTCCATGAATACCTCCTCTGGTGGCGTCGAACTCGCGCCTTTGACCAGGTAGAACCACTCTAAGCGTCGCGTTCGATCAGGGGAAGTTGACTTTAATGATCGCTGCAATAAGATTTGCTGATGCTGAACGTGACGCTCCGCCAGCTCCGGTATTTCGATGCGCTGGCGCGTCATGGCCATTTCGGCCGCGCGGCCGAGGCCTGCTCCATCTCGCAGCCGGCCTTGTCGATGCAGATCAAGGAGTTGGAGGAGGCGCTGGGCGGGCTGCTGCTGGAGCGCAGCGCGCGCCAGGTGGCGCTGACGCGGTTCGGCGAGGAGCTCTCCCAGCGCGTCCGCGACATCCTGCGCTCGGTCGATGAGCTCGGCGATTTCGCCCGCGCATCGCAGGACCGGTTTGCCGGCCGCTTGCGCATCGGCATGATCCCGACCATCGCGCCTTACCTCCTGCCGACGATCACCAAGAATCTCACGCGCCTGCATCCGGAGCTCGATATCCGCGTGCGCGAGACCATGACGCCGCGGCTGATCCAGGAGCTGGTGGAGGGGCGGCTCGACACCGCCATCGTCGCATTGCCGGTTTCGGAGCCCTCGCTCACCGAGGTCGCCCTGTTCGAGGAAAAATTCCTGCTGGTCCGGCCGGGCTCCGACGAGGGCACACCGGCCCCCTCGCGCGAGATGATGCGCGAGATGCGGCTGTTGCTGCTCGAAGAGGGTCACTGCTTCCGCGATCAGGCGCTGTCGTTCTGCAACATGCAGTCGGCGCCGCCGCGCGAGATGCTCGATGCCAATTCGCTGTCGACGCTGGTGCAGATGGTCAGCGCCGGCATCGGCGTGACGCTGATCCCGGAGATGGCAGTGCCGGTGGAGACGCGATCGGCCTCGGTCTCGCTCGCGCGCTTCCGCGATCCGCAGCCGTCCCGCACCATCGGCATGGTCTGGCGCAAGACCAGCCCGCTGGCCCGGCAGCTGCTGCAGATTTCCGAGGTGGTATGCCTGTCGGCCGGCAAGGTGCGGGCGCGCCAAACCGTGCGCAGCCAGAGAGCCTAGCGTCCGATGTCGCCTCCGCTCATCCGTCCCGCCGGCGCAGACGAATACGATGAGGTCGGCCGCGTCTGGATGGAGAGCTGGGTCTCGACCGGGCTCGGCGAGGCCAGCGACTTCCTGCTGGCAAACCTGCGCGCGCGCATCCGGCGCGAGATCGAGGACGGCTGGAGCCTGTTCGTCGCCGACGATCGCGGCACCATCGCCGCCATGCTGGCGCTGCATGTGCCGAGGCGCTATCTCGACATGCTCTTCGTCGCGCCCGCCTATCAGGGCCAATCGCTCGGCCGGCAATTGCTCGCCTTCACCCGCACACAAATGCCGGATGAGATGTATCTGCGTTGCGTCCGCGAGAACGAAAAAGCCTGGCGCTGGTACGAGCGCGAAGGTTTTGTGTTCGAGAAGGAAGAGATCGAGCCGTCAAACGGATTCACGATGAAATATTATCGGTGGAAGAAGGCAGATTGAAACCCCGCGCTACACTTGCGGGCGCGGCCTGCACGCTCTAGTTTTGCAACTCTCGCATTCTCAACCGCTCATTCCCCGATCATGTTACGTTTCGCCGTCGCCGTCGTCCTCGCTTCATCGTGCCTGACTGCCACTGGATGGGCCGAGGTCCCCACATCGGCGGCTCCTGGCGCGCCTGTCAAACCGGCTGTCAAGAAACCCTCCCCCAAGCCAAATGCAGCGAAGGCCAATGCGGCCACGAAGCAACCGGCAGCGATCGAGATCGGCCCTTGCCGCCTAGGCGTCATTTCGGCGATCGGCGGTCGGTTCTCGGTCGAGAAGTTCGGCCTCACGGTGTTCGGACCGAATTCAACGAGATTCCGATCGACGATTGGAGCCTTGACGACATCCCGCTGGCGCGTGTGCGCGCCGTACGCGGCGCTGATCCGTCGATCAGGAAGATCAGCTACCCCAAGGGAGCGTTCGAGCCATTTTACAATCCGAGATCCAGGCTCTTTCCGGATCCGAGCGAGCGTTTACCGGCCATCGTTCGCAATATCACCGCCAATGCAAATTGCGACCGCTATCTCGTGGTAACGAGGTACAAGACCGAATTGCAAGGCTCCAGCCTCGTTCTGGACGGCATCGGCGCCTACAGCCGGGGCCTCGGCTCTTTCGCCAGACATTCGCATTTGTTCGCCAATGTTGCGGTCAACCTGATTGACGGCAGGAGCTATGAGCCGATCAATCGGCATTTCGCGAATTTCGGCTCCAATCTCGCCGAGAGCATGAGGCTGACGGAAGATCCGATCACCAAGCTCGACAATTCGCAGTTTCCCGATCCTCCTGCCACCGCGGCGGGCAATACAACGTTGCGAGAAAGGACCCGCGCGCTCGTTGCGGCGAGGCTCGACCGGACTCTCCCCGGCTATCTCAAGGAAGATTAAGCGCCTCGCCGCCGCGGCCCAGTCGACGAAGATGTCGCAAGGCATCACCTCCACGCATTGGGACTTGTACGTTGCGGATTCGCGGCGGAAAGGCGATGAATGAGCCTTGTCGCGCTTCACGTTGAGGAGGTTCCTCCCCATGATCAAGCTCTATTGGTCGCCCCGCTCGCGCTCGTTCACGACGCTCTGGCTGATGGAGGAGAGCGGCCTGCCCTATGAGCGGGTGCTGACCGACATCTCGACCGGCGCGCAGAAGGCGCCGGACTATTTGAAGATCAATCCGATGGGCAAGGTGCCGGCGCTGACCGATGGCGATGCCGCGCTTGGCGAAGCCGCGGCGATCTGCGCCTATGTTGCCGACCGCTATCCAGAGACGAAGCTTGCGCCAGGGCTGACCGATCCACGCCGCGCGCGCTATTTGCAATGGCTGTTCTTCTCGCCGGGCTGCATCGAGCCGGCCATCATCCAGATCTTCACCAAGATCGAGATCCCGACCTCGACCGCGGCCTGGGGCAGCGCCACCCAGGTGTTCGATGTGCTGGAAGCCGCGCTCGCCAAGGGGCCGTGGATTCTGGGCGAGGACTTTTCCGCGGCCGACATCGTGGTCGGCTCGGGCCTGAACTTCGCGGTGCGCCAGTTCAAGATGGTGCCGACGCGCCCCGCCTTCGATGCCTATCTGGCGCGCTGCACCGCACGGCCGGCGTTCCAGCGCGCGGAGAAGATCGCGGCGGGGTGAGATCGCGCGCTTGGAGAGCGCGCCTTTGTCCGCGCTATGAAACTTGCTCGAAGCTACTCCGCGGACTTCAAATCGTCGGGCCGCGGCATCAGCACGATGTTGTAGCCGGAATCGACATAGTGGATCTCGCCGGTAACGCCGCCGGACAGATCCGACAGCAGGTACAGCGCCGAGCCGCCGAGCTCGTCGAGCGTGACGCCGCGGCGGAGCGGCGAATGCTTCTGCATGAAGGCGAACATCGCACGCGCCTCGCCGATGCCCGAGCCCGCGAGCGTGCGGATCGGACCTGCGGAGATCGCGTTGACGCGGATGCCGCGCGGTCCGAAATCCGAGGCGAGATAGCGCACCGAGGCTTCCAGCGCCGCCTTGGCGACGCCCATCACGTTGTAGTTCGGCATCGCGCGCTCCGAGGCGCCGAAGGTCAGCGTGATCATGCTGCCGCCCTCGGTCATCAGCTCGGCGGCGCGCTTTGCGACCTCCGTGAACGAGAAGCAGGAGATCACCATCGTGCGCGAAAAGTTCTCGCGGCTGGTGTCGGCGTAGCGGCCCTTCAATTCGTTCTTGTCGGCGAAGCCGATCGCGTGGATGACGAAATCGAGCTTGCCCCATTTTTCGCGAAGCACGGCGAAGGCGGCATCGACGCTGGCGATGTCCTCGACGTCGCAAGGCAGCACCAGATCGACACCGAGCTGCTCCGCCAGCGGCTTGACGCGCTTGCCCAGCGCCTCGCCCTGGAAGGTGAAGGCGAGCTCGGCACCGTGGGCATGCAGCGTCTTCGCCATGCCCCAGGCGATCGAATGATCATTGGCGATGCCCATGATCAGACCGCGCTTGCCCTTCATCAGACCTTCCATTGCCTCGCTACTCCCACCATTCCGGGGTCATCGCCCGCGCAGGCGGGCGATCCAGTATTCCAGAGACGTTCGTGATAAATCGAGAAGCCGCGGCGTACTGGATGCCCCGCCTTCGCGGGGCATGACGAAGTCCGTGCTCACACATCCATCCGGCTGAACACCAGCGTGGCGTTGGTGCCGCCGAAGCCGAAGGAGTTCGACAGCACGGTGCCGACCTTGACGTTGTCGATACGCTTGCGCACGATCGGCATGTCGGCAAACACGGGATCGAGCTCCTGGATGTGGGCGCTCTCGCAGATGAAGCCGTTGTTCATCATCAGCAGCGAGTAGATCGCCTCCTGCACGCCGGTGGCGCCCAGCGAGTGGCCGGTCAGCGCCTTGGTCGCCGAGATCGGCGGGCACTTCTCGCCGCTGCCGAACACCCGACGAAGCGCGTCGATCTCCGGAGGATCGCCGGCCGGCGTCGAGGTCGCATGCGGATTGATGTAGTCGACCTTGGTCTTCACCGTCGACATCGCCATGCGCATGCAGCGCTCGGCGCCTTCGCCCGACGGGGCCACCATGTCGTACCCGTCCGAGGTCGCGCCGTAGCCGACGATCTCGCCGTAGATGCGGGCGCCGCGCGCCTTGGCATGCTCGAGCTCTTCCAGCACCAGCACGCCGGCACCGCCGGCGATGACGAAGCCGTCGCGGTTGACATCGTAGGGACGCGAGGCCGTGGCGGGCGTGTCGTTGTACTTCGAGGACATCGCGCCCATGGCGTCGAACAGCACCGACAGCGACCAGTCCAGCTCCTCGCAGCCGCCGGCGAAGATGACGTCCTGCTTGCCGATCTGGATCGTCTCATAGGCGTTGCCGACGCAATGATTCGACGTCGCGCAGGCCGATGAGATCGAGTAGTTCACGCCCTTGATCTTGAACCAGGTCGCAAGCGTCGCGGAGGCCGTGGACGACATCGCCTTCGGCACTGCAAACGGTCCGACGCGCTTCGGTCCCTTGGTGCGGGTGATGTCGGCGGCCTCGACGATGGTGCGGGCGGACGGGCCGCCGGAGCCCATGATGATGCCGGTGCGGATGTTGGAGACTTCGTCCGGCGACAGTCCGGAATCCTGGATCGCCTGCTCCATCGCGATGTGATTCCACGCCGCGCCCTGACCGAGGAAACGCATGGCGCGGCGGTCGACCACCGTCGCAGGATCCAGCGTCGGTGCGCCCTGCACCTGCGAACGGAAGCCGAGCTCGGCATATTTCTCAGCCCGAGAAATGCCCGATTTCGCCTCGTGAAGGCTCGCAAGCACTTCCTGGGTGTTGTTTCCGATCGACGAGACGATGCCCATCCCGGTGACCACAACCCGCCTCATGACAGCCTCGCCCTGCTCGTTGTCTTCTCGTTCTCTTCGTGGTGATGCGCTCAGCCCAGGCTCGTGCCCTGCTTGAACAGGCCGACCTTCAGGTCCTTGGCGCGATAAATAATCTGCTCGTCCACCGAAAGCCACCCGTCGGCAATACCGAGCACCAGCTTTGAACGCATCACGCGTTTGATATCGACGTTGTACACAACCTTGCGCGCCTCGGGCAGCACCTGGCCGCTGAACTTCAGCTCGTTCAAGCCGAGCGCGCGGCCGCGACCTTCACCCCCGGTCCAGCCCAGATAGAAGCCGACCATTTGCCACAGCGCGTCGAGGCCGAGGCAGCCGGGCATCACCGGATCGTTCTTGAAGTGGCAGCCGAAGAACCACAGATCGGGCTTCACATCGAGCTCGGCGCGCACCAGCCCCTTGCCGAACTCGCCGCCCTTGTCGTTGATCTCGGTGATGCGGTCGAACATCAGCATCGGCGGCAACGGCAGCTGGGCATTGCCCGGGCCGAACATCTCGCCGCGGGCACAGGCCAGCAGATCTTCGTATTCGTAACCGTTGCGCCTGTTCAGCATGCACGAGCCTCTGTTTGAATTCCGATTGAGCGGCGTTTTTTGGCGAAATGGGCCCCGTCGGTCGGAGAGCAACGCCAATTGCCACCGTCAGGCGCGGCTCCCGCATGCCCCCGGATGGACTGTCTGCCGGGCCTCCATGCCCGGCTGCGCCAAAATCGGCTAAGCGGAACCGCGCGCTCTCTAACACAGGCTAATCGGGTGGCAAAGTGCATCCATGAAGGTAAAATGACGCGATCCCGGCGCGGTTCCAAGGCTGATTAGAACCTCTCTAGTTGCGAGAAACTTGCATCTGCATCTTTCTATTCTTATATTGCAGAGACATATTGTTCACGCGTGCCCGAAATCTGGAAATGAACGAGAACACCGCGTCCCATCACGACGACGACGTCCACGCCGCGGCCCTCTTGTCCGGCCGTCAGCCGGCTTTGACCGGCTGCCCCTGGCACGACGTCAATGAAATGCTCCAGTCTGCCGGGCTGCGTCCGACGCGCCAGCGCATGGCGCTGGGCTGGCTGTTGTTCGGCAAGGGCGCACGCCACCTCACGGCTGAAATGCTCTACGAGGAAGCGACGCTGGCCAAGGTTCCGGTGTCGTTGGCAACCGTCTACAACACGTTGAACCAGCTCACCGATGCCGGCCTGCTCCGCCAAGTTAGCGTCGACGGCACCAAGACCTATTTCGACACCAACGTCACCACCCACCACCATTACTACCTCGAGAACAGCCATGAGCTGGTCGACATCGAGGATCCGCATCTGGCGCTGTCCAAGATGCCGGAGGTGCCGGAGGGTTACGAGATCTCCCGCATCGACATGGTCGTGCGCCTGCGCAAGAAGCGCTGAACCGGTCCTACATCGCTGATGTGATCGTCATGGCCGGACATGTTCCGGCCATTTCTATTTCGCGGTCATTCCGGGATGGTCCGGAGGACCAGACCCGGAATCTCGAGATCCCGGGTTCGATGCTCCGCATCGCCCCGGGATGACGCCTTCGGCGTCAGTTGACCTGCTCGTCCGAATAAACGCCCCAGAGGCGCTCTTGCTGGATCCAGCCGTCGAAGCCGTTGCCGGTGACGCGGCACCAGTTTGCGGCGCACTTCTTCACCTGCGTGACGACGCCCGCCTGGAGCCTGGCTGTAACCGCGCTGTCGGGATCGGCCCGATCGTAGATCGGGGCGAGATCGTCCTTGTGCTTCATGGTGACCACCGCGGTGCGGCGGCCCGAGAGCAGCGAGTGGTAGACCCAGCCCTCGGCACCCTCGGAATCGCGCACCCGGCGCCAATTCTCGAACTCGGCGGTAATTTCGACCGGCAGGCCGGCGCGGGTATAGACCCAGGCCACGTCATTGTCCTTGGTCGGGCCGGCGCGAACATTGACGTGATCGGACTTGAGGCTGACGTAACGCGGCACCGGCAGGCCGCTGGCGGTCTGCGGGGTGTTATCCTTGGCCGAATGCGAGGGGCCAACCGAGGCGCTCCACAAGGTGCCGACAAGCGCCATCACCGAACAAAAACGCCCCAACGCCATCAACCCGTCTCCTGTCGAAGACCCGGCCTTGCCGGACCCTCACCCCGAAATTCCAAACCCTTGCCGCGTCAATCCCGACCCGTCCCACGCAGGTGTTCCCGAAGCAGCCCGTGGTTCTTGTCTTGGCCCGGCCTTCTGCTAGAGAGGACGGGCACTTGAACAACCAGTTTGCCCCGATTTTCCGGCCGGAAATCTCGGGAGAGCTTGAAGGAAACGCCGGGGACGGACACGGCAAGGGCAGTGTCGAACAACCGGGTTAATGAGGCCTCAACGGCCGGCCTTTGGCGACAGAGGCGGGCCTGCGACGCCTCATGAGAGCAGGACATGTCGGTGAAGAAAAAGCCCCTCGTCGTCGTGACGCGCAAGCTGCCGGATTCGATCGAGACGCGGATGCGCGAATTGTTCGACGCGCGGATCAATCTCGAGGACACACCGATGTCCGCCGAGCAGCTCGCGGAAGCGGCGCGCACCGCCGACGTGCTGGTTCCCACGGTTACCGACCATGTCAACGCCGACATCATCAACCAGCCGGACTGCAAGCTGCGGCTGATCGCCAATTTCGGCAACGGCGTCGACAATATCGACGTGCCGGCCGCGCACGCCCGCGGCATCACCGTCACCAACACGCCGAAAGTTCTGACCGAGGACACCGCCGACATGACCATGGCGCTGATCCTCGCCGTGCCCAGGCGGATGATCGAAGGCGCCTCGATCCTGACCGACGGAAAACCCTGGGCGGGCTGGTCGCCGACCTGGATGCTCGGCCACCGCATCGGGGGGAAACGCCTCGGCATCATCGGCATGGGCCGCATCGGCCAGGCGGTCGCGCGCCGCGCCCGCGCCTTCGGCCTTCAGATCCACTATCACAACCGCCGTCCCGTCGCGCCTGTCATCGCCGAAGAGCTCGGCGCGACCTATTGGGAAAGCCTCGACCAGATGCTGGCGCGGATGGACATCATCTCGGTGAATTGCCCGCACACGCCGGCGACCTATCATCTGCTCTCGGCGCGACGACTGAAGCTGATCCGCAAGGACGCCTACATCGTCAACACCGCGCGCGGCGAAGTAACCGACGAGGACACGCTGATCAAGTTGATCGAAGGCGGCGAGATCGCCGGAGCCGGCCTCGACGTCTACGAGCACGAGCCCGCGGTCAACCCGAAGCTGGTGCGGCTTGCCAGGGCCGGCAAGGTGACGCTGCTGCCGCATATGGGCTCGGCCACGATCGAAGGCCGCGTCGAGATGGGCGAGAAGGTGATCATCAACATCCGCACCTTCCTCGACGCCCACAAGCCGCCGGATCGCGTGCTGCCGAGCATGCTCTGAGGCTTACGTCCCATGCCCTTCCCGCTTGCGCCAAGCCGCGACGAAATCGATGAAGGCGCGCAGCGCAGGCGGCGTCTGGCGGCGGCTCGGATAGTATAGGAACGGTCCGGGAAACGGCTCGCACCAATCTTCCATCAGGCTGACCAGTGCGCCGGACTTCACGGCGTCATGCACGTAGCCATCGAGCGTTGCCCACACGCCGACACCGTCGAGCGCGGCCCGCATGGCGAGGCCCATATTGGTCGAGATCAGTTTGGCAGGCGGATCGACCTTCATGATCTGCCCCTTTTTCTCGAACTCCCAATCCTGCATGACCCCGTTCGAATAGCGGGCGCGGATGCAGTCATGATCGAGAAGATCCTTCGGATGCTTCGGCTTGCCGCGGCGCGCGAGGTACGCAGGCGAGGCCACGATGACGTAACGCTGCGGACCACTCAGGGACACCGCCACCATGTCCTGCGCGAGGTGCTCGCCGTAACGGACGCCGGCATCAAAGCCGGCGCTGACGATGTCGACGAACCCGCTCTCGGAAACGATGTCGAGATCGACCTGCGGGTGCGCCGCCAGAAACGGCCCGACCATCGGCGCCAGCACCAGATCGACCGCCGGCGGGGGCGCGTTGATGCGGAGGCGGCCCGAGGCGACCTCGCGCAGTCCGCGCACCTGATCCAGCGCATCGCCAACATCGCGCAAGGCCGGAGCGACGCGCGACAGCAGCAATTCGCCCGCCTCGGTCAGCGCGACACTGCGCGTGGTGCGGTTCATCAGGCGGACGCCGAGGCGCTCCTCCAGGTCCCGGAGTCGCTGGCTGAGACTCGACACCGACACACGGATTTCGACCGCCGCACGCCGGAAATTGCGGGTGCGGGCGACCGCCATGAAGACATCGAGATCGCGCAGGTCAGGCTCGGCCATTGTTCGCTAATGTGAACAAGCCATTCCGGATTGTCCAGCTTATCGGCTCAATCGATCGGGCGCATATCTGCCCTCGTCACGCGGCGCTCAGCCGCCGCCCTTCGAGGAGAGCCATCATGGAACAACGAAAACTCGGTTTAACCGGCCCCACCGTCTCGAGCCTCGGTCTCGGCTGCATGGCCATGTCCGACGCCTATGGTCCTTCCGATCGCGGCGAAAGCATCGCCACCATCCACGCGGCGCTCGATGCGGGCATCACGCTGCTCGACACCGGCGATTTCTACGCCATGGGCCACAATGAAATGCTGATCCGCGAGGCGCTCAAGGACGTTTCACGCGAGAAGGTGCGGATTAGCGTCAAGTTCGGCGCGCTGCGCGGTCCCGCCGGCGACTTCATCGGCATGGACTGCCGGCCGGCCGCAACCAAGAACTTCCTCGCCTATTCGCTCCAGCGGCTCGGCACCGACCATGTCGACATCTATCGTCCGGCGCGGCTCGATCCGAACGTTCCCATCGAAGAGACCGTCGGCGGCCTCGCCGATCTCGTGAAGGCGGGCTATGTCAGGCATATCGGCCTGTCCGAGGTCGGCTCCGACACCATCCGCCGCGCGCATGCGGTGCATCCGATCGCCGATCTCCAGATCGAATATTCGCTGATCGAGCGCGGCATCGAACGCGACATCCTCAAGACCTGCCGCGAGCTCGGCATCGGCATCACCGCCTACGGCGTCTTGGCGCGCGGCCTGATCAGCGGTCACTGGTCGAAGGATTCGGGCAAGGCCGGCAAGGACTACCGGCTGATGACGCCGCGCTTCCAGGGTGCGAACCTCGATGCCAATCTCGCGCTGGTCGAATCGCTGCGCACGATCGCGAACGAGGTCGGCGCGACGCCGGCGCAGGTCGCGATCGCCTGGGCGGCGGCGCAGGGCCCGGAGATCGTGCCATTGGTCGGCGCCCGGACCCGCAACCGTCTGGCCGAAGCGCTCGGCACAACCAAGGTGACGCTGACGCAAGCTCATCTCACAGCATTGGGCAAGGCCTTCCCGCCGGACGTCGCTTCGGGCACGCGTTACGCGGCCGAGCAGATGGCGCATCTCGACAGCGAGAAACCAGCCACCAGGTAGCGGCGGCATTCAGATGCGATGGGCGCTGAGATCGCTGATCACAGGCCCGTCGCCGTTGAGCGGATTGGCCGGATCGCGCCCGTAGCGCAGCGTCTCGAAGCGCATCGCGCGCGCATCGATCATCAGGAGACGGCCGACGAGGCCGTCGCCGAAACCGACGATCTCGCGGATCGCCTCCAGCGCCATCATCGAGCCGAGCACACCCGCCAGCGCCCCCATGACGCCGGCTTCGGCGCAGGCCGGAACGGTGCCGGGCGGCGGCGCCTCCGGAAACAGGCAGCGATAGGTCGGGTTGAATTCGCCCTGCTCGTTCCGCTCATGCGCGCGAATGGTGGTGAGCGAGCCGTCGAAGGTGCCGAGCGCGGCGGTAATCAGCGGCCGCTTGGCGAAGAAGCAGGCGTCCGAGACCAGATAGCGCGTGGCAAAATTGTCGGAGCCGTCGAGCACGAGATCGTAGTCGCCGATCAGACCGAGTGCATTGTCGGCATTGAGCCAGGTGGCGTGGCCGACGAAGCGGACATGCGGATTGAGCGCCGCGATCCGCTCGGCGGCGCTCTCGACCTTGTGCCGGCCGATATCGGGCGTGGTGTGGATCACCTGGCGCTGCAGGTTCGACAGCGACACCACGTCGTCGTCGACCACGCCGAGGGTGCCCACGCCGGCGGCGGCCAGATACATCAGGGCGGGCGCGCCGAGGCCGCCGGCGCCGATCACCAGCACAGAGGACCGCTTCAACGCGGCCTGGCCCGGTCCGCCGACATCGCGCAGCACGATGTGGCGGGCATAGCGTTCGAGTTCGTCCGGGCCCAGCATCGTCGTCCGTCTCTCCTACCGAGCGATCGCTCTATCCCCTCATGGTGAGGAGCGCGGAACGCGCGTCTCGAACCATGCAGGCCGCGATCTCGCCTGCGGCCATCCTTCGAGATGCGGCCTTCGGCCGCTCCTCAGGATGAGGGTCTGAGTTCGCGGCCTCTACGGCACCTGAACCAGCCCAACATTGTTCGCGACCAACGAGATGTGCTTCAATGGCATTGCGTTCAATGGGCTGGCTGGATTTGTCATGAGATCGATGCTTGCGGCAACCTTGATGTTTGCGGCCACGGCTGCGAATGCCCAGATGACGACGCAGCAGATCCCCGGCACTAAGCCGAAGACGGTCCAGACCGTGCCGATCCAGCCTCCGGCGATGCAGACGCCGTCGGCAACGGCGGATGCCATGGCAAAAGCCGAGCGGTTGGCGCTGCAATCCGACCTCGCCTGGGTCGGTCAGTACAACGGCGCCATCACCGGCGACGCCAGCGAGCGCATGGTCAACGCCATCAAGGAATACCAGAAGGCCAAGGGCGGCAAGCCGACCGGCGTGCTCAATCCGCAGGAGCGCGCCGCGCTCGCCGAGTCGGCCCGAAAGAAGCAGGACAGCGTCGGCTGGAAGATCGTGACGGAGCCGACCAGCGGCGCCCGGCTCGGCATCCCCGGCAAGCTGGTGCCGCAGCAAGCGAGCGACGCCAACGGCTCGAAATGGACTTCGCCGACCGGCACGGTGCAGGTGGCTCTCAGCCGCCGCAAGGAGGCGAACCCGACCTCGGCAAAACTCGCGGAGCTGGAGAAGGAGCCGTCCGGGCGCAAGGTCGACTACACCGTGGTGAAGCCCGACTTCTTCGTGCTGTCGGGCTTGCAGGGCCTGAAGAAGTTCTATGTCCGCGGCACCTTCAAGGGCGACGAGGTCCGCACCATGACGATCCTCTACGACCAGGCGACCGAGAACATTGTCGAGCCGGTCGTGATCGCGATGTCGAGTGCGTTCAATGCGTTCCCGTCGGGACCGCAGGCCGGGCCGCCGCCGCGCAAGACCGTCGAATACGGCACCGGAATCGTCGTCAGCGACGACGGCGCGATCGTTGCCGACCGCCTCGTCACCGACGGCTGCCTTGCGATCACCATCGCCGGCCATGGCAATGCCGACCGTCTCGCCGAGGACAAGGAGCGCGGGCTTGCGCTGTTGCACATCTACGGCGCGCGCGGCCTGAAGCCGTTCAGCCTCACTGGCGGCGCGGCAAAGACCAATGTCGATGTCGTCGGCATCGCCGATCCGCAGAGCCAAGGCGGCGCGGGCGGCGTGTCGGTCGTCAAAGCCGCGCTGGCGCCGGTCCCGAGCAGCGAGTCCATGCTGTCGCCACCGCCGGCGATCGGGTTTTCCGGTGCTCCGGCGATCGATGGCGAGGGCAGGTTCGCCGGCATTACGCTGTTGAAGCCGGCCATGGTGGCGGGACCTGCGACATCGGTGCCGGCCTCGCAGGCGGTGATGGTGTCCGCGGACGCCGTGCGCGATTTCCTAAAGGCGAACAATGTCGCGGCGAACGGCACGTCGATGGATGCCAAAGCCGCGATCGTCCGCGTGATCTGCGTGCGGAAGTAAGACGGGCAACGTCACCGCTGTCTCTCGTGTCCCGGACGCGGCGCGGCATGAAATGCCGCTCCGCTGAGCCGGGACCCATGCGTCGACAGCTCAGGTTGCGGCCTCTCGGCCCCGGCTCGGCAGCGCACCGCTTGCGCGCTGCGCTTTGTCCGGGGCAGGAGACCGATCGTTACCGCCTTACGTACGACTACTGATCCGGTATTGGTACGGATTCGCTGGCATTCCCTATTTCGCCATCATCGCTACTGCTGATTCGGACCTCCGCGATCCCCTTTGGATCGGGCCGGCACGTCCTGAGCGAGAAGAGCTCAGCATCGAGATCGATGCACGTTCGCGTGGCGTATTCCAGACCCAAGCACTCCAAAGGATTGATCTCAAATGCATACGATCGTACTGGCCACCCAAAAGGGTGGCAGCGGCAAGAGCACGCTTGCCGTCGGCCTCGCGCTCGCGGCCAAGCAGGCCGGCTTCACCGTCCGCCTGATCGAGACCGACCCGCAGGGCACCCTGTCCAACTGGCAGCGCCGCCGCACCGCCAATGATGTCGTCGTCGAGCCGATCTACCATGCCGCCGACATCGAGCCGCGCCTGAAGATGCTGGCTGACAGCGGCCTGCAGCTCGCGATCGTCGACACCGCCGCCGGCCTGTCCGCCGCCACCACCGCTGCGATCCGCCATTCCAATCTCTGCCTGATCCCGGCCCGCCCGAGCGTCGCCGACATCGAGGCGACGGCCTCGACGCTCAGCGTCGCGCGCGCCTGGAAGCGGCCCTACAGCTTCGTGCTCAACCAGACGCCGATCCGGGGCCAGCGCATCGACAACGCCGCTGGCGCGCTCGCCGAGGAAGCTTCGCTCGATCTCGCTGAGGTGCTCGCGCGCCCGCTGATCGTGATGCGCAATGATCATCAGGATTCGCTCGCCAGCGGTCTTGCCGTGAGCGAATTCGCGCCGAACGGCAAGTCTGCGGACGAGATCCGCGGCCTCTGGCGCTGGATCGCGGCCCGGCTCGAGCTTGACGCCACGATCAATGTCCTGATCGACCGGGTGATGTCGGCCGCGGACGGCATGCTGCATGTCGCCGCCGATCTTGCAGCGGACGAGACCACGACACTAGCGTCCTGAGCGGGGCGATCGCTCGGACGGCAGCCGGCCCTTCACCATCCGGAAGGGCCCCAGCGACGAAGCAATCCGGCCACCAGCCCGGCCGGATTGCTTCTTTTCGCGTTGGCGGATGCTCTATCCGCCCGTCATTGCGAGCGTAGCGAAGCAATCCAGAATCCTTCCGCGGAGGGATTCTGGATTGCTTCGTCGCAAGGGCTCCTCGCAATGACGCCGTGGCTACCTTCGAAGAACCTCATGGCCTTCGGACCGCTCGCCTGATCCTCACTTCTGACATTTCGGACACCAGAACGTCGATCGTCCGTTCTGCGTAAACCGCTTGATCGTGCCGCCGCAGCCCGGCGTCGTACATTTCTCGCCCTCGCGGTCATAGACCTTGAACGAGTGTTGGAAATAGCCGAGCTCGCCCGAGGTCTGGCGATGATCGCGCAGACTGGATCCGCCGGCCTTGATGGCATCGTTCAGCACGGTGTGAATCGCGCCGACCAGTCGCTTCGCATGATCGGTCGGCTCGCCCCCGCCGACGCCCTTGCGGCCCTTGGTCGCGAGCGTCGCGGCGATCCGGCGCGGCGACAGATGCGAGCGATGCAGCGCCTCGCAGACATAGATGTTGCCGAGCCCGGCCACCACGCGCTGGTCGAGCAGCGCCGCCTTCAGGCTGGTGGTCTTGCCGGCGCAGGCCCGCGCCAGCATCGAGGCGTCGAACTCGTTGCCGAGCGGCTCGGGACCGAGCCCGCGCAGCAACGGCTCGTCTTCGAGCGCGTTGCGCGCTATCACTTTCATGTAGCCGAAGCGGCGCGGATCGTTGAACACGATGTCGGCGCCGGAGGACATCCGAAACAGCACGTGGTCGTGCGCGGAATCCTTACCCCGCGGATAGTGAAACTCGCCGGGCACGGCGTCGTTGTCCGGCTTGATGACACGGAACGAGCCCGACATGCCCAGATGCATCAGCAGCACATCGCCGGAGGCAAGGTCCGCCATGAGATATTTTGCCCGGCGGCCGAGCCCCGTGACGATCTGCCCCTGCAGCCGGGCGACGAAATCCGGCTGGAACGGAAAGCGCAGGTCCGGCCGGCGAGCCTCCGCTTTGAGGATCTTTGCGCCCTCCATGACGGGCTGAAGGCCGCGGCGGACGGTCTCGACTTCGGGCAATTCAGGCATGGTCAGGCATTCACCTTATGAGGGCGGTGTGATAGCGCCATTGCGGCGGGCGCGCTATGGTCCGCCCAGTGGAGTAGAGTAATGGATCGGCCGGGCGAAACCACGCATTTTGGCTTCAAAGACGTCCCTCTCGGGGACAAGCAGACGCTGGTGAACGACGTGTTTCACAGCGTGGCGTCGCGCTATGATCTGATGAACGACCTGATGTCCGGCGGCCTGCACCGGGTCTGGAAGGACATCATGATCGCGGCACTCGACCCGCCCAGAAGCGACCGGTCGTTCGCATTGCTCGACGTCGCCGGCGGCACCGGCGACATCTCGTTCCGCGCCGCCAAGGCCGCGGGTGCGGGCTTCCATGCCACCGTCTGCGACATCAACGCGGACATGCTGGCAGTAGGCCGCGAGCGCGCCGTCAAGCGGCATCTCGAAACCCGGGTGGATTTCGTCGAAGGCAATGCCGAAGCGCTTGGCTTCGCCGACCGCAGCTTCGACGCCTATACGATCGCTTTCGGCATTCGCAACGTGCCCCGGATCGATCTGGCGCTGCGCGAGGCCTATCGCGTGCTCAAGCCCGGCAGCCGCTTCCTCTGCCTGGAATTCTCCACCGTCGAGATGCCCGGGCTCGATCGCCTTTATGACCTGTTCTCGTTCAAGGTGATCCCGCCGCTTGGCCGCATGATCACGGGCGATGCCGAATCCTACCAATATCTCGTTGAGTCGATCCGCAAGTTTCCGAAGCCGAACGTCTTCGCCGACATGATTCGCGATGCCGGCTTTTCCCGCGTCAGCTGGCAGACATTGTCCGGCGGCATCGTCGCACTGCATTCGGGCTGGCGTTTGTGATCTCTGCCGTCACCCACATTTCGCGCCTGATCCGCGCCGCGTTCGTGTTCGCGCGCGAGGGCGTGTTCGGCTCGGTCGATCCGAGCCTGGTGCCGCCGCCGGGACAACTCGCGCTGAAGCTGGCCCGCCTCGTCGAGCGGCGCGGCGTCAAGCACGGCCCGCGGATCTCGCGCGCGCTGACGCGGATGGGCCCGGCCTATCTCAAGCTCGGACAGTTCCTGGCGACGCGCCCCGACGTCGTCGGCGTCATCATGGCCCGCGACCTCGAAAGCCTGCAGGATCGCCTGCCGCCGTTTCCGCAGGACGAAGCCGAGGCCGCGATCGCGACGTCGCTGGAGCGGCCGCTGAAGGACATCTTCGTGAGCTTCGGGCCGGCGGTGGCGGCCGCCTCGATCGCGCAGGTGCATCGCGGCGAAGTCCTGCATGACGGCATCCGCAAGTCGGTCGCGGTCAAGGTGCTTCGGCCGAACGTCGCCGCGCGTTTCCGCCGCGATCTCTCCGACTTCTTCTTTGTCGCGTACAAGGCCGAGACCTACTCGGCGGAAGCGCGGCGGCTGCGCCTGATCGAAGTCATCAACACCATGTCGCGCTCGGTCGCCATGGAGATGGACCTGCGGCTGGAGGCGGCTGCGCTGTCGGAGATGGCGGAGAACACGCGCGACGATCCCGACTTCCGCGTGCCGAGCGTCGACTGGGACCGCACCACGCACAACGTGCTGACGATGGAGTGGATCGACGGCATCGCGCTGAACGATCACAAGCGCCTGGAAGAGGCGCGGGTCGACCTGCCCGATCTCGGTCGCAAGGTGATCCAGAGCTTTCTGCGCCACGCGCTGCGCGACGGCTTCTTCCACGCCGACATGCATCCGGGCAATCTGTTCCTCGATGACGCCGGCCGTCTCGTCGCGGTCGATTTCGGCATCATGGGCCGGCTCGGCATGAAGGAGCGGCGCTTCCTCGCCGAGATCCTGCTCGGCTTCATCACCCGGGATTATCGCCGCGTCGCCGAGGTGCATTTCGAGGCGGGCTACGTGCCCGCGCATCACTCGGTCGAGAATTTCGCGCAAGCCATCCGCGCCATCGGCGAGCCGATCCACAACCGCACGGCGGAAGAGATCTCGATGGCGCGGCTGCTGACGCTGCTGCTCGAGGTCACCGGCCTGTTCGACATGAGGACGCGGCCCGAGCTGATCCTGCTCCAGAAGACCATGGTCGTGGTCGAAGGCGTGGCGCGCGGCTTTGATCCCAGGCTCGACATCTGGAAGGTCGCCGACCCCGTGGTGCGCGAATGGATCGAGCGCAATCTCGGACCCATAGGCCGGGTGCAGGGCGCGCTCGCGGGGACCGGGGACATTGCGCGCGTGCTGATGCGCCTGCCGGAGATCGCCGAGCGATCGGTGAAGGTGCTCGAGCAGCTCGAAGCCATGACGCGAGACGGCATCAGGCTGTCGCCGGAGAGCATCGCCGCGATGGGCCGTAGCGAGGGCCGCAAGAACCGTTGGCGCACCGTCGCGCTCTGGATCATCGCCGCGACCTTCATCGGAATCCTGATCGCCGTCCGGAATTTGTGATTGCATTGCAATCACTCGGATGATAGCATCGCTATCATTCCGTGCTGGAGGGCGCCGTGGCAAGCCTGACCATCCGCAAGCTCGACGACACCGTCAAAACCTATTTGCGGCTGCGCTCGGCCAAGAATCGCCGATCGGTCGAGGAGGAGGTCCGGGTCATCCTGCGGGAGCTGATCGAGGGCCGCGAGGAGCCGCTGACGCCGTTCTCGGCGCCGCCGACCGCATCCACTGCCCCGACGCCGCAGCGCACCGGCGCCGTTCCCGAGGCCAGCGTCACCCTGATCATCGGCGGCGGCATCGCCGCCTATAAATCACTGGACCTGATCCGCCGGCTCAAGGAGCGCCGTATCGAGGTCCGCTGCGTGCTGACCAAGGCGGCACAGCAATTCGTCACCCCGCTGGCGGCGAGCGCGCTGTCGCATGAGCGCGTCTATACCGACCTGTTCGACCCGCAGAGCGAGTTCGACGCCGGACACATTCGCCTCGCGCGCGACTGCGACCTGATCGTGGTGGCGCCGGCCACCGCCGACCTGATGGCGAAGATGGCCAATGGCCATGCCGACGATCTCGCCAGCGCCATCCTGCTCGCGACCAACCGCAAGGTGCTGCTGGCGCCGGCGATGAATCCGCTGATGTGGAGCAATGCGGCCACGCGCCGCAATGTTACCCAGCTTCAGCGCGACGGCGTGGTGCTGATCGGGCCCAATTCCGGCGAGATGGCGGAGGCGGGCGAGGTCGGCGTCGGCAGGATGTCCGAGGCGATCGAGATCGCCAATGCCGCCGAGCGGCTGCTGCGGCCGCCGGTTCCAAAGCCGCTCGCCGGCAAGCGCGTGCTGATCACCGCAGGCCCCACGCACGAACCGATCGATCCGGTGCGCTACATCGCCAACCGCTCCTCCGGCAAGCAGGGCTTTGCCATTGCCGCGGCCGCGCAGGCCGCCGGCGCCGAGGTGATCCTGGTGAGCGGCCCGGTCGATCTCGACGATCCCGCCGGCGTCACCGTCAAGCGTGTCGAATCGGCGCGGCAGATGCTGGAGCAGGTGCAGGCCGCGCTGCCCGCCGACATCGCGATCTTCGCCGCCGCGGTCGCCGATTGGCGCGTCGCCAATGAGGGCGAGCAGAAGCTGAAGAAGACATCCGCTGGCATGCCGCCGCTGCAGCTGGTCGAGAACCCCGACATCCTCGCGACGATCTCGAGGCTGACCGACAAGCGCCCGCCGCTGGTGATCGGCTTTGCCGCCGAGACCGAGCACCTCATCGACAACGCCAAGTCCAAGCTTGCGCGCAAGGGCTGCGACTGGATCGTCGCCAACGACGTCTCGCCCGCCACCGGCGTGATGGGTGGCGACCGCAACACGGTGCATTTGATCAGCCGCAAGAATGGTGAGAAGAACGACGAGATTACAGTTGATTCCTGGCCGGTGATGACCAAGGAACAGGTCGCCATCGAGCTGGTCGCGCATGTCGCGAAAAGCGTGAGCGGCAAATCCCTGGAGCCGGCATCTTGAGCACTGAGGTCACCGTCGAACTGCAGCAACTGGCCCATGCCGACGGCCTGCCATTGCCGGCCTATCAGACCACGGAGGCCGCCGGGCTCGATTTGATGGCGGCGGTAGCGGACAGCGCGCCACTGACGCTCGCACCCGGCCAATACGCGCTGGTGCCGACGGGGCTTGCGATCGCCTTGCCGCCCGGGCACGAGGCGCAGGTGCGGCCGCGTTCGGGACTCGCCGCCAAGCACGGCGTCACCGTGCTGAACTCGCCCGGCACGATCGACGCGGACTACCGCGGCGAGATCAAGGTGATCCTGATCAATCACGGCGCAGCACCGTTCGTGATCAAGCGCGGCGAGCGCATCGCCCAGATGGTGATCGCGCCCGTGGTGCAGGCCGCGCTGGTTCCCGTCGCCACCTTATCGGCCACCGATCGCGGCGCCGGCGGCTTCGGCTCGACCGGCCGCTGATGCGCGCCGATCTCGGCCGAATCATCCCGAAGAACCACGTGCGCTGGAACACCACAGCCGGCATTTTTTAGGGACCGCTTTTACGTTCACGATCTGGACTCTTACCGGCGGAGTCACGGTGAGGGTATTGTCTTTTGATTCGCGCGCGACGGGGGTTCGCCGCGCGCAAATTCGTGCGGTCTTGGGGCAACTATGTCAGGCGTGATCGTGTCGATGCGTCGGACGCTGCTGTCGTGCACATCGCTTGCGCGCAACGGCTTGTTGGGAGGCGCTCTCGCAGCGCTGCTGCCGGCTGCGCCGGCCGAGGCCGCCGACCTCATCGACACCCTCTCCATCATGCTGGATTTCAACCGGCAGGAACTCGCGGTGCTCGCCACCGCGCTGGCTCTGCTCGGCTTCTCGGTGATGGCCGCGATCCTGTTGATGCGCACGCGGGTGCGGACGGCGAAGAACGAGGCGCGGCTGCGCACCCGAATCGGGGAACTCCAGCTCCAGGCCGACCGCTTCGGCGCGCTGCTGTTCGCCGAGCCGCAGATTCTGATCTCCTGGCCGGCCGGCGACAATCGGGCCCAGATCTCCGGCGACATCTCCATGGTGCTGCCGCGCGATTCCTCGCCGCAACGCGTGCTCGCATTCGGAACCTGGCTGCCGCCGGAACCCGCGCTGCAGATGGACCATGCGGTCGATGCCCTGCGTGAGCGCGGCGACGGGTTCCAGCTGACGCTGAGCACCGCGCACGGCCATACGCTGGAAGCGATCGGCCGCGCCATCGGCGGCCAGGCTATCGTCCGGATTCGCGAACTTTCGGGGCTGCGGCGCGAGCTGGCCGAGACCCATCTGCGCTACAACGCGCTCTCCGACGAGACCGAGATGCTGCGCGGCTTTGCCGCCGCCGCACCCTGGCCGATCTGGGCCAAGGGCGAGAACGGCGCGCTGACCTACGCCAACCCGGCCTATGTCCGTGCGACCGAGGCGAACAGCGTCACCGACGCGCAGGAGCGCAAGCTCGAGCTGCTCGACAGCGCCGACCGCACCGCGATGGAGCGGGGCCTGAAGGAGGCGGCCAATTTCACCGCGCGGCTGCCGATCGTGATCGGCGGCGAGCGCCGCATTTACGACGTGCGCGCCGTCAATGTCGGCAGCGGCAGCGTCGGCGTTGCCATCGATGCCAGCGAGGCGGATGGGCTCAGCGCGGCGCTGGTGCGCATGGCCGAGGCGCATCGCCGCACGCTCGACCAGCTCTCCTCCGGTGTGGCCGTGTTCGACGGCCAGCGGCGCCTGGCCTTCTACAACGATTCCTACCGCCGGCTGTGGGACCTCGACCGCAGCTTCCTCGACGCCCATCCGGACGATTCCAGCGTGCTCGACCAGCTCCGCGCCGCGCGCAAGCTGCCGGAGCAGCCCGACTTCCGGGCCTGGAAGGCCAAGCTGCACGAGGCCTATCGCGCGGTCGAGACCGCGAAGGAGACCTGGTATCTGCCCGACGGCCGCGCGCTCTCGGTCGTCACCACGCCGAACCCGGAAGGCGGCGTCACCTATCTGTTCGACGACGTCACCGAGAGCCTCGACCTCGCCCGCCGCTTCGACGGCCTGATCCGCGTCCAGCGCGAGACCCTGGACAGCCTTGCCGAGGGCGTCGCGGTGTTCGGCAGCAACGGCAAGGCGCAGCTGTTCAACCCGGCCTTCGTCCGGATGTGGAAGCTGTCGAGCGATGCCATGCGCGACGAACCGCACATCCAGACTGTGGAAGGCTGGTGCCATCAGCTGTTCGACGACCCCACGGTCTGGCGCCAGATTCGCGAGGCCATCACCTCGATCGAGAACCGCGCCGACGTCCCGCTCAAGCTGGAGCGCAAGGACGGCAGCGTGCTCGACGGCATGATCCGCCCGCTGCACGACGGCGCGACCATGCTGACGTTCCAGGACATCACCGACACCGAGAACGTCGAGCGCGCGCTTCGCGAGCGCAACGAGGCGCTGGAGGCCGCCGACCAGATGAAGGTGGATTTCGTCCACCACGTCTCCTACGAGCTGCGCTCGCCGCTCACCACCATCATCGGCTTCGCGCATTTCCTCAGCGATCCCTCGACCGGGCCGCTGACGCCGAAACAGGCCGAATATCTCGACTACGTCACCAAATCGACCAACGCGCTGCTTGCGCTCACCAACAACATCCTCGATCTCGCCACCATCGATGCCGGCGCGATGAAGCTGGAACTCGGACCCGTCGACGTCAGCAAGGCCATCGAGCTCGCGGCCGAGGGCATCCAGGACCGGCTCGCCACCGACCGCATCCGCCTCAAGGTCGAGATCGCGCCCGACGTCGGCAGCTTCGTCGGCGACGAGAAGCGCGTGGTGCAGGTGCTCTATAACCTCCTCGCCAACGCCATCGGGTTTTCTCCACAGGATTCCACCGTTGGCATCAGCGCGCGGCGCACCGAGCGTAGCGTGGTCTTCACCGTGACAGATTCCGGGCCTGGAATACCTGCCGACATGAAGGACAAGGTGTTCAACTGGTTCGAAAGCCGCTCGCAGGGCTCGCGTCATCGCGGCGCCGGGCTCGGCCTGTCGCTGGTGCGCTCCTTCGTCGAGCTGCATGGCGGCAAGGTGCGGGTGGATTCGATCGTCGGCCGCGGCACGGTCGTGATCTGCGATTTCCCGACCGACCAGGCGGCGCATCGCGACGCCGCCGAATGACAGAACCCGCCAAACTCTCCGTCGCGCTCCACAACGAAACGGCCACCGCGCAATTGATGGCCGACCTCGCGCTCCTGGTCGGCCCCGGCGACGTCATCACGCTCACCGGCGATCTCGGCGCCGGCAAGACTGCGGCGGCGCGCAGCCTGATCCGCTATCTCGCTGGCGACGAGGAGCTGGAGGTGCCGAGCCCGACCTTCACGCTGGTGCAGGGCTACGAGCTGCCGCCCTTCCCGGTGCTGCATGCCGATCTCTACCGCGTCGAGGACGAGAGCGAGCTCGAGGAGATCGGGCTGTCGCCGCTGCCCGATGCCACGCTGGTCCTGATCGAATGGCCGGAGCGCGCGCCGTCGGCGATGCCGCAGGACCGTATCGACATCGCGCTGACGCACCGGCCGGCGCTGGGATCGAGCGCACGCGCGGCCGACATCACCGGCTACGGCAAGAGCGTGGCCGTTGTCGCGCGACTGAAGGTGTTGCGCGAATTCCTCGACGCGTCCGGTTACATGGACGCAACGCGCAGGCGCATGGCCGGCGATGCTTCGACGCGCTCCTATGCCCGCCTGTTGCGCGACGACGAGGTCGTCATCCTGATGAACTTCCCGCAGCGGCCCGATGGCGCTGCGCTCTACAACGGAAAATCCTACAGCGCCGCGGTGCATCTTGCCGAGAATGTAAAACCCTTCGTCGCCATCGACGAAGGCCTGCGTGCGCAAGGACTCTCGGCGCCGGCGATCCATCATTTCGATCTCGACCACGGTTTCCTGATCTCCGAGGATTTCGGCAGCGAAGGCGTGATCGAGGGCGATCCGCCCCGCCCGATCGTCGAGCGCTACGAGGCCGCGACTGACGTGCTTGCCGCCCTGCACGACAAGACGCTGCCGGAGACGTTGCCACTCGACGGGCAGACCTACGCCATTCCCGTCTTCGACATCGGGGCGATGCTGATCGAGATCGGGTTGATGCCGGAATGGTATCTGCCCGACCGCAACGCACCGCTCGCCGACGAGCAGCGCGCGGAATTTTTTGCGATGTGGCGCGAGCTCCTGAAGAAGCCGCTGACCGCGCCGAAGACCTGGATCATCCGCGATTATCATTCGCCCAATCTGATCTGGCTCGGGAATCGCACCGGCATCGAGCGCGTCGGCGTGATCGATTTCCAGGACGCCGTGCTCGGGCCGCAATCCTACGACGTGGTGTCGCTGCTCCAGGATGCCCGCATCGACGTCCCCGAAAACATCGAGCTGACGCTGCTGTCGCGTTACATCAAGGCGCGCCGTGCCGCCGACGCCGGTTTTGATGCGGCCGACTTCGCCGAGCTCTACGCCATCATGTCCGCACAGCGGAACACGCGCCTGCTCGGCACTTTCGCGCGCCTCAACCGCCGCGACGGCAAGCCGCATTACCTGCGCCATCAGCCGCGGATCTGGACCTATCTCCAGCGCTCGCTGGCCCATCCCGCGCTGGGCTCCTTGCGCGACTGGTATCTCGCCAACGTCCCGCCCCCTCAAGGCTGATCTGGAGCATGACCCGGAAAAGCGCGCAGCGGTTTTCCGAAAAGATCATGCTCAAACAACAACCTAAAGCGCGATGACGATCCTGATCTCATCGCGCTTCAGGCCCGGTTTACCGGCCGTTAGCCAAGATGTCGCTATTCTGGCGGCGAGGCAGCCGGATCATTACGGGGCTGGAGCAAGGCAGATGGCGGCGAAAGCGGATCAGCGCGGAAATAGCCGGGTTATTTTCGAGCGTGGGATTCCGGCCCAGATGATGGGAATCGACGGGACCTGGCGGCGCGAATGCACCATGGAGGACGTCTCCGATAGCGGCGCCAAGCTCACCATCGACGGCTCGGTCGAGGGCCTGCACCTGAAGGAGTTCTTTCTGCTGCTGTCGTCCACCGGGCTGGCCTACCGGCGCTGCGAGCTTGCCTGGGTCAATGGCGACCAGATCGGCGTCAATTTCCTCAAGGTGGGTGAAAAGAAGAAAAAGGCCCGTTCCACAGCCGTCGGGGCATGACGGCAACACCCGTCGTACAACCGTCACGGCGGGTGGCTAAGGCGGTTGAGATGCGGTGCGGCTGATCTAACCTCGTGTTAGGATTGCTGCGAACGCGAAAGGTCTGAGAAAGCGAAGGATGTCCGTCAAACCGACCAAAGCCATGGTGCTCGCCGCGGGGTTCGGCCTGCGTATGCGTCCGCTGACGGACAAGATGCCGAAACCGATGGTGCCTGTGGCCGGCCAGCCGCTGCTCGACCACGTGCTCGACAAGCTCGCCCGGGCCGGCGTGACCGAGGCCGTGGTCAACGTGCATTATCTGCCGGACCAGATCATCGATCACGTCGCATCGCGCCAGCATCCGCGCGTGACCATCTCGGACGAGCGCGATCAGGTGCTCGGCACCGGCGGCGGCGTAGTCAAGGCGCTGCCGCTGCTCGGCGATGCGCCGTTCTTCCATGTCAATTCCGACACGCTCTGGATCGACGGCGTGCGCTCGAACCTGACACGGCTTGCTGAAAATTTCGACCCCGCGCGCATGGACATCCTGCTGCTGATGGCGCCGACCGCGACCAGCATCGGCTATAGCGGCCGCGGCGATTATGGCATGCTGCCCGACGGGGCCTTGCGCAAGCGCAAGGAAAAAGAGATCGTTCCGTTCGTCTATGCGGGCGCGGCGATTCTGTCGCCGTCGATCTTCGAGGGCGCGCCGCAGGGCGAGTTCTCGCTGACGAAGATGTTCGACCGCGCCAACGAGCAGGAGCGGCTGTTCGGCCTGCGCCTCGACGGCGTCTGGATGCATGTCGGCACGCCCGATGCCGTGCATGCCGCGGAAGAGGCGTTTCTGGAGAGCGTGGCGTAAGGTCCGCAGTCCCGTAGGGTGGGCAAAGCGAAGCGTGCCCGCCCCGCGAGGCTGTCATTCCGGGGCGCGCGCACGCGCGAACCCGGAATCTCGAGATTCCGGGTTCGATGCTTCGCATCGCCCCGGAATGACGGTGGGACAACGGGGAAGACCCCGCCGCAGCGCATGACCATTTGACCCCGCCTCCCTATATTGCCTGATCTTCCGAATCAGGCAGCTCATGCGCGTTTTCAGCGTTCCCATCTCAGTTCCATTCCTGCGCACGGTCGTCACGGCCCTGCTCGAGGGACGGCTGGTCGAGGGATTCGAGGCGCGCAAGGAACCGGCGCGGCTTGCCGATGCCACGCTGTATCTGCCGACCCGGCGCGCCATGCGCGTCGTCCGCGAGATCTTCCTCGACGAGATGAAGGCCGACGCAGTGGTGCTGCCGCGCATCGTCGCGCTCGGCGACATCGACGAGGACGAGCTCGCTTTCGCCGGTGAAGGCGAGCAGTTCTCGGGCGCGACGCCGCTCGACATTCCGCCGCGGCTCGGCGAGCTCGAACGGCGACTGACATTGGCGCAGCTTGTCGCCGCCTGGGCCAAGGGTCCGGTGCTGGCGCCGCTGGTGGTCGGCGGGCCCGCCTCGACGCTGGCGCTCGCCGGCGACCTCGCGCGCCTGATCGACGACATGGCCACGCGCGGCGTCGACTGGAATGCGCTCGACGGCCTCGTGCCTGATAACCTCGATCGCTACTGGCAGCACTCGCTCGAGTTCCTGCGCATCGCGCGCATCGCCTGGCCCGGTCATCTTGCCGAAATCAACCGGATCGAGCCGGCGGCACGGCGCGATCTCCTGATCGCGGCGGAAGCCAAACGGCTGACCGCGCATCCGAACGGGCCTGTCATCGCGGCGGGCTCGACCGGCTCGATGCCGGCGACGGCGAAATTCCTGCACGCCGTCGCGTCGCTGCCGCATGGCGCCGTGGTGCTGCCCGGTCTCGACACCGATCTCGACGACGATTCCTGGCGGACCATCGGCGGCGTGCGCGATGCGCTCGGCAAGTTCGTCGAGCACCCGGCCTCGAACCATCCGCAATATGCCATGCACGCGCTGTTGCAGCGCTTCGGCATCAAGCGCAGCGATGTCGAGATTCTTCAGCCGCCGGCCGAAGGCGGCCGCGACCTGCTCGCCTCCGAATCGATGCGCCCCTCCGCCAAGACGGAAGTCTGGCACGACCGGCTGAAGCAGCCGGATGTTGCCGCGAAGATCGCAGGCGGCATGACCAAGCTCGCGGTCGTCGAAGCCCCCAACCCTGAAATGGAAGCCCTCGCCATCGCGATTGCCATGCGCGAGGCAAGGCATCTCGACAAGACGGCCGCGCTGGTGACGCCCGACCGCGCGCTGGCGCGACGGGTAATGGCCGCGCTCACCCGGTGGGGCCTCAGTTTCGATGATTCCGGCGGCGACGTCCTGATGGAAACCTCCGCCGGAATCTTCGCACGCCTTGCGGCAGAGGCGGCGACGAAGGGATTGGAGCCGCCGACGCTGCTGGCGCTGCTGAAGCATCCGCTCTGCCGGCTCGGCCGCGCCCCCAGCGCGTGGAAGGCGGCGATCGAAGGCCTGGAGCTGACGGTCTTGCGCGGCACGCGGCCGCCTGCCGGCACGGCTGGCCTCCTGCGCGAATTCAACCGCTTTCGCGAGGAGCTTGCCAAACTGTGGCGCAGCGAGGCTTCCGCGCTGCACCGCGCCGAGCCGCGCGCACGTCTTAAGGCCGAGGATCTCGATCGCATCCAGGGCCTGATCGACGCCCTGCAAAAAGCGCTGGGGCCGATCGAGAGCCTGGCGTCATCGAAGCCATATGACTTCGCCGAGCTCGCGCACCGGCACCGCGAGATCATGATCGAGCTGGCGCGCGACGAGCAGGGCATCCCGCTCGCCTTCGAGGACCGCGAGGGCCTCGCGCTCGCTGCCGCCTTCGACGATCTCCTGCGCGGCGGCACGACCAGCGGATTGATGGTGCCGCTGCTGGACTATCCGGACGTCTTCCAGACCGCGTTCAGCGACCGCGCCGTGCGGCGGCCGGACAGACCAGGCGCGCGGCTGCAGATCTACGGTCCGCTGGAATCGCGCCTGATGCAGGCCGACCGCATCATCGTCGGCGGTCTGATCGAAGGCGTCTGGCCGCCGGCGCCGCGCATCGATCCCTGGCTGAGCCGGCCGATGCGGCATGAGCTTGGGCTCGATCTGCCGGAGCGCCGCATCGGCCTCTCCGCGCACGACTTCGCGCAACTGCTCGGCGGCGACGAGGTGATCCTCACCCATTCCGCCAAGGCCGGCGGCGCACCCGCGGTGGCTTCGCGCTTCCTGCACCGGCTGGAGGCGGTCACGGGGGACGATCTCTGGAAGGTGGCGATCCGCGCCGGTGAGAAATACGTGCAATTCGCGGGCGCGCTGGACCAGCCTGACAAGGTTGAGCCGATCAAGCAGCCCGAGCCACGGCCGCCGCGCGCGACGCGACCGCTCAAGATGTCGGTGACCGCGATCGAGGACTGGCTGCGCGATCCCTACACCATCTACGCAAAACACATTCTTCGGCTGGATGCGCTCGATCCGGTCGACATGCCGCTCTCGGCAGCCGACCGCGGCTCGGCGATCCACGAGGCCATCGGCGAGTTCACCGAAATCTATGCGACGCGCCTGCCCGACGATCCCGCGCGCGTTCTGCGCACGATCGGCGAAAAGCATTTCGCACCGTTGATGGAGCGGCCCGAGGCGCGGGCGTTGTGGTGGCCGCGGTTCCAGCGCATCGCACGATGGTTCGGCGAATGGGAGACGGCGCGGCGGGATGCGATCGAGGCGATCATGGCCGAGACAAGGGGCGAGATCGCGATCCGGCTCGACAATGCACGCACGTTCTATCTTTCCGCGCGTGCCGACCGCATCGAGCGGCGCCAGGGCGGCGGCTATGCCATCCTCGACTACAAGACCGGACAGCCGCCGACCGGCAAGCAGGTCCGCATGGGCCTGTCGCCGCAGCTGACGCTGGAGGCGGCGATCCTGCGCGAAGGCGGTTTCCCGGATATCGACGCGGGTTCGTCGGTGAGCCAGCTCGTCTATGTCCGCCTCAGCGGCAACAACCCGCCGGGCGAGGAGCGCATCCTCGAGCTCAAGTACAAGCAGGGCGACGAGCCGCAGCCGCCGGATACGGCCGCCGCCGAGGCAAGGGCGAAGCTGGAGGCGCTGATCCGCGCTTTTGAAGACGAGAATCAGCCCTACACCTCGCTGAACCTGCCGATGTGGACCAACCGCTACGGCGCCTATGACGATCTCGCCCGCATCAAGGAATGGTCCGCAGCCGGCGGATTGGGGATCGAGGAATGGTGAAGGCGCCGCGCCCCATCCCGGATGAAGTGCGTGCGCGGCAGGCGCGCGCATCGGACCCGACCGCCTCGGCTTTCGTGTCGGCCAATGCCGGCTCCGGCAAGACCCATGTGCTGGTGCAGCGCGTGATCCGGCTGCTGCTGTCGGGCGTACCGCCGGAAAAGATCCTCTGCATCACCTTCACCAAGGCCGCTGCCGCCAACATGGCCGAACGCGTATTCACCACGCTCGGTCATTGGGTGACGCTGGACGACACCGCGCTCGATGCGGCGATCCGCGCCGTCGGCATCCCGCATCCCAATGCAAGGCTGCGCCGCGACGCGCGAAAGCTGTTTGCCTGCGCGCTGGAGACGCCGGGCGGACTGAAGGTGCAGACCATCCACGCGCTGTGCACGCGGCTGCTGCAGCAATTTCCGTTCGAGGCCAATGTGCCCGCGCGGTTCTCCGTGATCGACGAGCGCGACCAGACGGACATGATGGAGCGCGCCAATCTGAAGGTCTTGCTGGAGGCCGCGCGCGATCCGGACAGCGTCACCGGCCGCGCCTTGCTGACCGCGATGGCGAGCGCCGCGGACGTCACCTTCAAGGAAGTCGTACGCGAGGCCTGTCTCAGCCGCGATCATTTCATGGCCTGGACCGACGAGGCCGGCAACGCGGAAGCCGCCGCTGCGCAGATGGCGAGCGTGTTGGGCGTCGATGCAAGCGACCGCATCGAGGACGTCGAGACGGAAATTCTTGATGGGCCCTACCTGCCGCGCTCGCGCTGGGACGACATCGCGCTTGCGTTGGAGGACGGCAGCAAGTCCGACAACGATCAGGCCGGCCGGCTGCGCGAAGCCAAGATGTTTTCCGGCGGCGCGCAGGTCGACGCCTATCTGTGCGTCTTCCTCACGGACGACAAGCTACCGCGCAAGGCGGTGCTGACCAAGAAGTTTTGCGATCACAATCCGGCCGTCGCCCGCCTGTTCGAGAACGAGGCGCAGCGCGTCAGCGGATTGGTCGAGAAGCGCCGCGCCGTGACCATGCGCGACCGCACCGCGGCCCTGCTGCACATCGCGACCGCCGCCGCCGCGAACTACCGCCGCGAGAAGCAGGAGCGCGGCCTGCTCGACTACGACGATCTCATCGACAAGACGCTGGCGATGCTCGACCGCGTCGCTTCGGGCTGGGTGCACTACAAGCTCGACCGCGGCGTCGATCACGTGCTGATCGATGAGGCGCAGGATACCAGCCCACGGCAGTGGGACATCGTCGCGCACATCATCTCGGAATTCACCGCCGGGGAAGGCGCGCGCGAGGGGCTGAACCGGACGGTGTTTGCGGTCGGAGACGAGAAGCAATCGATCTTCTCGTTCCAAGGCGCTGACCCGCACGAGTTCGACAAGCGTAAGCGAGAGCTGGACCGCAGGTTCAAAGCCGCCGGACTGAAGTTCGACCCGGTCGCCTTCACCTATTCGTTCCGTTCGGGTGCCACGATCCTGCATTCGGTCGATCATGTCTTCCGCGAGCCCACGATCTACAAGAGCATCCATTCGATCGACATCGGCCACCCCTTGCACAATTCGCTCAGCGATGCGGGGCCGAGCGTCGTCGAACTGTGGGATCTCGCGGAAGCCGACGATCGGCAGGACATCGAGGGCTGGCGCGCCCCGTTCGACGGCGTCGCCGTCACCAGCCCCGAGGTCAAGCTCGCGCGCCGCATCCAGGCCGAGATCAAGCGCCTGGTCGAGAGCGGCACGCTGACGGGACACGAAGGCGAGCGCCGACCGCTGCGTTACGGCGACATGCTGATCCTGGTGCGCCGGCGCGGCAATGCATTCGACGCCGTGATCCAGGCGCTGAAGCACGCCGGCGTCCCGGTCGCCGGCGCCGACCGGCTCAAGCTTACCGAGCACATCGGCATCATCGACCTCATGAACCTCGCGGATGCGCTGCTGCTGCCGCAGGATGATCTCGCGCTGGCGGTGGCGCTGAAGAGCCCGCTGTTCGGGCTCGACGACGACGACCTGTTCCAGTTGGCCCATGGCCGCAAGGGATCGCTGCGCCGCGCGCTCGGCGAACACGCGGCCGGAAGCGAGAAGTTCGCGACCGCGTTGCGCCGCCTCGAAGCCTGCGAGATGCGTGCGCGCGAGGAGACGCCGTTCGCCTTCTACGCCTGGCTGTTAGGGGGCGACGGCGGGCGCGCACGCATCCTGCGCCGGCTCGGTCACGAGGCCAACGACGCGCTCGACGAATTCCTCGAGCTGGCGCTGAACTACGAGCGCAAGGCGCCGGCCTCGCTGCAGGGCTTCATGGCCTGGCTGCGTTCGGCTGACACCGAGGTTAAACGCGACATGGAGATCTCGCGCGACGAGGTGCGGGTGATGACCGTGCACGGCGCCAAGGGCCTCGAAGCCTCGGTCGTGTTCATGGTGGACACCACGTCGTCGCCCGCGGATTCCCAGCGTCTGCGCCTGATTCACGTGCCCCGCGGCAATGGCGGCGAGGTGGTGGTCTGGGCCGGGCGCAAGGCCGACGATCCCAAGCCGGTCGCGGAGGCGCGCAAGGCGATGATCGAGGAGACCGAGGACGAATATCGCCGCCTGCTCTATGTCGCGATGACCCGCGCGGCCGACCGCCTGATCGTCGGCGGCTGCATGCCGGGCAACATGAAGACGGTCCGCAAGCTGAGCTGGTATGACCTGGTCGACACCGGGCTCGCCGGCTCGGGCCTGGACAGGCAGGTGATCGAGACGCCGCTCGGCAGGGTCACCCGATTCGCCCGCCCGGAGGATGTCGCGGCGCTGGGCACGCCGACGGCGTCCGTTGATCAGACGATCGCGCTGCCCGACTGGCTGCGGACGCCGGCACCACGCGAGACCGTCGACGATGACCTGGTCCGCCCCTCCGGTCAGCCGGCCGAGGAGGGCCGCAGCGTACGGTCAGGCGAATCGGTGCAGTCACGCGCGCTGGCGCTGCAACGCGGCACGCTGGTGCACCGTCTCCTGCAATCCCTGCCTGATATCGCAACCGAGCGCCGCCGCGAGGCGGCACTCGGCTTCATGGCCCGCAATGCCGCGGACTGGACCGAGGCAGACCGCGCCGCGCTCGCCGACAAGGTGCTCGGCTTGATTTCGGACCCGCGCTTTGCGCCGGTCTTTGCCACCGGCAGCCGGGCGGAAGTCGCCATCGCCGGCAGGCTGGAGCGGCCGGGCCGCCCTCCGGCCTTGGTGTCGGGGCAGATCGACCGGCTGGTCGTTCGCCCGGATGAGGTCCTGATCGTCGATTTCAAGACCAATCAGGCCGCGCCGAGGAGCGCCAGCGAGGCGCCCGCGGCCTATATCCGGCAGCTGGCGCTGTACCGGGCGGTGCTATCGCGGCTTTATCCCCAGACCCCGATCCGGGCCGTCCTGCTCTGGACCGAGGCCCTTGAATATATGGAGATTTCAGCCCCCGCGCTGGACGCGGCGCTGGCATCCCTTCATCTCGGCGTGAGCATCCTTGACCCGGCAAGGAGCCGTTCATAGGTTGACCGCATGATTCCAGGCGCGATTCCAGATCGCGCCGATTCTTTCAACCTGTGTGAGGTACTCCCAATGGCCGTTAGCAAGGTTTCCGACGCCGATTTCGAAGCCGAAGTGCTCAAGGCGAACGGCCCCGTGGTCGTCGATTTCTGGGCCGAGTGGTGCGGCCCGTGCCGCATGATCGCGCCCGCCCTCGACGAGATCGCCGGCGCGATGGGCGACAAGGTCAAGATCGTCAAGCTGAACGTCGACGAGAGCCCGAAGACCGCCTCGAAGTACGGCGTGATGTCGATCCCCACCCTGATGATCTTCAAGGGCGGCGAGATGGCCTCCCGCCAGGTCGGTGCGGCGCCAAAGGCGAAGCTGCAGCAGTGGATCACCTCCGCGGTCTGATCCACCTGCCATAAGATTATTTTCGACAACGGCCGGCGAAATGCCGGCCGTTCTGCGTTGATGGGACGTGTCCGGCCCATGACGAGTCCCAGCCCTTGCCTGCTCCTGCCGCGAAGCGCGCCCGAAGATCGACCTCGCTCGTCGCGATGGAGGCGCGGTCGGTCGACGAAATCCCGCGCGGCAAGGAGTGGCAGTACGAGCCGAAATGGGACGGCTTTCGCTGCCTGCTCTCGCGCGACGGCAACATCGTCGATCTGCGCTCGAAGTCGGGTGAGGACCTCGCGCGCTATTTTCCCGAGATCGTATCCGCCGCGCTGCAACTGAAAGCGGATCGATTCACCCTCGACGGCGAGCTCGTCGTGCCGCACAGCAGGGGCTTCTCCTTCGACGCGCTGCTGCAACGGATCCATCCCGCTGCAAGCCGCGTGAAGAAGCTTTCGCTGGACACGCCGGCGCTCTATCTCGTCTTCGATCTGCTCGCGGCCGCCAGAGATATGACGCTTGCCGAAAAGCCGCTGAGCGAACGGCGGCCGGCGCTGGAAGCATTTGCGAAAGCCAATCTGAAGGGCAGCCCCTTCCGTCTTTCGCCGACGACGACAAGCTACGCCACGGCCAAGAAATGGCTGGCGCAATCCGGCGGCGGCTCGGACGGCATCATCGCCAAGCGCATCGATCTGCCCTATCAGGCCGGAAATCGCGACGGCATGCAGAAGATCAAGAAATTCCGCAGCGCCGATTGCGTGGTCGGCGGCTTCCGCTACGCCACCAACAAGATCGCGGGCCGCAACGTGGTCGGCTCGCTGCTGCTCGGGCTGTACGACGCGAAGGGCCTGTTACACCATGTCGGCTTCACCTCCGCGATCAAGGCGGAGCAGAAGCCCGCGCTGACCGACCGGCTGGAGGCGCTGATCGGCGAGCCTGGCTTCACCGGCAACGCGCCGGGCGGGCCGAGCCGCTGGTCGACCGAGCGCTCGGCGAAATGGTGTCCGCTGAAGCCGAAGCTGGTGATCGAGGTCTGCTACGACCATTTCAGCGGCGAGCGCTTTCGCCACGGCACCTCGATCCTGCGCTGGCGTCCCGAAAAGGCACCGCGGCAATGCACATTCGAGCAGCTGAAGCAGAAAGCGGCGGATCCGATGAAGCTGTTGAAGTGATCCGCGCTCGTGCCCCGGACGCAGCGCAAAGCGCTGCACCGCGTCCGGGACACGACAGGAGTTAGCCGATCCATCCCGTCGCGAGCGCATTCGCGAGCTCTGGCTGCCCGTTGCGCCGCGCCAGCGCCGCCATGGCCTGGTGATCATACGCGACGTGGCGGAACGTCACCTGCCAGGCACCATTCACCAGCTCGAGGATCGCATAGCGCGCATGCGGCGTGCCGGCTTCGACGACATGCGGATACGGATGCTTGTCGCGAAAGCCGGGGCTGCCGACGCTGCCGGGATTGACGATCAGCCTGCCGTCGCGCAGGCGCACGGCACGGGCGAGATGGGTGTGGGCGCAGAGGATCAGCGACTGCGTGATCCCAAGCGCAAATTGCTCGATGCGATCGAGCGGCGATAGCGCGACCGTGCCGTCGGGATGCACGGTGTCGAGCCAATAGACTTCATCGTTGCCGGGCGTCGCGTGGCAAAGAAACACCTGCTCACGGAAGACACGCGTCATCGGATGCCCGCGCAACCAGTCGAGCTGCGCGGCGTCGAGCGCGGCATGGGCAGGACGATCCCAGGAGCCCATCTTCTCCGGCGGACGGTCGAGCAGATAGCGATCGTGGTTGCCGAGCACATGCATTGCGTCGAGATTCATCAGGATCTCGATGGTGCGGCGCGCATCGAGCGGACCGCTCAGCATGTCGCCGAGATTGACGATGTCGGCAATGTCAAGCGCGTGGATGTCGGCGAGCACCGCCTCCAGCGCGAGATAATTCCCGTGGACATCAGCGATGACGGCAATGCGCATTGTCATTATCCCACCTCTCGTGCCCCGGACGCAGCGCAGCACGCAGTGATGCGTTGCCGAGCCGGGGTCCACGCGGCTTCCGGGTCCCGGCTCTGCGCCGCGTCATTTCATGCCGCGCCGCGTCCGGGACACGAGACCGTCATGCAGGAGGCGTGCCGTTGATCGCCAGCACGTGGCCGGCGAGATACAGCGAGCCTGATATCAGGATGCGCGGCGGCACGTCGTAGGCGAGCTTGGCCAAGGCGCGCAGCGCGGCTTCGATGCCGGAAACGGTCTCGACGCGCATGCCGAGGCTGCGCGCGGCATCCGCGAGACGATCGACCGGCATCGCGTTCTCGGTGTCGGGGATCGGCACCGCGATGATGTGGCGGGTGAGGCCGGCGAAATTGGCGAGAAAACCCTGCGCGTCCTTGTTGGCCATCATGCCCGCGATCACCACCAGCGGCCGCGACACCCGCTCCTCGAGATCGCCGAGCGCGGCGGCTGCAACGCGGCCGCCTTCGGCATTGTGCCCGCCATCGAGCCAGATCTCCGAGCCCTGCGGACCCCAGGGCAGCAGCTCGCCCGAAGTGATGCGCTGCATCCGCGCCGGCCATTCGGCGCCGACGATGCCGGCCTCGAACGCGGCTTGACTCACCTTGAAAATCGGGACCGCCCGCAGCGTCGCGATGGCAAGGCCGGCATTGGCGAATTGGTGGCGGCCGAACAGACGCGGCGCCGGGAGATCCATCAGGCCGCGGTCGTCGGAATAGACCAGGCGGCCGCGCTCGACATTGACGTGCCAGCTCTCGTTCGCGGCAAACAGCGGCGCACGCATCTGCTTGGCTTGCGCCTCGATCACGGCCATTGCTTCCGGCGCCTGCTCCGCGGAGATCACCGGCACGCCGCGCTTGATGATCGCCGCCTTCTCGCCGGCAATCGAGGTCAACGTGTCGCCGAGAAAATCCATGTGGTCCATGCTGACGGGCGTGATCACGCAGGCCGCCGGAGCGTCGATGACGTTGGTCGAGTCAAGTCGGCCGCCAAGGCCGACCTCGAGCAGCACCACGTCGGCCGGGTTCTGCGCGAACAGATGAAAGGCGGCTGCCGTCTTCAGCTCGAACAAGGTCGCGGCTTCGCCGGCATTGACGCGCTCGACCTCCTCCAGCGCCGCGCGCAACTCCTCGTCGCCGACCAGCACGCCGCCACCGAGGCGGCCGAGCCGAAAACACTCGTTGATGCGAACGAGATAGGGCGAGGTGTAGGCGTGGACGCGCAAGCCAGCTGCCTCCAGCATTGCGCGCAGATAGGCGAGCGTCGAGCCCTTGCCATTGGTGCCGGCAATGTGGATCACCGGCGGCAGCTTGCTTTCAGGATGCCCGAGCCGCGCGAGCAGCCGGTGCATCCGCGCCAGGCCCAGATCGATGCGTTTCTGATGCAGGACCGACAGCCGCCCGATCAATTCGCCGAGCGGCGTCTTCGTGCTGTCCGGGGACGCGTTCACGCGTGGGGCGCAGCCGGCGCCGTCTCAGCAGCCGATATGATCTGTGCCGGGCTGGTGACGGCCTGCGTCGGCTTCGATGCGCCCTCTTGTGCCGGCGCCTTGGTCAGCAGACGGCAGAGCCGCGCCAGGGTCGGGCGCAGCTCGTGGCGATGCACGACCATGTCGACCATGCCGTGCTCCTTGAGGTACTCGGCGCGCTGGAAACCCTCGGGAAGCTTTTCACGAATGGTCTGCTCGATCACCCGCGCGCCGGCAAAGCCGATCAGCGCGCCGGGCTCGGCGATCTGCACGTCGCCCAGCATCGCGTAGGACGCGGTGACGCCGCCGGTGGTCGGATTGGTCAGCACGACGATGTAGGGCAGCTTGGCCTCACGCAGCATCTGCACCGCGACCGTCGTGCGCGGCATCTGCATCAGCGACAGGATGCCCTCCTGCATGCGCGCACCGCCGGATGCGGCAAACACGATGAACGGCGAGTTCTTCTCGACTGCAAGCTCCATCCCGCGCACGATGGCCTCGCCGGCTGCCATGCCGAGCGAGCCGCCCATGAAGTCGAAATCCTGCACGGCGACGACGACGGCGGAGCCTTCGAGCTTGCCATAGCCGACCTTGATCGCGTCGTTGAGATTGGTCCGCGCCCGCGCATCCTTGATGCGGTCGGCGTATTTCTTTTCATCGCGGAACTTGAGCGGATCGGCCGTCACCTCGGGCAACGCGACGTCGAACCAGGTCTCGTTGTCGAAGATCGACTTCAAGCGCGCCACCGCGCCCATCCGCATGTGGTAGTTGGAGCCGGGGATGACGAACTGGTTGGCCTCGACGTCCTTGTAGAACACGAGCTGTCCGGAATCCGGGCATTTGATCCACAGATTCTCCGGCGTCTCCCGCCGCAGCATGTTGCGGATCTTCGGCCGGACCACATTGGTAAGCCAGTTCATGGTTTGCTCCGATGTGCGGACCCGCGGGGGCCGCCTGAAAGGATATATGGCGGCCGGACCCCTGCCCGGCAAGCCGCCGTGTCGCCCGCCTCGAAAGCGGAATTATGGCCTATTCCGCCGCCTGTTGCGCGCCCTTGACGCCCTGGGCCAGGGCCGTCGTCAACTCGGCGACGGCGTTAACGGTTTTGGCGGTCGCCCGTCCCTCGGCATCGAGGCTGTTCTTGAGCGCATCGACCAGCGCGGTGCCGACAACCGAACCATCGGCCTTCTCGGCAATGGCGCGCGCCGCCTCCGGCGTGCGGATGCCGAAACCGACGCATATCGGCAGCTTGGTATGCCGCTTGATGCGCGCGACAGCTTCACCGACGACATTCGCGTTCGCCGCCGCTGCACCAGTGATACCGGCGATGGAGACGTAATAGACAAAGCCTGACGTGTTCGCGAGCACCGCCGGCAGGCGCTTGTCGTCGGTGGTCGGCGTCGCCAGGCGAATGAAGTTCAGGCCCGCCTTCAGCGCGGGAATGCAGAGCTCGTCGTCTTCCTCCGGCGGTAAATCGACGATGATGAGGCCGTCAACGCCGGCCGTCTTGGCATCAGTCAAGAACTTGTCGACGCCATAGACGTAGATCGGATTGTAATAGCCCATCAGCACCAGGGGCGTGACGTTGTCGTCCTTGCGGAAGTCGCGCACCAGTTCCAGCGTCTTCTTCAAGGTCATGCCGGCCTTGAGCGCGCGCAGACCTGCAGCCTGGATCGACGGACCATCCGCCATCGGATCGGTGAAGGGAATGCCGAGTTCGATGACGTCGGCGCCCGCCCTGGGCAACGCCTTGACGATGTTGAGCGACGTCGTGAGATCGGGATCGCCGGCCATCACATAGGTGACGAAGGCCGCGCGGCCCTGCTTTTTCAGCTCGGCAAAACGGGTGTCGATACGCGTGGTCACTTCTTGCCCCTCAGGATGTCGCCGACTTGCGGGACGTCCTTGTCGCCGCGGCCGGAGAGGTTGACGACCATCAGGTGGTCTTTCGGCCGTTTCGGCGCAAGCTCCATCACCTTGGCGATGGCGTGCGCGGGTTCGAGCGCGGGAATGATGCCTTCGAGCTTCGACAGCAGCTGGAACGCGACGAGCGCCTCGTCGTCCGTCGCGGAGAGATAGTTCACGCGGCCGACCTCGTGCAGCCAGGAATGCTCGGGCCCGATGCCGGGATAGTCGAGGCCGGCCGAGATCGAATGCGCGTCCTGGATCTGGCCGTCCGCATCCATCAAGAGATAAGTGCGGTTGCCGTGCAGCACGCCGGGACGTCCGCCGGCGATCGAGGCCGCATGCAGCTGCGTGAGGCCATGACCGGCAGCCTCGACGCCGAAGATCTCGACGGAGGAATCGTCGAGGAACGGATGGAACAGGCCCATCGCATTGGAGCCGCCGCCGATGCAGGCGACCAGCGAATCCGGCAGGCGGCCCTCGACCTCCTGCATCTGTGCCTTGGTCTCGTTGCCGATGATCGACTGGAAGTCGCGCACCAAGGTCGGATAGGGGTGCGGGCCCGCCACCGTGCCGATGCAGTAGAAGGTGTTGTGCACGTTGGTGACCCAATCGCGCAACGCCTCGTTCATGGCGTCCTTCAGCGTGCGCGTGCCCGACTGCACCGGCATCACCTTGGCGCCCAGCATCTCCATGCGGATGACGTTGGGCTGCTGCCGCTCGACGTCGACGGCGCCCATATAGACGACGCATTCCAGGCCGAAGCGCGCGCACAGCGTCGCGGTGGCGACACCATGCTGGCCCGCGCCGGTCTCGGCGATGATGCGCTTCTTGCCCATCCGCCGCGCCAGCATGATCTGGCCGAGCACGTTGTTTACCTTGTGCGAGCCGGTGTGGTTGAGCTCTTCGCGCTTCAGGTAGATCTTGGCGCCGCCGAGATGCTCCGTCAGGCGCTCGGCGAAATAGAGCGGCGAGGGCCGGCCGACATAGTTCTTGAGATAGCCGTTCATCTCGGCCTGGAACGCCGGATCGGCCTTGGCCGCGGTGTAGGCCGTCTCGAGGTCGAGGATCAGCGGCATCAGGGTTTCGGCGACGAAGCGTCCGCCGAAAATGCCGAAATGGCCGCGCTCGTCGGGGCCGCTGCGGTAGGAATTTGGCTTGGCGATGTTCATCGGACGCTCAACTCTCTGACGCTCAACTCTTGGGTGGCGCGCGCGGCGCGGATGAAGGCTTTGATCAGCTCCGGATCCTTCACACCGGGAGCGCTCTCCACCCCGGAGGACACGTCGACGCCGCTGGCGCGGGTCAGGCGCACGGCTTCGGCAATGTTCCCGGCATGCAGGCCGCCCGAAACCATATATGGCAGCGCGAGCTCGAGGTTTTGCAGCAGGTGCCAATCGAACGGCGCGCCGAGCCCGCCCGGCCGGGTCGCGTCCTTCGGAGGCCTCGCGTCGAACAGGATGCGGTCGGCGACCGCGGCGTAGCCCGGCAACACGGCGAGATCGGCCCCAGTCTCGACAGGCAACGCCTTCATCACCGGGCGGCCGTACTTCTGCTTGATGTCGCGCAGCCGCGCGACGCTTTCCTTGCCGTGGAGCTGGAAAATGTCCGGCGACAGCGCGTCCATGATGTTGTCGAGCGTGGCATCATCGGCATCGACGGTCAGCGCCACCTTGAGCGCGCGCCCCTTGACCTGGCGGCCGAGCTCACGACCGAGCTCCAGCGACAGGTGCCGCGGCGACGGCGGGAAGAACACGAACCCCACCATATCCGCACCCGCCTCGAGCGCCGTTTGAAGCGTCTCGCGCGTGGACAGGCCGCAGATCTTGACGAGCAGGGACATGGTCTCAAAGCAAATGGAGGCCGCGGGCCCGCGGCCGGAAAACGGGGTTTTGCGTTGCGGCCGCTTCTACAACGTCGCGCGCTGCTTGTCTCGCCCGATGGGTCCGTAAAGCCCCACCCCGGAGGGAACGGGAAGGCGCTGGGACTCCGGCCTTGCCGCGGCCGCCCGGGCCCGCAGATCGGCCAGCTCGCCCCTTGCGGCCCGGGCCTCCGCCTCATGCCGGCGCGCGGAGCGCCGCCAGTGCCGCTGGCCGAACCAAACGGCGCAGCCGCCAGCGAAGACCCCGACGGCCGCCACCAGGATCAGCAGCAGGAACAGCGGCAACGTGACCGAGAGTGAAGGGTCGCTGGCAATGAAGGGGTCGAACGAGACCGTGACAAAATGGCGGTTGGCGACGGCAAACGCCACCAGGATCAGGCCCAGCGGAATGACGATCAACGCGGTCAGGAACTTTCGCATCGTGATCGCTCGTCTTGAATCCAGCTTGCAGCCGCATCATGCGGCCGTTCCGTTAAACGCCGACGACGACAGCCTCAGTCCGCCGCGCCCGGATCCGGATGGTCGCGGTTCAGCCGCTCGCGCATTTCCTTGCCGGTCTTGAAGAACGGAACGCTCTTCTGATCGACGGGCACATGGGCGCCAGTACGCGGATTGCGCCCGGCGCGTGCGGGGCGATGCTTGACCGAGAAGGCACCGAAGCCGCGCAGCTCGACGCGATCGCCGCGTGCGAGGGCCGCTACGATCTCTTCGAGAATCGCATTCACAATGTTCTCGACATCCCGCTGGTACAGATGCGGGTTGTGCTCGGCGATGCGCTGAACAAGTTCGGATTTGATCATCGAGAGATAGGACCCGGAAGCGTGCGGATGACCATTTCCGTGAAAATACCTTGATCTGTCAAGACGCTAAATCAAGGCTGAGCGTCGTGAAAATGCGTGACAAATGCCGAAAAAGCGGGCTGTCCCGACACCCGTCAGACGGGAAAAGCTTGGGAAGCTCGCCTGAACCCCTCAGTTTGAGGTGGCCGGTTGCCACAGCGCCAGCATTCCGTCCATTCCGAACCGATCGACCGCCTGCGCGACGCCGGTTTGCCCGATTTGATGCGCAATCGAGCCTAAACCAAGCGCTTCCAGCGTGACGGCGGCCGCCGTCTTGAGGAACGTCAGATCGCCAAAGCGCGGCTGGAGCTTGTAGTCGCGTACCGGTAGACCCTTCTTGACGCTCTTGTGCTCGACGAGCCAGGTCACCGCCGTCTTCTCGTCGCCGATCTGGTCGATCAGCTTGAGGTCGATCGCCTGGCGACCGGTGAAGACGCGGCCGTCGGCCACTTTCTCGAGCTGCGTGTCATCCATGCCACGCCGGTCCTTCACCAATCCCCTGAACCAGGCGTAGGAATCCTTCACCAGCGCATCGAGGGCGGCCCGTGCTTCGGGGCTGGTCGGCTCGAAACCGTTCGGCGCGGCCTTCAGCGGCGACGACTTCACCTCCTCGACCTTGACGCCGATCGTCTTCAAGAGCTCGCTGACGTTGGGATATTGGAACAGCACGCCGATCGATCCGACCAGCGAGCTCTGCTGGGCAATGATGTGGTCGCTGGCGATCGCCGTGATGTAGCCGCCGGAGGCAGCCAGGCCCTCCACGACCACGACGAGCGGCTTCTTCGCCTTCAGCCGGACCAGCGAATCGTAGAGCTGCTCGGAGCCGGCGGTGGTGCCGCCCGGCGAGTTGATGTGAACGATGACCGCGGCGGCCTGCGAATTCTCCAGCCGCTCCAGCGCCTGCGTGCGATCGGAATCGCTGCGGATCAGGCCCTCGATGTGAACCCGCGCGATCGAGCCGGCGGATGCGAAGGTACCCCGCGCGCCGGGTGTCGCAATCAGCGCAGCGCTTGCGATCGCCGCGATCGCGATTAGCGCGGCCACGACGCGCCAGAACGTCAGCTTGCGACGAATCCGGCGGCGATCGACGATGATGTCCGAATCGAGCGACATCGGAATATCTCCAAATGAAAGACTGGACGCGTTGTGCCGTCACGGCGTGACCAACGGCTTATCTGGATACATCAATTGCGGCGCAATTTGAACAAAACAAGGCCTCGTGAGGCAAGCAAGTCGCCGCAGAGTTCAGTCGTCATCCCCGCGAACGCGGGGATCCATAACCCCAGGGAGGCGTGTGACGCGAGAGGCCTACTCCGAGTCTTCGCCAAACCACTGCCGGTGGGTATGGGGTCCCGGATCTGCGCTCCGCTCCCGACAACGCTGCGCATTGTCGGGATCTGCGCTTGTCCGGGACGACAGCTGCGTATGTGGCGACAGAATACGGGACAACAAAAAAGCCCCGGCTCGCGCCGGGGCTTCGATGTCAGCGAAAAGAAAGTTTCGCTTACTTGCTGTCGCGGTTCTTGAGCGCGGTGCCGAGGATGTCGCCGAGCGTCGCACCCGAATCGGAGGAACCGTACTGCGCGATGGCTTCCTTCTCTTCGGCGACTTCGAGCGCCTTGATCGACACCTGGACCTTGCGGGCCTTCTTGTCGAACTGGATCACGCGGGCATCGACCTTCTCACCGACGGCGAAGCGTTCGGCGCGCTGGTCGTTGCGGTCACGGGCAAGCTCGGAGCGCTTGATGAAGGTCGAGAAGTCGGTACCGGCGATCTTCACCTCGATACCGCTTTCCTTCACTTCGAGCACTTCGCAGGTCACGACCGCGCCCTTCTTGACATCGCCCGGCTCGGCGAAGGGGTCGCCTTCGAGCTGCTTGATGCCGAGCGAGATGCGCTCCTTCTCGACGTCCACATCGAGCACCACGGCCTTCACCATGTCGCCCTTCTTGTAGTTGTCGATCACCTGCTCGCCCGGAAGCTTCCAGTCGAGGTCGGAAAGATGGACCATGCCGTCGACGTCGCCCTCGAGGCCCAGGAACAGACCGAACTCGGTCTTGTTCTTGACTTCGCCCTCGACCACCGAACCGGTCGGGTGACCTTCGACGAAGACCTCCCAGGGGTTGCGCATGGTCTGCTTGAGGCCGAGCGAGATGCGGCGCTTGACGGAATCGACTTCCAGCACCTGCACTTCGACTTCCTGCGAGGTCGAAACGATCTTGCCGGGGTGCATGTTCTTCTTGGTCCACGACATCTCGGAGACGTGGATCAGGCCTTCGATGCCCGGCTCGAGCTCGACGAACGCACCGTAGTCGGTGATGTTGGTGACGCGGCCGGTGAAGCGGGCACCCAGCGGGTACTTGGCTTCGATGCCCTGCCACGGATCGTCCAGCAGCTGCTTCATGCCCAGCGAGATGCGGTGCGTCTCGTGGTTGATCTTGATGATCTTGACCTTCACGGTCTGGCCGATCGAGAGCACCTCGGTCGGGTGGTTGACGCGGCGCCACGCGATGTCGGTGACGTGCAGCAGGCCGTCGATGCCGCCGAGATCGACGAACGCACCGTAATCGGTGATGTTCTTGACCACGCCGTCGATGACCTGACCCTCTTCGAGGTTCTGCACCAGCTCCTGACGCTGCTCGGCGCGGGTCTCTTCCAGCACGGTGCGGCGCGACACCACGATGTTGCCGCGACGGCGGTCCATCTTGAGGATCTGGAACGGCTGCGAGTTGTTCATCAGCGGCGCAACGTCGCGGATCGGACGGATGTCGACCTGCGAGCGCGGCAGGAAGGCCACGGCACCGTCGAGGTCGACGGTGAAGCCGCCCTTGACCTGGTTGAAGATGACGCCGTTGACCTTCTCGTTGTTCTGGAACGCCTTCTCGAGCTTGCCCCAGCTCTCTTCGCGGCGCGCCTTGTCGCGCGACAGCACGGCTTCGCCGAGAGCGTTCTCGATGCGATCGAGGAACACTTCCACCTCGTCGCCGACCTTCAGTTCACTGTCACGGCCGGGGCCGGAAAATTCGCGCAGGGCGACGCGGCCCTCGGTCTTCAGGCCGACGTCGATGACGGCCATGTCCTTTTCAATTGCAACCACCTTGCCCTTGACGACGGAGCTTTCCTGCAGGTTGCCGCCTGCGAAGGACTCGTCGAGCATCGCGGCGAAATCGTCGCGCGACGGGCTGTAGGTATCAGCAGAAGTCGAAGCCATTTGTTCTCCAGTTGCGGAAGCATGCCGGCCGTTGGGTTCATGGGCGTATCGCACACGCAGTGTCGGAAGGTCCGCAGAACCTTCGAGCGACCGCTCGCTGCCCCGGCTCGGGGCCGAAACAGCGGAAGCGGGCCGGCTGAGGCCCGCGCGTTCGATACGTGGAAATCTTGTGTCCGGAGCCTGGATCGTGCCGGTCCCGAAACGCGGGGCCTGACATATCGACCTCAAAGAGCGGGAGCGGGCACTTCCTCCAATGACGGCTGCGGCTTAACCCCGCGACCGGCCCGCTCGGACGGCCTCGATAATGTCGATGGCGGCCCGGACGCCGCCTTCTATATCCAGTTGGGAGTTATCTAGCAAGTAAGCATCCGGGGCCGGTTTCAAAGGCGCAATCGGCCGGTTCTTGTCGCGTTCGTCGCGCTGGATGATGTCGGCGAGCACCGCGGCCTCGTCCGCCTCCTCGCCCCTCGCCCTGGCCTCCATGGTGCGGCGGCGGGCACGGACCCTGGGGTCGGCGACGACGAAGATCTTCACGTCGGCATCCGGGCAGATCACGGTTCCAATGTCGCGGCCGTCCAGGACGGCGCCGGGCGGATCGGCCGCGAATTGCCGCTGGAAATTGACCAGGACCTCGCGAACCCTGGGGATCGCCGAGACGATCGAGGCACCCTCGCCGGCCTTCTGGGTCTTCAGCGCGGGATTGCCGAACTTTTCGGGATCGAGCTCCAGCGCGGCCTGCACCGCGGCCGCCTCGTCGCGGAGATCATGACCGGATTGCATCAGGGCGTAGGCCACGGCGCGGTAGATCACGCCGGTATCGAGATGACGATAACCGTAATGATGGGCGAGACGCTTGCCAAGCGTCCCCTTACCCGAGGCCGCGGGCCCGTCGATGGCGATGATCATGTCGCTCAAACCTTGGCTGTCTGGGGCCCGCGTGCGCGTCGCAGTGGCCGCTCTTCGGTAAAGATATTGCGAGACGCGAACTCCGCGGGACTCGCAAAGGTGAGATATTCGCGCATCGCGTCGGAGGGGGACGACGCAGTGAACCATGGCTCGGCAAGGCGTCGGGCCGGATCGCAGACCCAGGCCGGCACCCGGCCAAGACGACGTTGTTTGGCCAGATATTCGGCGATCGCACCGACCAAGGCGTCGAGCCGTTCGTTCTGCGTCAACGCCGGCTCGTCCTCGATCGTCTCGTACTGAGCGAGGCTGGTCCCCGCGAGATCGAACGTGTCTACGAATTCGGCCAACGTCGCATCCTGCGGCGCGCCGGCGCGAATACGCTCGACGGCTTCAGCGAGGGTATTTGGGCGCATCCGCTCCTCCCTCAGGATCCATGTTCTTCAGCAAGAAACGCTGCTTCTCCGACGAAGCTGCGCTCACCGGAAAATATCGGCCGAGCAAAGCGATGGCTTCCTCGACGGTCGTGATCCCGACGACTTTCATCAAGTTCAAAATGTCCAGCCGTTCCATCTCCCCGCGAACGGGGTCCGTCACGCGGAACGCTTTCAATTTTAATGCCAAAAGATATGCAGCGGTTGGCACGGAAACCTCAAGCCCCGGTGATGTGCCATCACGCGGGAAGGTGCCGAATTCGAGGTGATCCGCAGCGCGATCAGCCAGCGGGCTGAGATGAAACACGACGTGATCGTTGAACCAATCGGCATCCCATCCATTCCGCGCGGCAATTTCGGCCGTTATTTTCTTTAGCCAATCCGGCAGCGGATGCTCGAGCTTAGAGACGTCAACATCTTCCGTCGCAAGGCGGAAATTACTGGCAAGCATGAGGGCGGAGCCGCCATAAACCGCAATCTGAAGTTTGGTTCCGGCATTGGCCGCAGCACGGCCGATCGAATCGAAAGCATCCAGCAGAGCTTCGCGGTCGAGGGCTGCGCTCATGGCCGCGGCCTCATGAAAACTCGGCCCCTAACGAACGCATCATCGGAATGAAGTCCGGAAAGCTGGTGGCGATGAAGGCGGTGTCGTCGACGGTCACGGGCTGGTCGGAGGCGCAGCCCATCACCAGCGCGGACATCGCGATGCGATGGTCCATATGGGTCGCGACAGTGCCGCCACCGGGAACGTGACCGCGGCCTTCGACGATCAGATCGTCACCGGAGATATCGACCTTCACGCCGTTGACGCGCAGCATCGCGGCGGTGGCCTCCAGCCGATCGGATTCCTTGACGCGCAGCTCGTGCAGGCCGCGCATGATGGTGGTGCCTTCGGCGAAGGAGGCCGCCACCGCCAGCACCAGATATTCGTCGATCATCGAGGGCGCGCGCTCCGGCGGCACCTCGACCCCGCGCAGTTTCGAGGCCCGCACCCGCAGTTTCGCCATCGGCTCGCCGGCGTCCCCGCGCGCCTCGCTTTCCTCGATCGAGGCGCCCATTTCGCGCAGCGTGGTGAACAGGCCGGTGCGCAGCGGATTGGTCATGACGTCGGACAGGACGACATCGGAGCCCTCGACGATCAGCGCTGCGACCACCGGGAAAGCCGCCGAGGAGGGATCGGCAGGCACCACCACAGTGGCGCCGTGCAGCTCAGGCTGGCCCTTGAGCGTGATACGGCGGCCATGCACGCCCTCCCGCGCCGAAGAGATGTCGGCACCGAAATGCTTCAGCATCAGCTCGGTGTGGTCGCGGCTGGCTTCGGTCTCGATGACAGTCGTGGTGCCGGGTGCAGCGAGGCCCGCCAGCAGCACCGCCGACTTGATCTGGGCCGAGGCGACCGGGGTCGTGTAGGTGATCGGCAGCGGATCGCGCGCGCCCTGCAGGGTCAGGGGCAGACGGCCGCCCTCACCACCGGAGATGACCTTCGCGCCCATCTTCTCCAGGGGATCGAGGATCCGGCGCATCGGGCGGCTGCGCAGCGATGCGTCGCCGTCGAAGATCGCCGAGATTGGGCAGCCGGCGACGGCGCCCATCACCAGCCGGCAGCCGGTGCCGGAATTGCCGAAATCCAGAGCCGCCTTGGGCGCGGCGAAGCCAGCGACGCCCACCCCGTTCACGCTCCAGGCGAAATCGCCGGTGCGCTCGACCCTGGCGCCGAGCGCCTGCATGGATTTGGCGGTGTTGAGGACGTCCTCGCCCTCCAGCAGGCCCGAAATCCTGGTCTCGCCGACCGCCAGCGCGCCCAGGATCAGCGCGCGGTGAGAGATCGACTTGTCGCCGGGCACCCGTACTTTCCCGGTCAGGGGACCGCTGGCGCGGGACTGAAGCGGCCTCGGATGGTCGGAATGAGTCAAGATTGTGTCCTTGGATGAGCCCTGAGGGGACTGCGGCGCAGGTACCACATGGTCCGTGGCTCGTCACGGGCATGTCGTTCTCCCGTAATGCGCTATTGACAGCGGGCCGCCAACTAGCCAAGTGAAACACCGCTTTTCAGACATTCCCAGGATTCCTGCCGTGGCCAAGTCCGAACTCGGAACCAAACGTATTTGCCCGACCACGGGCAAAAAGTTCTATGACCTCAACAAGAATCCGGTGATCTCGCCCTATACCGGCGAAGTGGTGCCGATCGCCCCGGTGGCGCCGGCGCGCATGCCCCGTGGCGCCGAAGCCCGGCACGCGGCGACAGCGGATGCGACGCCCGAGCCGGCAGAGGTCGAAGAGGTCTCGCTCGAGGAAGCCGATGCCGAGGAGAACACCGGCAAGGTCAAGGCCGTGGTGCCCGAATCCGAAGACGATATCGAGGTCGACGAGACCCTCGACGACGACGATGACGATGATTCGACCTTCATCGCCGACGAGGAAGAGGGCGACGAGGACGTGACCGACATCATTGGTGATGTCGGAGGTGATGAAGAGACTTGAGATCAGTCCTGATCTGTGAAAAAGGGTGCACCGCGCGAGTCGCCAGGACTCGCCGGTTGGGGTGATCCACCAGATTCACCCCGTTAAGGACTAAGGGGCCATAGCTCAGCTGGGAGAGCGCTTGCATGGCATGCAAGAGGTCGGCGGTTCGATCCCGCCTGGCTCCACCAGCCTTCGCAGGCTACGCCTGCTTCGGCTCGGCAAGCCCTTTCGTAGCGAAGGCTGCCGCGGCGTAGCCCAAAGGGCGAAGCCGGACTCCATCCGCAAACCTCCAGTTCGCAGCTTCGGCTTCGCAAGCCGTCTGGTAGCGAGGCGGGACTTCAGCAGAACGGCAGCGGGTATAAGAACTCCTCGACAACTGGGGAGCGTGCCGTGAAGTACGTCTACATTCTAGAAAGCCTCGATCGCCTCCACTTTTATGTCGGGATCACCGACGACCTGCGCGCCCGATGGGCAAAGCACAATGCCGGCGAGGTACCTCACACTTCGAAATTCGGGCCTTGGCGCCTCAAGACTTACGTCGCGTTCAGCAATGCGAAGCAGGCCGTCGCGTTTGAGAGATACCTGAAGTCAGCGTTCGGCCGCGCGTTTGCCAAGAAGCGCCTCTAACCCCCTACTCCCCGATCACCGCGTTCAGCCGATCCCGCAGCGCCACGATCTCGTCCTTCATCGCGACCAGCTCCGGCACCGAGCAGTGGGAGGCCGCCAGGATCGACTGCGGCACGCTGCGGGCCTTTTCCTTCAAGGCATGGCCCTGCGCCGTCAGCGCGATCAACACTTGGCGCTCGTCCTCGCTGGAGCGCGTGCGCTTGACGAGATGCGCCGCTTCCAGCCGCTTCAGCAGCGGCGTCAGCGTGCCCGAATCCAGGAACAGTCGCTCGCCGATGTCCTTGACCGGCACGTCGTCGCGCTCCCACAACACCAGCATCACCAGATATTGCGGATAGGTCAGGCCGAGCCGGTCCAGCAGCGGCTTGTAGACGCGGTTGAAGGCATGCGCGGCCGAATAGACCGCGAAGCAGATCTGGCTGTCGAGCCGCAGCGGCGCGTCCGCTGCCGTTGATTTTCGAGGCATGGAGAATCTCCCGGGGTCGGTCTCATTGTGGCGCCCCGCGGCGGCACATTCAATTGCGAACAATTAAATGTGAGCCTCGGCAATTTTGATTGCGCGCAATCTAATTGTCTGCAATAAACACCGCACCCATCGAAACCCAGGGAGACGACAATGTCCGTGAACGTGCTCTACAAGACCAGCGCCAAGGCCACCGGCGGCCGCGACGGCCATGCTGCAACCCTCGACGGCACGCTCGACGTCAAGCTGACCACACCGAAGGAGCTCGGCGGCGGCGGCGGCGCCGGCAACAATCCCGAGCAGCTGTTCGCGGCCGGCTATGCCGCCTGCTTCATCGGCGCGATGAAGTTCGTGGCCTCGCAGGGCGGCCCGAAGGTTCCGAATGACGCCTCCGTCACCTCGACCGTCGGCATCGGCCCGCGCTCCGAAGGCGGCTTCGGCCTCGATATCGACCTCGCGGTCTCGCTGCCGGGCCTCGCCCGCGCCGAGGCCGAAGCGCTGGTCGCGAAGGCGCACCAGGTGTGCCCCTATTCCAACGCCACCCGCGGCAATGTCGACGTTCGCCTGACGGTCGTCTGATCGAACGGCGGATTGGCTGGCCCGGGATCCCCCTCGGGCCGGCCGCTTCCGCTAGAATCCGCATTTGCCACGCCGCGGGATTGACGCAACGGCGGGCGCATGCGGCCCTACGCCGGGAGCCATTGCTGCTCCCTGCAAACCTCGCTAGGCCTGTGATCAAACGTCGATACAGGGAAGCGAAGGCATGAGTTCTGAAGCCGCCACAGGTGCCATGAGCGGACTGCGCGTCATCGATCTCACGCGCGTGCTCGGCGGCCCGTATTGCACCCAGATCCTCGCCGACCATGGCGCCGACGTGATCAAGGTCGAGCCGCCCGCCGGCGACGAGGTGCGTGAATGGGGCCCTCCCTTCCACGAGGAGGACGCGGCCTATTTCGTCGGCATCAATCGCAACAAGCGCTCGATCGGCCTCGACCTCGCCTCCGAGGGCGGCCGCGTCGTGCTGCTCAAGATGCTGGAGACCGCCGACGTCCTGATCGAGAATTTCAAGCCGGGCACGCTGGAGAAATGGGGCATCGGCAACGACGTCCTCAGCAAGAAATTCCCGCGCCTCGTGCATTGCCGGATCTGCGGCTTCGGTGCCGACGGTCCGCGCGGCGGCAATCCCGGCTACGACGCCATCATCCAGGCCATGACCGGCATGATCGCCGCGACCGGCTCGCCCGAGAGCGGGCCGATGCGGATCGGCGTGCCCTTGGTCGACATCACCACCGGACTCTATGCGGCGATCGGCATCCTGATGGCGCTGTCGGAGCGGCAGCGTTCGGGCCAGGGCCAGTTCCTGGAGACGACGCTGTACGAGACGGGCCTTGCCATCATGCATCCGCACACCGCGAATTATTTCATGCATGGCAAGCCGCCGTCGCTCACCGGCAACGAGCACCCCAACCTCGTGCCTTACGCGATCTTCCCGACGAAGACCGACAACATCTTCATCGGTGTCGGCAATGACGGCACCTTCCGCAAGCTCTGCAAGGAGATCGGCAAGCCGGAGCTCGGCACCGATCCGCGCTTTGCCCGCAACAAGGACCGCATCGCCAATCGCGAGGCGTTGCGCGCCGAGCTCGCCGCCGTGTTCAGCCAGCACGAAGCCGAGCCGCTGTGCAATCGCCTGCTCGCCGCGGGCCTGCCCGCAGGGCCCGTGCAGAAGATCGACCAGGCGCTGACCAACCCGCACACGATCGCGCGCGGCGATATCATCGAGAAGGACTGGTACAAGGGCGTCGCCTCGCCGATCCGGCTTGATCGCTCAAAGCCGAGCCTGCGCCGGCTGCCGCCGAAATTCAGTCAGCACGCAGCCGAGGTGCTCGGCGAGTTCGGCTACGCCAAGGCCGAGATCGACGCGATGGTCGAAAACGGCACGGTCTGCGGCCCCGAGCGCAAGCGCTGAGATAAGACCGGGATCGAGCGTCGCCGCAGGTGCGCTCCCTCCCCCGCTTGCGGGGGAGGGCTGGGGAGAGGGTGTCTCCGCGACGGGACAATCCCCCAGAGGATAGACCCTCACCCGCGCCTTCGGCGCGACCTCTCCCGCAGGCGGGAGAGGTGTTCGAGCCCGCGGCTGGTCGCCAAGCTCACATCAACCGATGCCGCACTGCGGCGCGACCACTCGCGTGCAGCGCGGCGTCTTCGCCTATTTGACGGCTTCCCTTCTCCAGCGCTTGCCGCTTTCGTATCGGCCGCTTACACAGTCATGTGAACGTCATATGGCGCTGCTAGCGCAAGCGCCTCTTCATTGACGGGCAAGGGAGGTTTTCTTGATGGCTCTTCGACACTTTGGCGCGGCTGCCGCATTTGCACTCACGATTGGCATGACGGCGTCGCCGGCTTTGGCCGTGACTGAAATCCAGTGGTGGCACGCGATGACCGGCGCCAACAACGACGTCATCGTCAAGCTCGCGAGCGACTTCAACGTCTCGCAGACCGACTACAAGGTGGTCCCGACCTACAAGGGCAACTACCCCGATACGATGAATGCGGGCATCGCGGCGTTCCGCGCCGGCAACGCCCCGCACATCATGCAGGTGTTCGAAGTCGGCACCGCGACCATGATGGCCGCGACCGGCGCCGTGAAACCCGTCTACAAGCTGATGGCCGACGCCGGCGAGAAGTTCGATCCGAAGAACTATCTGTCCGCGATCACGGGCTATTACTCGACCTCCAAGGGCGAGATGCTGTCGTTCCCCTTCAACTCGTCGTCGACCGTCATGTGGGTCAACCTCGACGAGCTGAAGAAGGCCAATGTCGAGATCCCGAAGACCTGGCCCGAAGTGTTCGCCGCGGCCAAGAAGCTGCATGACAACGGTCATGCGACCTGCGGCTTCTCCAACTCGTGGGTGACATGGGTCAATCTCGAGCAGCTTTCGGCCTGGCACAACGTGCCGCTCTCGACCAAGGCCAACGGCCTCGACGGCTTCGACACCGTGCTCACGTTCAACGGCCCGCTCCAGGTCAAGCACCTCGAGAAGCTGGTCGAGCTGCAGAAGGACAAGACCTACGACTACGCCGGCCGTACCAACACCGGCGAAGGCCGCTTCACTTCCGGCGAATGCCCGCTCTACCTGACCTCGTCGGCGTTCTTCGGCAACGTCAAGGCGCAGGCCAAGTTCAACTTCACCGCGGTGCCGATGCCGTATTATCCTGACGTCAAGGACGCGCCGCAGAACTCGATCATCGGCGGCGCCTCGCTCTGGGTGATGGGCGGCAAGTCCGCCGACGAATACAAGGGCGTGGCGAAGTTCCTGTCCTTCCTCTCCGACACCGATCGCCAGGTCTACATCCACAAGGCCTCGGGCTATCTGCCGATCACCAAGGCGGCTTACGAGAAGGCCAAGGCCGAGGGCTTCTACAAGGATCAACCCTATCTCGAGACCCCGCTGCTTGAGCTGACCAACAAGGAGCCGACCGAGAATTCGCGCGGCCTGCGCCTTGGCAACATGGTCCAGCTCCGCGACGTCTGGTCGGAGGAGATCGAGCAGGCGCTCGCCGGCAAGAAGACCGCCAAGCAGGCGCTGGACGCAGCGGTCGAGCGCGGCAACACCATGCTGCGCCAGTTCGAAAAGACCGCCGTCAAGTAAGGCGATCAGCGGCAGGCCGGTGAACCCGGCCTGCCGCTCCGGGGCATCATGCAAAAGCAAGCCATTTTCCAATCGAAGCTGTTGCCGTACGCGCTGGTTGCGCCGCAGCTCGCGATCGTCCTGATTTTCTTCTATTGGCCGGCCCTGCAGGCCGTGATCCAGTCCTTCCTGCTGCAGGACGCCTTCGGTCTGTCGACCACCTTCGTCTGGTTCGAGAATTACGTCGAGCTGTTCAGCGATCCCGCTTATTTCGAGGCGATCCTGCGCACCTTCTTCTTCTCGTTCGCGATCGCGGTCTCGTCGCTGTCCTTTGCACTGCTGCTCGCCGTGATGGCGGACAAGCCGCTGCGCGGCGTAATGCTCTACCGCACGCTCTTGATCTGGCCTTATGCGGTGGCGCCGCCCGTGGTCGGCGTGCTCTGGATCTTCATGCTGCATCCCTCGCTCGGCGTGCTCTCGCGATATCTGCGCGGCCTCGGCATCGACTGGAATCCGCTGCTCGACGGTGATCAGGCCGCAGCGTTGATCATCCTCGCCGCCGCCTGGAAGCAGATCTCCTACAACTTCCTGTTCTTCCTCGCCGGCCTGCAGAGCATTCCGCGCAGCGTGCTCGAGGCCGCCGCGATCGACGGTGCCCGTCCGATGCGAAGGTTCTGGACCGTGACCTTCCCGCTGCTGTCGCCGACCATCTTCTTCCTGCTGGTCGTCAACATCGTCTACGCCTTCTTCGACACCTTCGGCATCATCGACACCATGACCCGCGGCGGCCCCGGCAAGTCGACGGAGACGCTGGTCTACAAGGTCTATTCCGACGGCCTGCTCGGCGGCAATCTCGGCAGCTCGGCGGCGCAATCGGTGGTCCTGATGGTCATGGTCATCGTGCTCACCGGAATCCAGTTCCGCTTCGTCGAACGCAAGGTGACGTACTGATGGTGGAGGAAGAGGGCTTTCGGCGCTACGTCGCCTACATCATCCTCTGGATCGGGATCGCGATCGTCGCGTTCCCGGTCTACATCGCGATCATCGCCTCGACGCAGGAGAACGCGCTGATCGCGAACGGGCAGATGTCGCTGCTGCCGGGCGGTCATTTCCTCCAGACCTATTACCAGACCATCTTCGTCGGCACGAGCGGCTCGACCCGCGAGCCGGTCGGCAACATGATGCTGAACTCTCTGGTGATGGCGCTGATGATCGCGGTCGGCAAGATCGCGATCTCGATCATCTCGGCCTATGCGATCGTGTATTTCCGCTTTCCGTTCCGCATGCCGATCTTCTGGCTGATCTTCATCACGTTGATGCTGCCGGTCGAGGTCCGCATCTATCCGACCTACAAGATCGTCGCCGACCTGCACATGCTCGACAGCTATGCGGGCCTCGCGCTGCCGCTGATCGCTTCGGCCACCGCGACGCTGCTGTTCCGCCAGTTCTTCATGACCGTGCCGGACGAGCTCCTGGAGGCCTCGCGGATCGACGGTGCCGGCCCCTTGCGCTTCTTCTGGGATACGCTGCTGCCGCTGTCGCGCACCAACATGGCGGCGCTGTTCGTCATCCTGTTCATCCTCGGCTGGAATCAATATCTCTGGCCGCTGCTGATCACGACGCGCGACGACATGCAGACCATCCAGATCGGTATCCGCAAGATGATCACCACCACCGACGCGCTGACCGAATGGCCGATCGTGATGGCCACCGCCGTGCTGGCGATGCTGCCGCCGGTGTTCGTCGTCATCGTGATGCAGAAATTGTTCGTGCGCGGTCTGGTCGAGACGGAAAAGTGAAGATGGCGAATAGTGTTTGGCGAGCAGCGAATGGGGTCGCTGCGTCCGCCTTGCGTACCAACCAGTCCCCATTCGCAATTCCCTGTTCGCTATTCGCCGGAAGATCCCATGGCTAATGTCACCCTGCGCAACGTCCGCAAAACCTATCCCGGCGGCTTCGAAGCCATCAAGGGCGTCGACGTCGATGTCGGCGACGGACAGTTCTGCGTGCTGGTCGGCCCCTCCGGCTGCGGCAAGTCCACCTTGCTGCGCATGGTCGCGGGCCTCGAGACCGTCACCGGCGGCGAGATCGACATCGGCGGCCGCATCGTCAACGGAATCGAGCCGGCCGATCGCGACATCGCGATGGTGTTCCAGAACTATGCGCTCTATCCGCATATGAGCGTGTACAACAACATGGCCTATGGCCTGCGCAACCGCGGCATGGCGGAAGCCGAGATCAGGACCCGCGTCGACGAAGCCGCGCGCATCCTCGAGCTGACATCGATGCTGGAGCGCAAGCCGCGCCAGCTCTCGGGCGGCCAGCGCCAGCGCGTCGCCATGGGCCGCGCCATCGTGCGCCAGCCGAAGGTGTTCCTGTTCGACGAGCCGCTGTCGAACCTCGACGCCAAGCTGCGCATCGCGATGCGGGTCGAGATCCGCAAATTGCAGCGCCGGCTCAACACCACGTCGATCTACGTCACCCACGACCAGCTCGAAGCCATGACGCTCGCCGACATTCTGGTCGTGATGAACGGCGGCCAGGTCGAGCAGGTCGGCAATCCCCTTGCGATCTACGAGAAGCCGGCGACCACCTTCGTCGCCTCCTTCATCGGCGCACCGCCGATGAACCTGATGTCGACGCGGCCCGAGGAGATCCGCTCGCAGCTCGCCGGCAGCGCGGCGGCCGACGCCGGCATCCTCGGTATCCGCCCCGAAGACTTCGTCATCACCGACCAGACCCCGGCCGGCGGCGTCGCCTTGCCGCTGACCGTGGAAGCGATCGAGCGCGTCGGCGCCGAAACCTTCGTCTACGGCTGCCGCGAGCAGGAAGAGCAGCACGTCGCCGCCACCCCCGGCGAGCTGCCGCCCGGCGAGATCATCGTCCGCATTCCCGGAACCGAGGCCCCCGCCATCGGCGCGAAAATCCGGGTCGCGGCGGTGCGCAACAAGCTGCATTTGTTCAGCGGCGACGGGCGCAAGCGGCTTGAGGCCTGACCGGTCCCGAAGGGCCGGATAACAGAAACCGCGAAAACAACCCCATGCACAGTAGGAGGGGGCTTGTTTTCATTGGGATAAATCGCACGGCGTTTTCGCATGCCCGACCATGACGATCCAGACGCGCCTGGTGCGGTTGGTGGCCGCGTTGCGGCTGAATCGCGCATCCACAGCTTCCCGGCTACCTGCTTGAACCCACACGGGAACATGCCCATATTGCTGATCAAGGGGCGCCTCTTGCGGGCCCCGACACACCAAAGTCGCTTCTGCGAGGACTTTGTAAACTATGTCTCGTGTTCCCACGTTATCCAGTCCGTTCCTTCTGGGCTTCGACGAGATTGAGCGCGTGCTCGATCGCGTCGTCAAAGGCGCCGACGGCTACCCTCCCTACAATATCGAGAGGTGCGACCGATCGGACGGCCAACCCGAGCGCTTGCGCATCACGCTGGCGGTCGCCGGATTTACGCGCGACCAACTCGATGTAACCATTGAGGAAAACCAGCTCGTGATCCGCGGGCGGCAGCAGGACGACAAGTCCCGGCAATACATCCATCGCGGCATCGCCGCGCGCCACTTCCAGCGCACCTTCGTGCTGGCGGAGGGGATGCTGGTGCTGGGTGCGGATCTGAAGAACGGGCTGTTGTCGATCGATCTGGCCCGGCCTGAACCGGAAAGGATCGTTAAGACAATCGCTATCAATGAGCACGAATAATGGAACGAGTAGCGGACTCGACCGCTTAGTGTTCCAGAGGAGTCGAGACCATGAGTGAAGGTCACGTTGCGTTCGAATACGAAGCCAAGAACGTCTCCCCGGAGACGCTGGCAACCCTCGGCGAAGGCCATATCGCCTATGTGAAGCAGATCCGCTCGGAAGACGTGCCGGGCCTGTTTCCCGAAGCGCCGAAAATCGCGCCGGGCCTCAAGCTCTTCGCGCTCCATGCCGCCGACGGCACGCCGATCATGCTGACCGACAGCCGCGAAGCCGCGGTCGCCAACGCCTGGAGCAACGAGCTGCAAGCCGTCAGCGTGCACTGAGCGCACGCACGTCGCACGGATAGGGTTTCAAGCGGGCATGCCTTCGCACGAAGGCGTGCCCGTTTGCATTTGGAGGTGGTGTTTTCGCATCACCATCGCCAGCCAAAGGGAATTCGGCGATGTCGCCGCCCGCGTGCGGGGGCGGCCTTGGCTCTTGCGTGCAGGAGACCGTCATCAATCCGTGATTTGACATTTCGTTCGTGTTTGTCAAATCTGACAAAATGCAGGCCAAGGCCCCTCCCCAGGACCGGATCCTCGACGCCGCCATGCGCGTGTTCCGGCGCCACGGCTTCCGCCGCTCCTCGATCGAGCAGGCGGCGGCGGAAGCCGGACTGACGCGGCAGGCGCTCTATCATCACTTCGCCTCCAAGGAGGCGCTGTTTCGCGCCGTGCTCGAGCGGCTCTACGAGCAGGGGCTCGCTGCCGAAATCGCGGCAGCGAAGGCTGCGGAAGAAGCGGGCCTCGAGCTTGCCGACATCCTGGTCGCCGAGATCGGTGCGCGAATGCAGTCGCTGCTCGCTTCGCTCAAGGACTCGCCCCATACCGAGGAGCTGTTTTCCGAGCACCTCGCGCAGGCGCGCGACCTCTATCAGAGCTATTCCAACCGTTTCGCCGACGAGATCGCAACCACGATCGCGCGGGTGTGCCGCAAGCGAAAGCTCACGCTCGAAAGCGGCGTCAGCGTTCGCGAGCTCGCGCGCTGCGTCGAGATGGCGATCCACGGCACCAAATCCGCTTTCCCTTCCATGCAGCCGGTCGAGGCGTTCCTGAAACAGCTCGAGACCATGCTGCGCATGCTGATCGCCGGCGCGATGGCGCCGTCTGCAAAGAAGTCCCTACGCAAAACGGGAGTTCGAAAATGACCACCACGACCATCAATGGACGGCCTCTGGTGCTACCCGACGATCCGGATGCGCTCCTGATCGACGTGATCCGCGATGGCGGCCTCACCGGCACCAAACTCGTCTGCGGCTCCGGCGTCTGCGGCGCCTGCACCGTGCTGCTCGACGGCACGCCCGTCGTGAGCTGCCTGTTGCCGGCACAGGCGGCCGCCGACAAATCGCTGACGACCATCGAGGGCGTCGGAGCAGCCGGATTGCATCCGGTGCAGAAGGCGTTCATGGCGCACGACGCCCTGCAATGCGGCTTCTGCACGCCGGGCTTTGTCGTCGAAGCCACCGCCTTCCATGACAGCTGGCGCGCGACCAAGGGCGCGGCGACACCCTCGCGCGAGGAGATCGCCGCCGCGCTATCGGGACATCTCTGCCGCTGCGGCGCCTATGAAGGCATCTATCGCGCCGTCGCCGAAGCATGCTCGGGCCGCTTCGACGGCAACGATCCCATCGCGCCGCGGCTGGAAGCCCGCGACAAGGTGACGGGACTGGCTCGCTACACTGTCGACATCCACCATGACGGCCAGCTCGAAGGCGTCATCCTGCGCGCGCACCTCGCGCATGCGAGGATCACCGGGCTTGATCTGGCGCCGGCGCGCGCCATTGCCGGTGTTGCCGCGGTCGTTCCGCTGCTCGACGATGACAACATGGTCCGCTTCGTCGGCGCGCCGATTGCAGCCGTCGCGGCCACGGATCGCCGCACCGCACTGAAGGCAATCGCCGCGATCAGCTTCAAGCCCGAGCCTTTGCCCGCGGTGATCGGACTCGATGCAGCGCGACGCGACGATGCGCCCGTCGTGTTCGAAAAGAAGGACCGCAAGCGTGCCGGCAACGTGTCCGAGGGCGCCGGCGGCGCTCCGGTGTCGTGGAAGGGCAATGTGCGCGGGCCTTCGGCACCGTTCTCGCAGAAGGCCAGGCAGGCCAAGAGCTGGCTTGACGAAGCGCGCCAGCAACGCAATCCGCTACTTGTCGAGGAGACCTTTCGCGTCTCGACGCAACAGCACGCAAGCCTCGAACCACATGCCGCCGTGGCTAGGTTCGATGGCGACCAGCTCACCGTGCACATCTCGACCCAGGCCATTCACGAGAGCATGGAGAAGATCGCCAAGCGTTATGGCCTTCCGCACGACAAGGTACGTGTGATCGCCGACCATGTCGGCGGCGGGTTCGGCTCCAAGGGCAGCGTTGGGCTGGAGACCATCGCCGCGATCGAGCTTGCGCGCGCCGCGAAGGCGCCAGTGCGCGTCACCTTCGATCGTGAAGAGGAGCTTTCCGTCGCCGGCTATCGTCCGGCCGCCGAGCTGAAGCTGTCCTTGCTGCCTTCGGCGGAAGGCCGCCTCAAGGCGCTGTCGCTCACCGCCCATGCCGATACCGGCGCCGCCGTGAACTCGCTGATCGCCGGCCTGGCGCGGCTGATCTATCCGGCCGAAGCAAAGGAACTCGTCGACTTCGACGTGCTCAGCAATTTGCCGCCCGGCGCGCCGTTCCGCGGCCCCGGCGGTCCGCCGATGTCGTTTGCGCTGGAGCAGGCGGTCGACGAAGCGGCGCTGCGCATGAAGGTCGATCCGATTCACCTGCGCAAGCTCTGGGACTCAGATCCCAACCGCCAGCGATTGTACGACTGGGCTGCCGGGCTCGACGTCTGGAAGAACCGCAAGCCGGCAGTCTCGCAAACTGGCCGCTACCGGCGCGGCGTCGGCGTTGCAACCGGCTACTGGCTCTATCTCTGGCAGACCGGCTCCTCGGTCGAACTTGCGATCAAGGGCGGCCGCATCGTCGCAAGCTGCGCGGTACAGGATATCGGCACGGGCACGCGCAGCGTGATCGCTAACACCGTCGCGAAGGCGTTCGATCTCGAGCCGCAGGACGTGGAAGTTCGCATCGGCCGCTCCAACCTGCCCCCCGGACCGGGCTCCGGCGGCAGCCGCGTCACCGCCTCGGTAGTGCCGCCGACCTTGCTTGCCATCGACAAGCTGAAAGCGGAAATCAGGCGCACTGCGTCTCGCACACCTGCTCCGGGCTCGAACGCGCCGTGGCGCGAGATGATCGCGGCTTCTCCCGACATCGCCGTGTCGGCAAGACGCCAGGAGGACGGCAAACCGCCGCCCGGCGTCAGGCCTGCGCTGCACGAGGCGGGCATCATGGGCCGGGTGTTCGGTTGGGTGCTGCGTCTGATGAACCACATGGTGGTCGGCGCCGGAGTGCCGAGCTCGGTGCAGGTGATGGAAGTCGAGGTCGATACCTGGCTCGGCCATGTGCGCGTGCTCAACGCCTATACGGGCCTCGCGATCGGCAAGCTCGCCGCGCCGGCGCTGGCGCGAAGCCAGGCCGCGGGCGCGGTGATCCAGGGCATCGGCTACGCACTCTATGAGTCGCGGGAGACCGATCCTTTGAGCGGCCACATCCTGAGCGGCAGCATGGAGGATTATCGCATTCCGGGGATTGGGGACATGCCAAGACTGGAAGTGCATTTCGACGAGGCCGGTTTCGAGCATGTGCCGGGCGGCAGCGTCGGCATCGGCGAAGTCGCCACCGTGCCGACCTCGCCCGCGATCGCCAACGCCATCCGCGATGCGATCGGCGTGAGACTGACCGAAATTCCGTTCCGGCCCGATCGTCTGATGGCCGCGCTGAAAGGGAGGGATGCAGCATGAGTGTCGCCGTCACGACCGCAAATCCCACGCCTGAATTCCGCGCCGGAGGCACCGACTTCAGCGAACGCCGCCGCAGCGGCGTGTCGCAGGGAACGCCGATCGATATTTCGGCCACCGGCGACAAGACGATCACCTGGGACGCCGACGGAGCAGCCCAGATCGGCGCGCTTACCACCATCGCCACGATCGCGACGGACGCGCGCATCGCCGCTGCCTATCCCGGTATTGCGGCGAGCGCGCATGGCCTCGCGACGCCACAGGTGCGCCAGGTTGCAACGCTCGGCGGCAATCTCGCGCAACGGTCGCGCTGCTGGTATTTCCGCCGGGCCGACATCGATTGCCTGAAGAAAAGCGGTAGCACCTGCCCTGCCCGGTCAGGCAATCATCTCTATGGCGTTGCCTTCGATCTCGGCGACTGCGTCGCGCCGCATCCCTCGACCATGGCGGCGGCGCTGCTCGCCTATGATGCGACCATCACCACGGACCGGCGCAGCGGATTGACGATTGCCGGCCTGCTCGGCGACGGCTCGGTCGCGCACGCCGATCATACACTCGCAGCAGGCGAGATGATCAAAAGCATCGCGCTTCCTGCTCCGATTGAGGGCGAGCGCGCTTCCTACAAGCGGGCGATCAGCCGGACCTATGCGGAATGGCCGCTGGTGGAACTCTGCGCCCGCACCGTGATCGCCGACGGCAAGTTCCAGCTCGTGCGTCTCGCTGCAGGCGGCGTCGCGCCCGTGCCGCTTCGCCTCACCGCCGCGGAAGTCGCGCTCGGTGGCAAGATTGTCAATGCGGCATCGATCGCAGAAGCGGCGAAAGCGGCGACCTTGGGCGCCCAACCATTGCCGATGACGGCCTACAAGCTCGATCTCCTGCAAGGGCTGATGCGCGACGTGCTGGAGCGGCTTTCGGATTAGCCGGTCGCGCACGCCGCGAAGCCGCTGCAGCCAAGGCCTGGAGCAATGAGCGATAAGCGTGCGCTGAGCACGCGCTTCGCAGGAAGCAATTCGATCGGGCATGACTTCGCAGGAAGGCGTGCCCGTTTTCGTTGTGAGCGGCTTCGAAAAGTTCGTCGTCATGCCCGGGCTTGCCCGTGCATGACGACGCTGAGAGTTCAACGCCTCAACAGAGAGTCTCGATCGTCACGGTGTGAGGCGGTGGAGTCGGCGCTACGCCGCAGTCGCCGGCGGCAGCGCCAGCACCGAATAGATCGCCTGGGCGTCGCGCGAGGCGCGGAGCTTCTTGGCGATGTCCTGGTCACGGAGCAGGCGGGCGATGCGGGCGAGGGCCTTGAGGTGATCGGCGCCGGCGCCTTCGGGGGCGAGCAGCAGGAAGACCAGATCGACCGGCTGGCCGTCCATCGCCTCGAAATCGATCGGGCGATCGAGCCGCGCGAACAGGCCAAAGATCTTTTCGAGCTTGGGCAGCTTGCCGTGCGGAATGGCGACGCCATAGCCGACCGCGGTGGTGCCGAGCTTCTCGCGCTGCAGCAGCACCTCGAACACCGAGCGCTCGTTCTGCCCGGTCAGCTCGGCGGCCCTGGCCGCGAGCTCCTGCAAGGCCTGCTTCTTGCTGTTGACCTTCAATGCCGGGAGAATCGCCTCGGGTGCGACCAGATCGGTAATCGGCATGGAGGCTTTCCGAGGTGAATTAAACCGTCAGGTTCCGATTTGGCCCGCTTGATAGACCAAGCTGGGCCGGCGTCAATAACATGAAGCAGGAGGTGGACTTAGCCCAATCCAGATGTGGGGGGCTTCTACTCCAACGCAATCCCGGTGCCAACTCCCGCGTGCGGCTTTGCCACGGTCATTGTTAAGGGCCGGGATCGTACGGACCCCCCGCCTCGGCCTAACCGCCCGCCTTGCCGTCGACCTTGCCGTCCGCCTTGGCCCCCGGCGGGTCGATCCAGCCGACATTGCCGTCCGCCCGGCGGTAAATGATGTTCACCCGGCCCGAAGAGCCATGCTGGAATACCAGGCAAGGTGCGCCGCTGAGGTCGAGTTCCATGACCGCCTCGCTGACCGAAAGCTGTTTCAACGACGTGGTTTGCTCCGCAATGATCACGGGGCTGTAGCCGGTGACTTCCTCTTCGCCCTCTCCGGGCGCCTCGAGCACGTAGGCCGTCGCGTCGAGCGCCGCCAGCGCTTCGGAGGCGACATGGGCCTTGCGGGCGGAGCGGTCCTTGAGCCGGTTCTTGTAGCGGCGCAGCCGCCTCTCGATCATCACCAGCGCCTGGTCGGCGCTGGCATAGGCATCCGGCGCGTTCGAATCGGCCTCCAGCGTGATCCCCGAATCGAGGTGCAGGGCGCAATCGGTGCGAAAGCCGAAGCCGTCCTTGCTGAGCGTGATGTGGCCGGAATAATTGCCGTCGAAATATTTGCGCAGCACCTCGTCGGTGCGATCGGCAACGCGGCCCCGCAGGGCCTCCCCGACGCTGATGCTCTTGCCCGAAATCCGAAGAGTCATGGATGCCTCGCTTGGTTTTGCTCATCAGCTGCGACGACGTCATCGCAGCTGAAGTCGTTCCCTGCGCGTGATCTCCCCACGAGCTCTTTCCGCGTTGGTGGGGAGAGGAAACCGCTGTGCACTTTTCCGGATCATGCGCGTGCCTGGATCGGTTGCAAAGGGGAGCCGAGAGTAGCGCGATTTCGCGCCAGCGCAATCAGGCCGGTTCGGGGTTGCGCGAGCGATCGGACAAGGCGGTGGAGAGGACGTTACCAAGGGCGCTCTGCTTGTCGCGGCGGCGTTGCACCGAGGAAGGAATGCGCATGGCTTCGCGGTATTTCGCGACCGTGCGGCGGGCAATATCAATGCCCGAGGCGCGCAAGCGTTCCACGATGGTGTCGTCCGACAGGATCGCGCTGGGCTCTTCCGAATCGATCAGCTGCTTGATGTGATGGCGCACGGCTTCGGCGGAATGCGCCTCGCCGCCGTCGGCCGAGGCGATCGAGGCCGTGAAGAAATATTTCAGCTCGAACGTGCCGCGATTGGTTGCCATGTACTTGTTGGCGGTGACGCGCGACACCGTGGATTCATGCATCTGAATGGCATCAGCGACGGCCTTCAGATTCAGCGGGCGCAGATGCGCCACGCCGTGGGTGAAGAAGCCGTCCTGCTGGCGCACGATCTCAGTTGCAACTTTCAGGATGGTGCGGGCGCGCTGGTCGAGCGCGCGCACCAGCCACGTCGCGTTCTGCAGCGCGTCGGTGAAATAGGACTTGTCGCCGTCCTTGCCGACCTTCTTCGACAGCTCGGAATAGTAGGTCTGGTTGACCAGCACGCGCGGCAAGGTGTCGCTGTTGAGCTCGACATGCCAGCCGCCGTCGGGACCGGGGCGGACATAGACGTCGGGCACCATGGTCTGCAAACGCGCCGAGCCGAACTTCATGCCCGGCTTGGGATTGAGGCGGCGGATCTCGCCGATCATGTCGGCGATGTCCTCGTCGTCGACGCCGCAGATCTTGCGCAAGGCCACGATGTCGCGCTTGGCGAGCAGATCGAGATGCTCGACGAGAGCCTGCATCGCGGGGTCGTAGCGGTCGAGCTCGCGGAGCTGGATCGCGAGGCATTCGCTCAAGGATCGCGCGCAGATGCCGGGAGGATCGAATTTCTGCAGCACGGCGAGGACGCCCTCGACGTCGGCTTGCGATGCGCCAAGACGCTCGGCGGCCTGGCCGAGATCGGGCGGCAGATAGCCGGCCTCGTCGACGAGGTCGATCAGGTACTGGCCGATCATGCGCTGCGCAGGCGCGGTGAAGGCCACCGAGAGCTGCTCGGCAAGATGGTCCGAGAGCGTCAACTCCGCGGCCACGAAGGCTTCGAGATTGTAGTCCTCGTCGCCGGAGGCGCCGCCGCCCCATTCGGTGTAGGTGGTCGGCGCGGCGTCCTGGGCGTTGCGCGCGGCCGCCTCGGCCGGCTCCTCGGAGAAGACGTTGTCCAGGCCCGTGTCCAGGGTCTGCTCGATCTCGGCGCGGGTGCCGAGATCCTTGCTCATCCATTCGTCCTGGCCCGGCTCGAAGCCGTCCGCGCTGCCGCCAAAGCCATCGTCACCCTGGCCTTCGCCCTGGCCACCGGCCTCGTCGCCATGGCCGTACGGGCCGGCATCAGTGGGGGTCTCGCCCGCGGGGGCCTCGTCATTGGCCCGTTCCAGCAGAGGGTTCCGCTCAAGCTCCTCTTCCACGAACGTCGTGAGATCGAGATTGGACAATTGCAGCAGCTTGATCGCCTGCATCAGCTGCGGCGTCATCACCAGCGACTGCGATTGCCGGAACTCTAATCTCTGCGTGAGCGCCATGAAGCAAGAACCGTTCCCAAAAAATTGGTCCGATTTTTGCTTATCTTAGTCCAAGCCCGATGTACATGTCTTGACGAAACGCAAAAACGGGCTAGAGGCGGAATTCCTCGCCAAGGTAAAGGCGGCGCACGTCCGGATCGGCGACGATCTCATCCGGGCTCCCCTCGGTCAGGATTTCCCCGGCATAGACGATATAGGCGCGATCGGTGAGGCCGAGCGTCTCGCGCACATTGTGGTCGGTGATGAGCACGCCGATGCCGCGATTGGTGAGATGGCGGACGAGGTCCTGGATGTCGCCGACGGCGATCGGGTCGATGCCGGCGAAGGGCTCGTCGAGCAGCATGTAGTTCGGCCGCGTCGCCAGCGCACGCGCGATCTCGACGCGGCGGCGCTCGCCGCCCGACAGCGCGATCGACGGCGATTTGCGCAGCCGCGTGATGTTGAATTCGTCGAGCAGGGAGTCGAGCTGCTGCTCGCGCTTCTTGCGCGAGGGCTCGACCACTTCGAGCACGGCGCGGATATTCTGCTCGACGGTGAGGCCGCGGAAGATCGAGGCTTCCTGCGGCAGATAGCCGATGCCGAGCCGCGCGCGCTGATACATCGGCAGTCTGGTGACGTCGTGGCCGTCGAGCTCGATCGCGCCGCGATCGGCCTTGATCAGGCCGGTGATCATGTAGAACACGGTGGTCTTGCCGGCGCCGTTCGGGCCGAGAAGGCCGACCGCTTCGCCGCGGCGCACATAGATGCTGACGCCGCGTACCACCTGCCGGCTGCCGAAGGCCTTTTCCACGCTATGCACAGCCAGGAAACCCGGCCGCTTCAGGAGCTGAGGTCCGCCGGTGCCATTGGACTTGCCGGCAGCCCTGACGGGGTGAACCGGCTGCGGACGCGGCTCGGGTTGATAATCGTGCTGGTAGTCGCCTTGATAGTCGCCCTGGAACTGGCCGGGCGCATGCATCGCCTGGTCACGGGCGATCGGCGGCGCGTCGCGGATCGGGCTGGTCACGAGCCCGCCGACACCGTCACCGAGCGTGGTGATGTCCTGACGGGCAAATCCTGGCCGGCCGCGCTTGGCGGGGCGCCGACGGAACATGCTGAAGAGATCGACCATCCCCGCCTTCCAGCCTTTCGCGACGATCCTGCGCGAATTCGCGCGATCTGCCGCAGCGGCCTTCGATTCGCCGATGCGGCATGAGTGAAGGGATGTCTCATGCCCAGTGAAACACGCCCGAAAAGCGGCGAACCCCGCTTCGAAGCCTTGTGCGCTAGATACAGTCTCGCCGGCCAAGCTTCAACCTCGGTTCGGCCGCATCCGAACCAAGCCGTTGAATTATTTCGGTTTACTTGCGCCGGGCAATTGCAGTGGCGGCGCCCCGCCGGCCTTGCCGCCCTGGCCCCCCTGGCCGCAATCGCTGCCGCCGCCCTGCGGCAGCAGGGCCTGAACCCGGCCATTGTCGGATTCCACCCGCGACACGCCTGTCGTCATGTCGACCATCAAACGGTCGCCGCGCAGCACGTTCTTGCACTGCGTCAGGACCACCTGACCGGAGCCGCCGAGCATGGTGATGAGATTGGTCTTGGTGTCGAACACGGCGGTATCGCCTGTGACCACCTGGTCCTTCTGGGTGACCACGACATTGCCGCGCGCCTCCAGCCGCTTGATCGAGGAGCTGCCGCCCGGACCCGGCTGCGCCGACTGCATCGGCGCAGATTTGGCGCCTTTTGCGGGTGCGGGCTGCGGCGTGGCGGGCTTGTCGCCGCCGGATTCGTAGAACACCACCAGCGTCTTCGAGGTCATGGTGGTGTCGCCCTGGATGACCTTCACGTTGCCGGCGAAGGTCGCCTCCTTCTTCTTGTCGCGCATCTCGAGCGAGGCGGCCTCGATCTGGATCGGCTGGTCGCGGTTCTGCGAAAAGCCCTGCATCGCGTTGGGCACGCCCTGCATCGCGCTCTGCGCGATGGCCGCGCTACCCGCGACCAGCGCGATGCCGACCGCAAATGCAGCCGCGCTGATGATGGCGCACCGCTTGTCGTCGCTGCGCGAAAAGATCCCGGTCATCAAAATCATCTTGTGTTGGCAGACTTGTTCTGAGGCGTACGTGTCTTTGCCGGCGGCGCGGGCTCGACCGGCGCAGGCTGTGCGGCGGCAGGGTCGTCCAGCTTGTCCAGATGCATCACCACATTGCCTTCGAAACGGATGACGTCGCCGCCTTCCGTAATTCGCAAGCGATCGGCGGTCAGCGTGCCGTTGGTCAGCTTGACGTCGACACGCTCGTCCGAGGAGACCGTGCCCTTGTTCATGTCGACGAAGGCGGAGTTCAGCCGCGCCTCATAGCCGGTGGAGGTGCGCAGAAAGATGTCCTTGTGCAGGTCGAGCTGCTGCTGCTTGTTGTCGAAGCGGCCGGTGCGGGCATCGAGGAACAGGGTGGATTGATCCTCCATCAGCACTTTCGCGCGCAGGTCGTTGAGATCGACATGATCGGGATCGGTGATGTCCTGCGTCGCGGTCTTGGCCCAGAGCTCGTAGGGCCGCCGATCCGGCGTGAAGCCGGACAGATGCGGCGATTCCATCGTGATCTTGGTGCCCGACACCACCATGTTTTCGACCGTGAGCGGCAGCTCCGGAATCCTGAACTTGTTGAAGAACGCGATGTAGATAATCACGGCCATGGCCACGACCACTGTCGCGGGGACCCCGACCCGCAGAATCCGCACCAGACGGCTGTGGCGCGCCGCGCTGGCAAACTTCGCCGCGAGCGCGGCGTCGTAGGTGGGATTGTGGGCCGAATTCACCTGAGCTCCTGAGGTGTCGCTCGCCAAGCCGGGTCGAGGGCGCCCCCATTGTACCCGCCGCCGCCGCAATATGCAGCCTTGGACGTATGCCTGGACGTGTCAGGCTTGGACGTACCAGGCTTGGACAGGCCGCAGGAAAGTGTCCGAAACGGGGCGCAGACCCGAGTCTACCCGGCGGCCGAGGGCTCAGGAATGCGCGAAAATGTCCTCTTCCGCCCAGCCCTGGAGGTCGAGCAGGGCCCGGGTCGGCAGGAAGTCGAAACAGGACCTGGCCAGCTGCGTGCGGCCTTCCCGGACCAGCATGGCATCCAGCCGCTCGCGCAAGGCATGCAGGTGCAGCACGTCGGAGGCGGCGTAGGCGAGCTGCGGCTCGGTCAGGCTGTCCGAACCCCAGTCGCTGGATTGCTGCTGCTTGGAAAGGTCGACATTGAGCACCTCGCGCACGAGGTCTTTCAGGCCGTGGCGGTCGGTGTAGGTACGGGTCAGGCGCGAGGCAATCTTGGTGCAATAAATCGGCCCGGTCATGACGCCGAAGGTCTGGTACAGCACCGCGACGTCGAACCGCGCGAAGTGGAAGATCTTGGTGATGGCGGGATTGGCCAGCAGCGCCTTCAGGTTCGGCGCGTCGGTGTGACCCTTGGGGATCTGCACCACGTCGGCGCTGCCGTCGCCGGGCGAGAGCTGCACCACGCAGAGCCGGTCGCGGTGCGGATTCAGCCCCATGGTCTCGGTGTCGATGGCCACCGCATTGGTGTAGCGCGTGAGGTCGGGCAGGTCGCCGCGGTGCAGGCGTACGGTCATGGCGTTTCAAAGCCTCGGGTCGAATCGGTTGCGTCGGCACAATAGCTAATTCGGATCGCCCGCGATGTAGCCATTGCCGGCGGGCCGCGCAAGCACGCGGTTCGGTCAGATCGCCGCCGACATGATGCAGACCATCGCCGCGACCGTGATGCGGCTGGCGCCCGCGCAAACCCCTCAGGGCGTCTTCTTCTGCGCGGGCGTGGCCGGCCTCACGGGCGTCACCTGGGCTTGCGGCTGTGCCGATGCAGCTCCCGGCGTCGCGATCGCGATCGCGAACAGGCGCCATTGCCCTGCTACGATCTGAAACGTCAGATCGAACTGGATCTGCTGCGGCCGGGTTGGAATGTAACCTGCGAGGCGCAGCATTCCGCGCTGGTCGAGCGCGGGCGCTTCGCTGAATTGCGGCGCCAGCAATGCCGCAGCATAGAGATCGAAATTGCGGCGCCGCAGGTCGAGAAAATTCAGCCCGAGATCTGCGGCGGTGTTGCGCGCCTGGAAGTCGGGCGCCGCAAGATCGCGCAGCACCGTGTAATTGCCCGTGCGGTTAGCATCATTGAGCGTGAGCAGCGTCGAGCGGATCAGATAGAGCGCCTTCTCCAACGTGACGGGCAGCGACGGCTGCGCCGGGGCCGGCTCGGGCGTCTTTTGCTGCGCCATCGCCCCGCTGCCACAGGACAGCAGCAACGCCAGTGCAATCACGGCTCGCACAATCAATCGCATGGCACGGCCCTTTGCATGAAGTGGCCTGCTGCCTTCACCAGCCGACGCGCATGCCGACGCGGCCGCCCAAGCCGCCGCCATTCGTGCCATAGGTCAGCCCGCCACTGGCCTGCACGTGCTCGCTGACGCGCAGCGCCGCACTCATCGAGAGCGCATTGGTGTTCTGAAACGTGCCCCAGTTCATGCTCATCGCCATCTTCTCGGACGGCATCAGCCAGGGCGAGCCGGACATCGCGAAGGCCATCGCGACACCGTTGACCGCCTTGCCGGTCCTGCCGTCGAGGTCGTTGAGCCGGGCATTGATGCCTGCGAGCTGGCTGTTGATGCCTGCGATATCCGCGGGGCTCGCAAACCCGAGCGCGCTGAGCGAGGTGGATGCGAGATTGCCGGCCGCGTCGGTGGTGACGAGCTGCACGGGTCCGGACTGCGCGGCTGTGCTCGCGGCCGAGGTGACGCCTGACATCGTGTAGGTATTGCTCGCCGTCCCGTAAACCTGCTGGTTCGCGCGCGTCGCGGTGGCGCCATTGCCAATCGCGGCCGAGTTCGCGAAAGTTGCCGATGTGCCATTACCGAAGGCCGACGAATTCGCGCCGGTGGCGTTGGCGCCGTTGCCCACGGCAGTGTTTGCCACACCGTTTCCGCTCGCATTAGCGCCGTTTCCGATGGCGGTGTTGAAGCTGCCGGTGCCGCTGGCATCAGATTGCGCACCGTTCGCGACGTTCCCAGAATTGGTGCCATGGGCATGCGCCAGATAGCCGGTCGCCGTGTTGAAGCTGTTGGTGCCAAGCGCGACGGCGGCGTTGCCGGTGGCGACGTTGTTGCTTCCGGACCCGCTCGCGTTGGTATTCAGGCCGGTCGCGATATTGTAGCTGTTGTCGCCGGTCGCGTTGGAGTTGACGCCGGTCGCAATGTTGCTGCTGCCGTTGCCGAAGGCGTTGGCGTTGGTCCCCGTCGCGGTGTTGGCGCTGGCGTCCCCGTAAGCCCTGGCGACAAACCCGGTCGCAAGATTTCTGCTGTTGTTGCCGGAGGCATTGGAACTGCGCCCTGTCGCAACGTTCCTGCTGTTGTCTCCGTTGGCCAGGGCGGTGAGCCCGGACGCAAGATTGCCGCTGTTGTTGCCGCTGGCGTTGGCGCCGGCGCCGGCCGCGATATTGGTACTGTTGTCACCGCTGGCTTGCGCGTTGTTTCCGGACGCCATGTTTTTGCTGCCTTCACCGCTGGCAATGGCTCCCGCTCCGGTCGCGCTGTTGAAACTGTTGTTGCCGCTGGCGTTGGCATTGTTTCCCGTGGCCCCATTGGAGCTGCTATCGCCGCTGGCGTTAGCGCCGGCCCCGACCGCGGAGTTGTTGCTGCCGTTGCCGGCAGCGGAAGCGGAGGGCCCGCAGGCAAAATTGCCCCCTGAGCCGGCCGCACTGGCGCCTTGATCGGACAAGGCACCATCCACGCAGATGAACTGGGCCCGGGCTTGCGGCGCGCCGGCGCAGGCCGCGATCACGGCAAGCAGCGCCGTTGCGAGACAGGCGGCGATTCGCGCGCGCAACGAAATCATCATGTTGGTCCCCACCCCGTCCTCCAACCTTGCGACCGGCAAGTGGCGCAGGAGGATCGAAGACCGCCGTCACTTCCAGCCCCCAGGCCGCCACCGCGTCAAACGATTGACGCTTGCGCGGCACGGCGACACTCAAAGCATGCAGTCCATGGCTTTGGAAGACGCCGGATGCGCGAGGGACCGCGCGGCATTGCGTCCTCCCATATTCATGGGGTGCGGGGCCGGCGCCCGGCTTCTCAGCCCGCGCACGCCTTTCGCGAAGCCGCCGGACGGTTGGTCGGATCGCGGGCTGTTGCACGGATCCCACAACCCGGCGCGTGCTTCGGATTCCGTCAGGAATGAGGGCCGTGCGCCCGTGAAAATCATGCGGGCCCACCCCATCTTCCGCTTTCTCTCCCCGCCACCCGACGAAATCGAGATCCATGACCGAACAGACGCTCGCTGCGCCTATCGAGGCCCCATCGGAACGCCCGCGCGGCTTTTCGCGCTATCAGGCGTTTCTCATCGCGCTGCTCGCGTTCACGCAGTTCACCATCATCCTCGACTTCATCATCATGTCGCCGCTCGGCGCCATCCTGATGCCAGCGCTCGACATCACGGCCACCCAGTTCGGCGTCGCGGTGTCGGCCTATGCGTTCAGTGCCGGCATTTCGGGCGTGCTGGCCGCCGGCTTTGCCGACCGCTTCGATCGCAAGCGCCTGCTGTTGTTCTTCTATGTCGGCTTCACGCTCGGTACCGCGCTCTGCGCGGCTGCGCCGAACTACCATGTGCTGCTGCTCGGCCGGGTCGTGACCGGATTGTTCGGCGGCGTGATCGGCGCGGTCGTGCTCGCCATCATCACCGACCTGTTCCCGCTGCACATGCGCGGCCGCGCGATGGGAACCATCCAGACGGCGTTCGCGGCGAGCCAGGTGCTCGGCATTCCCGCCGGGCTGTTTCTCGCCAATCGCTGGAGCTGGCATGTCTGCTTCATCGCGATCGTCGTGGTGTCGGTCGCTGCGATCGCCATCATCGCCTTCGCCATGAAGCCGGTCGATGCGCATCTGAAGCTGAAGCAGGACAGAAACCCGTTCCACCATCTGATCGCCACGCTTGCGCAGCCACGCTATACGCTGGCGTTCGCGGTCACGACGCTGCTGGCGACCGGCGGATACATGCTGATGCCGTTCTCCAGCGCCTTCACCGTGAACAATCTCGGCATCGACATCACGCATCTGCCGACGATCTATCTCGTCTCCGGCCTGTTCAGTATCGTCACGGGACCGCTGGTCGGCCGCGCCAGCGACGCGTTCGGCAAATACCCGACCTTCGTGTTCGGCTGCGTGATGACCGTGATCATGGTGCTGGTCTACACCCATCTCGGCCACGTCACGCTCGCGACCGCGATCCTCGTCAACGTGCTGATGTTCGTCGGCATCTTCTCGCGCATGATCCCGTCGCAGGCGCTGATGTCGGCGATCCCCGATTCCGACCAGCGCGGCTCGTTCAGCGCGATCAGCGCCTCGCTGCAGCAGCTCTCCGGCGGCCTCGGCTCGGTGCTCGCCGGCGCGATCATCGCGCAGGCGCCCGACGGCGCGCTGCTGCATTTCGACCGGATCGGCTACGTCGTCGTCGCCACAACGATCATCACGCTGGTGATGATGTATTTTGTGCAGAAGGCGGTGGCGGAGCGGGCGGGGAAGCGGGTGGTGTGAGGGGAGAGCGGACGGAGCTGGCCGAGGCTTGATGCAATGACCGTCCAATAATAGTTATTAGAGGGCATATTGGTGGAGCAAATCGGCATGGCCGTCAGCGCAGACCTTGGCGAAGCCCTTGAAAATTTTGTGAAAAAGCTGGTTGCATCGGGCCGGTACCACTCCAAGAGCGAGGTATTGCGGGAGGGCGTGCGGCTGATTCAGGAGCGTGAAGCTCGTCTGGCCGCTTTGGACGCTGCGATCGCACGCGGGATTGAGGATGCCGATGCGGGGCGGGTCAAATCGAGTTCCGAGGTGTTTGACCGGCTGGAAGCGAGATTGAGCACCAAGGCCGACCGCAAGTGATCGTCGTCATTACCGCCGAAGCGGAGGCCGACATCGAGGAGATCGCGTCATACGTCGCCGAGCAGAGTCCGCAGAGCGCACTCAAGCTGATCCGCGGGCTGCGCGAGAAGTGCGAATCCCTCGCTGACGCGCCGCGCGGCTATCCCTTGGTCCCGCGCTACGAAGACAAAGGCATTCGCCGGCGACCGTTCGGGAGCTTTTTGATTTTCTATCGTGTCGGCATCGATGCGATCGAGGTGATCCACATCCTCCACGGCGCACGAGACTACGAGCCTCTGCTTTTCCCGGAGGATTAGATTTCAGGATCGACCGCAATGTGCCGCTCGCACACGCCATAAAATGGTGCCCAGGAAAGGATTGCCTGAGGTTGCGTGAACCTCCTTGATTTTACAACGCAATTTTTATTCCGACTAGAGTTTGTTACACACCTTTATTGCGCAGTGACTATTCAATTCTGCATCGTTTCGAGGCTTCCGAGCTTCTCGACCCTATTCGCGCTCGCGCCAAGCCTGCTCAATGGCCCGTCCGGGACTTGCACATTTGGCGCTTGGCCAATCGAAACTCACGATGTGGCCGGAGGAGATTTCGCCCGCTCCTCTTAGCTCCAGCTCGCTAGAAACTTCTTGGGGCGGTTGGCAATCCCGCACGCCTCACTTATCTGAACGCTTCTAATTCTTAGTGGACAGCTCATGGCCGATACGCTCGATAAGCAACAGCGTAGTGCACTTATGTCTCGAATCGGGCCGAGCAACTCGAAGCCTGAAATGGCCGTTCGGAGTTGTCTGCATGGTCTGGGCTTTCGATTCGGGCTTCACAATTCAAGACTTTTAGGAACTCCAGACATAGTACTCCGAAAGCACAAGACCTTGGTCTTCGTCCATGGCTGTTTCTGGCACCGCCATACGGGATGTCGCAAGGCGACCTCACCGAAAACACGAGTAGAATTTTGGCAAGATAAGTTCCTTGCCAACGTCAGGCGAGATCGGCGCGTACGCCGAAAGCTCAGGGCTGACGGGTGGCGCGTAATCACGGTGTGGGAATGTCAAACCGTTGAACGAGATCGTCTCATCAAGCTTCTAGCGCGCCACCTTTCGTTCAACCGCAATTAGAAGAAGAATAACCAATTGACAATTATGCTAAGCCCTTGAATCTTAAGTGATGGGGGCGACCTTGGGGAAGACAGTGAGGGGAAGAACGCCGGCAATTGAGGCGGTTGACCTCTTTTGCGGAGCAGGCGGTCTTTCTTACGGTCTTACGCTCGAAGGCATCTCTGTACGTGCTGGATACGATCTTGACCCCGCTTGCGAATGGCCCTTTGAAAAGAATGTTAGGGCCGGCTTCCATAGACGAGATGTCGAAACGCTGAGTGGAAAAGAGGTGGCGGCTCACTTCTCAGCCGCATCGATCCGGCTGCTCGCCGGCTGCGCCCCTTGTCAAAAATTCTCAAGCTACACCCAGAAGGCTTCTAAAGCCGACAATCGGCGTTGGCGACTATTGGACTCTTTTAGCCGGATAGCGACCGAGGTCTCTCCGGACGTAATCACAATGGAAAATGTCCCAGGATTGGCTCGCCATCGCAGGTTCGAGCAGTTTGTAAAAGACCTCGAGTCCAATGGGTACACAGTATGGCACGACATTGTGGAGTGTTCGCACTACGGAATGCCCCAGCGTCGCAAGCGAGTAGTCGTGCTCGCGTCGAAGTACGGTCGTATCCAGCTTATGGCTCCTACTCAATTTGCAGCAAAGGACCTAACCGTTAAGGACGCGATAGCCGCTCTTCCAAAAATCAGCGCAGGGGAGGTTCATGAAACAGATCCCCTGCATCGATCTCCTGAATTATCGCCAGCAAACATGAAGCGGATCAAAGCGTCACGGCAGGCTGGAACGTGGCGCGACTGGCCCAAAAGCCTGATTTTGCCATGCCACCAGCGTGCAAGTGGGAAAGGATATCCCAGTATCTACGGAAGAATGGCTTGGAACGACAAGTCCCCCACGATCACCACGTTAGCCTATAACTATGGGAGCGGACGGTTCGGTCACCCTGTTCAGGATCGAGCTATCAGCCTGAGGGAGGCTGCCATTCTCCAGACCTTCCCTCGACGATATTCATTCGTTGCGCCCGGCCAAGGCGTCAATATCCGAGCTTTGGGCCGTTTGATCGGCAATGCTGTTCCTGTAACCTTGGCTCGAGTCATTGGCCGATCTATTTCAGTTCACTTGCAAGCCCAGGGTCGAATCCCCGTTGATTCGGGCAAACCAGCACGCTCATGAGTCCGACCGAGCGAATACCGTTCGATGTAGATGCCGCGCTGCTCCGCGAGCTTGGGGAGCGGCTTGTCGGTAGAGCCGACATCGCGGTCGCCGAATTGGTTAAGAACTCGTACGACGCAGATGCTTCCTTGGTTTCCATCGAAATAGGTCGTGATGAGATCGTTGTTGAGGACAACGGTCACGGTATGAGCGACGTGGAGTTTCGCACTTTTTGGATGCGCATAGGCTCTCCGCACAAGTTTCAACAGCGGCATTCAAAGAAGAAGCGACGCCCGCTGACCGGCTCGAAAGGGGTTGGCCGCTTAGCGGTTCAATTTCTTGGGTCCAGTGTCGAAGTGACCACCACGTCCGCCGAGCCACGATCGGTCGAACTCAAGGCCACCGTCGATTGGACGCAAGCGGAGACGAAAAAGGACCTCACGAAGGTCGTTGCTGTACTTGAGACCTCTGCAGCACCAGGACGATATTGCGACGGGTCCAGGCATGGAACGCGAATCACTATAAAGCGCCTTGCTCATGATTGGACCGACCCCGAACGGGCTCGAAGCCTTGCTTCCGAAATTTGGCAATTGCGCTCTCCAGAGCCAGCTTCGGCACGCCGAACGGATGAAACCTTCGATATCCAGCTTTCGTCCGTCATTCCCAAGGCACAGGAAGAATTTCAGAAGCAGTTACTTGCCCCCCTCGATATTTGGCACGCGATACTGCAGGGGGAGCTGACACCTCCCCGAAAAGGCGGCGACCAAGGCGAGCTGCAAGTTAACCTGCGCTTTAGAGAGCAGTCACGGCCACAGCAACACACCTTCTCGGTGCCTCGATGCTTTCTGCGAAATCTTCGATTTGAGATTCGCGTCTACTCCCTATTCGGCAGGCAGCCCGCGGCAATCGCTGTAAGCAATGCGCGAGAATATATCACGCAGCACGGTGGCATTAAAATCTATGACAGCGGATTTCGACTCCCGTATTACGGGCTTGAGCACGATTGGCTCGATATCGAAGTCGACCATTCTCATCGTAAGAGCGAATCGCAACTCCTGCCCTCTAATCTCCAGGTGCCCGGTGGCCTTTCCAACGTTCCAACACAAACAAGGTTGTTGGGATACGTCTATGTAAACACCGGCCAGGAAGCGGCCACTGCAGCTCCAGGCGAAGACTACCTACAAATCCAGGTGACTCGCGATCGGCTGGTCGATAATGCCGCTTATCAGAACTTAAAAAGCTGCGTACGCACCGCGATCGACTGGTATGCAATGCGGGAAACCCTTCGGCGTCTTCAAGAGGTCGAAGAGGAGGTCGCCATACGGCCGCGACGCGAAGAACAAGTCAGAAGCGTTGCACAGATTCTTGCCCGGCATGCGCCTGAGTTGCCGAAGCGACAAGCAGATGAGATAAAGCGCGAAATCGAGGCCGTTGTAGACCATCAAGCCGCAACACAAGAGCTGCTGGGACAAAATCTAAATCTCCTGGGAGCACTCGCGACCGCAGGAATGTTTGCATTAGCTTTCGAGCACGAGATCGCTCGGCAGCTTACAGCTTTGGAGGTACTCTCCGGACGAATTAGATCGTCGTCCAAAATGTCGGCCGAACTATCCGACGAGCTAGATCGGTGGATAAGGCGCGTTCGACAAACACGGAGCATCTTCAGTTCCCTTTCTGACGAGGAAAGCAGGCGCAAGCGGCAGCGGTTCAACGCAAAGTCGGCAGTCGAGCAGTTCGTTGCGCAGGCGGAGCCTTTCCTCGGAGGAATAGAGGTTAACTTCGAAGCTATCGACGACGAGCTGAAACTCCCCGCCGGCACCTTTGCAGACTGGTCCGCCGTTTTTCAGAACGCCCTTGCGAATGCAGCGAATGCCATGATCGATAAGCGAGTGCGCAAGATCGGCATTTCATCAGAGCAAAGCGGCGGTAGGGCTTTCATCCTAATTCAAGACACGGGCTCTGGGGTGGACCTCCAAGATTCCGAGAAGCTGTTCGAGCCGTTCGCTCGCAAGACCGTCATTTCCCAGGAACGAAGATCGCTGTCGATCGGAGGAACAGGCCTCGGGCTTACAATCGTGCGCATGATATCCAAAAATCTTGGCTTCGATGTCTCTTTCGTCAAGCCTGGTCGAGCTTTTGCGACGTGCCTGAAGATCGCTTGGCAGGAAAATACCCGATGAGCTCAGCAAGAACAAAACTAAACGTCGTAATCCTGGACGACGAACAGAGAATTGAGGAGGCTATCGCCTCCAAACTTCCGGCGTCTATCGGCCGGTCCTCCGTCGCGATCAAGCCTGACGCGATAACTGATCTGGTGAAGGAGCTAGGCAGCAGAGCTGCAGCAGCTCGCTTGTCCAACAACCGCAAGCCGAAAGAAGTGCCCCTCGATGATGCTGATCTCTTCATCGTCGACTATGACTTGGTCAAAGCGAAGGGCGAGGATTATCTAACAGGAGAGACGGTTGCCTATTTGGCCAGATGTTATTCAAGCTGTGGCGTGGTCATCGCTCTGAATCAATTCGCAAGAAGTCCAACTTTCGATTTGACCCTGAGGCCTCAATTAGACTCGTTCGCCGATCTGAATATTGCCGCGGACGATCTAAAAAATTCTGGATTGTGGTCAAAATCTTCATGGAAGGGATATCGGGCTTGGTCGTGGCCGATCATCACCGATGCTATATCGCTTCTTGAGCAGCGCGTCGCTGACGTGCAGAAGACGAATCACAAGACAAGGATTATCGATTTCCTCGAACTCCCGCCTTCGGTAGTCGAAAGGTTAGCCACTTCGGCTCTCGAACTGCTCGGCAGTCAAGGATCGAAAGCAGAGTCGGCTACGCTGGATGATTTAATTCGGTCTCCAATCTTGGGCCTTCGCGGAAGAGAAGCGACCGACCGGAAACGACAGCCCGCTCAAGACGCCAGAATTGTGGCTGCACGTTTATCTGCGTGGCTAAACCTGATCCTTGCTCCTCAAGATGTCTTGGTCGATGCGCCGCACCTGGCGCAGCGGTGCCCGAGCTTGCTAGGAAAAACCGTTTCGATCGCTTCGCTGAAGAAGACCAATTTGCTGGACCCGACAAAGACTATCTTCGGGAGCTCTTCATTGGCAAAGGCGAAGTTCAAGAAGCCTTTTTGGTTCGATCGCCCTGTATGGTTTTGGACTGAAATCGAGCGTCTCAAGCTCACTTCCGAAATAAGGGAGCCCTGGAACAGTGTCGATGACCGGTTCGTTTTCTGCGAGGATACATCGGTCTTTAAACAGCGCTCGGCTGCAAAGCGTTTTCAAAGCGACTTAGTCTCACCGTACCGGACGCGCCATGTCGAGCGGGTCGCTGGGGTGGACTATCAGCCGGCTCATCGCCTAGCGCTTGGTTGAGGCTCTTGTGTCCGTCGATATACTCCCTTTGCTGACGGAGCTTACAGTCGCTGGACAAGCCTATGCTCAGTCCATCCGCGGGAAGACCTCGGAGGCACGCGTCCACGAGACGCTTGCTGGGAAAGCCGGGCAGGCAGTAACCAGCGAAGCCGAGCTAAAAACTCTTTTTCGAAACGATGGCGCATTCTCTACGCTGGCCACAAGGCGCTTTATACGCCTGCCTGACACAAGAGATGGACCGAACGTTATTTGCCCCATCGTTTTTCTGGATGGAGATTTGTCAACCCAACATCCTTACCTTCGGGTCCAGCTGGTTATTGTCACACATTCCCCTCACGACAACACAGCCCCCCAATGTCTCCTGATTCGATTTGAAACGCCCGAGAATGGAAACCCCGCAGGTACGGGTATGCATGACTATTATCATTCGCAGTTGTGCCAAGAGCTGCGAGTTGATCGTTCAACGAAGACTTTCCCAATTCCGAGCAGCATCGCCTGGGGGGCTCTGTCGTGCCCCGCTTGGCCAATCGATGCGTCTACGCCACTTGAACTTCTAACCTGCGTAATCTTCGCCCTGTATGGGAAAGCTGACGGTTTGCGCATCCTAAGAAGTGCATACGGCAATCGTCTCGACGAACTTATAGCCGACATGCATTTTGTTATCCCAGGGAAGGCCATAGCCACCGCGCCCCAGAAGAAGCCGTCGGCATCACGAAAGCGCAGGCGAGCTCGTTGAAGACCTAGCCATAGTTCGAAAAGGCTTCCGGTCGCAATTTGATTTGAGGTGGAAAACCTGAGACGTCACCTCGTGACGGCGGCCGCAGATTTCCCCCCCTATGTCATCATTTCATTCAAAACGTTGTTCCTTCGGCGCCGTCCTCAGTCGAACGCTAAGCAGACCTCGTTGGTGCCGCCGCGAGCTTTTCCCTCGTACCCCTCGTGCCGCCGACCACGTGGCACGTTCAGCCGGCCTCTTTGGAAACGCAATGCTAACGAGCGGCCTCCGGAGATAGGCGCTTCAACAGATTCGCCACGGAGGACGGATGCCAACGGCCACCGCGCGGGGTCATCATCTCCCGGCCATTCAGCTCATTGGCGATGGCCTCCAGCGTGACTGCACCGCTGGCCCGAATATCCCTCACGACCTCCGCAAGGTCACGCGCGCGTTGGTCCGCGTTGGCTGAGACCGTGGCGATGGCCGCTACGTTACCCTTCCCCGCCCGCCTCAGCGCCGCTGCTCCGTTCGGGTTGCCAAGGCGTTTGACCTTGCGGTGAGCCTTCTGGCCAGTCTCTGCAATGCGCTTGCGGGCCACCCTGAGCGCGTCTGTCGTTCGTCTGGAGATGGCTTGAGCCTCTGCCTGTGCGACCACCGCCAGCACACCGATAGTGAGGTCATTAGCCTCGGGCATATCGCAGCACACAAATTTCACACCGCTGTCCCTCAAGGCGAGGGTGAATGAGGCTGAGCGAGAAAGGCGGTCTAGCTTGGCAATGACCAGCGTGGCGCCCGTGACCTTGGCGTGGTGCAGTGCCGCCGCGAGTTGAGGCCGCTTGTTGGTCTTGCCGCTCTCCACCTCTGTGCATTCACGGATGATCCGTGCACCTCGGCTTCGTGCAAATTCCTGAATGGCAGCCTCTTGAGCTTCTAAGCCCAGGCCGCTCTTGCCTTGCTTCTGCGTGGAAACGCGCCGGTAAGCCACGATCTTCATGCTATTGGCTCTATACAAAACCGCCCAATGCTCATTGCGCGGATTTGTAACTGAGCTAAGAGCGGGTGCAGTTGCGGCATTCTGACTCACCGTGATCTTGATGATGACCATCCCGAGAGGCATCTATGCGTGATGCCAGCCACCCCGACCGAGAGCGATCCCGCAGGCCTCCCGCGCCGAACACGGACCAAGAAGCCGCGTGTTATCGAAGGAGCGTTGACCTCCGGGGAGAGGAAGAAGAAGCAGCGCGAGGTGCTAAACAGAAAACGGAAGCTGGAGGGAAAGCCGCCAATTGGTGAGCTAGGGAAAAAGCGAAAGCTCAACAGGCGTAAAAACCAGAAGCGGCGCAAGCGGCTCAACATCGGACCGGAACGCCAGCGGCTCTCTGGAATCCGACTCACGAGGCGAGGCGACGGGCGTACATTGTGGGTCAAGCGCCGTAAGGCTGCCGGGAAGTGGAAGACCAAGGCAGAACTGCGGTACGAGCGCGAAATGAAAGAGCTTGCCGCGCTAGAAAAGCTTTTCTTCGATCCGGAAGTGTAATGATTTCAATAGCTTGTCCGACGATTTTCCTTATGTGACATAAGGAAGGCTTAAAAATCCTTTAGTTTCAAGGCGATGCTAATCCCCCCTCTCTAATGAGAGAGAAGCACAGCGGCTCGCTTCGCGCTGACCTATGTGGCATCGCCGCCGGCTGCACGCACGGCTCTCCTCCATACCTCCATCACCAACATCAGGACGAACAACGGATGGCACAGCCTAACCGAACGAACACGTACGCCTCCTCGAAGGCCTCATGCACCCAACCACCTGACCCGCGCTGCCATCAACATCGAATGCGCTTCATAGGCCGAAGGCCATCACTGCAGGCAACGATTCGGCCTCAGCGCTCCACGTGAACTGCCGCCTTCGCCAGCGTCGCTAGACATGCACCAACTAAACAACGGGAGTAGGACCAGTGTCAGATAACAACACACTCAAGAACTTCATGCTCATCATCCCCGAACTGCTGGATGCCGCCACGAACAAGCGAGCCGCCGAGGTTTACAGCTTTGCGCCGCGCCTTTGCGAGTTTGACGGTGAAGGAGCCTCAATCATATCGGCAGTGCCCGCGCACGAAAGCGACGGTACTACGAGCATCGGGGCGTTCTTCAAGCCGCCGGGAGATGCTGAGCGCTATCCCCCGCCGACGCGCCCGAGAAGCTTTGAAATCCTAGACTTCGCGGCATTGCGGCTGATGGCTTCGGTCTGTGCGCCGAACACTGGACAAGGCTTCTTTTATCAGACGCTACCCGCCGAAGTGGATGGCACGCCGAAGTATTACCTGCGCTGGGGCAATGGCGGCCGGGAGGCTGGCGCCAGGGTCTATGTAACGCGCATCCTCATTGACGCCAGTGCGGGCGAAGCTGCGCGATTTGCGGAGGAGCACCATAGCTACCGACGTAGCGACCTCCTAAGCGTTGCTCAGCGCAATCCGCGCTTGGCCGAAGGCGAGCATGGAAGAGAGCAGGCGATCAGGCTCGCGGTCCAATTGTTCACGAGCAACGCAGCGATCACCGAAGGAGTGTCAGCTGCCGGATATGAAGAATTCCTTCGTGGACTCCTCACTGCTGCCGATGCCTTCCACACAGTGATAGGTCCGTGATCCCCACCGAGGGCGTCGCCTCGCAGGGTGGCGCCCCGCTCTACCTATGGGAAAGACTTGCGGAGGGAAGATGAAGACCAAAGCACGAGCGTGGCTTGCAGCCCGCGCGGGTGAGCATCAGGCTACCTGTGCGATTCTCGGCTGTGGCAGGCCGACGATGAGGGCACGGGGCGCTGGACTCGCGGCCTTCCACTGCCGCAAACACGTCGAGCACAAGGCCCGGCACGGATCGCACTGGCACGGGACATACAGCGCCGCAGAGTTAAAGCCCTACTTGGCGGCTGCTACTTCGTATCTCCGGCCCCGAGCCGAATCCGATCGGTTCATCAAGGCAGCCCTTAGCGCCATCGCCGTGCTCCTCGAAGAAGCGGGCCCAACGGAGATCGCCACGCGGCTGCGCGGCATGTCGCCCCGCCGACGGGCGCGGATCGCTTTGGCGCGGCTTCGTATCGCAGGCATCAAGCCGGATCGCTTTGTTGCCATTGTGCTGGCCGTCACCGCGCTAATCGAGGAAGACCCCGGCTCGCACCGGACCAAGGAGTTTCGTACGGTGCAGATTGCAAAGGCCCTGCATCGCCTTGCGAGCGGCACCCATCGCGTTTGGGAGCTTCCCGACGAGAGGGGCCGCCTCAGAAAGGTCTCGGAACTCCACGCCTTCCCCAGGTCGTCTGGGCAGGTTCTGCGCATCATGGGTCGCGCGGTGGAAGAGCACTGCGAATGGGTCGTTGAGAAGCATCTCCCCGGCGTCCTCGCCCTCAAGAAGAAGCGCTATGGGCAGCACCCGCGATGCGCCGCTGCGGCCGCGCGATGATTTCGTGCCATCCCCTCTCGCGAGAGATCAGGTGCCACGGAGATCGTACGCGCATGTTGAGCACTGAGGCCGGTCACTTCGCGCACCGGACGCAAGGCGGGAATGCCAGACAATGACGAAAGAATTCCGACCGCTTTGGTTCGATCCCCAATACCGGGCGAGATCGGCAGAGCTTAGCGAGGCCATCAAGAATTTCGCTAATCGCCTCTCCGACCTTGAGCTTTCGGGGGGCCTGAGACAAAGAGCCCGTCACGATGCGGCACGGGCGAAGTTCGTCGCTAGCGTTGAGGCGCTCGCCTGCAACCTGATGCTTCTGACACTGATGGACGATGATGTGGCCCTCGCCGTCCCAAGAGCGCACGGTTCGATGTGGGGTAGGGGCCGCTACTCCAATCCGGTCTATGGCGAGCACTTCCTCAGCAGCATCGATGTCATGACAACCCTGGGAGTGCTGCGGAAAGTAAGCACAGGCTACCGATACTCAGAGAAGGCAAAGGCTCCCTCTCTCGTCATTCCAACAGAAGGGCTCGCCAGGTCTCTGCCGGTCGCGGGTTTCAGCGTGAAGTCGCTCAAACGGCTCGATGAGCCAGAGGTGCTTATCCTCAAGACCGGCAAGGACGCCAACGATCAGTCTGAACCCATTAATTATAAGGACAGCCGCAGAATGAACCTCATGCGGGACCAGATTAGGCGGCTCAACACAAGGCTCGGAGACGCCAACATTGAGATCACAGAGGCTGGAACGGCCCTGCAACTCGGGACTGATGGCGGCCTTATAGTGCTGCATCGGCGGGCATTGCGGCGCATATTCAACAACGGCAGTTGGCAAGATGGTGGACGTCTAGCGGGCGGCTTCTGGATGTCGATGCCCCGTGCAGAACGCTTTGAACGCATCCGGCTGGATGGCGAGCAAATCGCTGATGTGGACTACCGTCAGCTCTTTCCCCGGCTAGCGTATGTCCGATCACAGGCTAAGCAGCCCGAAGACGATATTTACGATGTAGCAGGCGACAAGACCGGACGGGATGGGTGGAAGGTGCTGCTCAACGCCATGCTGTTCGCAGACGACCGCCTCGGGAATTGGCCCAAAGGTGCGCGTGAGCATTTCCCCGAAGGGACCAAGCTCCGCGATGCCATCGAAATGCTGGAGCGGAAGCACGCCCCGATCGCTCACCTCTTCGGAAAGGGCCTTGGATATCAACTGATGAAGGCCGAAAGCGATATCCTCATTAGGGTGGTCTCACACCTGTTCGAGCAACGCATTACAGCACTGCCGCTGCACGATGCCGTCCTCGTGGCCCGCTCCCATGCGGAGACAGCCAGGAAGGCCATGCAGGACGAATTTACGCACCGTACGGGGTCGCGCTGCGCGATTGTTTCAGTCGATTTCGGTGTGATTTAACAACCACTTAACTCCTTGCGCCTCCGCTAATGGAGGAGCAACATAGAGGGGGGAGCTTAGGGGGAAAACTTGGAGCCGAAAGCTTCTAGCTCTCCTCTCTTGGGTTGCCCTTCAGGTGAGGGTGAGTGATCACCACCCCACCTTAGAGGCTGTCCCTCATGAGCCACTGAGCATAGCGGACCTACAAGGGAGTTTTATTCAGACGCATCATGGCACCAGGCAAAGCCGCCATTCGCGCAGCTGCCGCCGGGTACGGTGTTGAAAGTGGCCTGCCTGACACCGGACGAGATTCAGGGTTAGCAGCGGGCCCTCTTCTGTGGGACGAGCAGCCGGTCGGGGTTCGTCTTCAAGGCGCACTTGCCTCAAGAACGAATTGAAGCCACAATTTCAAGTGCTTCAGTGCGAATTACTCAACTAGCGAAATCGCTATGCTATCTCGGGGGCAATTGCTCGGTTTGGGTTTTTTGGCGGCAGTGGCCGTTTACGCCACGTGGCCCGGCACCGACACTTTAGACTACCGATCTTGCGAGCCTAAAAGCGGCCTCTCGCAGCTTAGTGCCCAGATATACGGGCGATTCTTCTGGGAGCAGGCGCTGACGCGTGCGCGTGAGTTGGCGAACATGAAAACCACTGAAACTTTCTTGGCAGAAGCCGAACAGAAAGCGCGAACGAACAATCAACGACTTGAAGGATTTTACGCCAAGAATCCTTCGATCGCTCCATCCAATGCCGAGCGCACCGCGCAACGCCTTCGCGAACAGGCAGATCAGATCGAAGCACAAGACGGCTTGAACCGCATTTTCTCCATGGAGCGCCAGATCAAAGCGAGAGCGCTAGATTGCGTGCAAGCCATCACTGAAAAATTACGCGTCATGTGAATTAGACGCTGGGAAGTGGAGGAAGCTGCAACGTGCGAACCGCAATAAGCACATTCCTCTTGATGCTTTTGCTCTCTTTGCCGGCGAAAGCAGCGGACACAGACAACGTTAAATTCTGGCTCCCGCACTGCAAGGCCCTCCTTTCAAGCGCGGGACAAGCCGATAGGAAGGGCGCCTATTTCGCTGGGCAGTGCCTTGGGATGATCAAGGCGTCGGCATTCATAGTACAAGCGGCACGACCGGGCGGTTTGCCATTTCGCGCGTGTTTGCCGGACAATGCAGTCACAAGCGATCAGCTCGTTAGTACCGTCCTTCAGTGGATGGAGAAGAATCCAAACCTTCTTGGCGAGGATTTCATTGTTGTCACGATGTTAGCAATGGCCGCCGCTTGGCCGTGCAAATGAATGGTTCGTTGCCGCCTCTATAGGATCATCGGGAACTGCTCTATCGCATTGGCTTTTGCCTTGATGGTGACGTCTCCGTAGCCCTCCGAGACATTGCGCGGCGCGTGCCCCTGAATGGCATCCAGCACCCGCATCTCAACGCCCTGATCAATACCGACAGTCTTGAAGCGATGCCGCCAGCCGTGGCTTGGATCAACGTTCTTATCCTTCACGACCTCACGCACGAATGCATTGACCTTGTTACGCGCCGTCTTCACCGCATTGCGCACCCCTAGCTCACCGGCCTTAGGGTCAATGAACAGATAGCCGTCCTTCGACTTTTCAAAGAAAGCCAAGAAGCCTTCCTCGATGATTTGCCGATGGAGCACGACATCACGAGCTTCATCCGTCTTCACCGGCCCCGCTTCGGGCGTCACGTGCAGCACCCAGAGCTTGCCTTCGCGCCGGATGTCCTCCTTGCGAATCTGGATCATCTCACCCACGCGAGCACCCGTGAAGGCACACAGCCACGGCACCCACCGCTTGGCCGCCGCGAGTTTCGGGGCTTCCCGGCCGGGCACGAACTCGCGGGCGTGCTTCAGGATGGCGATGGCCTCCGAATCATAGAACCCCTTGGACCGTAGCTTGCGCGACTTGCCAACCTTGATGGTGATCCCTTCGGCCGGATTGCTGGGCAGCCGACGATTGACCACCGCCCAACCAAACACCGTCTTCATCCCCGCGAGGTCGCTATCCTTCACAGTCTTGGGACTCACCCCGCTCTGCACGCGATAGTCCTTGAAGCGAACGATGTCCTCGGGCGTCACCCGGCTCGCCGTGTCGTGCTTCAGGAATGTCACGAGACGCGCCATCGAGTTGCGATAGCTCTCATAGGTGCTCTGCTTGCGGCCGGCCCGCTTGGCTTCCTTCCACCAATCCTCGACCAGGTCGATGAGGGAATTTTTGGAGGCGCCTTGCTTTGGTTTTTTCTTCGGCGCATCTGCTGGCGGTTGCCACTCGGGAAAGCGAGCGGCCTTGGGGTCGAGCGAATAGTCTCCCCCAGCATTCCGCTGGCGGCTCGCGAAGGCGTCACGCAGCGCCATCCAAAAGGCGGTGAGCAAGAGCGCGCGCGATTCGCTGTCCACGCGGCGGATGCCCTTGGTCAGCAAGAGGCGGTCCACGATGGGCCCGAGCGCCTTCTCTAGTTTCTTGGCCTCGCCGTCACCGCCAATCCTCTCCCACATCTCCGTTACGGCCGCCCAATGGGCCTCCTGCTCCTCATGGCTTTCCGTGTCGGGCGCCCAGCCGACACCGGGCGTGTGGACCATGGCGACACTCCGGGCGCGGTCCTCGCTGTCCACCCAGACGCGATAGAGTTCGCCCGCCAAGGCCGTCGCCTGCCGGTGGGAGAGATGCACGGGGGCGTCATTGCGGAGCGCCGCCCAGACGGTTTCCAGATAGGCCGCAGCGAGCGCCTGACGCGTCTTGACCTCGCTAGGTTCCGTGGTGCGAAGGGAGAACCGGACGGCCTGAGCACCCTCGCTAAGCGTCACAAAGACGAAGACATCACCGAGCGGAATCGCCAGTTCGATGCCGACCACTTTGGGCCGGACGTCAGCCGGAATGCGCTGCACGAAAAGAGGAAAACGAGACCCAACCCGGCGCATCGGCCGAACAACCCTGAACAGCAATGTTACACCCCATTGTTACACAGTCGGGGTCAACGCAACACTCTGATCGGGCTTATCTATCTGGATTTGTTCGATATCCAGAATCGTATGGTGCCCAGGAAAGGACTCGAACCTTCACGGCCGTTAAGCCACTGGCACCTGAAGCCAGCGCGTCTACCAATTCCACCACCTGGGCATGCCGTTTGGGGCACGGAGGCGGTTACTACGGTTCGGTGACGCCGTTGTCAATTCATGCTTGAAGCCCGGTTCGGGATGCCGATTGCGCATCGCAAATCGGCCCGATACAAGCCTGACAAGACGCACTCTTTTCCGCAGGAATGGCTCCCATGGCATCGAATCTGGACACGCTGGTCACGGTTTTCGGCGGTTCGGGATTTTTGGGCCGGAATGTCGTCCGTGCCCTGTGCAAGCGCGATTACCGGGTCCGGGTCGCGGTGCGGCGGCCGGAACTCGCCGGATACCTCCAGCCCTCCGGCCGGGTCGGGCAGGTCCACACCGTGCAGGCGAACCTGCGCTATCCGGCCTCGGTCGAGGCGGCGCTGCGTGATTCGCATGTCGTGATCAATCTGGTCGGCATCCTCGCCGAGGGCGGCGAGCAGACCTTCGACGCGGTCCAGGCCAGGGGCGCCGAAACGGTCGCCAAGGCAGCGGCCGCGGCGGGGGCTGGCCTCGTGCATGTCTCCGCGATCGGAGCCGATGCCGAATCGCCGTCGCATTATGCCAGGGCCAAGGCGGCCGGCGAGGCGGCGGTCCTGGCCGCGGTGCCCTCGGCCACGATCTTCCGCCCCTCCGTGATGTTCGGCCCCGAGGACCAGTTCACCAACCGCTTTGCCGCGCTGGCCCGGATGTCGCCGGTGCTGCCGCTGATCGGCGGCGAGACGAGGATGCAGCCGGTCTATGTCGGCGACGTCGCCACCGCGATCGCGGACGCCGTCGACGGCAAGGCCAAGGCGGGCGCTCGTTACGAGCTCGGCGGTCCGGAAGTGCTGACCATGCGCGAGATCCTCGCGGTCATCCTCGAGATCACCGACCGCAAGCGGATGCTGGTGCCGCTGCCGTTCGGCCTCGCCCGCTTCCAGGCCGCGTTCCTGCAATTCGCGCCGGGCGCGTTCAAGCTGACGCCGGACCAGGTCACGCTGCTCGAGCGCGACAATGTCGTGTCGGAGGCGGCAAAGGCCGCCGGCCTGACGCTGGAAGGGCTCGGCATCGCCGCCGATTCGCTGGAAGCGATCGCCCCGCAATATCTCTGGCGCTTCCGCGCGGCCGGCCAGTTCCAGCGCATGAGCGTGTGAGGGGTCGTTCTCTCCGTCGTCATGGCCGGGCATAGCCGTCCATAGGACGGCGTCGCTGCCGCTCGCCTATGACCCGGCCATCCACGTCTTTCTCGCGCAGCCGCCAAGAACGTGGATGCCCGGCACAAGGCCGGGCATGACGAGCTTCAGCGATGAGACTGCTGTTACCTGAACTTCGAGCCTATCGCCCCAGCGCGAGCGCGATCAGGCCGAGCGTGCCGACGATGACGCGCCACCAGGCGAACACCACGAAGCCGTGCCGGGTGACGTATTCCAGGAACGTCTTGACCACGATGATCGCGGTGATGAACGACACCACGAAACCGATCGCGACCACCCCCATATGGTCCGTCGTCATCTCGGCGCGGCTCTTGTAGAAGTCGTAGGCGAACGCGCCGATCATGGTGGGGATGGCGAGGAAGAACGAGAACTCCGCCGCCGAGCGCTTGTCTGCACCGAGCAGCATCGCGGCGACGATGCTGGCGCCGGAACGCGACACGCCCGGGATCATCGCCACGCATTGCGCGATGCCGATATAGAGATACATCAACAGCGGAAACCGGGTGGCGTCGTGCTCGCGCGGCTTGAGATCGAGCTTGTCGACCCAGAGCAGGACGGCGCCGCCGACGATCAGCGTGAAGCAGACGACCCACGGGTTGAACAGCAGGATCTTTATGTATTTGCCGGCGACGAGGCCGACGATCACGGCGGGCAGGAACGCCACCAGCACGCCGATCACGAAGCGCGGCGCATAGGCATCGCCCGTGAACAGGCCGATCACGACGTCCCAAAGCCTCCTGAAGTAGAGGCCGACGATCGCGAGGATCGCGCCGAGCTGGATCAGAACCGTAAACGAATCCCAGAACGCGCCTTCGCCGAGATGGAAGAAGCGCTCGGCGAGCAGCAAATGGCCGGTCGAGGATACGGGAAGGAACTCGGTCACACCCTCGATGATGCCGAGGATCACTGCCCGTATCGCGTCTGACATATTTACGGTCCATTTCGGCTTGAAAAGCGGGGCTCTTCTCGCCTATTCGCCCCCATGCCGCAATCGCAAAATGCGACATCACGCCCTTGCCTCGCGGTTATGAAGGACTAGTGTGGCGCCGCACAAACATTGATGGATTCTTAAGCACCATCAAATAGTCAAAGGCTTCATGTTTACGCTGTTTCATCATCCGTTCTGTCCGCATTCGCGCTTCATCCGCCTGATCGCGGGCGAATACGGGCTCGACCTCAAGCTGGTCGAAGAACGCAGCTGGGAACGGCGCGAGGCATTTCTGCTGCTCAACGCCGCCGGCACGACGCCGGTCATGGTGGACGACGAGCAGCCGCCTGTACCGGGCGCGGCGATCATCGCCGAGTATGTCGACGAGGCCTATGGCGCCGAGATGGGACCCAAGCGCCTGATGCCGGAGGCGATTTCCGAGCGCGTCGAGGTGCGCCGGTTGATGGCCTGGTTCAACGAAAAGTTCTTCGAGGAGGTCTCGCATCCCCTCGTCACCGAGCGCATCTACAAGCGCTTCATGAGCGAGGAGAACGGTGGCGGGGCGCCTTCGGCCGACGTGATGCGCGCCGCCAAGGCCAATGTGCGCTATCATCTGGCCTATATCGGCTGGCTGGCGCAGACGCGTAATTTCCTCGCCGGCGACCGGCTCACCTACGCGGACCTCGCCGCCGCGGCGCATCTCTCGGCGATCGACTATCTGGGCGACGTGCCATGGAGCGAGGACGACGCAGCAAAGGCGTGGTACGCGCGGGTGAAGTCCCGCCCGTCGTTCCGTCCGCTGCTCAGCGAATGGCTGGCCGGCGTGCCGGCATCGCGGACCTACGTGGACCTGGATTTCTGATGACGTCCGTCATGCCCGGGCTTGTCCCGGGCATCCACGTGCTTCCCTTTCTTATGAGCGCGACGCAAAGACGTGGATGGCCGGGACGGGCCCGGCCATGACGAGCGTGGAAACGACAGCGATCAAACCTCCCGCCGATATGGATCGGCTGCGGGCTGCACTTGAGGAACAGGCGCATGCGCTCGGCTTCGATTGCATCGGCGTCACCGCACCCGGCACGATCGAGCACGCCGGAAAATACTTCCTCGAATTCATTGCCGCAGGCGGCCATGGCGACATGGACTGGCTGGCCGCGCAACCGGAGCGCCGTGTCGATCCGCGCGGGCTGTGGAGCGACGTGCGCAGCGTCATCATGCTCGGCGTCAATTACGGTCCTGACTCCGATCCGCTCGCGATCCTGAAGCAGCGCACGCGCGCGGCGATCTCGGTCTATGCGCAGGGCGACGATTATCACGACCTCATCAAGAAGCGGCTGAAGGTGCTGGCGCGCTGGCTGGTCGCAACCGCGCCGTCGGATGTGAAGGTGTTCGTCGACACCGCAGCGGTGATGGAGAAGCCGTTGGCGCAGGCCGCGCGTCTCGGCTGGCAGGGCAAGCACACCAATCTCGTCTCGCGCGAATTCGGTTCCTGGCTGTTCCTCGGCGCGATCTACACCACGCTGGAGCTGCCGCGCGACGTCGCCGAGATCGATCATTGCGGCTCGTGCCAGGCCTGCCTCGAGATCTGCCCGACCGCGGCATTCCCGGCGCCCTACAAGCTCGATGCGCGGCGCTGCATCTCCTATCTCACCATCGAGAACAAGGGACCGATCCCGCGCGAATTCCGCAAAGCCATCGGCAACCGCATCTACGGCTGCGACGATTGCCTCGCCGCCTGCCCCTGGAACAAGTTCGCGCAGGAGGGCCGCGAAGCCAGGCTCGCCGCGCGTGACGAATTGCGCGCGCCTGCGCTCGCCGAACTGGCACGGCTCGACGACGCGGCGTTTCGTACGCTGTTCACGAAGTCGCCGGTCAAGCGCATCGGCCGCGACCGCTTTTTGCGGAACGTGCTGATTGCGATCGGCAACTCCGGTGATGCAACGTTGGCGGACGAGGCGCGGCGATTGCTCGATGATGCAAGCCCGCTGGTGCGCGGGGCGGCGGTGTGGGCGCTGGGGCAATTGCTACCGCGCAGCGAGTTCGATGCGATGAAGTCTGTCGCGATGAGCGCAGAATGCGACGAAGGTGTCAGTCAGGAGTGGCACGCCGCCTTCTAACCCACCGCCGTCATGCCCCGCGAAGGCGGGGCATCCAGTACGCCGCGGCCTATCGGTTCAATCACAACCGCCTCTGGAATACTGGATCGCCCGCCTTCGCGGGCGATGACACCTGTTGTTTAGGCGAGAGCTTTGCACTCCTAACCTCGCTCCGAGGACACCCACACTTGATTTCCCCACCCATTCCCGCAATCTCGCGCGCATGACAAGCATGCCTTTCTTCACCCGCGACGGCGATACATTCCATCCGACGGAAGTGGCCAATGGTCCCTGGGATCCGAAATCGCTGCACGGTCGCGTCATCGTCGGCCTGCTCGGCTTTGCCATCGAGGAGCGCCATTCCGGCCCCGACTTCGTGCCGGCGCGGCTCACCGTCGACATGTTTCGGCTGCCGACCATCGACAAGCCGATCGAAGTGACGACGCGCCTCGTGCGCGATGGTCTGCGCATCCGCGTGGTGGAAGCGGAATTCGTCTCCGGCGGCGTCGGCATGGCGCGCGCCTCATGCCAGCTGCTGCGGCGGACGCAAAATCCTGAAGGCAACGTCTGGTCGCCGCCGAACTGGGACGCGCCGAAGCCGGCCGATATTCCGAAGCCCACCGATCCGAGGCTCGGCATGAACGGCAAATGGACGACGCGCCCGATCGTCGGCCACATGGGCTCGCTCGGGCCGCGCCGGCTGTGGATGAGCGAGGTGCGCGAGCTCGTTGCCGGCGTGCCGATGACGCCGTTCGTCCATGTCGCCACCGGCGCCGATTTCGCCAGCCCCTTTGCCAATGCCGGCGACAACGGCCTCGGCTACATCAACAGCGACGTCACGATCTATCTGCACCGCCTGCCGGTGACGGAATGGATCGGTTTCGAAGTGGTGAACCATCAGGCCACCGATGGCGTCGCGATCGGCGAATGCTGGCTCTATGACGAGCAGGGCCCGATCGGCACTGCGACGGTCGCCGCGCTGGCGCAGCGCAAGCCGATGGCGAATCCGTCGAAGCGGTAGGGCTTTCCCTGTCATTCCGGGATGCGCCGTCAGGCGCAGACCCGGAATCCATCGGGCCGCAGGCCCAGAGGGGAAATGGATTCCGGGTTCGCGCCAAGTGGCGCGCCCCGGAATGACTGGAGGAGAGACCTACGCCAGATGCCGCTGCATCTCCGGCCGCGACCTCAGCTCGGCGCCTTGCTTGGCGACGATCTTCGCGATCCGCTCAGGCGCGAAATTCAGATCGACGAACGCTGGCGCGGTGTTGGCGACCTCGCGATAGCCAGCGATCTTGCCATCCTTCAGCGTCATGATCGCCACGCCCTCGAACATCGCCCGCGCGCCGTTCGCTTCCGGCAGCGTCGAGCGATAACTGAAGGTGTAGCGTGCATAGAGCGTGGTGCCGTCCGAGACGGGATCATGCATGTCCCAGCGGAAATCGGTCGCCGTGCGATAGAACCAGTCATCGATCATCGCGGCGATTTTCTCGCGGCCCGCGAAGGCGCCGTAGAAGACGTCGTGATAGACGCCGTCCGCGGTGAACAGCTCGGCGAAGGCGCGGCCGTCGCGCTGCTCGACGGCATCGCAGAACGCACGCAGCATGGCGGTGGTGATGTCTGTCATTGGCGCTTCTCCCTCACCGACCTCCGTCATGCCCCGGCTTGCCGCCTTCGCTGAAGCTCCGGCGTGCCGAGCAACCCTGCGGGCCTCGGCGTAGCCTTGGCGGAGCCGGGACCGGGGCATCCAGTACGCCGCGGCTTTTCGGTTCAAGCACGGCGGCCTCTGGAATACTGGATCGCCCGATCAAGTCGGGCGATGACACCGCGTGTTGAACAACAGTTTCACCCGATCTCGGCGACCGCGGCAAGGATGCGCGCGATGTCCTGCGGGCGGGAGAGGCGGTGGTCGCCGTCCTGGATCATGGTCAGCACGACGTCGTCGGCCGGCAGACGGTGCGTCAGCGCGAAGGCGTGCTGCCAGGGCACATCAGGATCTTTCGCGCCTTGCAGGATGCGGACGGGGCAGCCGAGATCGATGGCGCTGCCGAGCACGAGATGGTTGCGGCCCTCCACGATCAGGTTCCGCGTGATTGGATAGGGCGAGCCGTCGCCATAGTCCGACGGCCTCATCCAGACCCCCTTGGTCTCGATTTCCTGCTTCACCGCCGGCGAAAAATTCTTCCACATCAGCTCTTCAGTGAAATCGGGTGCCGGCGCGATCAGCACGAGCCCCGCAAGCGAAGCCTTGGCTTGTTGCTTCTCTTCTTGCCGCTTCTTGATCTCGCGCGCGAGCAGCAGCGCCATCCAGCCGCCCATGGAGGAGCCGACCAGAACCTGCGGGCCGTCGCAGAAGCGTTCGAATACCGCAACGCTGTCCTCGAGCCAGCGGCCGATGGTTCCATCGGCGAAATCGCCGCCGGATTCGCCATGACCGGAATAGTCGAACCGGACCATGGCGCGGCCGTGATCCCGGGCCCAGCCGTCCAGCGCCACGGCCTTGCCGCCCTGCATGTCTGACTTGAAGCCGCCCAGCCAGACCAGGCCAGGCCCCGAAACAGCACCGTTCCCCGCACGGTGGCGTACCGCGATCCTGCGTGCGGACGGACCCTCGCCCACATCGATGAAGTCGAGCACGGCATCGGGAATTGGATCGGTCATGGAACGTTTACTCTGGCTGTGCGGTTTGAGCTGTTCGGGGCGCCTTCCTGCGGCGCAATCTGATGCGGCATTGGCCCTTTGGGACGCTTGCGGAACAGAAGCAAGGTGTCTATGTCGATCAACGTGCCCAGGCGTGGCCAAAATGCCTCGCATTTGAGGGTTTTTCGCTTCCCGCACGAGCGACTTGCTTGCCGGCAACCGCATCTTCCTTCAAGATAGCCGCTTCTTTCACAACTTTGGAGAACCACCCATTCGCCGTCCTAATAAAGCTCCGCCCGCTGCCAGCAAAGACGGGCCGCGCATCAATGATGATATCCGCAATGCGCAGATCCAGCTGATCGATCAGACCGGTGACAATAAGGGCACGGTCGAGACGGTCCTCGCCATCAAGATGGCCCAGGAAGCTGGCATGGATCTGGTCGAGATTTCGCCGAATGTCAGCCCTCCCGTCTGCAAGATCATGGACTACGGGAAGTACAAGTATTCGGCACAGAAGAAAGCCGCGGAAGCCCGCAAGCGGCAGAAGACCGTCGAGATCAAGGAGATCAAGCTCCGCCCGATGATCGACGATCATGATTACGACGTGAAGATGCGCGCGATGCAGCGGTTCTTCGAAGAAGGCGACAAGGTCAAGATCACGCTGCGCTATCGCGGCCGCGAAATGGCGCACCAGGAGATCGGCACCAAGCTTCTGGACAAGATCAAGACCGACGTGGCCGAGCTCGCCAAGGTCGAGCAGGACGCGCGCTTCGAGGGCCGCCAGGTCGTCATGGTGCTGGCGCCGCGCTGATCGCGGCTCGCTAGGACGATAGGAAGTTCAACGGCCCGTCCGGATCTCCGGCGGGCCGTTTCGTTTTGGTCGAGGTGTAGGCCACGAGCGCTGCTGCACCCTCGCCCGCTTGCGGGGCGCGGGCGGGGGAGGGAGCTCACCGCCGTCGTGGCGATGGTTTGCCCCTATTCAGCTCCGCGTCGCCTGCCAGGTGCCGCTGCACCGGTCGCCGGAAATGACGCCCTTCCACGAGCCGGCGCCGCTTACGCCGGCGAGCCGGCCGCCGCCGCTGGCATGGGACGCGCCGACCGAGACATGGACCGCGACCGCGCCGCCGCGCTTGACCCTGCCGGAGACCCGGCCCCCGCCGGCGGACGAGACCCGGCTACCGGTGACGGTGAAGGGCACGCTGTAGCCGGAGCCGCAATTGCCTCTTGTGGTGGCGAAAGTGACGTTCCAGATGCCGTCATAGCGGCCGCCGCGGGCCTCCGCGGTCGAAGGCAACGCGGCTGCGGCGAGCACGGTAAGGAGCGCCAGGCGGCGCGCGCGGGCGAAACCGGTCGAAGCCGAAAGCGATTGGGAAAAGCGAGCCATTTTGGTCCTGCTCCGGGCAACACGGCTGGGGCGGCGGGGGTGGCAACATCGGATAGTCGCCGGCCAAGTTCCAACGGTTCATCGTTGCCAATTGGCTTGTCCTCTGCCATAAGCCCAGCCTTCATCGCCCGGCTGATTAAGGGCTGCCGTGGCGGTGTTTCGTGCGGGTTTCGCGCTTGTTCGTAAAACCTGAGCACAATCAACGCTCTAACGAGCATTTTGACGGCCAGCCGCCTTCGCGGGCGGATCTCTGTGGCCATTAGGAGAGCCAAATGCCCAAGCTGAAGACCAAATCGGGCGCTAAAAAGCGCTTCAAGGTGACTGCCACCGGCAAAGTGATGCACGCCCAGCGCGGCAAGCGTCACGGCATGATCAAGCGGACGAAGAAGCAGATCCGTCAGCTCCGCGGCACCCGCGTGCTGTTCAAGACCGACGGCGACAACGTCAAGAAGTACTTCTTGCCGAACGCCTGATCGCGTCCACGATCATTGCCAACCGTGCCGCGTCATGCGCGGCAATCCGATAACCAAAGTCATCTCTGAAGGATTTCGTCATGTCTCGCGTCAAACGCGGTGTGACCGCCCATGCCAAGCACAAGAAAGTCTACAAGGCCGCCAAGGGTTTCTACGGCCGCCGCAAGAACACCATCCGCGCCGCCAAGCCGGCGGTCGAGAAGGCGATGCAATACGCCTTCCGCGATCGCAAGCGCAAGAAGCGGACGTTCCGCGCGCTCTGGATCCAGCGCATCAACGCAGCCGTCCGTCCGTTCGGCCTGACCTACAGCCGATTTATCGACGGCATGGCCAAGTCCGGGATCACCGTGGACCGCAAGGTGCTGTCGGATCTCGCGATCAGCGAGCCCGCCGCGTTCCAGGCCATTGCCGAGAAGGCCAAGGCCGCGCTGGCAGCGTAAGGCTTGCGCTAGCGGGCCTTCTGGCCCGCAGCCTGCAGCGCGCGTTGCGAGTAACGCTGGGCGACCTCCGCCCGGCAGAATGCCGTAAACGACTGATACATGGTGCCGGACTTGTTCCGGTACTTGACGTCGCACGCGCGCATCTCGCGCTTGTAGGCCTGCGCCTGCGCGGCGCTGAGGCCGGGCTTGAAGTCCGCCTCGCACTTCGTCTCGACGGCGGCGCCGAGCTCGACATCGCCGCTCGCGGTCAGCTGGCAATCCCTGAAGACCTTCATCGCGCTTTGGCAGCTCTTCTCGCTGCTGATGGCGGCCGCGACCTCGTCCAGCGTCATGGATTGCTCCATGCAGACCATGGCGCGCGCCGGGGTACCGGCAATGGACAGAACAGCGGCCAGAACGGCCCAACAGCATTTCGAAGGCATCGCGAAGGTCTCCTCGTATCCTTCCTTGGTGGCCCGCGCTCTCGCGAGGTTCACCCCGGCCGGGCGGGAGCCCGAAAACACCGGCTTTTCGCTTGACGTTACGCCCTTCCGGCGGCGACAACCCAGCCGAATTTGGAGCCAAGGATTTGACTGTGTCCGACCTCGCAACGCTCGAAACATCCATCCTCGACCAGATCGCCGCCGCCGGCGATGAAGCCGCGCTCGAAGCGGTGCGCGTCGCAGCCCTCGGCAAGAAGGGCTCGATCTCGGCGCTGCTTGCCACGCTCGGCAAGATGTCGCCCGACGAGCGCAAGACGCAAGGTGCGGCGATCAACCAGGCCAAGGACAAGGTCGCCGAGGCGCTCGCGGCACGACGCGATGTGCTGAAGTCCGCGGCGCTCGATGCGCGGCTGGCATCCGAGACCGTCGACGTCACGCTGCCGCTGCGCGAGGCTCAGGCCGAGGCCGGCCGCATCCATCCGCTGAGCCAGGTCTGGGACGAGCTGACCACGATCTTCGCCGACATGGGCTTCTCGGTGGCCGAAGGTCCCGACATCGAGACCGACGACTACAACTTCACCAAGCTGAACTTCCCGGAAGGTCATCCGGCGCGCGAGATGCACGACACGTTCTTCTTCCATCCGAAGGAGGACGGCTCGCGCATGCTGCTGCGGACCCACACCTCGCCGGTGCAGGTGCGCACCATGCTGAGCCAGAAGCCGCCGATCCGCGTCATCTGCCCGGGCCGTACCTACCGCATCGATTCGGACGCGACCCATACGCCGCAATTCCACCAGGTCGAAGGCCTCGTCATCGACAAGACCTCGCATCTCGGCCACCTCAAATGGATCCTGCACGAGTTCTGCAAGGCGTTCTTCGAGGTCGACCACATCAACATGCGCTTCCGCCCCTCGTTCTTCCCGTTCACGGAGCCGTCGCTGGAAGTCGATATCCAGTGCCGCCGCGACAAGGGCGAGATCCGCTTCGGCGAGGGTGAGGACTGGCTCGAGATTCTCGGCTGCGGCATGGTGCATCCGAACGTGCTGCGCGCCTGCGGCATCGATCCCGACGAGTACCAGGGCTTCGCCTGGGGCATGGGCATCGACCGCATCGCCATGCTGAAATACGGCATCGCCGATCTGCGCCAGCTGTTCGACAGCGACGTCCGCTGGCTGTCCCATTACGGCTTCAAGCCGCTTGAGGTGCCGACGCTGGCGGGGGGGCTGAGTTCGTGATGGCGGCGATCGGCCATACGAAGACTCTCTCCGTTCCCTCTGCGGAGACAGCCCTCTCCCCAGCCCTCCCCCGCAGGCGGGGGAGGGAGTGGATGGTGCGTGCGCGTGACGTTCGTCAAATGGGTACGTATTCCCTGCCTGCTCGACAGGTCGGACTCCCTCCCCCGCTCGCGGGGGAGGGCTGGGGAGAGGGTTTCTCCGCAATGGGGCTGCCGATGGTCGATCCCAAGCATCCGGACTGGAAAGTCTCGGCCAAGCAGCGTGCCAATGCACGCGCGCTCAGGCGGAATTCAACCGACGCGGAACGTATCCTGTGGTCGGAGCTGCGCGCAGGCCGATTGAACGGCGCGAGCTTCCGCCGCCAGGTGCCAATCGGGCGCTACATCGCCGATTTCATCTGCCACGCCGCCAAGCTCGTGATCGAGCTCGATGGCGGTCAGCATTTCTCCGACGAAGGCGAGCGCGCGGATGCGCGTCGCTCGACCATCATCGAAGCGAAGGGCTTCAAGGTCCTGCGCTTCAACAATCACGACGTGATCACCAACCGTTCCGGTGTTCTTGAAACAATAGTCACTGCCATTGCGGAGAGAACCCTCTCCCCAGCCCTCCCCCGCAAGCGGGGGAGGGAGCAGACCGTCTCCGTGGAGAAGAAGCAGCCATGAAATTCACCCTCTCCTGGCTGAAGGATCATCTCGAGACCGACGAGCCGCTGGACAAGCTCGCCGAGAAGCTCACCATGATCGGGCTCGAGGTCGAGAACATCGAGGACAAGGCGAAGGCGCTCAAGCCGTTCACCATCGCGAGGGTGATCTCGGCCGAGCAGCATCCGAATGCGGATCGCCTGCGCGTCTGCATGGTCGACACCGGCGACGGTGGCGCGCCGGTGCAGGTCGTGTGCGGCGCGCCGAATGCGCGTGCGGGCCTCGTCAGCGTGTTCTCGCCGCCCGGCACCTACATTCCCGGCAAGGATATCACGCTCGGCATCGGCACCATCCGCGGCGTCGAGAGCCGCGGCATGCTGTGCTCGGCGGCCGAATTGCAGATCTCCAACGACCACGACGGCATCATGGAATTGCCGGCGGATGCGCCGGTCGGCGCAGGTTATGCCGAATGGGCTGCGCTCGGCGATCCCGTGGTCGAGATCAATCTGACCCCGAACCGGCAGGATTGCACCGGCGTGCACGGCATCGCGCGCGACCTCGCCGCCGCCGACATGGGCAAGTTCAAGGACCCGACCATCAAGCCGGTCAAGGGCGAATTCCCGTGCCCGGTGAAGGTCACGGTCGAGGATTCCACGCTCTGTCCAGGCTTCGCGCTTCGCCTCGTGCGCGGCGTCAAGAACGGCCCGTCGCCGGAATGGCTGCAGAAGCGGCTGACCGCGATCGGCCTGCGACCGATCAATGCGCTGGTCGACATCACCAACTTCATGACCTTCGATCGCGCGCGGCCGCTGCATGTGTTCGACGCCAGGAAGGTGAAGGGCAATCTCGTCGTGCGCCGCGCCCGCGACGGCGAGACGCTGCTCGCGCTCGACGGCCGCACCTACAATCTCGATCCCGCCACTTGCGTCATCGCCGACGAGCACGGCGTCGAATCGCTGGCCGGCATCATGGGCGGCGAAGCCTCGGGCTGCGACGAGACCACCACCGACGTGCTGATCGAATCGGCGCTGTGGAACGAGATCAACATCGCGCAGACCGGCCGCAAGCTCGGCGTCAATTCGGACGCGCGCTACCGCTTCGAGCGCGGCGTCGATCCGGCCTTCATGGTGCCGGGGCTGGAGCTCGCGACCAAGCTGGTGATGGAGATGTGCGGCGGCACGCCGTCCGAGAACGTCGTAGTCGGCAGATCCTTTGGCGACGACCGCGTGATCGAGTTTCCGATCACCGAGGTCAAGCGACTCTCGGGCATCGAGGTGCCGCAAGCCGAGATGAAGCGCATCCTGACCCATCTCGGCTTCATGATGGCGGGCCCGGGACCGGTCGTGAAGGTGGCCGTGCCGTCGTGGCGCTCGGACGTCCACGGCAAGGCCGACATCGTCGAGGAGATCGTCCGCATCTTCGGCGTCGACAAGGTGCCGATGACGCCGTTCGAGCGCGGCGAGGACGCGCGCAAGCCGGTGCTGACGCCGCTTCAGCTGCGCACCCGCCGGGTCAAGCGCGCACTTGCAAGCCGCGGCATCATCGAAGCGGTGACCTGGTCCTTCATCACGAAGTCCGCGGCAGAATTGTTCGGCGGCGGCCAGCGCGAGCTCGAGGTTGCCAACCCGATCGCGTCGGATCTCTCCGACATGCGTCCGACGCTGCTCGCGGGCCTGATCGCTGCGGCACAGGCCAACGCCAATCGCGGCATGAGCGATGTCGCGCTGTTCGAGGTCGGCCAGATCTTCAGGGGCGATCGCCCGCAGGACCAGTTCACGGCGGCAAGCGGCGTTCGCCGCGGTTTTGCTTCGTCCGAAGGTCTGGGGCGGCACTGGTCGGGCGCGGCGCAGGCCGATGTGTTCGACGTCAAGGCGGACGCGCTGGCGGTTCTGGCCGCGGCCGGTGCGCCGATGCAGGCGCTGCAGATCGTCGCCGGTGGACCGTCCTGGCTGCATCCGGGCCGTTCCGGAACGATCCAGATCGGGCCGCAGAACGTGCTTGGATATTTCGGCGAAGTGCATCCCCGCGCGCTCGAGGCGCTCGGCGCCGACGGCCCGCTGCTGGTGTTCGAGGTGATCCTCGACCGTATCCCCGAGGCGAAGAAGAAGCCGACCCGCGCCAAGCCGGTGATCGAGCTGTCGGCGTTCCAGCCTGTGTCGCGCGATTTCGCCTTCATCGTCGATCGCACCGTGAAGACGGGCGATATCGTGCGCGCCGCGCAGGGCGTCGACAAGAAGCTGATCACCGGCGTGAACGTTTTCGACGTCTACGAGGGCAAGGGCATCGATGACGGCAAGAAATCAATCGCGATCGCGGTGACGATCCAGCCGCGCGAGAAGACCCTGACCGACCAGGAGATCGAGGCCGTCGGCGCCAAGATCGTGGCCGAAGTCACGAAGAAGACCGGCGGTACTCTGAGAGCATGATGCCGAGAAGTGTGAAGCGGTTTTCGGACGACATCATGCTCCAGAATCGACAAGCATGAGTCTCGCCGACTTTCTCCCAAAGGACGTCAACCTCACGATTGCGATGGCGCTCTGCGCCGTCGCTTTCGTTTCAGGCACCGCGCGCGGCTTCTCCGGCTTCGGTTCGGCGCTGATCTTCATGCCGCTGGCGAGCAGCATCGCAGCGCCGCGGCTCGTTGCGGCCCTGCTGCTCGTCATCGATTTCGTCGCGGCCGCGCCGCTGCTCCCCGACGCATGGCGGAAGGCCGACCGCAGGGCCACTGCAGTGATCGTGCTGGGCGCGCTGGTCGGCGTGCCCGTCGGCACCTATTTCCTCAGCGTGCTCGAGCCCGTCACCACGCGCTGGATCATCTCCTGCTTCGTCGCCGCCCTCCTGCTTCTGCTGCTGTCGGGCTGGCGCTATCGCGGCAAGGACCACGCCTGGCTCTCGGTCGGCATCGGCGGTCTCTCGGGCTTCTGCAGCGGCCTCGCGCAGACCGGCGGCCCGCCGATCGTCGGCTATTGGCTCGGCCGCCCGATCGCACCGATCGTCGCACGCGCCAACATCGTGCTGTTCTTCGGCGCGTCGGATTTCTTCTCGATGGTCAGTTATGCGACGACAGGCCTGATCAGCCGCGAATCGCTGGTGCTCTCGCTGGTCGTCGGGCCGGTCTATGCGATCGGCGTCGCGTTCGGCGCCTCGCTGTTCGGCCGCGCCAGCGAAGAAGTATTTCGCGGCATCTGCTACGCGCTGATCGCGATGGCGGTGATTGCCGGGCTGCCGGTGCTGGACGGGGTGTTGCGGTAAGCCTCACGGGATGAGACCCAGCTGGCGCGCGGACGTAGGTGCGTTCCCTCCCCCCTTGTGGGGGAGGGCTAGGGAGAGGGGTAGGCCAGGAAAAGGTGCCCGTCGTTGGGCATCAAAAGCCGTTCGTGATGGAAAGAATCCCCGTGTGGCCCCCCTCCCTGACCCTCCCCTACAAGGGGGGAGGGAACGGAGAGAGCGTGGGATCGGCTGAGTGGAGTTGGACGAATCCCTACTACCGCGGCACGCGCCGCTTCTTCGTCGATTGCGTCGGCACGTCGGCGGGGTCGTCCTTGAGCGCGCCGATCTTGCGCAAGGCCGCGTCCGCGGCGCGCTCGCCGCTGTCCCAGGCGCCGTCGACGGTGCCCCACAGCGTCTCATGGGTGGCCTCGCCGGCGAGGAACACATTGCCGATCGGCTCCGCCAAAACCTTTCGCGAGAGCTGGCCCCCGGGGGACGCCGCCGACATCGCGCCCATCACGTAAGGCGAGGCGTTCCAGCGTGTGGCGCTGGTCTTCTGCACCGCGGCTGCAGCTTCGCTGCCGAACAGCTTTGTGATCCATTCCCTGGCAAAGGCCACCATCGCCTTCTCGCCCTGCTCGGAAAGTTCGCGGCCGAATGCGCCGCCGACATCGATGGAGCAGAGCGAGGAGCCGCCGATATTGGCGAACATCAGCCCCGTGCGCGTCGAGTTGCTCTGCTCGATCAGGATATCGTCGCGCGACAGGCCGAGCGGGTTGCCCGGCAATTGCAGCATGATGCGATCGTAGCTGCCGAGGCCGAGCTTTGCCGCCGCGTCTAGCGTGCGCTTGGGGATGTCGGGCGTGAACTTGATCGCGCCCGACGTCAGCACGTTGGTCGAGACCGTGACGATGACGGCGCGCGCGGCGATCTTGCCGGCTGGCGTCTCCACGCTGACGTCGCGGTTGCTCCAGGCGATTCGGCTCGCCGGCGTCGACAACGCCACCGGCGCCTGCTCGCCGAGCTTGGCGATCAGCGTGCCGAGGCCCTGACGGCAGGCGATTGCCGCGTTGCGGTCCTGCGCGCGTCCCTTGTCGATCGCCGACAGCTCCTTCAGGTCTTTGCCGGCAAAGCCCGCGCCCAGCAAGAACTCGGCCGCGCCCGCCCAGTCGCCGAGATCCTTCGGCAGCACCGACGCGCAGGAGGTATCCAGCTTGGCCCGCCCCGCCTCGTCGATGGCGCGGTTGGCGCGCACCAGCGCCGCCAGGAACTGCTCGGTTTCGCCTGCACGCGCGTTGCGGCGGCCGATCCGCATCTTCTGGCCGGACGGCGCCGGCAGCACGTCAAGCCCGGCACTGCGCGCCAGCCGGATCATCGGATTGGTATCTGGATTGTGCATCCAGCGTGCACCGCGGTCGAACGGCGTATCGAAGGTCGTGCTGTCGGTGAGACAGCGGCCGCCGATCCGTGACGCCGCTTCGACCACGACCACCTTGCGGCCCGTCGCCATGATGCGCCGCGCCGCCGCGATTCCCGCGGCCCCTGCCCCGACCACGACGATGTCGGCCTCGCGCGGCAGGTTGGCCGCGTTGGCGCGCAGGACCGGCACCGCGGCAAGAGCCCCCGACGCGACAAGGAAACCGCGGCGTGTGATTGTCATGTCATGGTTTCCGAGGACTTGCGGCGGACGGGAACAGTCAGCGAACCTTGCCGCATCTGATGTTGCACGGCAACCATCACGGTGAATCAATCGTGTTTGACCTCACGGAGCGATGAACCGAATTGCAACACGTTCGGACCATGATAGAGAAGGGAAAAAGACGGCCGGAAAAGGCCGTGGGGGGAGTTTGAGATGGGGACGGTCCTGGATTCAGTCGGCAAGCTGATTGCCGCGTACCTCTCCAAGGAGGTGCCGGGCTACGAGCCGTTCACGCCGAGCGACCCGGAGCACCTGCGCGGCGTCATTGAGCCCGGCGACGTGCTGCTGGTCGAGGGCAACAATCGCATCTCCGGCATCATCAAATATCTGACCCAGTCGACCTGGTCGCACGCCGCGCTCTATGTCGGCCCGGTCGAAGGCGCCGCGGAGCCCGATGGCGAGCCGCATGTGCTGATCGAGGCCAATATCGGCGAAGGCGTCACCTCCGCGCCGCTGTCCAAATATTTCCCGTATCACACCCGCGTCTGCCGCCCGGTCGGGCTGTCCTATGAGGATCGCACCACGGTCTGCCGCTATGCGATCAACCGCATCGGCTTCGGCTACGACACCAAGAACATCGTCGACTTGATGCGCTATCTGTTCCCGATGCCGATACCGCAGCGCTGGCGCCGGCGCATGATCGCGATCGGCTCGGGCGATCCGACCAAGATCATCTGCTCGGCGCTGATCGCGCAGGCGTTCGATGCCGTGCGCTACCCGATCCTGCCCAAGATCACCAAGGCCGGCAGCCGCGCAGCGCGCCGCGAGATCCTGCACATCCGCGATTCCTCGCTCTACATGCCCCGCGACTTCGACATCTCGCCCTATTTCGAAGTCGTCAAACCCACCATCGTGCACGGGTTCGACTACACCGCGCTGCACTGGGCCGACATGCAGAAGCCGCTCGAGGAGGTAGCGGGCACATTCAGTGTGTTTCCAGAAACGATCAGTGCGCCGCCGCTCGTTCCTGAGGCGATTGACCAGGAGGCGCCGGATGAGATTCCGGCTGAAGAAGTGAGCGTGCAGGCTGCGGTGGCCGAAAGCGTCTCCGGACATGTCGCGCTGCTGAAGAAGCTGGCGATGTACGGCCCGAGGCGGCGTAGCCGTGCGCGCGAGAGAGCGGCGTAGCCACCGTCGTCCCTGCGAACGCAGGGACCCATACCGCGTGATCTATCGAGAGCGGCGGTGGCAGTACCGAACGACAAGTCTTCGCCAAACCTCTCCCTGGGGTTATGGGTCCCTGCGTTCGCAGTGACGACACCTGAGTTTGGAGTGCGATCTCGCCTCAACAGCCGTCATTGCGAGCGTAGCGAAGCAATCCAGACTGCTTTCCCCGGTGGCAGTCTGGATTGCTTCGTCGCAAGAGTTCCTCGCAAAGACGGTGAAGACCTACCGCTCCGCTCGTCCGATCACCGCCATCAGCTCCGCGATCTTCGCGCGTTGATCGACCTTGTCGCCGCTCGCGATGGCGTGCTCGACGCAATGGGCGACGTGATCCTTCAGGATTTCCTCCTCGACCCGGCGCAGCGCGGCCCGCACCGCCGAGATCTGCGTCACGATGTCGATGCAGTAGCGGTCCTCCTCTACCATTTTCGAGAGGCCGCGAACCTGACCCTCGATCCGGCCGAGGCGTTTTCCGACAGATGCCTTGATGTCCTTGCGCATGCGGTCTATATACCCCTACCGGGTATGGGTTGCAAGACCCGGGTACAGGCGCCGGAGCAGGGCTATGAACGAACACGGGCATCATCACGACGCGGGCGGACATTCCGGATGCGGGTGCTCAGCCAAAACGGAAGTGACCAAGGCGGCAGCGGCCAAGCCGGCGGCGTCCTCCTGCTGCGGCGGACACGGCGACCACGCCGGCCACGCGCACGACCATGGTGAGGGCGCGACGAAGGTCAAAGACCCTGTCTGCGGCATGAGCGTCGATCCCGCGACCTCGAAGCACCACCTCGCCCATCACGGCGAGACCTTCCATTTCTGCTCGGCCGGCTGCCGCACCAAGTTCGCGGCCGATCCCGCCAAATATCTCGCCAAGGAAAAGGCCCCCGAGCCCGAGATGCCCGCGGGCACGATCTACACCTGCCCGATGCATCCGGAGATCCGCCAGGTCGGTCCCGGCAGCTGCCCGATCTGCGGCATGGCGCTGGAGCCGGAGGTCGCGAGCCTGGAGACCGGACCCAATCCCGAGCTCGCCGACATGACACGGCGGTTCTGGATCGGCGGCGTGCTGTCACTGCCGGCGGTGGTGCTCGAGATGGGCGGCCATCTCGCGGGTCCGCACAATTGGATCGACCCGACGCTGTCGAACTGGATCCAGCTCGCCTTCGCCACACCGGTGGTGCTGTGGGCCGGCTGGCCGTTCTTCGTCCGCGGTTGGCAGTCGCTGCTGACGCGCAACCTCAACATGTTCACGCTGATCGCTATGGGCACGGGCGTTGCCTATGTCTACAGCGTCCTCGGCACCGTCACGCCGCAGATCTTCCCCGCTACGTTCCGCGCCCATGAAGGTGCGGTCGCGGTCTATTTCGAAGCCGCCGCCGTCATCACCGTGCTGGTGCTGCTCGGTCAGGTGCTGGAGCTGCGCGCACGTGACGCCACCTCGGGCGCGATCAAGGCGCTGCTTCAACTGGCGCCGAAGACCGCGCGCCGCGTCGACGCCGATGGCAGCGAGCATGAGGTGGAGATCGATACGCTTCATGCCGGCGACCGCTTGCGCGTTCGTCCCGGCGAGAAGGTGCCGGTCGACGGCATCATCCTCGAGGGACGCTCCTCGCTCGACGAATCCCTGGTGACGGGGGAATCCATGCCCGTCACCAAGGAAACCGGCGCAAAGGTCATTGCCGGCACGCTGAACCAGTCGGGCAGCTTCGTGATGCGCGCCGACAAGGTCGGCCGCGAGACGCTGCTGTCGCAGATCGTGCAGATGGTCGCAGACGCGCAGCGCTCGCGCGCGCCGATCCAGCGCCTGGCCGATCAGGTCGCCGGCTGGTTCGTGCCCGCCGTGATCGTCGTCGCCCTGGCGGCCTTCGCCGCCTGGGCCTGGTTCGGACCGGAGCCGCGGCTCGCCTTCGGTCTCGTCGCCGCCGTCAGCGTGCTGATCATCGCCTGCCCCTGTGCGCTGGGCCTGGCGACCCCGATGTCGATCATGGTCGGCGTCGGCCGCGGTGCGCAAGGCGGCGTGCTGATCAAGAACGCCGAGGCGCTGGAGCGGATGGAGAAGATCGACACGCTGGTGGTCGACAAGACCGGCACGCTGACCGAGGGCAAGCCCAAGGTGGTCGCGATCGTGCCGGCTTCCGGCTTTGCCGAAGACGACATCCTGCGGCTTGCGGCCAGCGTCGAGCGCGCCAGCGAGCATCCTTTGGCTGACGCGATCATGCGTGCCGCCAAGGAGAAGCAGCTTGCGCTCGGCCAGGTCGAGCACTTCGACTCGCCGACCGGCAAGGGCGCCACCGGCAAGGTCGACGGCAAGACCATCGCGCTCGGCAACGCCAGATATCTCGCCTCGATCGGCGTCGACACGACGGCACTCGACGCCGAGGCCGAGCGGCTGCGCCAGGACGGAGCCACCGTGATCAACATGGCCGTCGACGGCCGGCTGGCCGGCCTGTTCGCGATTGCCGATCCGGTCAAGGCCTCGACCCCGGAGGCATTGAAGGCGTTGGCTGCCGAAGGCATCAAGGTGATCATGCTGACCGGCGACAACCGCACCACGGCGGAAGCGGTGGCGCGCCGGCTCGGCATCGCCGAGGTCGAGGCCGAGGTGCTGCCGGACCAGAAAAGCGCGGTGGTGACCAGGCTGCAAAAGGCCGGCCGCATCGTCGCGATGGCCGGCGACGGCGTCAACGACGCGCCGGCGCTGGCCGCCGCCGAGGTCGGCATTGCCATGGGCACCGGCACGGATGTCGCGATGGAGAGCGCGGGCGTGACCCTGCTCAAGGGCGATCTCGTCGGCATCGTCCGCGCCCGAAAATTGTCGCAGGCGACTATGAGCAACATCCGACAAAACCTGTTCTTCGCCTTCATCTACAATGCCGCCGGCATTCCGATCGCAGCCGGCATCCTTTACCCGACCTTCGGCCTGCTGCTCTCGCCGATCATCGCCGCGGCGGCGATGGCGCTGTCCTCGGTCAGCGTGGTCGGCAATGCGCTGCGCTTGCGCGCAACGCAGCTGTGACGCAAGCTCGCCAAATCGCCCCGGATGGCGCTACGCCCCATCCGGGCTGCGCAGGAGCGGTTTGAGCGAGACGCGCAAGAGGGGCCGATGCAGCGGATAACGATCACGATCGAGGACGACCTCCTGGCGGAGATCGACGCCGCAGCCGAGGCGCGCGGCTACCAGAACCGCTCCGAGATCATCCGCGACCTCGCCCGTGCCGGCCTGCAGCAGAGCTCCGAGGACACCGCGCAGACCGGCCAATGCGTTGCCGGTCTCGTCTATGTCTACGACCACGCCGCCCGCGATCTGTCGAAACGACTGGTGCAGGAATTCCACGGCCATCACGACCTCGCGCTGGCGACCCTGCACGTCCATCTCGACGACAACAATTGCATGGAGATGACGGCGCTGAAGGGGTCGGCGGATGAGGTCAAGCATTTCGCCGACCACATCATCGCCGAACGCGGGGTCCGCTACGGCCGCGTGGTGATGATCCCGACCGGGGATGGCAAGCCGGCGAAAGGGCGGAAGCACGGGCACCGGCACGACTAGGCTTGCGGCTTGCGTGCCCCGGACGCGGCGCAGCGCTTCTTCAGCGGTGCGCTGCAGAGCCGGGGCCCATCTCGCGGCAAGCTAATGGGTCCCGGCTCTGCGGAGCAGCGTTGCACGCTGCACCGCGTCCGGGACACGGCCGTATCTTGGGCAACCAGCCTCCCTTGCCGAAACCGCATTGGGTGTCTACCTCTCGCGGGTCGTTTAGTGAAAGGGTGCCCCATGCTGGATGCCGCCGTGAAGGCGCTGTCGCAAATGATCTCGCCGCCGATGCGCTCGATCCTGTGGCGATCGATCGGGCTGGCGCTCGTGCTGATCATCGTGCTGGCGATCGGCTTGCAGCGGCTGCTCAGCTGGTTCGCAACCTCCGGGGCGGTCTGGCTGGAGGAGTTGCTCGGACCCGGCTGGCATTCGTCCATCGATATTCTCTCCTGGATCGTTTCGATCGCGGCGGGCCTCGGCGTCGTGTTCGGCGGCATCTTCCTGATGCCCGCGATCACCTCCCTGGTGGCGAGCCTGTTCGTCGACGACGTTGCCGACATCGTCGAGCGCGAGCATTACCCCGCCGAGCAGCCGGGCGTCGCGCTGCCCTTCAGCCAGGCCATCCTCGAGGGCATCAAGACCGCGCTGCTGACGATCTTGATCTATCTCGCCGCGCTGCCGCTGGTGCTGTTCGCCGGCGCCGGCTTCCTGATCTTCTTCCTCGCCACGGCCTGGCTGCTGGGCCGCGAATATTTCGAGCTGGCGGCGATGCGCTTCCGCCCGCCGGAGGAAGCCAAGGCGATGCGGCGCGACAATGCCGCGACCATCTTCACCGCGGGCCTGTTCATCGCCGCCTTTGTCTCGATCCCGATCGTCAATCTGGCGACGCCGATCTTCGCCATGGCCTTCATGGTCCACATGCACAAGCGGCTGTCGGGCCCGCGGCCGGAGCTGATCGCGCCGGCGCGGCAGATGCGGTAACGGCGCCCGGCGCGGAGCCGTCGCTCAGACCGTCTTCTCCGGCCACCGGCAGAGATCGTTGATCAGGCAGACCTCGCAGCGCGGCTTGCGTGCGAGGCACGTGTAACGGCCGTGCAAGATCAACCAATGATGCGCGTGCAGCATGAACGCGGCCGGGATCACCTTTTCCAGACCAAGCTCGACCTCCAGCGGCGTCTTGCCGGGCGCCAGCCCCGTGCGGTTGCCGACGCGGAAGACGTGCGTGTCGACCGCCATGGTGTGCTCGCCGAAGGCCATGTTGAGCACGACGTTGGCGGTCTTGCGGCCGGCGCCGGGCAGCGACTCGATCCCGGCGCGCGTGCGCGGCACCTCGCCGCCGAACTCGCTGAGCAGCTTTGCCGACAACGCGATCACGTTCCTCGCCTTGGTTCGGTAGAGGCCGATGGTCTTGATGTAGTCGCGCAAGCGCTCCTCGCCGAGGTCGAGCATCTTCTGCGGGGTGTCGGCGACCTCGAACAAGGCGCGCGTGGCCTTGTTGACGCCCGCATCGGTCGCCTGCGCCGACAGCACCACGGCAACCAGCAGCGTGAACGGATTGACGTGCTCGAGCTCCCCTTTCGGTTCCGGATTGGCTTTGTGGAAGCGGCTGAAGGCGTCGTAGACCTCGGCCGGCGTCCAAGGTCTTGAGAAATTGGGCTTGGTGGCCTTGAGCGATTTTTTCGCCGGAGCCGGTGTCTTGAGGGGCTTGGTCTTGACGGGCCTGGGCTTCGCAACGACAGCCTTTGCCTTCTTGTTCGGCACGGGCGCTTTGCGCGGCGCCGGCTTGCGGGTGATTTTCGCCATGATCGGGATATACTGACGGACGATGAGCGCAGGCAACGAAATTGAGCGCGGCGATCCCGAACAGCGCGAAGTGCAGATCTTCTCCGCGCTGCTGACGCCGCACCGCTCGCTGAACCGCACCGGCTTCCTCGCCGTGATGCTGTTCCTGAGCGTGGTCAGCTTTGCCACGGGTCTCGCCTTCCTGATCAAGGGCGCCTGGCCGGTGCTCGGCTTCTTCGGCCTCGACGTGCTCGTGGTGTGGTGGGCCTTCAAGGCCAATTTCCGCACCGCCCGAGCCCGCGAGGAGATTACGGTCACCGCCTCCGAACTGCGCGTGAGACGCATCAGCCATCGCGGCCAGGTCGCCGAATGGACGTTCAATCCGCTCTGGGTCCGGCTCGACATGGAGGTCGACGAGGACTTTGGCATCGAGCACCTCTATCTGATCTCGCGCGGCCGCCAGATCCAGATCGCGAGGTTCCTGGGGCCGGAGGAAAAAGCAAGCTTTTACAAAGGCTTGGTTGAGGCGCTCAATGCCGCCAAGCGGGGGCCGACCTACAATCCGATCAGCTGATGTCGCATCGGAAATCGGGTGGTTTCCCAGCCGCCCCTCTCCTACATTTCCGGTCATGATGACACTCGCCATACACGACCAGCGCCTGACCAAGCCGGGCCCCCAGAACGCCGCGCTGCGCGACTATGATTCGGTGCGCCGGGCGATCGCCTTCATCTCGGCGAACTGGCGCGCGCAGCCGACCATCGAGGCGATGGCCGACGCGGCCGGCGTCACCCCGGATGAGCTGCATCATCTGTTCCGCCGCTGGGCCTCGATCACGCCAAAGGCCTTCATGCAGGCGCTGACGCTCGACCACGCCAAGGGCCTGCTGCGGGACTCCGCGAGCATTCTCGACGCCGCGCTCGATTCCGGCCTGTCGGGCCCGGGGAGGCTGCACGATCTCTTCGTCACGCACGAAGCGATGTCGCCGGGCGAATGGAAGAACGGCGGCGCCGGCCTCACCTTGCGCTACGGCTTTCATCCCTCCCCGTTCGGCACCGCGATCGTGATTGCGACCGATCGCGGCTTGTCAGGGCTTGCCTTCGCCGACCACGGCGAGGAGAAGGTCGCGCTCGCCGACATGACGCGGCGCTGGCCGAACGCCACCTATGTCGAAGACCACGAGGGCACGGCGCCGCTGGCTGCGCGCATCTTCGACACCAGGCTGTGGCGGCCGGACCAGCCGCTGCGCGTGGTGATGATCGGCACCGATTTCGAGGTGCGGGTGTGGGAGACGCTGCTGAAAATCCCGATGGGCCGCGCGGTGTCCTATTCCGACATCGCCTGCAACATCAACAGCCCGAAGGCCTCGCGCGCCGTCGGCGCGGCGGTCGGCAAGAACCCGGTCTCGTTCGTCGTGCCCTGCCACCGCGCGCTCGGCAAGAGCGGCACCCTCACCGGCTATCATTGGGGCATCACCCGCAAGCAGGCGATGCTCGGCTGGGAAGCCGGACAGCTGGGGATGCAGTAGCCGAGATGCCGTAGGGTGGGCAAAGGCGCATAGCGCCGTGCCCACGATCTTTCTCGAACCACTGACGCAACGTGGGCACGCTTCCGCCGTCGCTCTTCGAGCTATGGCGGACAAGTCGCTTTGCCCGCCCTACGGCACCGCGTTTGCCGCGAGTCTAACCCGCCAGATCCAGCTTCGAGGCTACGGTCGAATCCGCATTGAGGCGGTAGATGATCGGCACGCCGGTGGCGAGTTCGCGCTTCAGGATGCCTTCGGGCGAGAGCTTTTCCAGCACCATGATCAGCGCGCGCAGCGAATTGCCGTGGGCGGCGACCAGCGTGCGCTTGCCGTTGAGCACGCCGGGCAGAATCTCCTGCACGTAGTACGGCAGCGCGCGCGCCAGCGTGTCCTTCAGGCTTTCGCCGCCGGGCGGCGGCACGTCGTAGGAGCGGCGCCAGATCAGCACCTGCTCCTCGCCCCATTTCTTGCGGGCGTCGTCCTTGTTGAGGCCGGAGAGATCGCCATAATCGCGCTCGTTCAGCGCGAGGTTCTTCGAGGTCGGCAAGCCTTCTTGGCCGAGCTCACCGAGGATGATGTCGAGCGTATGTTGCGCGCGCGTGAGCACCGAGGTGAAGGCCACGTCGAACACGAGGCCCTGTGCCTTCAGCTTGCGGCCGGCTTCCGTGGCTTCCTTAACGCCGAGCTCGGTGAGATCGGGATCCTTCCAGCCGGTGAACAGGTTCTTCAGATTCCATTCGCTCTGGCCGTGGCGCACGAGCACGAGAAGACGTTCGCTCATTGACTGCTTTTCCGTGTTGTTCAGATGTCGGACAGGCCGAGCACGTCGGCCATGGAGTAGTGCCCCGGCGCCTTGCCATGCGCCCATAGCGCCGCCTTGAGCGCGCCGTGGGCGAACAGCATGCGGTCCTCAGCCTGATGCGACAGCGTCAGGCGCTCGAACGGGCCGAGGAAAGTCACGCTGTGGTCGCCGGCGACGGTGCCGCCGCGCAACGAGGCAAAGCCGATATTGCCCGGCCTGCGCGCGCCGGTGATGCCGTCGCGGCCACGCTCGGAATGGTCGTCGAGGGTGACGCCGCGTCCGGCCGCCGCGGCCTGGCCCAGCATCAGCGCGGTGCCCGAGGGTGCATCGACCTTCATGCGGTGATGGGTCTCGACGATCTCGATGTCAAAATTCTGGTCGAGCGCCTTGGCGACGCGCTTGACCACGGCGGCAAGCAGGTTGACGCCGAGGCTCATATTGCCCGACTGCACCACGATGGCGCGGTTGGTGACGCTCTTGATCACGGCGTTGTCGGACATCGAGAGCCCGGTGGTGCCGACCACATGGACGATTCCCCGCTCGGCCGCGATCGCGACATTGGCGATGGTCGCGGCCGGGACGGTGAAGTCGAGGATCCCGTCGGCCTCCTTCGACATCGCCCAGAGATCGGCCGAGAGCTTGATCTCGTTGGCCGGCAGGCCGGCGAGCACGCCGGCATCCTTGCCGAGCAGCTCCGAGCCGGGGGCCTCCAGCGCGCCCGCCAGCACCGCGCCTTTGCTCTCGGCAATCGCCCGCACCAGCGCGCGGCCCATCCGGCCGCCGGCCCCAGCAACAATCAAGCGCATGTCGGACATGGTGTGATCCTCTTCGCCGCCGTTGTAGCGGGGGGAGGCAGTTCCGGCAACCGAGGGGGATCGGGGGGACGAATGCGCTCTTACCCTCCCCTGGAGGGGGAGGGTCGATCGCGCGCAGCGCGAGCGGGGTGGGGTGACGGTACCTCCGCGACGAACAGTGCCCGAGTGGAGAGATCACCCCACCCCGTCACGCAATCTCGCTTCGCTCGATTACGTGCCGACCCTCCCCCTCCAGGGGAGGGTAAGACGAGAGGGCGCCTCAGCCGTCCTGCGGCTGCGGGCCGTCATAGCCCTCGATGATGATGAGATCGGCGACCGAGTGCGGCTGGCGCACCTTGATGTTGGCCTGGTATTCCGGCGAGTTGTAGCAGGCGAGCGCGGTCTCGTAGTCCGGGAATTCGATCACGACGTTGCGGGTGCGGCTGGCGCCTTCGACGGTGGTGAACTTGCCCGCACGGACGACGAAGCGGCCGCCCCATTTCTTGAAGATCGGACCGTTGGCGACGGCGTAGGGCTTATAGCCCTCGTCACTGTTCACGTCGACGCGCCCGATCCAGTAGCCCTTTGCCATTGATTCTCTCCCTGTGTTGTTGGGGTAATTTCTATTTGAGCATGATCTGATCGGAAAACCGCTTCACACTTTTTCCGGATCATGCTCCAAGCGCCTGCGCAATCTCGGCCTGAATGGCGTCTGCGACGGCCTTTGGATCGGCGGCTTCCACGATCGGACGTCCGACGACGAGGTAATCGGCGCCGGCGGCGATCGCGCGGCCCGGCGTCATGATGCGCTTCTGGTCGCCGGTTGCCGAACCTGCCGGTCGGATGCCCGGCGTGACGAGGTGCATCTGGTGGCCGACGATCTTGCGCAGAGCACCAGCTTCCTCCGGCGAGGACACCAGACCGTCGATGCCAAGCACCTGCGCCTGCTGCGCGCGCGCCTCGACCAGCTCGGAGACGCCGAGCCGATAGCCCGCCGCGTGCAGGTCGTCCTCGTTGTAGGAGGTCAGCACCGTGACGGCGAGAATCTTCAGGCTCGAATTGCCGCGGCCTTCGACCGCGCCCTTCATGGTCTGCGGATAGGCGTGCACGGTCAGGAAGGTGGCGCCGAGCCTGCTGATGCTCTCGACGCCCTGCATCACGGTGTTGCCGATGTCGTGCAGCTTGAGATCGAGAAAGACCTTCTTGCCTTTGTCGGCGAGCTTGCCGACCAGCGGCAACCCGCCGGCATAAGCGAGCCGATAGCCGATCTTGTAGAAGGTGACGCTGTCGCCGAGACGGTTGATGATGGCCTCCGCGGCATCGACGCTGGGTAGATCGAGCGCGACGATCAGGCGGTCCTTCGGGGCGATCTCGGCTGGCGTCATGTCACCTCACATCATGCGTTGGGAAATGTCGATCAATTGCGCGACCAGCTCCTTCAACGCGGCGATATCGCCCTCGTTCTTGAGCCTGTCCATATCGTCATAAGCCTGATCGGCAAAGGCGAGCGTGAGCTGGCTGGCAATCACATTGGCGTGGCAGGAGGTCAGGATCAGCCTGAGCGCCTGCAGCGCGCGCGCCGCACCGAGCCGGCTCTGCGAGGCTCCGGCGAGCGCGAAGGCACGGTTGCGGAACACCTCGCCGCGCGCCTCGTGCAGCTCGTGCACACGGCTGACCCAGTCGATCGCGTTCTTGAGCAGCGGCGGCACCGAGGCGTTGTATTCGGGCGTGACGAACAGCACGCCATGATGCGCGCCGATCATGCGCTTGAGATTGATCGCGTGCTTGGGCACGCCGGATTTGGCCTGGAGATCGCCGTCGTAGATCGGCAGCGGGAAATCGGCGAGCGAGATGCGGGTGACGTCGACGCCGGCCCGGGCGAATTCATAGGCTATGACCGCCGCCAGCTTCGCATTGTGCGAGCCGGTACGCAGCGAGCCGGGAATGATCAGGATCTTGGGTGCGGACATCCGCTTCCATACGTTCGGCGAAACCGGTCCGCCGCGCAGAGAAGGAAGCCGGCGGAATTAGTCCTTGCGATACACCCAGACGCGGGCCGGCGGAAGGTTCATCCAGATCCGTTCCGAAGCCTCTGTGGACACGCCGGGCAGCGATTTCGGGATCGGCGGCACCACCGCATAGGTGAACTGGATGAACGGCGCGCCGGGCGCCAGCGCCGTGAAGGCGTCGCGGATCAGCCGCAGCCGAGTCAGCATCGGTTTTGTCACGAGCGGCAGGCCGGAGACGACGGCGGAGGCCGGCGCGCCCAGCACGTTCCAGAGCGTGTCGCGCAGGCGATAGGCATCGCCCTGCACCACCTTGGCGTGCGGATAGCGGTCACGCAGCAGCGCGCAGAAGCCGGGATTATATTCGACGAGAACGAGGCGCTTCTGGTCGATTCCGCGCTCGATCAGGGCGGAGGTGATGGCACCGGTACCGGGCCCGAGCTCGACCACGGGCGCGTCCGAATCGACATCGACGTAATGGGCCATGGTCCGGGCCAGCAGCTTGCCCGACGGCATCACTGCGCCCATGTGCAGCGGCTTTTCGATCCATGATCTGAGAAAGCGCACCTCGTCGTCGAGACGAGGCTTCTTCAACGCACGCGCGGACGATGGCAAGGGCATGTCTGGACCGGACGGGACCGCAGGACCGCGGCGTGTCAGAAAATGGTCATAAAGACGTATAGGCCGAAGACGATACGGTCAAGCCGGGTCAACTCGCCCGATTGCCGAAGAAATCCTTGACCTTGGCGAAGAAGCCCTCTGATTCCGGCTGGGTGTTGCCGGAGGACAGCTTTTCGAACTCGGCCAGTAATTCCTGCTGCTTCTTGGTGAGGTTCTGCGGCGTCTCGACCACGACCTGAACGTACATGTCGCCCATCTGGCGCGACCGCAGCACCGGCATGCCTTTTGATGCAATGCGGAATCGACGGTTGGACTGGGTCCCGGCCGGCACCTTCACCTTGGCCTTGGCCTTGTCGATGGTCGGCACCTCGAACTCGCCGCCGAGGGCGGCCGTCACCATCGAGATCGGCACACGGCAATGCAGATCGGCACCGTCGCGCTGGAAGAATTGGTGCTGGGCCAGCGACAGGAAGATGTAGAGGTCGCCGGGCGGGCCGCCGCGGATCCCGGCCTCGCCTTCGCCGGCAAGCCTGATCCTGGTGCCGTCCTCGACCCCCGGGGGGATGTTGACCGACAAGGTGCGTTCGCGGGTGACGCGACCCTGGCCCGAGCAGGACGGGCAGGCATCTTCGATCATCTGGCCACGGCCCTGGCAGCCCGGACAGGTCCGCTCCAGCGTGAAGAAGCCCTGCGACTGCCGCACGCGGCCGGCACCGCCACAGGTCGAACAGGTCTTCGGCTTGGTTCCGGCCTTGGCGCCGATGCCCGAGCAGGCCTCGCAGGTGACCGAAACCGGAATCTCGATCTGCGCGGTCTTGCCGCCAAAGGCTTCCTCGAGCGTGATTTCCATGTTGTAGCGCAGGTCGGCGCCGCGCTCGCGACCGCCGCGGCCGCGCTGCCCGGCCATGCCGAACAGGTCTTCGAAAATATCGGAGAAAGAGGAGGCGAAGCCCGCGCCGAACCCTGCGCCGCCGCCGCCCTGCTCGAAAGCGGCATGGCCGTAACGGTCATAGGCGGCGCGCTTGTCCTTGTCTTTCAGGACCTCGTAGGCCTCGTTGATTTCCTTGAACTTGATTTCGCTGGTGTCGTCCCCGGGATTGCGGTCGGGGTGAAACTTCATCGCCAGCTTGCGGAACGACGATTTCAGCTTGGATTCGTCAGCGTCACGGTCGACTTCGAGAGTCTCGTAATAGCAGCGCTTGGTGGACGTGGACATGATGAGCTCGGTCTATCCAATCGCGAATCAAGTCGGAGCGAAACGATGCCGCCGCTGCGCGACGACATCAGCGCCCTTCCGCCTCGCGGCGGAAGCCGGCACGGCGGCGTTCAGCATAACGGCTGGGAATTGATCGATCGTTGCGGGTATCGGTCCCGCAGAGCCCGACACCGTGGCCTCCCCCGCGAGGGAGGAGGCCGTTGGTGCGCGTGGGGTCCAAGTCGCCCGCATCATCACCCTCTCGGGCTTAAGCGGACTTCTTGTTGTTCTTGTCGTCGTCGACCTCGGTGAATTCCGCGTCGACGACGTCGTCCTTGGCCGCGTCCTTCTTGGCGTCGGCCTCGGCCTGCTGCTTGTACATGGCCTCGCCGAGCTTCATCGAAGCCTGGGCCAGCGTGTTGGTCTTGGCCTTGATCGCCTCGGCGTCGTCGCCCTTCAGCGCTTCCTTGAGGTCGCTGACGGCGTCCTCGATGGCGCGGCGCTCGCTCTCGGCCACCTTCGAGCCGTGCTCGGCCAGCGCCTTCTCGGTCGAATGCACCAGGCCATCGGCCTCGTTCTTGGCGGTGACGGCCTCGCGGCGCTTCTTGTCCGCCTCGGCATTGGCCTCGGCGTCCTTGACCATCTTCTCGATGTCGGCTTCCGACAGACCGCCGGAGGCCTGGATGCGGATCTGCTGCTCCTTGCCGGTGGCCTTGTCCTTGGCCGAGACGTTGACGATGCCGTTGGCGTCGATGTCGAAGGTCACCTCGATCTGCGGCATGCCGCGCGGAGCCGGCGGAATGCCCATCAGGTCGAACTGACCGAGCATCTTGTTGTCCGCCGCCATTTCACGCTCGCCCTGGAAGACGCGGATGGTGACCGCGTTCTGGTTGTCCTCGGCGGTCGAGAACACCTGGCTCTTCTTGGTCGGGATCGTGGTGTTGCGGTCGATAATGCGGGTGAACACGCCGCCCAGCGTCTCGATGCCCAGCGACAGCGGGGTCACGTCGAGCAGCAGCACGTCCTTGACGTCGCCCTGGAGCACGCCGGCCTGGATCGCAGCGCCGATCGCCACGACCTCGTCCGGGTTGACACCCTTGTGCGGCTCCTTGCCGAACAGCTGCTTGACGACTTCCTGGACCTTCGGCATGCGCGACATGCCGCCGACCAGCACGACTTCGCCGATCTCACCGGCGGTCACGCCGGCATCCTTCAGCGCCTTGCGGCAGGGCTCGACGGTCTTCTGCACGAGATCGTCGACCAGCGCCTCGAACTTGGCGCGGGTGAGCTTCATCGTCAGATGCTTCGGACCGGTCTGGTCCGCGGTGATGAACGGCAGGTTGATCTCGGTCTGCGTCGTCGAGGACAGCTCGATCTTGGCCTTTTCAGCGGCCTCCTTCAGGCGCTGCAACGCGAGCTTGTCGTTGCGCAGGTTGATGCCCTGCTCCTTCTGGAATTCGTCGGCGAGATAGCCGACCAGGCGCATGTCGAAGTCTTCGCCGCCGAGGAAGGTGTCGCCGTTGGTCGACTTCACCTCGAACACGCCGTCGCCGATTTCGAGAATGGAGATATCGAACGTGCCGCCGCCGAGGTCGTAGACGGCGATCGTGCCGGCCTTGGTCTTGTCGAGGCCGTAGGCGAGCGCGGCCGCAGTCGGCTCGTTGATGATGCGCAGCACTTCGAGGCCCGCGATCTTGCCGGCGTCCTTGGTCGCCTGGCGCTGGGCGTCGTTGAAGTAGGCGGGAACGGTGATGACGGCCTGGTCGACCTTCTGGCCGAGATGGGCTTCCGCGGTCTCCTTCATCTTCTGCAGGATGAACGCCGAGACCTGCGAGGGCGAGTAGGTCTGGCCGTCGGCCTCGACCCAGGCGTCGCCGTTGGAAGCCTTCACGATCTTGTAGGGGACGAGCTTCTTGTCCTTCTCGACCATCGGGTCGTCGTAGCGGCGGCCGATGAGGCGCTTCACTGCGAAGAAGGTGCGCTCGGGATTGGTGACGGCCTGGCGCTTGGCCGGCTGGCCGACGAGACGCTCACCGTCGTCCGTGACGGCGACGATCGAGGGCGTCGTGCGCATGCCTTCGGAATTCTCGATGACTTTGGCGTTTTTGCCATCCATCACGGCGACGCACGAATTCGTGGTGCCGAGGTCGATCCCAATGACCTTTCCCATGGTCCTGATATCCTTCTTTTTGCGGCAGGTTGGCTGGGCCCAGAAGGCACCCAAACCGAAACCCCCTAAGATCAAACATCCGCGATATTGCGATGATTGAGGCTCATATAGGAGGGGGGGAGGGGCCCGCAAGGACCGAAGCTACGTTTCTGCGGCTAAAACGTCGGGTTTTGGAAGAACATATTCGGGCTTCACCGCACTTGCGGGTGAGGAATTATTAACAGGTTCGGGCTTCGGCAAGCCCCCTACCGCAAGCCCGTCCGCCCTGTTGCCGCAAGCCCAAACCCGCTAAAAGGCGGACCGGCCGGGCAGCCGCCACAGCCGCTTCGCGCGACAAAGCGGCCCGGTGGCCGACCATCGAACGGCCTCAATGTGAACCAATCAGAGTGCCCATGAAGCTGATCCGCCCCCTCGCCGCGCTCGCCCTTCTCGCCGCCTCGGCGCTCCCGGCCCTCGCCGCCGACGCCGTGTTTCCGCCCGGCTTGCGCCTCGGCATGGTGCCGCTGGTCGGTCTCAGCACGGCCAAGACCTTTCCGGGCTTCGAAAGCGAGGACGGCAGCGTCAAGGTGCTGGTCACCGAGCTGCCGCCGGCCGCCTATGGCGAGGTCGTGAGCGCCTTCAATTCCAATCCGGCCGGAGCGAACGGCGTCAAGCAGGACAAGGTCGAGACCCCCGCGGGCCTTGCCTATTTCACCACCGAGAGCGGCAAGGCCGGCGACACCCCGGTGAAGCGCTATTCGATGATCGTGCCGGGCGCCGGCTTCTCCGGCTATGTCGCGGTGCAGGTCCCGGAGAATGCGACCAAGATCTACACCGACGAGGCGGTGCGGCAGATGTTCGCGACCGCCACCACCCGCAAGCAGGTCTCAGCCGAGGAGCAGATCGCGCTGATGCCGTTCAAGATCACCGATCTCGCCGACTTCAAGGACGTCCGCACCCTCGCGCCGGGCTCCAGCATTATCCTCGCCGACGGCAATGAGAGCGCAGGCTATGAAGCGAAGCCGTTCATGATCCTCGGCCTGATCGGCGCCACCCCGCAAGCTGCCGACGACCGCGCCCGGTTCGCCCAGGAGGCCGCGCTGCAGATCCCCGGCGTGCGCGAATCCCGCGTCACCATGTCGGAGCCGATCCGCATCAACGGCCAGCAAGGCTTCGAAACCCGGATCGACGGCGTCAGCGGCAAGGACAAGACGCCGGTGACCGTGGTGCAGTGGATCCGCTTCTCGAGCGGCGGCGCTTCGCTGCGCATCATCGCCAGCGCCCCGCGCGACCAGTGGCAGGCCGCCTTCACCCGCTTCCGCGCCGTGCGCGACGGGATTCAGCCGAAGGGGTAGCTGCGTCTGCGAACGAGATGCGCTCCCTCCCCCGCTTGCGGGGGAGGGCTGGGGAGAGGGTGTCTCCGCAAAGGGACAATCACCCGGAGGATAGAACCCTCACCCGGCGCGCGGGACGATGCTTCGCATCGCCCGGACGCGCCGACCTCTTCCGCAACGCGGGAGAGGTGCACCAAGCGCGTGGCGAGCGCTTAGCCGCTCACCAGTACCGGCCGCATTTTCGGGCTTCTGTTCGTGTACGAACGGAACTAGGCTTCCCCTATTGGATCATCCCAAGGGAGGCGAATGATGCTGGATCGGCGGCAGGTTTTGGAAATGCTTGGAACGACGGCGCTGGCGACCCTCGCGCCGAGCGCGTTGCTCGCAGCGACATCCATCAAGCCGGATGACGCCTCCGCGCTGCTCGTAATCGACGTGCAGAACTGCTTCCTGCCTGGCGGCAGCCTCGCGGTGAAGGAAGGCGAACAGGTGGTGCCGGTCATCAACAAGATCTCGAAGGCGTTCGCGAACGTGGTGATGACGCAGGACTGGCACACGCCGGGCCACGTTTCGTTTGCCTCAGTCCACTCGGGCAAGAAGCCGTTCGATACCGTCGACCTTCCCTACGGCAAACAGGTGCTGTGGCCTGATCATTGCGTGCAGGGCACCGACGGCGCGGCGCTGTCCAAGGACCTTGCGATCCCGCACGCCGAGCTCATCATCCGCAAGGGTTTTCACAAGAACGTCGACAGCTATTCGGCCTTCCTCGAAGCCGACGGCAAGACCTCGACGGGCCTTGCCGGATATTTGAAGGGACGCAAGATCAAGCGCGTCTTCGTCGCAGGGCTTGCGACAGATTTCTGCGTTGCCTGGACGGCGCTCGACGCGCGCAAGGCCGGCTTCGAGGTCTATGTGGTGGAAGACGCCTGCCGCGGCATCGACACCCAGGGTTCGCTCGCCAAGGCCTGGGCCGATATGGCCAAGGCCGGCGTGAAGAGGATCCAGTCTGCGGATATCGCGGCGGGTGCGTAAGCGACGCACAACACTGCAAGACCCTCATCCTGAGGAGCGCGCTACTTCGCGCGCGTCTCGAAGGATGAAGGCCCCCGCTGCGGCGCCCTGGCCTTCATGGTTCGAGACGCCGCGCAAGAGCGCGGCTCCTCACCATGAGGGTTGAAACTCAATTGGCCGCGCTGCTCGATTCGTTGTTGTTGTTCGCCGCAGGCGCTGGCTTCGCGCCGCCCTTGGCGACGCCGACCAAAGCCGGCCGCAGCACGCGGTCGCCGATGGTGTAGCCGGCCTGCATGATCTGGACCACGGTGCCCGACGGCACCGACGGATCAGGCACTTCGTACATCGCCTGGTGGAAGTTCGGGTCGAACTTCTGGCCCTGCGGATCGAGCTTCTTCACGCCATGCTTTTCCAGCGCGCTATGCAGCGCGCGCTCGGTGAGCTCGACGCCCTCGATCAGCGAGGTCAGGCCGGGATCGGCGGTGGCACGCGCCTCGGCCGGAACGGCATCGAGCGCGCGCTGAAGATTGTCGGCGATGTCGAGCACGTCGCGGGCAAAGCCGGTGATGCCGTAGAGGCGGGCGTCAGCGACTTCCTTGGTGGTGCGCTTGCGCAGATTCTCCATCTCGGCCAGCGTCCGCAGCATGCGATCGCGCGCCTCGGCGACTTCCTTTTGCAAGGTCTCGACCGAGCCGGGCTCGGGATCGTCGGGCATGATGTAGGGCTTTGACACCACGGGCTCGCCAGTCGGCGCGGCCGCGTCTTCGGGTTGCCGGTCATGATCGGTCATCGGCTAAATCTCGAACTCGTTTCCAGGGATTGTTGGCCCGGATATCGTGCTTTGAGCAGCGAAAATCAAGCGCCCGTGATCGGAAGCAGACGCCGGTCAGCCCCCCAAGAGGCGGCTGACGATGCGGGCGGCATAATCCACGGTCGGGATCACGCGGGCATAATTCAGCCGCGTCGGACCGATCACGCCGAGGACACCGACGATGTGGCCGGCGGCATCCCGATAGGGCGCGATGATGGTGGAGGACCCCGACAGCGAGAACAGCTTGTTCTCGCTGCCGATGAAGATGCGCACGCCCTCGGCCGTCTCGGCCCGGCCGAGCAGATCGATCACGCCGCGCTTGGTCTCGAGATCGTCGAACAACAGGCGCACCCGCTCCAGATCCTCCAGCGCGTGCAGATCTTCGAGCAGATTGGCGTGGCCGCGCACGATGAGCTGGCGGTCCTCGTTCTCGCCGCCGGACCAGCTGGCGATGCCGGCAGAGATCACCTTCTGTGCGAGCTGATCGAGCTCGGCGCGGGCCTCGCCCAGCGCCGTCTCGAGCTCGAGCCGCGCCTCGGCCAGGGTTCGGCCGCGGATTCGCGCGTTGAGGAAATTGCCGGCCTCGGTGATCGCCGAGGAGGGAACTCCAGGGGGCAGCGTCAGAACGCGATTCTCGACCTGGCCGTCCTCGCCGACGAGGATGACCAGCGCTTTCTCCGGTTCCAGGCGGACGAATTCGATGTGCTTGAGCCGCGCATTGGATTTTGGCGTCAGCACCACCGCCGCGGCGCGGGTCAATCCGGATAGCCGCGTCAGCGCCTGGTCCAGCGCCGCCTCGACCGAGTGCGCCTGGCCTACGGACGTGAGCTGGCTCTGGATCGACTGCCGTTCGGCCTCGTTGAGGTCGCCGACCTGCATCAAGGCATCGACGAAGAAACGCAGGCCGAGTTCCGTCGGCAGCCGGCCGGCCGAGGTATGGGGTGCATAGATCAGGCCGAGCTGTTCCAGATCGGCCATGACGTTGCGGACCGAGGCCGGCGACAGCGGCATCGCGATCAGGCGCGAGATATTGCGCGAACCCACGGGCTCACCGGTCGCGAGATAACTTTCGACAATTTGACGAAAGATGTCGCGGGAACGCTCGTTGAGCTGGGCGAGGCCTGCGCGCGGCGCGATCAGATGGATCGGATCGTGATGGGCCACAGCGGTAACTCCTCTCAGATCCTCATAATTTGTCTATCCGGGGCGCTTCTGACAAGCGTGGCGTTCGCCGGCGCGGAATCAGGGGCCGAATAAGCCCTTGCCGCCCACCTTCGCCCCACCTACAAGCACCGCCAACAGCCTTTCCCGTGAGTTTTGGAGGATTTCCCAATGCGGCCAAGCCGCCGTGCGCCCGACGAATTGCGCCCCGTGACGCTGGAGCGCGGCGTGGTCAAATATGCGGAAGGCTCCTGCCTGGTGAAGTTCGGCGACACCCATGTGCTGGTTACCGCCACGCTGGAAGACCGCCTACCGCCGTGGCTGAAGGGCCAGGGCCGCGGCTGGGTCACCGCCGAATACGGCATGCTGCCACGCGCCACCTCGGAACGCACCCGCCGCGAGGCCGCCGCGGGCAAGCAGAGCGGCCGCACCGTCGAGATCCAGCGCCTGATCGGCCGCTCGCTGCGCACCATCGTCGACCTCGAGGCGCTCGGCGAGCGCCAGATCACGGTCGATTGCGACGTGCTGCAGGCCGACGGCGGCACCCGCACGGCCTCGATCACCGGCGCCTGGGTCGCACTTGCCGATTGCGTCAACTGGATGAAGGCGCGCAACATGATCAAGGCCAACGTCATGCGCGACAACGTCGCCGCGATCTCCTGCGGCATCTACAACGGTACGCCGGTGCTCGATCTCGATTATGCCGAGGATTCGGAAGCCCAGACCGACGCCAATTTCGTCATGACCGGCGACGGCCGCATCATCGAGGTGCAGGGCACGGCGGAACGCGAACCGTTCACGGAAGGCGAGTTCCTGGCGCTGATGGCGCTGGCCCGCAAGGGCGTTGCGCGTCTCGTGGACTTGCAGAAACTGGCTGTGGCGTAGTCAATAGGCCCATGCACCGCCGAATCACCGGAAAGCTCGTCATCGCCACCCACAATCCCGGCAAGCTTGCCGAGATGCGGGAGCTGTTGGCGCCCCACGGCGTCGAGGCGGTGTCGGCCGGTGAACTCGGCCTCGGTGAGCCGGATGAGACCGGCAACGATTTCCGCAGCAACGCCGCGATCAAGGCGATCGCGGCGGCGCAGGCAACCAGGCTGCCCGCCTTCGCCGACGATTCCGGCATCGTGGTCGACGCGCTCGACGGCGCCCCCGGCATCTACAGCGCGCGCTGGGCCGGCCCCACCAAGGACTTCAACGCGGCGATGGCGCAGATCGAGCGCTTGTTGCAGGAGCGCGGCGCCACCAGGCCGGACAAGCGCAGGGCCCATTTCGTCTCGGCGCTCTGCGTGGCCTGGCCCGACCATCATCTCGAAGAGGTCGAGGCGCGCGTCGACGGCACGCTGGTCTGGCCGCCACGCGGGACTGCCGGCTTCGGCTACGATCCGATGTTCTTGCCGGATGGTCACAGCCGCACCTTCGGCGAGATGGAGAGCATCGAGAAGCACGGCCTGCCGCCGCTGGGTCTCGGCCTGTCGCATCGTGCCCGTGCCTTCCGGAAACTGGCGGAGATCTGCCTTGAGCCGCGCTAGAGCGTTTTCAAGCGAAGTGGATACCGGTTCGCGCCAGGAAAACGCGTCAAAACAAGAATCTGAAGCCTTCGGCGTCTACGTGCACTGGCCGTTCTGCCTGTCGAAGTGCCCCTATTGCGACTTCAACAGCCATGTCCGCCATGCCGCGATCGACGAAGCGCGCTTCGCCTCCGCCTTCGCGCGCGAAATCGAAACGACCGCGGCGCGTGCATCCGGCCGCGAGGTCAGCTCGATCTTCCTTGGCGGCGGTACGCCATCCTTGATGCAGCCCGCAACTGTCGGCGCGGTGCTCGATGCGATCGGCAAGCACTGGAGCGTTGCAGGCGACGTCGAAGTGACGCTCGAAGCCAATCCCACCAGCGTCGAAGCCACACGCTTTGCCGGCTATCGCAGCGCCGGCGTCAATCGCGTCTCGCTCGGCGTGCAGGCGCTCGATGACGCCTCGCTGAAGACGCTCGGACGCCTGCACAGCGCGCGCGAGGCGCTCGATGCCGTCGCCATCGCGCGCCGTTCGTTCGAGCGCTATTCGTTCGACCTGATCTATGCCCGCCCCGACCAGACGCCGGCGATGTGGGCCGATGAGCTGCGCCTCGCCATCGATGAGGCGGCCGAGCATCTGTCGCTCTATCAGCTCACGATCGAGGAAGGCACGCCGTTCTTCGGCCTGCACCGGGCCGGCAAGTTGAAGACGCCGGATGAAGCGGTGGCGCGCGCGCTCTACGACGTCACGCAGGAAACCTGCGACAAGCTCGGGCTGCCCGCCTACGAGATCTCCAACCACGCGCGACGCGGCGCCGAGTGCCGGCACAATCTGGTGTACTGGCGCGGCGAGGAATATGCCGGCATCGGCCCCGGCGCGCATGGTCGCCTCGACATCGACGGTATCAGGCATGCGACCGCCACCGAGAAGCGTCCCGAGGCCTGGCTGATGCGGGTCGAGACCAACGGCGATGGAATCGTCACCGACGATCTGCTCAACAGCGAGGAACGCGCCGACGAATTCCTGCTGATGGGATTGCGGCTCGCCGAGGGCATCGACCCCGAGCGCTACAAGGCCCTCTCCGGCCGCCCGCTCGATCCCAAGCGCATCGCGCTGCTGCGCGAAGAAGGCGCGATCATTGTGGATCCGACCGGCCGGTTGCGCGTGACCAGCAGCGGTTTCCCGGTGCTCGATGCGGTGGTCGCGGATCTCGCGGCGTAACGCGCTGAAGTAGGGTGGGTTAGCCGAAGGCGTAACCCACCATGCTTCCGCACTCGCGGAACGAAGTTGGTGGATTACGCCTTCGGCTAATCCACCCTACAGCACCACGGCACCGTCGTCCGGAGCTACGCCCCAAAGCTCTTCGGCGAGCCTGCGATCGCAACGCCGCCGCCTTGCGTCACCTTCATCACCGCAAGACCGCGTTCGTTGGTGCCGTCCGCGCGGAAGCGGAACAGGCCGTCGATGCCGGCAAAGCCGGAAGGATTGGTGAGCACGTCGGGCGAGAAGCGCGTGGTGCCTTGCGTGCGCGCGAGCGCGGCGACGAGGGCGACGGCGTCGTAGGCGAGCGTCGCGGTGCGGATCGGCTCGGCGCCGTATTTGGTGCGATAGCGGCCCGAGAAGGCGCGGAAGCCGGCCGGGTCGGGCGCGGCGTAGAGGCCGCCTTGCAGGCTCGCATTGGCATAGACCCGCGGATTGTCCCACAGGCCGGTGCCGAGCAGCTGGATGTTGCGCAGGTTCGCGCCCGCGGCGGTCATCGCATCGGCGACCGTCACCACGGCATCGCCGTCATCGGCGATGAACAGCGCGTCCGCACTGCCGAGCTGCTGTGCCACCGTGCGTGCCGGCGTGGCGCGATCGGCGCCGTATTTCTCGAACGCGACGATGCGCCCGCCACGACGCGGCGCCGCCACCTTCACCGCGGCCTCGACGACATTGCCATAAGCATTGTCGGGCACGAGCACGGCGAACGAGCGCTTTCCGATGCTGGCGGAATATTCGACGATGCGATTGACGTCGGACTCCGGCAGGAAGGAGAGCAGATAGACACCGCGGCCGGCGATGCTGGAATCGGTCGAGAACGCGATCACCGGGATGCCGCGCGTGCGCGCGACCTGCGCCACCGCCGGCACCGATTGCGCGAACAGCGGCCCGAGGATGATCTCGGCGCCCTCGTCGACCGCCTGCTGCGCGCCGGCCTGGGCGCCTTGCGGGCTGCCGTTGTCGTCCTTGATCAGGAGCTGGATGTTCGGGTTCTGGAACTCCGCCAGCGCCATCTCGGCGGCGTTGCGCATGGATTGTGCGGCAAGGCCGGCATTGCCGGCCGCGGACAGCGGCAGGATCACGGCGACCTTGACGCCGCCGGTGCCGGCGGTCGTCGCCTGCTGCGGAGGACCGGCCGGCTGGGCCGGCGGTGCCGAGCTCGAGAACGGGTTGGAGAACTGGCTGAGACTCTGCTGCACGCCGGCACAGGCCGACAGCAGGGGCGCGCCGAGCAACAGGCCGAGCGCGCTCCGTCGGGTCGCCCCCGACATCAGAGACCCCGGAATGGGAGACTTAGGAAAACGCGGGCCCACCATGGCAGCTTCTCTTCTGACCCGCCGTCGCCGGCCGGTCACGATCTTCCTTCCACGACGCAGGCCGCGGATTCAGGCATATTGTCGGCAAATAGTTAACCAAAACAAAAGGATAATAGCCGCTTAACGCGGCCGCCTTCCTGTCCCGGCAGCTGTTCGCCGTCGCTCATCCAGCATCAAGGCGGAGTTTCCGTCGCGAATATGGCGCGAGGGCCCTCACCCCCTCCCGACGTGATCCTGACCGATCACATTCCCGTCCCTTCCCAGCCCAGTTGGGTACGATCTTTTTCGGCGAGCCGGTTCCCAGCCCTGCGGATCGTGCCTAAGTTGACTTCATTATGCGCGCAAAGCCGGCCCCGATAAATACGTCTGAAGCTCAAGACGCCGCCTCGCGCGGTTTCTCCATCGACGCCCATCGGCTCATGGCGCCGAAGGCGGCACCGGGCCTGCATCTGGTCGCGACCCCGATCGGCAATCTCGGCGACATCACGCTGCGGGCGCTGCAGACCCTCGCCGGCGTCGACGTCATCGCCTGCGAGGACACCCGGATCACGCGGCGCCTGACCGAGCGCTACGCCATCGCGGCGCAGCTCAAGCAATATCACGAGCACAATGCCGAAGCCGCCCGTCCAAAGATCCTGGAGGCGCTCGCGGCCGGCGGCTCGGTCGCGCTGGTCTCGGATGCCGGCACGCCGCTGATCTCCGATCCCGGCTTCAAGCTGGTGCGCGAGGTCTGCGCCGCGGGCCACTCCGTGTACGCGCTGCCTGGCCCGTCCTCCGTCCTGGCCGCGCTGTCGGTGGCGGCGCTGCCGACCGACCGCTTCTTCTTCGAGGGTTTCCTGCCGGCGAAATCCGCCGCGCGCCGCACGCGCCTGGCCGAACTCGCGCGCATCGATGCGACGCTGGTGATGTTCGAGTCGGGAAATCGGATGCAGGCCACCTTGACCGATCTCGCCGAGATCATGGGTGAGCGAGACGCCGCGGTCTGCCGCGAGCTTACGAAGTTGCACGAGGAGGTCAGACGCGCGCCCCTCGCCGAGCTTGGGCGACAGGCGGACGCGCCGGAGACGCGCGGCGAGTTCGTTCTGGTGATCGGCCCACCTCCCGCGGATGCCGAGGTGCTGACAATGGATGCGCTCGATGGTCTCTTGCGCGAGCAGCTGGCCGCGCACAGCGTCAAGGATGCCGTGGCGCATGCCGTCGCGCTCTCGGGCCGGCCGCGCCGCGAGGTCTATGCCCGCGCGCTCGAGCTTGCAAAGGATTCGCGGGGCGGCGATGGCGAAGACTGAGATCCCCAGGGAACCAAAGGCCGCCTCGCCCGAGCGCGTCGCCGCGTTCCACACCGGCATCTCCGCGGAAAGCCGCGCCGCCGCCTATCTCATGGCCAAGGGCTATCGCATTCTGGCCAAGCGCTACCGCACGGCGCATGGCGAGATCGACATCGTGGCGCGCCGCCGCAACCTGATCGCCTTCGTCGAGGTCAAGGCACGCGCAACGCTGGACGATGCCGCCTTTGCCGTGACGCCGCGCCAGCAGCAGCGCATCATCGACGCCGCGCAAGGCTGGCTTGTAGCGCATCCCGAGCATGCCGAATTCGAATTGCGATTCGACGCCATGCTGATTGCGCCGCGCTCACTTCCGCGCCATGTGTTGGCGGCATTCGACGCCTCGACCTGAAAGGCAGACCATGAAACTGAACGTCGCCGTCCAGATGGACCCCATTGCCCGCATCAACATCAAGGGCGATTCCACCTTTGCGCTGCTGCTGGAGGCGCAGAAACGCGGCCATGGCCTGTCCTATTACACGCCCGACAAGCTCTCGATGGTCGGCGAGGAGATCGTCGCTCCCGTTCAGCTGCTGACCGTGCGCGACGAGCCCGGCAACCACTTCACGCTCGGGGAGCCGGGGCGCGAGGCGCTGAACAGCTTCGACGTGGTGCTGCTGCGGCAGGATCCGCCGTTCGACCTCGCCTATATCACCTCGACGCATTTTCTGGAACGCATCCATCCGAAGACGCTGGTGGTCAACGATCCCGCCTCGGTCCGCAACGCGCCGGAAAAGCTGTTCGTGATGAACTTTCCGCAGCTGATGCCGCCGACGCTGATCTCGCGCGACGTCGATGAGATCAACGCGTTTCGCGACAAGCATGGTGCCGTCGTGATGAAGCCGCTGCACGGTCATGGCGGCGCTGCGGTGTTCCGCGTGATGCCGCAGGACATGAATTTCGGCTCGCTGTTCGACATGTTCTCGGTCACCTTCAAGGAGGCCTGGGTGATCCAGCAGTTCATCCCCGAGGTGAAGCACGGCGACAAGCGCATCATCCTGGTCAACGGCGAGTTCGCCGGCGCGGTGAACCGCGTGCCGGCCGCCGACGACCTCCGCTCCAACATGGTGCGCGGCGGCGCGGCGCAGGAGACCGAGCTCACCCCGCGCGAGCGCGAGATCTGCGCCACCCTCGGCCCGGCCTTGCGCGAACGCGGGCTGTTGTTCGTCGGCATCGACGTCATCAACGGCAACCTCACCGAGATCAACGTGACCTCCCCCACCGGCATCCGCGCCATCGCGCGGCTCGGCGGTCCTGATGTGGCGGCGAAGATCTGGGACGTGATCGAAGCGAAGCGGGCGAAGTAAGCACTCGTCACTTCGTGGATTGCAGACTTACTCCAACACCGTCAGCCTGAGGTGACCGCTTCTTCAGCGGCCCTCGAAGGGCGACGGCTTGGCTGATGCCGCCGCACCCTCCAGCGACAATGGCTTCGCCGTTGCGCGGAGGTGACGGACAGCCACTGTCATCGCAGATGCTGGGCACGCTCGTACCCACCCATCACTAACCGCCCATTCACCATGACGCCCTCCGCATCGGGCCGACGCACGAGCGCGCTCTACGTGAAACTACGGGGCCGCTGGCCGACTGAATAACGCCGCGTTCACCATCTGCCGAAAACCAGCATCGCGGCCGGTAAGCGCACTCGGCCTCGCAACACCCCTTATACTTTTACTCCCTACTCATCGACACGGGGAACCCGCCAGGTGCGGTTCGAGTGCCCCGCGTATGAGTAAAGCGTATGAACACCGCACGCATTGTCGTTCTCGTCATCGCGCTGGCCGCCGGCGGCGTCGCTGCGTATCTGGCGAGCGGCTATCAGAATGCCCCCGCGCCCGTTGAGGCCGTCGCTGAGAAGCTGCCGACGGTCGAAGTCCTCATTGCCAAGAACGACATCCAGCTCGGCCAGGCGCTCAAGCCTGACGATCTGCAATGGCAGACCTGGCCGGCGGCGACCGCAAGCAGCGCCTTCATCCGTCGTGACAACAGGCCCGAGGCGCAGAGCCAGATCGCCGGCTCGATCGCGCGCGTTCCCCTGATGCAAGGCGAGCCGATCCGCGAGCAGAAGCTGGTCAGGGCCGAGGGATCCGGCTTCATGGCCGCGATCCTGCCGTCCGGCATGCGCGCCGTTTCGACCGAGATCTCCGCCGAGACCGGCGCCGGCGGCTTCATCCTGCCGAACGACCGCGTCGACATCGTGCTGACCCGTCGCCTGAAGAATCCCGACACCAACGGCCCGACCGCCGGCAACGACCTCATCGTGTCCGAGGTCATCCTGACCAATATCCGCGTGCTCGCGATCGACCAGGCGCCGAAGGAAAAGGACGGTCAGACCGCCGTGGTCGGCAAGACCGTCACGCTCGAGCTCAAGCCCGACCAGGTCGCCACGCTTTCGGCCGCGCGCCAGGGCGGCACGCTGCAGCTTGCGCTGCGAAGCATCGTCGACGCCAACGCGGCGGAAGTCACCGTCGAGGAGCAAGGGGCAAAGCGCTCCGGAGACGTCAACGTCATCCGTTACGGCGTGCAGACGCGGCAACTGACGTCACAGAAGTGATGGGGACATGATGAATTACGGGGATGATCGGACGGGCCTGCGCATTCGGGGGAAGCGCGCGCGCTCGTTCTGGACGGGGACGATGCTGATGCTGGGGCTGCTCGCAGCGCCCGGCTGCGTCAACGCCGCCGATGCGCCGGTCGGCGACCAGGCGCCGATCCAGGCGCCGGATCTCGGTGTATCGCCGGTCGCGACGATCGCGTCGGCGAAGACGCGCTTTCTCTCGCTCGGTATCGGCAAATCCGTCGTCATCGACCTGCCCCGCGAGGTCAAGGACGTGCTGGTGGCCGATCCCAAGATCGCCAATGCGGTGATCCGCTCGGCCCAGCGCGCCTATATCATCGGTGGCCAGGTCGGCCAGACCAACGTCGTTTTCTTCGCCGCCGACGGCCAGCAGGTCGCCTCCTACGACATCGCGGTGAAGCGCGATCTCAACGGCATGCGCACGGCCCTGCGCCAGTCGCTGCCGGGCGTGCAGATCGAAGGCGTCGGCGACAGCGTGATGCTGACCGGATCGGTGTCGAGCCCGGTCGAGGCGCAGCAGGCCGGCGACGTCGCCGCGAAGCTGGTCGGCGGATCGGACAAGGTCGTCAACAACATCGTCGTGCGCGGCCGCGACCAGGTGATGCTCAAGGTCGTGGTCGGCGAAGTGCGCCGCGACATCGTCAAGCAACTCGGCGTCGACCTCAGCGCCAGCCTGAATGCCGGCACGGCCGTGGTGAATTTCAACAATTCCAACCCGTTCTCGGTCTCGGGCGGACCGATCGTCAGCAGCAACGGGCTCGGCGTCGCCGGCCTCGCCAAGGGCGTTGCCACCGTCAGCGCCACCATGCGCGCGATGGAAAGCGCCGGTGTGATGCGGACGCTCGCCGAACCGAGCCTGACGGCGATCTCGGGCGAATCCGCCACATTCATCGCCGGCGGCGAATTCCCGATCCCCGCAGGCTATTCCTGCGATCCGGTCACCCACGTCTGCACCACCCAGGTCACCTACAAGAAGTTCGGCATTTCCCTGAACTTCACGCCGGTCGTGCTGAGCGAAGGCCGCATCAGCCTGCGCGTGATGACCGAGGTGTCGGAGCTGTCGAATACGAATGCGATCACGTTGACCCAGGCGGTGTCCTCGACCTCGAGCAACTCGATCACCATTCCCTCGGTCCAGACCCGCCGCGCCGAGACCACGCTCGAGATTCCCTCGGGCGGCTCGATGGCGATGGCCGGCCTGATCCAGCAGCAGACCAAGCAGGCGATCAACGGCCTGCCCGGCGTCGACCAGGTGCCGATCATCGGCGCGCTGTTCCGCAGCCAGGACTTCGTCAACAACGAGACCGAGCTGATGGTGATCGTGACGCCCTATGTGGTGCGCGCAGTCGCGCAGAAGGAATTGTCGCGGCCCGACGACGGCTTCGCGCCGGCTTCCGACGCGCAGACGGCGCTGCTCGGCCGCATGAACCGGCTCTATGGCACCACGCGGCGCGTCGATCCGATCAACGGCACGCCCGGCGATTTCGGCTTCATCATCGACTGAGGCGAACGGTTTGGGGACCGGGGCAAGGAACGGGGCAAGAGGGGACCAGGCGATGACGACAACATCTGCCGATCGACGTCGCAGCTTTGGGATCGCGCTGGCACTGGCCGGGCTGTCCGTCATGCTCGGTGCCTGCAATACCACCGGCGACATCGTTACGCAGACGGTGCCGACCGACTACCGCCAGCGCCACCCGATCGCGGTGCAGGAGGGCAGGAAGTCGATCGTGATCTTCGTCGGCAAGGCGCGCGGCGGCCTGTCGGCCGCGCAGCATTCGGACGTCGCCGGCATTGCGCGGGACTGGGTGCGCGAAGGCACCGGCTCCGTCGTCGTCGACGTCCCCGTCGACACCGCGAATTCACGCGCGGCGGCCGCGACCTATCGGGAGATCCGCTCCGTGCTCACATCCGGCGGCGTGCCGTCGCGCGCCATCGTCCAGCATCCCTATCGTCCTGAAGACCCCGGGCTGCTGCCCACCATCCGCCTCAGCTATTCGAAGATCACCGCGGTCGCGGGTCCCTGCGGTCTGTGGCCGGAAGACATCGGTCCCTCCATCCTCGATCCCGGCTACAACGAGAACCGGCCCTATTTCAATTTCGGCTGCGCCAGCCAGCGCAACCTCGCGGCAATGATCGACAACCCCGCCGATCTCGAGCAGCCGCGATCCGAAACGCCGGCCTATACCGCGCGGCGCGACATCGCCTTCGAGCGCTATCGCAAGGGCACCGCGATCGCGACACCCAATCCCGACGCCGACAAGGCCAAGCTCAGCGATACCGGCAAATGACACGGCTCCACGACGAAGATTCGGACGATCCGCTGCACCCCGAGGAACACATCGCGCCGGTTCCTCGCATCTCCGTGCAGGCCTTTTGCGAGACCGAGCAGACGCTCAACGCGGTGACCGCGGCGGGGCAGGACCGCCGACTCGCCAAGGCGCACCTCACCGCCAAGGACGGCGGCCTCGCCGCGGCGATCGAAGTCTATGAATCGATGCCGACGCCGAACGTGATCGTGATCGAATCCGACGGCACGCGCGACATCCTCGAGGGCTTGGACGACCTCGCCGGCGTCTGCGACCCCGGCACCCGCGTGGTCGTGATTGGCAATCCCAACGACACGGCGCCCTATCGCGAGCTGGTGCGCCGCGGCGTCAACGATTATGTGGTCGGACCGGTCGAAACCCTCGACGTCGTCCGCTCGATCTGCAGCCTGTTCTCGGCCTCCGAGGCCATCATCACCGGCCGCGTCATCGCCGTGGTCGGCGCCAAGGGCGGCGTCGGCGCCTCCACGGTCGCGCACAACGTAGCCTGGACCATCGCCCGCGACCTTTCGCTCGATTCGGTCGTGATCGACCTCGACCTCGCCTTCGGCACCGCGGGCCTCGACTACAACCAGGATCCGGTACAGGGAATCGCCAACGCGGTGCTGTCGCAGGACCGGCCGGACACGGCGCTGATGGAGCGTCTGCTCGCCAAATGCACCGAGCGCCTCAGCCTCCTCGCTTCGCCTGCCTCTCTTGACCGCGTCTACGATTTCGGCGCCGAAGCCTTCGACGCCGTGTTCGACACGCTGCGCATGACCACGCCCTGCATCGTGCTCGACGTTCCCCACCAATGGTCCGGCTGGACGCGGCGCGCGCTGGTGAACGCCGACGACATCGTGATCGTCGCCGAGCCCGATCTCGCGAACTTGCGCAACACCAAGAACATGCTGAGCGTGCTGAAAGCGGCACGACCGAACGACCGGCCGCCGCTGTACTGCCTCAACCAGGTCGGCATGCACAAGCGCGCGGAGATCGACGTCAAGGCCTTCGCCAAGACCATGGAGAGCCAGCCGATCGCGGTGATCCCGTTCGATTCGAAGCTGTTCTCGACCGCGGCCAATAACGGCCAGATGATCGCGGAGGTCGCCAAGAACCACCGCACCACCGCGCTGTTTCAGAACATGGCGAACCGCCTCGCCGGCCGCGGCGAGGTGAAGAAGCCGAAGCGCTCGCTGCTCGAGCCGCTGCTGAAGAAGCTGAAAGGCCGATCGGGCCGCCCATCGGCCCCGCACCGCAAGGCATCGTAATCGCGATAGCGTTTTCGCGTCGCGAGAACGCGACGAGCAAGAATGCGATCGGCTGGCGGTTACTTCTCGGCCCGCTGCTGCTGCTGCTTGGCCAGCATTTGCCGCAGCGCCGTGACTTTGGCCGCCGCCTGGTCCGGCGGCAAATCTGCCTTGACCAGGATTTCAGCCTCGGCCTGACGGCCTTGCAATCCCAGCACGAGCGCGAGGTTGGCGCGGATCCGCAAATCGTTCTGATTGCGCTGATGGGCGCGGCCGAGCACCTGTTCGGCGCGCGGCAAATTGTTCTGCAGCATGTAGGACAGGCCGAGATTGGACAGGACCTGCGGCTCGTCGGGCACGATCTTCAGGGCGCTCGCGTAATATTGCTGCGCTTCCTCGTTGCGGCCGAGCTGATCGAGCGCCGCGCCTTGCGCCGACAGGATGCGCCAGTCGGGATCCTCGGGCGAATGCGCGCGGCTGAGGACGTCGAAGGCCTGCTGGAAATTGCCGCTGTCGGCGAGCGCGCGGCCATAGCCGGCGAGCAGCGCCTTGTTGCTGGGATGGGCGAGCACGGCCTGCTCCAGCACTGCGACCGCCTGCGCGCGCTGGCCGCTGTCGCGCAGCGCCTTGCCGTACTCGAGCGCAATGGCGGGATTGCCGGGCTTGGCGCGGTAACGCTCGCGCAGCGCGTCCATGTCCGTTCTGGGATCGGCCTTGACAGCGGTTTCCGATCGGACGCCGAGCGCGCCGGTCACATCCTCGATGCCGGCGGTCTGGCAGCCGCCGAGGACGAGCACCAGGAGTGCGGGAAACAGCAATCTCGCCGGCGGAAAGGCGAGGGACGAACGCGTGGACATACTCTGATCACTCGGCAACTGATCAGAGATGCTTACCGATTAACGCTAAAGTCCCGTTAAGGACGCGGGCCCTTGCGTCTCAATCGACGAATTCAGCGCCGAACTCGCAGCCGATGCGCCAGCGCAGCCGGCATTGCCGGGAATAGTCCGGCGCGAAGATGATGGTGAATTGCGGCGGCACTTCCAGAAATTCCGCCACCACTTTCACACCACCATCCGAAATATCGGTAATCGTGCAGTCCCGCGGCAGCGAGCCCGCGCCAAAATGGATCTTGGCGAGGCGGCTGCACACCCGACGTTCGCTTCTCCGGCGATTTGCAAGCATTTGAACTGTTCACCCGTTAGACCACGGCCCATCCCGCAGCCCTAGGAGTAGCGGACATTCGTTGGAATGTGCTGAGGACAGAAGCTGGCATTCGAGGCGTAGTGTCGGCTCGGCGTTTACGATCGGTTAGGGCTTGTCCGCCCCTGTGGGATGTTCTTGTATTGTTCTTGCGAAAAGAGCTACGCTCTGCTACCCCTAATTGTGCGAAAGGGGCAGGCTGGTTTGAGCATGGTTCAGCGGGTTTCCACCGTCGCGTTTGAGGGGATCGAGGCCCGCGCGGTCGACGTGCAGGTCCAGGTTGCCCCTGGGCTGCCGGCCTTCGCCATCGTCGGCCTGCCGGACAAGGCGGTGTCGGAGGCGCGCGAGCGGGTGCGCTCGGCGCTGATCGCTTCGGGGCTGGCGCTGCCGGCGCGCCGGATCATCGTCAATCTGGCGCCGGCCGACCTGCCCAAGGAGGGCAGCCATTACGACCTGCCGATTGCGCTCGGCCTGATGGCGGCGATCGGGGCGATCCCGCCTGATGCGCTGACCGGCTTCACCGTTCTCGGCGAGCTTGGCCTCGACGGCTCGATCGCGCCCGTGGCCGGCGTTCTTCCTGCCGCCATCGGCGCCAATATGCGCGAGGAGGGGCTGATCTGCCCGGCGGCCTGCGGCTCCGAAGCGGCGTGGGCGAGCCCGGACATCCAGATCATCGCAGCACACTCGCTGATCCAGATCGCCAACCACTTCAAGGGCACGCAGGTGCTGTCGCGGCCCTCGCCGAAGGTGCACGAAGCCGCCGCCTCCACGCTCGACCTGCGCGACATCAAGGGCCAGGAAAGCGCCAAGCGGGCGCTGGAGATCGCGGCCGCCGGCGGGCATCATCTGCTCATGATCGGCGCGCCCGGCGCCGGCAAGTCGATGCTGGCCGCGCGGCTGCCCTCGATCCTGCCGCCGCTGTCCCCGGGAGAGCTGCTCGAGGTCTCGATGATCGCCTCCGTTGCCGGCGAGATCGAAGGCGGCGCGCTGACGGCGCGGCGGCCGTTCCGTTCGCCGCATCATTCCGCGAGCATGGCCGCGCTCACCGGCGGCGGCATGCGCGCCAAGCCCGGCGAGATCTCGCTGGCGCATCAGGGCGTGCTGTTCCTCGACGAGCTGCCCGAATTCGATCCGCGCGTGCTGGATTCGCTGCGGCAGCCGCTGGAGAACGGCGAGGTCGCGGTGTCGCGCGCCAATCATCGCATCACCTACCCTGCGCGCTTCATGCTGGTCGCGGCGATGAATCCGTGCCGCTGCGGCAATGCGTTCGAGCCCGGCTATGCCTGCAAGCGCGGCCGCATCGACCGCTGCACCGGCGATTACCAGGCGCGCATCTCGGGCCCGTTGATGGACCGCATCGATCTGCGCATCGAGGTGCCGGCCGTGACCGCGGCCGATCTGATCCTGCCGCCGCCGGCGGAGGGCTCGGTCGAGGTCGCCGCGCGCGTGGCGGCAGCGCGCGACATCCAGCTCGCACGCTATGCCGGTGCCGGCCTGCCCCATGTCCGGACCAATGCCGAGGCGCCCGCGTCGGTGCTGGAGGAGATCGCCAAGCCGGACGCGCAGGGACAAAAACTGCTGCGCGACGCCGCCGAGACCATGCGGCTGTCGGCACGCGGCTATCACCGTGTGCTGCGGGTGGCGCGCACGCTGGCCGACCTCGATCATGCCGACAAGATCGGCCGGCTGCACCTTGCCGAAGCGCTGTCCTATCGCGCACTCGCGGAGGATGTGCGACAGATGGCCTGATGATACCGCGCATCAACCCGGCGGTAACGAGTTTCCTTTACGCTCTGCAAACCATAGGGCCCGCTCATTTCGGCTGCGAGTTCCCCGAGGGCCCGGCGAGTAGAGTGTCATGTTGCGTTTCAAGATCCTTGCCTCGGTTGTTCCCCTGCTGGCGGCTGCGGTGTTTGCCCGCGCCGAGATCGGATCGGTCTCGCATCCCTGCATCGCCGTGGGCGAGATCTCGGTCGAGCTCACCTCGCTGTTCTGGACCGCCGGCATGCATGTCGCCTTCACCGAAGATCCCGCGCGGGCAACGGTCCGGGTCCAGGTCACCGACGACGCTGACGCCGCGGACTTCGCATTGGTCGACGACGGCCTCGGTTCCGAGCCGGAGACCTGTCAGGCCAATCCTTCGAGGCGCCTCGTCTCGATTGCCGCTCAGCCCGTCGATGGCGGCCAGGTGATCTATCTCTCCAGCGAGGGACCGGCGGATTACCGCATCTATGTGCGCTCGAAGTCGGTCTCGCTGCGCGAGGCTGCGGCGCTGATCGTCGGCGCCCACGGCAGTCAGCGCCAGCTCCAGGCCGCTTCGCTCTGAAGCGTTAACACTTCGTCAACCCTGTTTGGAGGCTGGGCCAAAGCCTCAAACTGTTCGCAAGGTCGACGCGACATCGTCGCACACGGCGGCGGGTTTCAGACAAGGATCGGTGACGATGGGTCGGACGTTCCGGATCAAGGTGCGCATGCGCCGTTTCAGGCGACAGCACCCCCGCATCGCCTTCGCGATCCGCTCCTTCATGATCTTCTCGGCGACCTTCGGCGGCGCCTATGGGTTCGTGTCCGGCAGCCGGTCGGATAACTCCGGCTACGATCCCCACACCTTTGCGATCGGCGCGAGCTTCCTGTTCGCGCTCGCCTGCCTCGGGCTTGCGACGCTGAGCATGCGCCTGCGTTTCGTGGGCAAGCGGCTGCGTACACTCGCGGCCCACAACGAGACCCTGATCGACCGCAATTGGGAGCTGAAGGAAGCGGAAGAGCGCGCCCGCAGCCTGTTCGAGCAGCAGGGCGATCTCATCGTGCTGCGCGCGACCGATGGCCGCATCACCTTCGCCAACGAGGCCTATTGCGCGCTCGCGGGACAGACGCGCGACGCGCTGGTCGGCACGCGTTTCGATTTCGACGTGCTGGAGCAGGGCGACAGCGCGCGCGAGAGCAGCGGCACGCGCATCCACGACCAGAAGATCGCGACCCCGCTCGGCGCGCGCTGGATCGCCTGGCGCGAGGGCTATGTCCGCCTCGATGCCGGCCAGCCCGCCGAATTGCAGAGCGTGGGGCGCGACGTTACCGATCGCACCGAAACCGAGCGCGCCTTGTCCGACGCGCGCGACCAGGCCGATGCCGCCAACCGCGCCAAATCGCGCTTCCTCGCAATGGCCTCGCACGAGATCCGCACGCCGCTCAACGGCATCATCGGCATGGGCGGCCTCCTGCTCGACACCAATCTGACGCCGGAGCAGGCGACCTATGCCAAGGCGGTCAAGACCTCGGGCGAAGCCTTGATGGCGCTGATCGAGGAATTGCTCGACTATTCCAAGATCGAGGCCGGCAAGCTCGATCTCCAGCAGCGTCCCTTCGCGCTCTCGACCCTGATCGAGGAGATCTGCGAGCTGCTCGCGCCCCGCGCGCAGGCGAAGTCGCTCGAGATCGCCGCCTATGTCGACGAGCGCCTGCCGCTGGAGGTGGTCGGCGATGCCGCGCGGCTGCGCCAGGTGCTGCTCAACCTCGCCGGCAACGCCATCAAGTTCACCGCAAGCGGTGGCGTCGCGCTGATCGTCGAGCCCGGCATCTGGCCGAACGAGATCAGCTTCCTGGTCCGCGACACCGGCATCGGCATCGCGCCGGAGGCGCAGCAACGCATCTTCCGCGAATTCGAGCAGGCCGACGAGCGCGTCGCCCGCACCCATGGTGGCACCGGGCTCGGCCTTGCCATCAGCGAGCGCATCGTCAAGCGGATGGGCGGCCGCATCACGCTCACCAGCGAGCCGGGCAAAGGCTCGACCTTCGAGGTCGCAGTGCCGCTTCCGGCCTCGCAAGCCGGCGCGGGACAGACGGCCTTTCCGAGCACCGACCTTGCCGGCAAGTCGATCCTCGTCGTCGCCGACGGCATCGAAGCCGCGCTGATCGCGCGACGACTGGAGCGCTGGGGCGGCCAGACCTGCCTGGTTGCGGACGCAGCGGTCGCCGAAGCGCTGCTGCCGGAACGTTCCTGGCACGCAGTGCTGATCGATCGCGCGCTCGGTCCTGCCATGGCCGACCATCTGGGCGAGTTGGCCCGCGCACATGCGCTGCAGCGCCTCGTGCTGCTGACGTCGAGCTCGCGCCATGAAAAGCTGTCGCCGGCCTTCACCGGGTTTCTGATGAAGCCGCTGCGGGCGGCCTCGCTCGCCGCGCGCCTTGCGCTGGCGCCGGAGATCGCCTCGCCGGAGCTTGCGCCGGAACCGATGGTTGAAGCTGCCCATGTTACACCCGCAACGGGCCTCTCGATCCTCGTCGCCGAGGACAACGAGATCAACGCGCTGTTGATGCGCTCGCTGCTGACGAAGCTCGGCCATCGCGTCGTCATCGCCGTCCACGGCGAGGTCGCGCTGGAATCGTGGCTCGCCGCATGGTCGGCCGGTACGCCCTATGATCTCGTGCTGATGGATATCCAGATGCCGCAGCTCGACGGTATCGAGGCGACGAAGCGCATCCGTGCGCATGAGGCGGCCATGGGCAGCCGTCACACACCGATCCTCGCGCTCACCGCCAATACGCTGGTGGAGGATCGCAATGCCTGCTTCGAGGCGGGCATGACCGGATTTCTGATCAAGCCGCTCGATCGCGACAAGCTCGACGAAGCGCTTGCTGAGCTCGCGGCATCACCGCGGCTGCCGGTCTGATCGGGAACCTCGCGGGAACCCGGTCGGGCCGACAATCGAGAATTGAAATCGACCGCGTTACGCGTCACCATCCTCGGGGGCATTTGCCATAGAGGATTTAGCGCATGAATGTGCTTTGCCGCCTCGCATTGATTGTTGTTCTCGCCGGTTTCTCCCGGCACGCCGCAGCCGATACCCCTGAGCTCATCGCCTCGCTCAAGCAAGGCGGCTTTGTCCTGATCTTTCGGCACACCGCCACCGACGACGGCCAAAAGGATATCTACCCGTTCAAGTTCGACGATATGAGCGCCCAGCGTCAGCTCAGCGACAAGGGCAGGGAGATGGCGCGCCAGATCGGGGCGGCGGTCAAGGAGTTCGCGATCCCGATTGGCGAGGTCTACACCAGCCGGCTGAACCGCGCGATCGAGGCCGGCAAGCTGATCTCCGGCCGCGAGGTCAAGCCGGTCGATGCCTTGACGGACAGCAGCAATGCCAGTGCGTCGGGAATGGCAAACCCGACCGGCGCCAATGCAAAGGCCGGACAGGCCGTACGTCAGCTCGTCGATGCGCCGCCGAAGGCAGGCGCCAACACGTTTCTGGTCACGCACAAGACCAACATCGCCGATGCCTTTGGCAAGGAGGCCGGTGACGTCCAGGAAGGCGAGGCCTTCGTTTACAAGGCCGGCGGCTCCGGCCCCGCCACCTTCGCAGGACGCATCAAGATCGCGGATTGGACTGCGAAGACCGGCCAGTGACAGGCCGCATCGGATCCGGCCGCCGGCACGACGGAGGCGTGGCGAGACTTGCCGCTCCGCCACGATCCTGTGCTACCAAAGTGCCGTGAGGCGCGACTGGAGCCCGGCGACACGTGAGAACATCGGAACACCGCTCATTCCTCGTCTGGCTCGGCCTCATCACCCTCGCGTTCGGCTGGCTGCTTTGGCCGTTCTCCGGTGCATTGCTATGGGCCACGCTGCTGGCGATCATCTTCGCGCCCGTCTATCGCCGTTTCCTGGAAGGGTTTCCGGAATGGCGCAACCTTGCCGCGCTTTCCACCGTCATCGTGGTGGTCGTCTTGGTCCTGATCCCGGTCGGGATCGTGATCGCTTCGCTCGTCGACCAGGGCGGCGAGCTATATCAGCGCGTTCAGGCCGGCGAGATCAATCTGGCTCATCCGCTGCAGCAACTGAAGGCCGCGCTGCCGGACTGGGCCGTCTCCATCTCAGGTCGCCTGGCCGGGATTGATCTCTCGGCCCTGAAGGAACGCCTGTCGAGCCTGGTGGTCCCGGCCGGCCAGCAGCTGGCCGGGCATGCGATCAACATCGGCCAGCTGACGCTGGAGTTCGTCGCGAGCCTGCTCGTGATGCTGTACCTGCTGTTCTTTTTCCTGCGCGACGGTGACGAGCTGAGCCTGCGCATCCGCGACGCGCTACCGCTGCGCGCGGGCCAAACCGCCGAGATCCTGGATGCCTTCACATTGGCGGTTCGCGGGACGATCAAGGGGATCATCCTGGTTGCGCTGATCCAAGGCGCGCTTGGCGGGCTGATTTTCTGGCTGCTCGGCCTGACTGCGCCGCTGCTGGCCGGCGCCATCATGGCGCTGCTGTCGCTTCTTCCGGTGCTGGGCTCCGCCCTGGTCTGGGTTCCCGCCGGCCTCTATCTGCTGCTGGCAGGCGCCGTGACGAAGGGAATCATCCTGCTCGCTTTCGGGACGTTCGTGATCGGCCTCGCGGACAATTTTCTCCGCCCGATCCTGGTCGGCCAGTCGATCCAGATGCCGAGCTATCTCGTGCTGCTGGCGACGCTCGGCGGCCTTGCGACCTTCGGAGCCAACGGTTTCGTCATCGGCCCGCTCGTCGCCGCAATGTTCCTGACGACGTGGCACATCTACGCCGGCTCGAAAGAACGACAGAAGGTCCGGGAATGAACTGTCACAGCGTAGGCAGCGAACCGCGGCGCGGAGAGCTTATCCGGCTTCACCGGGGTTGGCTTGAAGACCGTATCCGCCTGGGCGGCGCGCTTGCAATGAGGGCACACGAAGAGATGCGCGATGATCGGAACCGGCTCGTCCGCGAGCAGTTCTGAGCGGAACCATTTCATCTCGATATGGCAGTCCGGGCAGCTCGGCGCTTCAAGCAACTCGGCAGCACTTCTGAGACGGTCAACCATGGCGTCCTCGCGTTTCGTACGCTCATAGTCGAATACCTTTTGCCGGTCTGCAACAAAAGACACTCTGCCCGGACGAACCAGGAGCTCGGCAACCGGCGCGATTACAGCCGTCGCAACGCCACGCTCTCCACCGTATGGTCGGCGCCCTTCTTGAGGATCAGCGTCGCGCGGGGCCGGGTCGGCAGGATGTTGTCCTCGAGATTGGCGAGGTTGGTGCGTTCCCAGATCGCGATGGCGGTGGCGGTGGCTTCCTCGTCCGACAGCAGCGCGTAGCGGTTGAAGTAGGATTTCGGGTTGGTGAACGCGGTGTCGCGGAGCGCCAGGAAGCGCTTGATGTACCATTGCCGCAGCGCCGCCTCGTCGGCGTCGATATAGACCGAGAAGTCGAAGAAGTCGGAGACCACAGGCACCGCCTTGCCGTCGCGCGGCAGCTTGCCGGTCTGCAGCACGTTGACGCCCTCGACGATCAGGATGTCGGGCTGATCGACCTCGGCCCACTGGTTCGGCACGATGTCGTAGGTCAGATGCGAATAGACCGGCGCACGCACATGACCGCGACCGGACTTGATATCGGAGAGGAAGCTGAGCAGCAGCGGCAGGTCGTAGCTCTCAGGGAAACCCTTCTTCTGCATGATGCCCTGCCGATCGAGCACGGCGTTGGGATAGAGAAACCCGTCGGTGGTGATCAGCTCGACCTTCGGGCGCGGCGACCAGCGCGCCAGCAGGGCCTGGAGCACGCGGGCCGTGGTGGACTTCCCGACGGCGACCGAACCGGCGACGCCGATGATGTAGGGCACCTTGCGGTCGCGGATGTTGAGGAACTGGCGCTCGGCGTAATACAGGCGCTGCATCGCATCGACGTAGATCGAGAGCAGGCGCGACAGCGGCAGGTAAATGTCCTCGACTTCCTGCAGGTCAAGGCGATCGTGCAGCGAACGCAGCCGGTCGAACTCGCCCGGCTCCAGCGTCATCGGCGTGTCGTCACGCAGGCGCGCCCATTCTTCGCGCGTATAGACCCGGTAGGGATTATACTGCTGCTCGGGTGCGCGGATATCCATGACGCCGCCTTTCCGTTGCTTCGATCAATCGCGCTTGCGCGACGCCTTTTCTTCCAACCCTGACATCGAAGTGCGCTTACCCAGCGCCGCCTCGACCTCTTCCAGCTTTATGCCGCGCGCCTTCAGAAGCACAAGGAAATGATAGAGCAGGTCGGCACTTTCAGCGACCAGATGCGCGCGATCGTTTTCGACTGCTGCGATTACGGTTTCGATTGCCTCTTCACCGAACTTCTTGGCGCAATGCTCGACGCCCTTGTCGAGCAGCTTGCGGGTATAGGACGCCTCGCCGCCATCCGCCGCACGGACGTCGATGGTCTCGGCCAGGTCATGGATCGTGAAACGCGGCATCGGATTACTCGGAAACACAGGGGGCCACAGAGGCCGTTGCCCACCGGCTTGTGTAACATTTTTGCTAGCGGGAGTCGTCAGGCATCGAGGCGCATCGGCAGCCCGCGCCGCGCCATATGCTCCTTGGCTTCACGGATGGTGAATTCCCCGAAATGGAAGATCGAGGCCGCCAGCACGGCGGTGGCGTGTCCGTCGCGGATACCGTCGACGAGATGGTCGAGATTGCCGACGCCGCCCGAGGCGATCACCGGAACGGGCACGCTGTCGGCGATCGCCCGGGTCAGCGGGATGTCGAACCCCTGCCGCGTGCCATCGCGGTCCATCGAGGTGAGCAGGATTTCACCGGCGCCGAGCGCGACGACTTCCTGGGCATATTCGATCGCGTCGATGCCGGTCGAGTTGCGGCCGCCATGGGTAAAAATCTCCCAGCGGTCGCCGCCCGGGCGCTTCACCCGCTTGGCGTCGATCGCGACCACGACGCATTGTTCGCCGAATTTCTCGGCCGCTTCCTTGACGAACTCGCGCCGCGAGACTGCGGCGCTGTTGATCGAGACCTTGTCGGCGCCGGCGCGCAGCAGCGTCTTGATGTCGTTGACCTCACGCACGCCGCCGCCGACGGTAACAGGCATGAAGCAGGCTTCCGCGGTGCGCCGGACCACGTCCAGCATGATGCCGCGGTTCTCGTGGGTCGCCGTGATGTCGAGGAAGGTGAGCTCGTCGGCGCCGGCCGCATCATAGGCGATCGCAGCCTCGACGGGGTCGCCGGCATCCCTGAGATCGACGAAGTTGACGCCCTTGACGACGCGGCCGTCCTTGACGTCGAGGCAGGGGATCACGCGCACCTTGAACATGTGTCAGCTCCTGCGCGCGTCGCGGATCAAAGTGAGGGCGGCCGCGGGATCGAGGCGGCCGTCATAGAGCGCACGTCCGGCGATCGCGCCGGCGAGCTTGTTTGCACGCGGCGTGAGCATCGCCTTGACGTCCTCGATCGAGGCGAGTCCGCCGGAGGCGATCACCGGAATCGAGATGGCGTCCGCGAGCGCAATGGTCGCGTCCAGATTCAGGCCCTTGAGCAGGCCGTCGCGCGCGATGTCGGTGAAGATGATGGCGGCGACGCCGGCATCCTCGAACCGCCTTGCGATCTCCAGCACGGTCACTTGCGAGGTCTCGGCCCAGCCTTCGACCGCGACCTTGCCGTCGCGGGCATCTAACCCGACCGCGACGCGGCCGGGGAATTTCTTCGCGGCGGATTTCACCAGCTCGGGATCACGCACCGCCGCCGTGCCGATGATGACGCGGGTAATGCCCTTCTCGAGCCAGGCTTCGACGGTCTTGAGATCGCGAATGCCGCCGCCGAGCTGCACCGGAATCTTGATCGCGTTCAGCATCGCCTCGACGGCCTCGGCATTCACCGGCTTGCCGGCAAAGGCGCCATCGAGATCGACGACATGGAGATACTCAAAGCCCTGCTCGACGAAGCTCTGCGCCTGCGCCGCCGGATTAAGGTTGAACACGGTCGCGCGCGCCATGTCGCCCTGCTCGAGGCGCACGCACTGGCCGTTCTTGAGGTCGATCGCGGGGAAGAGGATCATGATTGAGCCAGGATTTTTCCACGCACACGGTGCGCTCCCTCCCCCCTTGTGGGGGAGGGTTGGGGAGAGGGGTAGCCGCGGGCACCGCCGTCGGGGCTTACCCCCCTCCCGAACGCTGCGCGTTCGACCTCCCCCACAAGGGAGGAGGTGACAAGAGAGAGCGAAGCGGCCATCACGGTTTCCATCGCAAGAAGTTCGAGATCAGGGCCAGGCCGAAACGCTGGCTCTTCTCGGGGTGAAATTGCGTGCCGATGGCGGTGTCCTTGCCCACGATCGCGGTGACGGGCCCGCCGTAATCGGCGCGCGCGAGCACGTCCGCCTCGTTGGCCGCATTGAGGTGATAGGAGTGCACGAAATAAGCGTGCTGGCCCTTCGGGCCGAGCGGCAGCTTGTTCAGCACCGGATGCTCCTGCAGCAGGTCGAGCGTATTCCAGCCCATGTGCGGGATCTTCAGGCTCTCGTCGCGCGGCGTGATCTTCTCGACGTCGCCGCCGATCCAGTTCAGGCCCTCGGTGATGACGTGCTCCTTGCCGCGGCTCGCCATCAGCTGCATGCCGACGCAGATGCCGAAGAACGGCCGCGCCTTGACGCGCACCGCTTCCGTGATCGCCTCGACCATGCCGTTGACGGCATCGAGCCCGCGCCGGCAATCGGCGAACGCGCCGACGCCCGGCAGCACCAGACGGTCAGCCTCGTAAGCCTGATCGGGATCGCTGGTAACAAAGACCTTTTGCGGGTTCTCCATGCTGCGCGCGGCGCGCTCGAAAGCCTTGGCGGCGGAATGCAGATTGCCGGAACCGTAATCGATGATGGCGACGCTCATCTTGACCCTCCCGGTTCTGGAAACAACCCGATGATGCCGCCGGCCGGAATCGGCGGCGGGTTCGAGAATTGCTGGCCCGGCACGCTGCGGGTCGGCGGCGGACCGCCGCGATCGACGGCCCATTGATCGTTGACGATGCCGTGCTGCTTCTGGCTCCAGCGCTCGAAGAAGCGGCGCTCGGCGGTGTCCTCGTCGTCGGCAACCACCACATCGAGCTGGCGCCATTTGCCGCGCGACAGCGTCCAGCGCCGCAGGCTCGAGGCCTCCAGACCCATCAGCAGCGCGATGATGAGATCGGCGAAGAAGATCGAAGAACGTCCGATACCGAGGCTCGACAGCCCCGCATTGAACGCGGCGATGAAGATCAGATAGCCGATCAGCGCCAGCCACAGCCGATTCCACAGCAGCCAGAATGGTCCGAAGATCATCGCCCAGAAATGGAAACCGTCGCGCACGAACACGAACTTGTCGGTCGCGCGCAGATCGGCTCCGGCAGGGGAGGGCGCATGAACTGTGTAGACAGGCATGGTGATGCCCCGTTCCTAGCAAGTCAGTGATACCGCAGGCGGCGCGTGCCGCCGGGAAGAGACGTCAGCCGCCGAGCGAGCCCTTGGTGGACGGGATCTCGCCCGCCGCTTTCGGATCGATCGCGACCGCCGTGCGCAGCGCCCGCGCCAGACCCTTGAAGCAAGACTCGGCGATATGATGGCTGTTATCGCCATATAGGGTCTCGACGTGCAGAGTCACGCCGGCGTTGATGGCAAAGGCCTGGAACCACTCGCGCACCAGCTCGGTGTCGAACTCGCCGATCTTGTCGCGGGGGAAGTCGGCCTTGAACACCAGGAACGGGCGGCCCGAAATGTCGATGACCACGCGCGACAGCGTCTCGTCCATGGGCATGTGCACGCCGGCATAGCGGGTGATGCCCGCCATGTTGCCGAGCGCCTGCTTGACCGCCTGGCCGAGCGCGATGCCGGTGTCTTCGGTGGTATGGTGATAATCAATGTGCAGATCGCCCACCGCCTTGACCGTGAGGTCGATGCGGGAATGGCGGGCGAGGAGATCGAGCATATGGTCGAAAAAGCCGATGCCGGTCGCGATATTGGCCACGCCGGTGCCATCGAGGTTCACGGAGACCTCGATCTCGGTTTCCTTGGTCTTGCGCTTGATCGTCGCGGTGCGCATTGAAGGCTTTCGCTTCTATTTGAGCATGTCCTGCTCGGAAAACCGGTACCCACTTTTCCGGGATCATGCTCGGGGCCGAAAACGCCAGTCTCTTAACAGCCAAATGACACCTTCGCTACTGCGGGAACGGCCGGCCGGGCCTCTACTTCTGCCTATGGTGAGCGAAATTTGGCCCGGAACGGCCCGTTGTGCCCAGGTTGTCCCCTTGTCCGCGACCGCCTAAATCAAGCGGACAACGAGGATCATTCATGCAGGATTCCCAGAACAGCTCGCCGGGCTGGCACGGCACCACGATTTTGACGGTCCGCAAGGGCGGCAGGGTGGTGGTTGGCGGCGACGGCCAGGTTTCGATCGGCCAGACCGTGATCAAGTCCAACGCCAAGAAGGTGCGAAAGCTCGGCAAGGGCGACGTGATCGGCGGCTTTGCCGGCGCAACCGCCGACGCCTTCACCCTGTTCGAGCGGCTGGAGGCCAAGCTCGAGCAATATCCGGGGCAGCTGACCCGGGCCGCGGTCGAGCTGGCCAAGGACTGGCGCACCGACCGCTATTTGCGGCGGCTCGAGGCCATGATGATCGTGGCCGACAAGGACGTCTCCCTGGTGCTGACAGGCACCGGCGACGTGCTGGAGCCCGAGGCCGGCGTGATGGCGATCGGCTCCGGCGGCAATTACGCGCTGGCGGCGGCACGGGCCCTGCTCGACACCGACAAGGACGCCGAGACCATCGTCCGCCGCTCCATGGACATCGCCGCCGATATCTGCGTCTACACCAACCGCAGCTTGACCATCGAGAGCCTGGCGACGGGGTAGGGGCCTATCTTGTGACTCAACAGCGGCGCTCCGGACCGGCTGTAACCTCTCCCGCCTGCGGGAGAGGTCGGCGCATAGCGCCGGGTGAGGGTTTCCTCCTCTGGGGGATTGTCCCATCGCGGAGATACCCTCTCCCCAACCCTCTCCCGCAGGCGGGAGAGGGAGCGCAGTGCCGCGATGGTCGATAGATGGTCCACACCTACACCTTCCATCCCATGACCGCCGCCGACCTGCCGCTGATCCGGCGGTGGCTGGGCGAGGCCCATGTGCGGGACTGGTGGGGCGATCCGGACGAGCAGTTTGCGCTCGTCAGCGGCGATCTCGATGAACCGGCCATGGACCAGTTCATCGTGTTGGCCGGCCAGCAGCCCCTGGGCTATCTTCAGTGCTACCGCCTCACCGCCTGGAATACGGGATTTGGGCCGCAACCGGAGGGCACGCGTGGGATCGACCTGTTCATCGGCGAAACCGACATGATCGAATGCGGTCACGGCTCGGCCTTCATCCGCCAGTTTGTCGATGAGCAGTTTCGCAGCGGCCTGCCGCGCATGGTCACCGATCCCGATCCGCTCAACGCACGCGCCTTGCGTGCCTATGAGAAGGCCGGTTTCGTCCGCGACCGCATGGTGAAGACGCCGGATGGGCCCGCGCTGCTGATGGTGCGTGAACCATGACGCTGGTCCACGCGCGCGAGAGCAAGGTCTCGTTTCCGCCGTTCGCCTGGGCCGGCATCGCGCTGCTGCTGCTGGCGCTCCAGGCCGCGATCCTCCTTGCGATGGGCCGCGTGCCGATCTGCACCTGCGGCACTGTCAAGCTGTGGCACGGGGTGGTGAACAGTTCGGAGAACTCCCAGCACATCGCCGACTGGTACAGTTTCTCGCACGTTCTGCACGGCTTTCTGTTCTACGGCCTGACCTGGCTGCTGTTTGCGCGCCTGCCGTTCCTGCCCCTCTCCTGGCCGGCACGGCTGATCGTCGCCATGGTGATCGAAGGTGCCTGGGAGATCGTCGAGAACTCGCCCTTCATCATCGAGCGCTACCGCGCCGGCACGATCTCGCTGGACTATTTCGGCGACAGCATCGTCAACTCGGTCTCCGACAATCTGGCCATGGTGTTCGGGTTCCTCGCCGCGCGTTCGTTGCCTGTCACCGCGACCGTCCTGCTCGGGCTCGCCTTCGAGATCATGCTGGCGCTTCACATTCGCGACAATCTGACGCTCAACATCCTGATGCTGATCCATCCGATCGAGGCCGTGAAGCAATGGCAATCCGGCCCGCCGATCATCTGACGGCCGAAAAAAGCGGCTTGTCCTACCCCGCAACTGACCCTAGCTAAGGTCCCATGACAGACTTCTCTCCGCGTGAAATCGTTTCCGAACTCGACCGTTTCATCGTCGGCCAGGCCGATGCCAAGCGCGCCGTCTCGATCGCGCTGCGCAACCGCTGGCGGCGGCAACAGCTGTCCGGCTCCTTGCGCGAGGAGGTGCTGCCGAAAAACATTCTGATGATCGGCCCCACCGGCGTCGGCAAGACCGAGATCGCGCGGCGATTGGCAAAACTCGCGAACGCACCGTTCCTGAAGGTGGAAGCGACCAAGTTCACCGAGGTCGGCTATGTCGGCCGGGACGTCGAGCAGATCGTGCGCGACCTCGTCGAGGTCGCGATCGCACAGGTCCGCGAGAAGAAGCGCAAGGACGTGCACGCCCGCGCGCAGCTCGCCGCCGAGGAGCGCGTGCTCGACGCGCTGGTCGGCGCCAATGCCTCGTCCACGACGCGAGAATCCTTTCGCAAGAAGCTGCGCGCCGGCGAGCTCAATGACAAGGAGATCGAGATCGAGACGCAGTCCTCAGGCGGCGGCATGCCGATGTTCGAGATCCCCGGCATGCCGGGCGCGCAGATGGGCGCGATCTCGCTCGGCGACATTTTCGGCAAGCTCGGCGGCCGCAGCAAGACGCGGCGGCTGACGGTCGAGAGCTCGCACGAGATCCTCGTCAACGAGGAATCCGACAAGCTGCTGGACACCGAGCAGCTGACGCTGGAGGCGATCAGCGCGGTCGAGAACAACGGCATCGTGTTCCTCGACGAGATCGACAAGATCTGCGCCCGTGACGGCCGCGTCGGCGGCGACGTCTCGCGCGAGGGCGTGCAGCGCGATCTCCTGCCCCTGATCGAGGGCACCACGGTCTCGACCAAGCACGGCGCGGTGAAGACCGACCACATCCTGTTCATCGCCTCCGGCGCCTTCCACGTCGCAAAACCGTCCGACCTGCTGCCGGAATTGCAGGGCCGGCTGCCGATCCGCGTCGAATTGCAGGCGCTGACCCGCGACGACATGCGCCGCATCCTGACCGAGCCCGAGGCCTCCCTGATCAAGCAATATATCGCCTTGATGCAGACCGAGGGCGTGACGCTCGACATCACCGACGGCGCCATCGACGCGCTCGCCGATGTCGCGGTTGCCGTCAATTCCACCGTCGAGAACATCGGCGCGCGGCGGCTGCAGACCGTGATGGAGCGGGTGCTGGACGAGATCTCCTTCACCGCCCCCGACCGCAGCGGCGAGACCGTCAAGGTCGACGCCGATTTCGTGCAGAAGCACGTCGGCGACCTCGCCAAGAACGCGGATCTGAGCCGGTTCATTTTGTAAATCGCCAGGCCCGCGCTATTCATTCCGGCGTCGTCCCCGCGAACGCGGGACCCAACCACAAGCGGTCCTTGTTAAAACAGATGGCGGCTCCGATCCCGGCACACACGACCTCCTGTGGTTATGGGTCCCGGGTCGCGCGGAGCCCGTCATCGGGCCGCGCTTTGCGCGGACCCGGTGGCTTGCCCGGGACGACAGCGGAGGTTGACGTGCGGCGGGTGCCACGTGCCCGCTAACAGCTGGCAAAATCCCTGGCGGCTGCTGCTCGCGATCAACGCGGCGGTTATCGTCGGCGTGTTCATTCACAAGCTCCTGCTGCCGCCTTACGTCCCCTACATCCACCTTCTGGTCGACTACCATTTCGGCTTCATCAAGCGCGCACTGATCGGTGCCATCGTCGCGCTGGTCACGGACAAGGTGCCGGTCTGGCTGGTCTTTGCGCTCGGCGGCGTGACATGGCTCGTGACATCAGCGCTGTTTTCAAGACTCTTTCAGAAAACGTTCGGCTTCACCGCGAGGACGCTGCCGCTGTTCGTCTTCATGGCGGGATCGCCGTTCTTCCTGAAGAACTTCATGCACACGCTCGGCCATTTCGACATCTACGGCTGTGCGCTGGCGCTCGTCCTGCTGCTGATGCCGGCGCGCTCGCTGCTGTTCGTCGCCACGGCAGCGCTGTTCGCGGTCATCCTCGTGCTGATCCACCACATTCATCTGCTGATGTACGTGCCCACGATCTTCACCATCGTCGTGGTCAGGCATTATCTCGCCTGCGGGCTCGATCGCAGCAATGTCGCCTTCGGCATCGTTGCCTTGCTCATCGTCTCCGCGCTGTTCTTTGCCGCGCAGTTTTGGGGAACGATGCCGATCCCGGAAGCGGATTTCGTCGCGCATCTGAAGAGCCGAATGGCCGATCCGTCCCGAAACGACCTCCTGCAATTCGCCTATATCTGGTATCAGCCGCTGGCGAAGGAGATTTCGGACACCTGGGGCCGCCTGCCGCACAACATCCTCGGCGTGCCCGTGTTCGCGCTGCTGATCTGGCTGCACACGCCGCTGTGGCGCTATTTTGCCAAGCTGATCGGGGCGCTTGCCAGCGAGATGCACCGCCGCCTGGTGATCGCGGCGCTGGCTGGCGTCAGCCTCGGCTACCTCGTGATGTTCGCGATGGTGTTCGACTATTCGCGCTGGATCTCGAACTGGGCGGTCTGCATGTTCCTGATCCTGCACGCCGTGAAGATGCTGCCGGCGGCACGGGAGACGGAGTTGATTCCGGCGGAGGATCGCAACACCAACATCTTCGGCTTGGTCCTCACACTGATCCCGCGCGTCGGCATCATCCGGCCGTTTTGAGCTTCGCTTGCAGCTGCAGCGGCGGTGCGCTCCCTCTCCCGCTTGCGGGAGAGAGTTGGGGAGAGGGCTTCCTCCGCAGAGGAGAGAGCCCTCAGCCGCCGCGCGGGACGATGCTTCGCATCGCCCGGGCGCGTCGGCATCGCTAACCCCTCGCCCGCCTGATCCGCACATACAGCGCGCCCTCGCCGCCGTGGCCGATATGCGCCGTCTCGAAGCCGACGACGAAGGCGCGGAATTCCGGCAGGCTCAGCCATTCCGGCACCTGGCGCCGCAGCACGCCGCTTTCGCCGCCGCTGCGGCCCTTGCCGGTGATGACGAGCACGAAGGTCAGGCCGTCGTGATGGGCGCGGTGCAGAAAGCCGGTCAGCGCGCGATGGGCGCGCGTCTGCGTCATGCCGTGCAGATCAAGCCGCGCCTCGATCTCACTGCGGCCGCGCGACAATTTTGTGCGCTCGCGCTTGCCGAGCGGCGCCAAGGGCGGGACGGCCGGTTTTGCGGCACGCGGTGCCGGCGCGGCGGCGATCGGCCGTGGCGATGATGCAGGCCGCGAGACGGATGCTGCGGGCAAAGGCTCGGTGCGCGGAGCGGCATGCACTTTCGCCGCGCGCTGCTTCCGCAGCGGCTTGACCTGCTTGGCGACCGTATCCCACAGCGCGCGCTCCTCCTCGCTCAGCGCGCGGCGGCGCGGCGAGGGGCGAGGCTCGAGCACGGGCGGACGGGACGATCGCTTCATTGCTGCCGAAGGGGACGTTTCTTCACTGGCCGCTGCGGCTCCGAGGCAGGCTCGATCGCGGGGCGCGGCACCGGCAGCGGGACAGGACCTGCGATGGCAACGGTTTCGTTCTTGCTATCCATTGCGCCGGCGACAGCGGCCGGCTTCGCGGTCCCCTTGCCCGGATCGCTTTGCGGAAACAGCTTTGCAATCTTCTCCGAGGGACGCGGATCCGGCACCGGCAGGCGCGCGGCGCGAACCGAGGGATCGAGGCCCTTCGGCACCAGCATGACAAAATGCATGGGATGGCGCAGCCGCCCGGAGACACGGCCCGCCTCCTGGCCCGCGCCGAAAAACAGATCGGCGCGCGCGGGGCCGATGATCGCCGAGCCGGTATCCTGCGCGATCATCAGCCGATGGAACGGCGTCTTTGCGCGTTCGGATTCGATCGGCAGCTCGCCCTCGATGAAGAATGGCGTGCCATAGACATGCAGCGACTTGTCAACGGCAATCGAGCGTCCCGCCGTCAAGGGAATGCCTTGCGCGCCCACCGCCTCCTCCTTGTCGGAGAGGTTGACCTCGCGGAAGAAGATGTAGGCGCGGTTCGCGCGGCGCAGCTCCTTGGCGCCGTCAGGATTCTGCGCCATCCATTCCCTGATCTTCTGCATCGACATCTCCTCCTTCGGGATGATGCCGCGCTCGATCAGGATGCGCCCGACGGCGGTGTAGGGATAGCCGTTATAGGCGTCGTAGTTCAGCCGGACCGTGCTGCCGTCGTCGAACTTGATCCGCGCCGAGCCCTGGATCTGCGCGAACAACAGATCGGTCGGGTCCTTCAGCCAGGCGATCTCCAGCCCGCGGCCGGCGATCTTGCCGTCCTCGATCTCGCCGCGGTCGTAATAGGGCACCAGCTTGCGGCGGCCGATCTTGCGGTAGACCGGGCCCTTGTTGGGCAGGCTCAAGGAATCCTGCTTGTAGCCGCGCACGAACAGATTTGAGGGACGGCGGTAGACCGGAACGTTGTAGACGTCGGTCTGGGTGCGCGATCCCTCCAGCACCGGCTCATAATAGCCGGTGACGAAACCGTCGGGCTCGCCGAGACGCGAAATGCGCAGCGGCGCGAAATTCTCCTCAAAGAAGGTTTTGGCTTTGGCGTCGTCGCCGATCTCGAGCGATTTGGCGACCCGGCAAGGCTCGCTCAGCGAGCCGCCGAGCGCCTTGGGTTCAGCCGATCCGTTCTGCGCGTTGATCGAGCGGCAGCTGGCACGGAATGTCTTGTAAGCGGCGAGGTGATTGTCGTCACCCCAGCCCTTCACCTCAGCCCAGGAGAGCGGCAAATATTGCGCGCCGGGAATGTCGAACGGCAGGGGGACCTGCGGGTAGGGCAAGGCCCGCAATGGCGCGGCAGGCAATTGCGGCGGATGATGATGGTGATGGTTGCGATAGTGGCGCCGCGCCGCCTCGGCGCCGAGCGAAAACGATGACAGCGCGACGGCGCCTGCGCAAAGCGCGGTCGCGCTGGTCTTCAGAAAGATCTTAATTCGCGCTTCCGGTGCCAACCAGCTTCCAGTTCGGATCGCGAGAGGTGACGTCGCGGGCGAAAGTCCAGATGTCGGTGATGTCGGCGACCGTGTCGGCGCTGCCGTCGACGATGTTGCCGGCCTTGTCGCGGGTGGCCGAGATCATCTGCGAGACGAAACGGATCGTGAGCTGGGCGGTACGATCGCGCAGCTCGGCGCCGACGAGCTCGGCCTTGTCGATCGAGACGAAGCGGGTCTCGGTCTTCTGCTCGTTCTTCTCGCGCTCCTTGATCGCGGCGTCGAAGCTTTCGTAGACCTCCGACGACAGCAGGTCGCGCAGCGCACGGCGGTCGCCATTGGCAAAGGCCAGCACGATCATCTCGTAGGCGCCGCGGGCGCCCGAGATGAAATGACGCGGGTCGAACGTGGACTCCTTGTCGACGATGGCGTCCAGGCCCTGCGCCAGCGCGGTGCCGGGCTCGGCCAAGCCCTTCCAGCGGTCGGAGGGCGGGGTCGGGTCGGCCGACGGCGCCAGAGGTGCCTGGTCGATCACCTTGCCCGGCATGGTCACAACGTTGTTGTCCTGGGCACCCCCCAGCGCATTGCGGGCGGCGGTCCGATCGAACGGCGGCCGTTCGTTGCCGGTTCGCTGCCCAAGCACGCTGCGCAGCCGCAGAAAGATGAAGACCGCCAGCGCCAGGAAGATAATGGTGTAGATGTCCACGTCAGATTCGCTTTCTGGTCTTTGCTCTGGGTCTTCGCTTTCGGGGTCGTCGCCGGGAAAATCAATCCGGCCAGTAGACCGTTCCCTACGGGAACGGCAAGTCTACATCGCCAATTTAGGTCCACATCAGGTCCTTGGGATGTAGGCACGAAATCTTGCCGGGCCAATGGCGCCTTTTGGCACAGCACCGAGTGTAGCGCGTTTTATGCTTAAGGGGAAACCCGATCCTGCCCGGAAATCGCGTATCTTCAATCGTTTAAGGCGCAATTTTACGGAAAAGGCGGGATGACCGTCAAAGGTGTCGGCGCGGACCGAATCCCCGCCCCCGGGACCGTTCGTCCTTGTGGAACGAGGCGGCCCTATGTTAGCCAACCGCCGCGAAATTCAGCCCCAATCGGGTAAGGAGAGACTCTCATGACCAACGGTAACGGCACCCCTCCCGAGGCGGCCCAGGCTCCCCAGCTCAACGTGCTGGCGCAATATACCAAGGACCTGTCGTTCGAAAATCCGAACGCGCCGGGCTCGCTCCAGCAGCAGAGCCAACCGCCCCAGATCAACATCCAGATCAACGTCAGCGCCAACAATCTCAGCGAGCAGGAATTCGAGGTGACGCTGTCGGTCGAGGGCAAGGCCGATACTGCCGGCAAGATCATGTTCTCGTTTGAGCTCGCCTATGCCGGCGTGTTCCGCATCGCCAACGTGCCGAAGGAGAATCTGCATCCGCTGGTCATGATCGAGTGTCCGCGCCTGCTCTTCCCGTTCGCGCGCGAGATCATCGCGACCGCGGTGCGCGACGGCGGGTTCCCGCCCCTGATGCTGGATCCGGTCGACTTCGTCGGTCTCTATCGCCAGAACATGGAGCGGCAAATGGCCGCCCAGGGCGGTGGCCAGACCGGCCAGGCCTAAATCAAAGCTGAACCGGCCGGAGAGGCGACTGGAGCGGCGAGATACTCGTTCCAGATCGCCTTTTCACCCATCGTTGCGATGAAGGCCCGATGGGCCTCTCTTTCGGCATCCGAAACCCGCGGCGCGAGCGGCGCCAGGCGCTGCCGCCGCGGCGTATCGCCCGCCGCGTTGACGCGAATCTCTTCCCTCTCCGACGCCAGAAGCAGCTGCGACTGCCGGGCTCCGACCAGGTCGACATAGACCTCGGCCAGCAGCTCGGCGTCCAGCAGCGCGCCGTGCTTGGTGCGGTGCGAATTGTCGATCGCATAGCGCGAGCAGAGATCGTCGAGCCGGTTCGACACACCCGGATGCTTGCGCCGCGCCAGCAGCAACGTATCGACCAGCCGCTCCCGCGGGATCGCTGCGCGCTTGATCCGGTCGAGCTCGGCATTGATGAAGCTGATATCGAACGAGGCGTTGTGGATCACCAGCGGGTCGTCGCCGATGAACTCCAGGAACCCATCGACGACCTCGTGGAACAGCGGCTTGGTCGACAGGAATTCGGCCGACAGCCCGTGCACCGCGAAGGCTTCCGCCGGCATGTCCCGCTCAGGATTGATATAGACGTGATAGGTCTGGCCCGTCGGCATGCGGTTGAGGATCTCGACGCAGCCGATTTCGACCAGGCGATCGCCGCGAAGCGGATCGAGGCCGGTGGTTTCGGTGTCGAGGACGATTTCGCGCATGTCTTGAGATCAGTCTCTTGAGATCAGTGTCGTGAGAGCCGTTATGAGGCGGCGAATCAGGTTCGCCGCTGCGGCATCTTAACGACCTCGGCCAGGATCTGCGCGATTTGCGCCCGCACCGGCTCAAGTCCGTGCGAGGTATCCACCACGAAATCGGCCCGCTTGCGCTTCTCGGCATCAGGCGTCTGCTTGGCGATGATGGCATCGAGCTTGGCTTCGTCCATCGTGCCCCGCGCCAGCACCCGCTCGCGCTGGAGTTCCGGCGAGGTCGACACCACGACCACGGCGTCGACCCGCTTCTCGCCGCCGGTCTCGAACAGCAGCGGGATGTCGAGCACCACGACCGGCGCCTTGGCTGCCTCGGCCTCGGCGAAGAATTTTTGCCGGGAGGCGCCGAGCATCGGATGCACGATCTGCTCGAGCTGCTTGATCGCGGCGGGATCATGCACGACGCGCGCCGACAGCTTTGACCTGTCCACCTTGCCGTTCACGGTGGTGCCGGGAAAGGCAGCCTCGATCGCGGGCGCTGCTTCGCCCTCATAGAGCTGATGCACCGCGGCATCGGCGTCGTAGACGGGCACACCGGCCTCCGCGAACAGTTTCGCGGTGGTGGATTTTCCCATCCCGATCGAGCCGGTCAGTCCCAGGATCCGCATCAGCGCGCAGCCATCTCCGTCAGTCACACCGCAACTAGCCGCTCACGCCGCAGGAACGCAAGAAGCGGCAGTAGCGGCAGGCCGAGAATGGTGAAATGGTCGCCCTCGATGCGCTCGAACAGATGAACGCCCAGCCCCTCGAGCTGATAGGCGCCGACGCTGGTCGTGACGGCGTCGCCGGCAGCGTCGAGATAGGCCGACAGCTCCGCCTCGGTCATCGCACGCATGGTCATGCGGGCGATCGAAACGTCTTCGAAAACAATCTTGCCGTCATGCGCCATAGCGATCGCGGAATTCAGCTCATGGCTGTTGCCGGCGAGGTCGCGCAATTGCGCCAATGCCTGGTCGCGGCCGGCGGGCTTGTTGAAGAGGCGGCTGCCAAGAGCCAGGGTCTGATCGGCGCCGATCACGTAGCTCCCGGGATGACGGGCGCAGACCGCCTTGGCCTTTTCGCGCGCGAGCTTTAGAGCGATCTCGCGCGGATTTGAAAGCTTCGAGGCGGCTTGAATACCGCGTTCGTCGATATCGGCGGTAACAGCCTTGAACTCCAGCCCGGCATTGGCCAGCAGCATTTTACGCGCGCTGCTCTGCGAGGCCAGGATCAACGAAGATTTACCGAGCCACAGCCTCATCGCGACACCTATTCGGAAGGCCGGTTGCGTTGGCGATCGCTGTAGAGCTTCATGATCGCTGCTGCGGTTTCCTCGATCGAGCGGCGCGTGACGTCCAGCAGCGGCCAATCGTGCTTGGCGCTGAGCTTGCGCGCAAACGCGACCTCCTCGGTGACCGATTGCTTGTCGGTGTAGGTTTCGCTGCCGGACTCCGCTCCCATCGAGAGCAGGCGGTTCTGACGAATCTGGATCAGGCGTTCCGGCGTCGCGTGCAGGCTGACGACCAGCGGCCGCGTCAGCGTCTCCAATTGCGAGGGCACCGGAATGCCTGGAACCAGCGGCACGTTGGCGGTGCGGATGCCGCGATTGGCGAGATAGATCGACGTCGGCGTTTTCGAAGTGCGGGAGACGCCAACCAGAACGACGTCGGCGTCGTTGAGGCCTTCGACATGCTGGCCGTCGTCGTGGATCATGGTGTAGTTCAGCGCGTCGATGCGCTTGAAATATTCCGCGTTGAGGACGTGCTGGGCGCCGACGCGGCCCGTGGTCGCAGCCCCGAGATAGGCTTCGAACAGCTGCATCACCGGGCCGATGATCGACAGGCTCGGAACGTTGATCTCCTTGCACTTGTCCTCGAGCCTGGAGACCAGATCCTTCTCCAGCAGCGTGAACAGCACGATTCCCGGGGCTTCCTCGATCTCGTCGAGCACGCGGTCCAGCTGCTTCTGGCTGCGCACCAGCGGATAGACATGCTCGACCGGCGTGACGTTGGCGTATTGGGCCGCAACCGCGCGCGCCACGGTGATCAGCGTTTCGCCGGTGGAGTCGGAGACGAGGTGCAGATGGAAATAATTGTTCGAGGTCGGCACAAAAACTCTTTGTATGAGGGCGGTGTGGATTGTGGATTTCTGTGGAGCTTAACCCCTCGGAAAGGGTTGCGCGACACCGGGGGCGGGACAAGTGCCAATTTTGTTCACACCGCTGCCCCTCAGAACAAGTTTGCCGCCCGGTCGGGCCGGAAACGGGATTGCGCGGACAACCGCCTTGATAAGCTGCCGACAGAATCGCGCAAGTCTTTGCAGCCGGCTGACTTATCGGAAGTCGGCAGACCTTATCGGGATATGTGGATGGATGTGAACAAGCGCGCGCGAACTCGCGGATGGAATTGCATGAGTCCAATCCACGGTCACATAGACTCAAACCTTAAGAATCTAAGATTCTAGATTTGAGGAAGGCGCTACGGACGGATATGTGTGCACGGTGAGACCTTAACGAGTTCTTACTATCCCCAGTTCCCGTCACTGCGCAGAAGGTCGGACCCGCGAAAATGTTCGAAGACGTCTATCTCTGGATCAAGGCGCTGCACGTGATCGCCGTCATCGCCTGGATGGCGGGCATGCTCTATCTGCCGCGACTGTTCGTCTATCATTCCGAGGCCGAGATCGGCTCGAAGCAGTCGGAAACGTTCAAGGTGATGGAACGCCGGCTCCTCAAGGCCATCATCAACCCTGCCATGATCATCACCTGGCTCGCCGGGCTCTATCTCGCCTGGTCCGGCCATTGGTTCTCATTCGGCTGGCTGCACGTAAAACTGGCATTGGTCCTGGCGATGTCTGCGGTCCACGGCTTTTTTTCCCGCTGGCTGAAGGATTTCGCCGCCGACCGGCGCCCGCGCACCCAGAAATTCTATCGCATTATCAATGAGGTGCCGACCGTTCTGATGATTTTCATCGTCATCATGGTGATCGTGAAGCCGTTCTAGGCAAGGCCCGTGACGATAAGCCCAGCGCTTCGGCTTGCGGAGCAGGAAGCGATTTTCTATATTGGCGACATCCCACCCAACGCAGGCGGATGTGGTTGTGTCTGAGCTTTCCAGAGGCCGGACACCGCATCAGGTTTGAAGCCTCACCGGCACTTAACCTTGCCAGACCTGCGGACCTTATCTTCTCACGTCCGCATTTCAGAGCCTCCTCGCACCCCCCTTCCAAGGTTACCCCACAGGACCACCCCAATGCGGGAAATTAAACTTCAGGACCTCAAGTCGAAGACGCCGGCCGAGCTCGTCTCGTTCGCGGAAGAGCATGGGGTCGAGAACGCCAGCACGATGCGCAAGCAGGAGCTGCTGTTCGCCATCCTCAAGCAACTTGCGCTCGCCGAAACCGACATCGTCGGCGAGGGCGTCGTCGAGGTTCTCTCCGACGGCTTCGGCTTTCTCCGTTCGCCCGATGCGAATTATCTGCCGGGGCCGGACGACATCTACGTTTCGCCGTCGCAGATCCGCCGTTTCGGCCTGCGCACCGGCGACACCATCGAAGGCCACATCCGCAGCCCGAAAGAGGGCGAGCGCTATTTCGCGCTGCTGAAGGTCAACACGCTCAATTTCGAGGACCCGGAAAAGGCCAAGCACAAGGTCAATTTCGACAACCTCACACCGCTGTTTCCGAATCAGCGTTTCCGCATGGAGATCGACGATCCGACGCGGAAAGACCTTTCTGCACGGGTGATCGACATCGTCGCTCCCATCGGCAAGGGCCAGCGCGCCTTGATCGTGGCGCCGCCGCGCACGGGTAAGACCGTGCTGATGCAGAACATCGCGCACTCGATCACGCACAATCATCCCGAGTGCTATCTGATCGTGCTGTTGATCGACGAGCGTCCGGAAGAAGTCACGGACATGCAGCGCTCGGTGAAGGGCGAGGTCGTGTCGTCGACCTTCGACGAGCCGGCGGTGCGCCACGTCCAGGTCGCCGAGATGGTGATCGAAAAAGCAAAGCGCCTGGTCGAGCATGGCCGCGACGTCGTGATCCTGCTCGATTCGATCACTCGTCTCGGCCGCGCCTACAACACCGTGGTGCCGTCCTCCGGCAAGGTGCTGACCGGCGGTGTCGACGCCAACGCGCTGCAGCGCCCGAAGCGCTTCTTCGGCGCCGCCCGCAATATCGAGGAGGGCGGCTCGCTGACCATCATCGCGACCGCGCTGGTTGATACCGGCAGCCGCATGGACGAAGTCATCTTCGAAGAATTCAAGGGCACCGGTAACTCGGAACTGATCCTGGACCGCAAGGTCTCGGACAAGCGCACCTTCCCGGCGATCGACATCTCGCGCTCCGGCACCCGCAAGGAGGAGCTCATCACCGATCCGCAGGTGCTCAAGAAGATGTACGTGCTCCGCCGCATCCTCAATCCGATGGGCACGATGGACGCGATCGACTTCCTGCTCGACAAGCTGCGCTCGACCAAGAGCAATTCGGAGTTCTTCGACTCCATGAATACCTGAGTGCGGTGCAGCATAAGCTGCTTAAGTTCAGAGGGCGCCTGCGGGCGCCCTTTTTATTGTGCAGGCTTGTTGCAGTGGATACGCTGCATGAAATGCGAGGTGAGGCCGAGGCGGCGGTCAACTTAATGTGTTGATTTCGCTACATAATAGGTGGCGGCCCGCTGCCCACGTGGATCGCCGCCAGGAATAATTGCAGCAAAATTCTCCGATATACTGCATTGCAACAAATAGGCTTGCTGCGGCAGACGGTGCAGCAAACCCTGCTGTCCGTCGCCCGAGCGGACATTGCCTTTTGGTCGGCAGCTGGACAAATAGGCCATGCATCCGCGAGACCAGACCATCTTTGCATTGTCGTCCGGTCGGGCCCCGAGCGCGATAGCTGTGGTGCGTGTGTCGGGCTCGCAGGCCGGCCCGGTGCTGACGACGCTTGCCGGCAAGCTGCCGGCACCACGGCTGGCCAGCCGCCGGCTGCTCCGTGACGGGGCGGGCCAGCCGATCGACGATGCGGTCGTGCTCTGGTTTCCAGGACCGGCCAGCGCGACCGGGGAGGACATCGCCGAATTTCACGTCCATGGCGGCCGCGCGGTGCTGGCGGCGCTCCTTGGCTCAATTTCGGTTATTCAGAATACACGCGCGGCCGAACCGGGTGAGTTCACGCGGCGGGCATTCGAGAACGGCAAGCTCGACCTCACGGAAGCCGAGGGTCTCGACGATCTCATTCACGCCGACACCGACCGGCAGCGGCGCCAGGCGCTGCGGCAGTTGCAGGGCCTGCTCGGCGACCGCGCGCGCGACTGGCGCGAGCGGATTATCGAGGCGTCGGCGCTGATCGAAGCCGGCATCGATTTCTCCGACGAGGGCGATGTACCGGCCGAATTGATGGCGCCGGCCGTCGAAGCGATCCAAGCGCTGCACGACGAAATTGCAAATGTCCTTGCGGCACAGGGACATTCCGAACGCCTGCGCGACGGGCTGGTGGTTGCGATCGCGGGCGAGCCGAATGTCGGCAAGTCGACGCTGATGAACCAGCTTGCACGCCGCGAGGTCGCGATCGTCTCGCCGCATGCCGGCACGACGCGCGACGTGATCGAGGTCCAGCTCGACCTCGACGGCTATCCCGTCACGATCATCGACACCGCCGGCATCCGCGAGACCGACGATCCGGTCGAGCAGGAGGGCGTGCGCCGGGCGCGGGCGCGGGCCGAGGATGCCGACCTGGTGTTGTGGCTGGTCGAGTCCGGGCAGGCCGTCGATCCCGAGACGATGCGGTTGCTTCGGAATTCCGGGATGGATGCGCAGCGATCCAGCGGCCCGGTCTGGATCATCCGCAACAAGATCGATCTGGGCAGGGCCGGGGGCGCTGCGGCGCGCGGCGAGTTTGCGATCTCGGCGCGGGAAGGCGACGGCATCCCCGATCTGGTCCAGGCCCTCGTCGAATTCGCGGCCGAGTTCTTCGGAGCCAGCGAGGGCGCCATGGTGACCCGGGCGCGCCAGCGCGAGCTGTTGAGCCGGGCCTTGGACAGCTTGCGCCGAAGCCTTGAGCTTGTAGAAGAGGGCGAGGAGCTGGCTGCCGAGGAATTGCGGGCCGCCGCTTATGCGCTCGGCCGGCTGCTGGGCCGGGTGGACGTCGAGGACGTCCTCGGGGCGATCTTCCAGAAGTTCTGCATCGGAAAGTAGATCTAGTTCTTCATTGTAGAACTAGGTCTTGTTCCATTTCTTGGTATTTCACGTGAAACAGTGAGTTCGTGTTTCACGTGAAACGGCTGGTTCCAAGAGCCGCGGACTAACGAGGTGCAGACTGCGGGACCGATCGCACGAGCCCTTTCTCCCTGACTTCCTACGGCACACATGTTTCACGTGAAACAGGAGCGGACGGCCGGTGGCTGCTCTCTTCTCTCCCCCATGTGCCCCGGACGCAGCGCAGCGTCTCTTCGACGGTGCGCTGCTGAGCCGGGGGCCCACGGTCGCAGGCGTTCGGAGCTCCTGGATCCCGGCTCTGCGCAGCAACGCGCGCGTTGCTGCTTGTCCGAGACACGAGCGAAAGAATCTGGAGTGCGTTCGCTGCGTGAGAGAAGGTGGATTGGCCCCCATCGGATCCGACCAAATGTGACCTCTTCGCTCAGTGCCGGCCGGCGGGATTACGCCGGTCCAACGCCCAGGACGGAAGATGGGCTAAAGTCACGCCGCCTGACCCACATCCGTGGCTGTCTGTCCCGAGGCCGCCGAGCTTGTTTCACGTGAAACACAGCCGGACTTGCGGTTTCTCCGCCTTCAAAACCACAGTCGCAACAATGCCCATTGTACTGTGCATGGGGTTGTTTTCGCGAAATCAGTTTCATCTCCCGTCGTTTCACGTGAAACAGGTTGCCTCCCAGTTTCCACTTCCGGCTTTCCCGCCTGTGAGCTAGAAGTCGGCCCATGCGAACCGAGCGAGAGAGCTTCGACGTCATCGTGATTGGCGGTGGCCACGCCGGCTGTGAAGCCGCGGCGGCGTCCGCCCGGATGGGCGCAAGGACCGTCCTGGTCACGCACCGTTTCTCGACCGTCGGCGCGATGTCCTGCAATCCCGCTATCGGCGGTCTCGGCAAGGGCCATCTGGTTCGGGAGGTCGATGCGCTCGACGGTCTGATGGGCCGGGTCGGCGATGCCGGCGGCATCCAGTTTCGCGTGCTCAATCGTCGCAAGGGTCCGGCTGTCCGTGGTCCCCGGGCTCAGGCCGATCGAAAGCTCTATGCCGCGGCGATGCAGGCCGCGATCCGCGAGACCGAGGGCCTTTCTGTCGTTGAAGGCGAGGCTGATGAACTGATCGTGGCCGAGGGCCGGGTCACGGGTCTGCGTCTGGCCGATGGCCGCGAGCTTCGGGCAGGGGCGGTGGTGGTCACCACCGGTACCTTCCTCCGCGGGCTCATTCATCTCGGCGAGCAGAATTGGCCCGCCGGCCGTGTCGGTGAGGCCCCGGCGATGGGCCTTTCCTCGTCGTTTGAACGTGCCGGCTTCACCTTGGGACGGCTCAAGACAGGCACCCCGCCGCGTCTGGACGGCACCACGATCGACTGGTCCGCGGTCGAGATGCAGCCCGGAGACGAGCCGCCGGAGCCATTCTCGGTGATGACCGAGCGGATCACGACCCCGCAGATCCAGTGCGGGATCACCCGCACCACCGCGGCAACCCACGAGGTGATCCGGGCCAATGTCCACCGCTCTCCGATGTACTCCGGCCAGATCAAGAGCTCCGGGCCGCGCTATTGCCCGTCGATCGAGGACAAGATCGTCCGCTTCGGCGACCGCGACGGCCACCAGATCTTCCTGGAGCCGGAAGGGCTCGACGACAGCACGGTCTATCCCAACGGCATCTCGACCTCGCTCCCCGAGGAGGTCCAGCTCGCGATCCTCGCCAGCATCCCTGGCCTGGAACGGGTGAAGATGGTCCGTCCGGGCTATGCCATCGAGTATGACCACATCGATCCCCGCGAGCTCGATCCGACCCTGCAGACCAAGCGTCTGCGCGGTCTGTTCCTGGCCGGGCAGATCAACGGCACCACCGGATACGAAGAGGCCGCCGGGCAGGGCATCGTCGCCGGCCTGAACGCGGCGCTTGCTGCGAGCGGGGCGGCACTGACGGTGTTCGACCGCGCCGACGGCTATCTCGGTGTGATGATCGACGATCTCGTCACCCGCGGGATCAGCGAGCCGTATCGGATGTTCACCTCGCGGGCCGAATATCGGCTTACGCTGCGGGCTGACAATGCGGATCAGCGTCTGACCGAGAAGGGCATCGCCTTGGGCTGCGTTGGAAGCGCCCGGACCTTGCACCACCGCGCCAAGATGGACGCCCTGAATGCGGCCCGGACGCTCTCGAAGTCGCTGACGATCACCCCAAACGAGGCCATCAAGCACGGATTGTCCCTGAACCGGGACGGCCAGCGCCGGTCGGCCTTCGAGTTGATGGCCTATCCGGACATCGGCTGGAGCCAAGTCCGGGCGATCTGGCCGGAGCTGGCGCGGATCGATCCCGTGATCGCGACCCATCTCGAGATCGACGCCAAGTACGATGTCTATCTCGAGCGGCAGAGTGCCGACGTCGAGGCCTTCCGGCGCGACGAAGGGATGGTGCTGTCGGAGGTCGATTACAGCCTTGTCCCCGGTCTCTCCAACGAAGTGCGGGCCAAGCTGGAGAAGGCGCGGCCGTTCACGGTCGGCCAGGCCGGCCGGATCGACGGCATGACACCGGCTGCGCTCGGCATCCTCGCGGCCTATCTCCGGCGTGAGGCACGGAAGAGCTCCAAGGCAATTGCATAAGGCAATCGCATAAGCCATCGCATAGGCGTTTCACGTGAAACAGCGCGGACCGGGCGGGGACAGACCGCTATCACGACGACCCGGAACAGGTGCCGGCGCGGGTCGGGACGACGCGCCGGCCAATCCGAAAATCGACAAAGCCCGCGCCAACGATCAGGCGCTGGATTCCGTCATCGCCGCCGACAAGGCCGCGGCACTGAAGCTCGCTCCCGTTTCACATGAAACGGAAGCGCGGCTCGACCGCTACATCGCGCTGCTGCGGGAGTGGCAGGCCAAGACCAATCTGGTTGCGCCCTCGACCTTGCCGCACCTTTGGACCCGGCACATCGCCGACTCGCTCCAGCTGGTCGATCTCGCGCCCACGGCAAGACGCTGGGCCGATCTCGGCAGCGGCGGCGGGTTTCCCGGCGTCGTCCTGGCCTGCACCATGGCGGGGATGCCGGGTGCCAGCGTCCATCTCGTCGAGCGGATCGCCAAGAAGGCGGCCTTCCTGCGCGAAGCAATTCGCATCACCTCATCGCCGGGAGTCGTACATCTCGCTGAGATCGGGGATAATGTGGATAGAATCACCGGCCCCGTCGATTGCGTGACCGCGCGTGCGTTGGCTCCGCTACACCAACTCATCGGCTTTGCGGAGCCGCTGATGCGCCAAGGCGCGACGGCGCTGTTTCTCAAGGGCCAAGATGTAGAGGCTGAATTGACCGAAGCCGCTAAATATTGGAATATTGAGCCTCGGCTGCACCAGAGCCGCACGGGTGACGGCTGGATCGTGGAGCTCAATGCCGCCGAACGGCGCAGCTGAGGCGCTCAGGGGTTGAGTGGGGAAATTTCGATGACCGTGATTGACGAGCCGCAGCAAGACAAGACGCAAGAACCGACCGCGGAGGTGCCGCATGGCCACCCGCGCATCCTGGCGCTGGCGAATCAAAAGGGCGGCGTGGGTAAAACAACCACAGCGATCAACTTGGGTACGGCGCTCGCGGCGATCGGCGAACGCGTCCTGATCGTCGATCTCGATCCCCAGGGCAACGCCTCGACCGGCCTCGGCATCGACCGCCGCAACCGCTCCTGCTCGACCTATGACGTGCTGGTCGGCGAAGCGGCCTTGCGCGAGGCCGTGGTCTCGACCGCGGTGCCGCGGCTGCATATCGCGCCCTCGACCATGGACCTCTCCGGTCTCGAGCTCGAGCTCGGCACCACGCCTGGCCGCGCCTTCAAGCTGCGCGACGCCATCGGCGCGCTCAACAACAACGTCTCGCCGGATGCCGACTACACCTATGTGCTGATCGACTGCCCGCCTTCGCTGAACCTGCTCACGGTGAACGCGATGGCTGCCTCCGACGCGATCCTGGTGCCGCTCCAGTGCGAGTTCTTCGCGCTGGAAGGTCTGTCGCAATTGCTGCAGACCGTGGAGCAGGTGCGCTCGACGCTGAATCCGAACCTGTCGATCCATGGCATCGTGCTGACCATGTTCGACTCCCGCAACAACCTCTCGAACCAGGTCGTCGCCGACGTCCGGCAGTTCATGGGCGAGAAGGTCTACAAGACGATGATCCCGCGCAACGTGCGCATCTCGGAGGCGCCGTCCTACGGCAAGCCGGTGCTGGTCTACGATCTCAAATGCGTCGGCAGCGAAGCTTACTTGCGGCTCGCCACCGAAGTGATCCAGCGCGAGCGCGAGCTGCGTACGACGCATTGAAGCGACGTTGATCCGTAGGATGGGTAGAGCGCAGCGAAACCCATCACCCAAAGCGCATACAGTGATGGGTTTCGCTGCGCTCTACCCATCCTACAACTTACGACAATTCAGTTCTGGAGTGCTGCACCGTGAATCCAAGGGAGCTGGCGATGGCCGATGAAGCGCGTTCGCGACTGGGCCGGGGACTTGCAAGCCTGATCGGCGACGTCGGCGGCGAGGCTCAGCATGTCGATCGTCCGCGCGCGCAGCGCAAGGTGCCGATCGAATTCATCAAGGCCAATCCGCGCAATCCGCGCCGCACCTTTTCGGACGCCGAGCTGAAGGAGCTCAGCGAGTCCATCAAGCAGCATGGCGTGATCCAGCCGATCGTGGTGCGTCCGGTGAAGGGCGCACAGGACCGCTACGAGATCATCGCCGGCGAGCGGCGCTGGCGCGCTTCGCAGATGGCCGGTCTGCACGAGGTGCCGATCGTCCCGGTCGACATCAGCGACAGCGATGCGCTGGAGTTCGCGATCGTCGAGAACGTGCAGCGCGAGGACCTCAACCCGATGGAAGAGGCGCAGGGCTATCACGCGCTCGCCAACGAGTTCAAACGCAGCCAGGACGACATCGCAAAGGTCGTCGGCAAGAGCCGCAGCCACGTCGCCAACATGATGCGGCTGACCAAGCTGCCGGCGGAGGTGCAGGCTTTCATCGCGACCGGCGAGCTGACGGCCGGTCACGCCCGCGCACTGATCGGCGTGCCGGATCCGCTCGCCGCCGCCAAGCGCATCGTCGAGGAGGGGCTCAATGTCCGCCAGGCCGAAGCGCTCGCGCATGAAGAGGGCGTGCCGGAGCGCAAGCCGCAAAAGGCGCGCGCGTCTGGAGGGAAGGAAAAGGACCCTGACACGATCGACCTGGAGAAGCGCGTCAGCGATGCGCTCGGCCTCAAGGTCACCGTCAATCACCGCGACCCCGGCGGCTCGGTCCAGATCAACTACCGCAACCTCGATCAGCTCGACGAGGTGATGAAGCGGCTGGCCAAGGGCGCGCTGTAGTTTCGTTGGCCGTTCCGGGCTCGCGACGCGAGACCCGGAATGTCGCGCAACATAACCAGTCTATCTCCCTCACCCTGAGGAGCCGCGAAGCGGCGTCTCGAAGGGCGAGGAGCCACAGACGGGCCTTCATCCTTCGAGACGCGCGCAGGAGCGCGCTCCTCAGGATGAGGAATTATCGTCGCCTCTGTGACGCGCATCTCTCGGCCACAACATCATTGCGAGGAGCGGTTGCGCCGAAGCAATCCAGAATCTTTCCGCGGCGAGACTCTGGATTGCTTCGCTTCGCTCGCAATGACGGGTGGAAAGAGTTGCGCTCGCAATGACGTGCAGAGGGCCGCGCTCAGCCCCGCCGCTTTGCGTTCGCGGCGATCGCCATCAGCGTGCGCTGGGCGATGGCGGCGGCGAGCATCGATTGCTTGCGGGTGTCGAGCGCCGCGGTCGCGAGCTGCTCGATGACGGCGGCGAGCTTCGCCACGCTGAAATTGCGCAGCGCGGTTTCGACCGCGGGCTTTCGTGAGAAATGCAGCCGCGGGAAGCCGCCATCGAGCACGGCGGAGGCGGGCTGGCCGTCGGCGATGGCGAGCGCGGATTTGTGCAGCCACGCAGCCTGGCGCTGCGCGGCGGAGATGATCACGCCGGGATAGGTGCCCGCGATCATGGCTTTTGCGAACTCGGTCTCGACGATGTCGGGCCGCCCGGCGAAGGCGCCGTCGACGATCGGGTCGAGCTTCAGCTCGGAGGCGTCCGCAACCACGGCCATCACGTCGTCCAGCGTGACCTCGCCTTTGCCGTGGGCGTAGAGCGTCAGCTTGCGCAGCTCGTTGCGCGAGGCCTGGCGGTCGCCGCCGAGGAACGACATCAGCGCCGCGCGGGCGTCCTGCGCGATACGCAGGTTGGCGATACGCAGCTCGTCGTCCATCAGCCTGGCGAGATCGCGCTCGGTGTCGGGATAGCAGCCGATCGCCACAGCCGTCTTGGCGCGCTCGCAGGCCTTGCGCAGCGGCGATTCCGGGCGGAGCTCGCCGGCCTCGATCACGATGCGGCAATCCTTCACGTTCATCTCGGCCAGCGTCTCGATTCCGCCGGCAAAGCTGCGCGAGCCGGCGCGAACGCGAATGGCGCGGCGGCCGCCGAACAGCGGCACCGTCATCGCCTCGTCGACGAGGCGCGAGGGTTCGCCGGAAAGCTCGTCGCCGTCGAGCCTGACCAGGGAGAACGGATCGTTGGGGTCATCGACGCTGGAAGCGATCAACGCATCGGCGCGCTCGCGCACGAGGCCGGCATCGGGACCGTAGAGCAGGATGATCGGACGGCCCGCATCGGGGCGGGCGAGGAAGCTGTCGATCTCTTTTCCGCGCAGCGCGACCATCGGGCCCCATCGTCATTCCGGGGCGCGCAGCGCGCGAACCCGGAATCCGGATATTTTGGATCGAGATTCTCAGGTGCGCAATTGCGCACCATAGTTCGCCCAGCGGGCGCCCCTGGGAGTGTTTACGTCCCCGCGGTAAAGAACGAGGCGAGCCGGGTCGTGATGTTCTCGGCAATCTCGTTGGCGGCACGGTCCTCCGCATCGCGCACGGCGCGGGTGCGGGAGAAGCGCTGATAGGATCCCGGCATGTCGTAGGACACGCGCGAGAAAGTCGAGCCGGTCATGACGGACTTGCCGGTCACCACGTCGATCAGATTGTATTGGGCGTCGATGCCGAGATTTTCGCTGGTCGGCAGTCCCGTCGCGGTGCTGACGATCAGTGAGGAGCGGCTGGAGGTGAAGCGGATGTCCAGCCGGTGGGTCGGCGGCATGCCCGTCGCCGAGCCGTAAAGTTTGAAAGCAAGCGCGTTGCGGATCTCGACGCCGACGCGGGCCTCGCGGGAGGCATTGGGCTTGCTGATCGGGGGCAGCTCGACGCCCATCAGCTTCTCGCGCAGGCCGGGAGTGCCGTCGTTTCGTTCGGCATACATCGGCTGGAAGCAGCCGGCCGTCAACGCGGCCAGGGCGGCGACCGCCAGCAAGCGGGCTGCGATGCGGATCCTAGCCGACAACATTTACGATCCTCTTGGGGACGATGATCACCTTGCGGACGGGCTTGCCGTCCAGCGCCAGCTTTACCGCATCGAGTGCCAAAACGGCAGCCTCGATTTCCGGATTCTGGGCCGCTGTTGCAACTGTGACCTCACCCCGCTTCTTGCCATTGACCTGGACCACCAGGGTCACGCTGTCTTCAACCAGCAAATCGCGTTCGATTTGGGGCCAATTGGCCTCGGAAACCAGCCCGCTCTGGCCCAGAACCTGCCAGCACTCCTCGGCGAGGTGCGGCATCATCGGGGAGAACAGCTGCACCAGGATCTGGCCGGCTTCCCGGATCGCCCAGGCCAGGTCAGCGGACGGCTGGCCGGGGCGCTGCAGGATCTCCGAGAAGCTATTGGTGAATTCGCGGATATGGGCGAGGCAGACGTTGAAGTGCAGCCGCTCGATCCCGGTAGTCACCTTGTCCAGCGCACCATGGGCGGCCTTGCGCAAGAGGGTGGCATCCGGGCCGAAGCTGGCCGGCCGGGCCGTCGGCGCGCCCTTGCCGAGCTCGACGGAATCGTTCACCAGCCGCCACAGTCGCTGCACGAAGCGCGAGGCGCCCTGGACGCGCTCGTCGCTCCAGATCACGTCGCGATCGGGCGGGGAGTCCGACAGCATGAACCAGCGGGCGACGTCGGCGCCGTAGGTCTCGATGATGTCGTCGGGGTCGACCGTGTTCTTCTTCGACTTCGACATCTTCTCGATCGGGCCGATCGTGATGTCCTCGCCTGTGCCGAGCAGCGTCGCGCGGCGCCCATTGCCGCCAACCTCGACCTTCACGTCGGCCGGCTGCACATAGGTACCGTCGGCCTTCTGGTAGGTTTCGTGCACCACCATGCCTTGCGTGAACATGCCGGCGAACGGCTCGTCCAGCGCGATGTGCCCGGTCGCTTTCATGGCGCGGGTGAAGAAGCGGCTGTAGAGCAGATGCAGGATGGCGTGCTCGACGCCGCCGATATACTGGTCGACCGGGAGCATTCGGTTGGCGACCGCGGGCGTGGTCGGCGCGTTCTCGTTCCAGGGATCGGTGAAGCGCGCAAAATACCAGGACGAATCCACGAAGGTGTCCATGGTGTCGGTTTCGCGCTGGGCCTTGCCGCCGCATTTGGGGCAGGTGACGTGCTTCCAGGTCGGATGATGGTCGAGCGCGTTGCCCGGCCGGTCGAAGGTCGCGTCGTCGGGCAGCTTCACCGGCAGGTCGGCATCCGGTACCGGCACCACGTCGCATTTCGGGCAATGGATGACGGGAATCGGGCAGCCCCAATAGCGCTGCCGCGAAATGCCCCAGTCGCGCAGGCGGAAATTGACCTGCCGCTCGCCGACCGGCGCGTTGCCGCGCAGCTCGGTCTCGAGGCGCTTCGCCACCTCGTCCTTGGCCTGCTCGATGGTCATGCCGTCGAGGAAGCGCGAATTGATCATGCGGCCGTCGCCGTCATAGGCGGTGTCGGTGATGACGAACGACTTCGGGTCCTGGCCCTCCGGACAAACCACGGGCGTGTTGCCGAGACCGTACTTGTTGACGAAGTCGAGGTCGCGCTGGTCGTGCGCGGGGCAGCCGAAGATCGCGCCGGTGCCGTATTCCATCAGCACGAAATTGGCGACATAGACCGGCAGCTTCCAGGAGGGATCGAACGGATGCACCGCGCGGATGCCGGTGTCGAAGCCCTGCTTCTCCGCGGTGTCGATGATCTCCTGCGCGGTGCCGATCTTCTTGATCTCGGCAATGAACGCGGCAAGCTCGGGGTTCTTCGCGGCCGCGGCCTGTGCCAGCGGATGATCGGCCGAGATCGCCATGAATTTCGCGCCGAACAGCGTGTCCGGGCGCGTCGTGAAGATCTTCAGCTCGCTCTCGCCGGCCGGCGTCGTCGCCGCATCCAGCGCGAAGCGGATCAGCAGGCCTTCGGAGCGGCCGATCCAGTTGCGCTGCATCAGCCGCACCTTGTCCGGCCAGCGGTCCAGGGTATCCAGCGCCGACAACAGCTCCTGCGAGTACTTCGTGATCTTGAAGACCCACTGATTCATCTCGCGCTGCTCGACGACAGCGCCCGAACGCCAGCCGCGGCCGTCGATCACCTGCTCGTTGGCGAGCACGGTCATGTCAACGGGATCCCAGTTCACCTTGCGCTTCTCGCGCTCGGCGAGGCCTTCGCGCAGGAAGTCCAGGAACATCTTCTGCTGATGCTTGTAATAGGAGGGATCGCAGGTCGCGATCTCTCTGGACCAGTCCAGCGACAGCCCGATCGAGCGGAGCTGCTTCTTCATCGCGGCGATGTTGTCGTAGGTCCAGGCCTTGGGCGCGACCTTGCGCTCGATCGCGGCATTCTCGGCCGGCAGTCCGAAGGCGTCCCACCCCATCGGGTGCAGCACGTTGAACCCCTTGGCGCGCATGAAGCGGGCCAGCACGTCGCCGAGCGTGTAATTCCGGACATGGCCGATATGGATGCGCCCGGACGGGTAGGGGAACATCTCGAGCACATAATATTTCGGCCGCGAATCATCGTTCCTGGAGACGAAGATCGCCTGCTCGTCCCAGAGGCGTTGCCAGCGCGGTTCGGCGTCGCGGGCGTTATAGCGTTCGGAGGTCATGGAATCGTTGGGGTTTTTGTGGGTCCGGCCGTCTCAAGACGGCGGACTAGGCCATAGAAGTCCTCAAGGGGTCAATGGGTTGCCGCGATTTGGAACCATGACCGTCGGCCTCCGCATAACTACGAGGATCGATGTTGGGGCGCGATTAAGGGCTCGATGCCATGTTGCGGCCCGACAGGACGACCGCGATGGATTCGAGCTTCGACGATCCCGACTACGACTATGCCGCCTCCATCGCCGGACGGGCGATGCGCAGCATGGCCGAACAGCGGATCGCGCCGACCCCGACCAATTTTGCGGTCTGGTACCAATATTTCGCGGGCAGCCATGACGATCTGCGCAACGCGATCGATCTCCTGATCGACCACAATCGTCCCTTTGACGCCAGAACCAATCAGGACCTGTTCGAGACCTATGTCGCACCCCAGGTGAGCGCCACCGCCGTCGACACCTCCGAACGGCTGCATGCGCTCATGGGTACGGCGAGGGAATTTCTGGCGACCGCGATCGCTGACAACCATTCGCAGATGCGGGTCATCAGCGCGGTGGCGGACCAGGGCAAGGCTGGCGTCGATCCGAAGGCGCTGGTCGCCCAGCTCATGAACGAGCTGGCCCGGGCCGCCACGAAGGCGACCCAGCTCGAGGCAGGCTTTGCGGAGAAGACCCGCGAGCTCGACGTCATCAGGGATTCGCTCACGAGGTCGGAGGAGCGCGCCCGGACCGACACGCTGACAGGCCTTGCAAACCGGCGGGCGCTCGACGAATTCCTGCGCAAGGCGCAGGCGACCGCGGATTGGGGCGAGCCGCTCAGCGTGCTGATGCTCGACATCGACCACTTCAAATCCTTCAACGACAATTTCGGCCACGGCGTCGGCGACCAGGTGCTGCGCCTGATGGCCAAGGTGTTGCGCGAGAAGGTTCGCCCTCAGGATCTGCCGGCCCGTTATGGCGGCGAGGAGCTGATCGCGGTGTTGCCGGCCGCCGATCTCGCCTGTTGCGCCGAGATCGCCGAGCGCATCAGGCGCGCGCTTGCCGAATGCACGATCACGCGCCGCTCGACCGGCGAGATCCTGCCCAACATCAGCGTGTCGATCGGCGTAGCGCAGTACCGGCCCGGCGAAGCGATCACCGATCTCATCGAGCGCTGCGACCGCGCGCTCTATCTCGCCAAGGGCGGCGGCCGCAATCGCGTCGTGACGGAGACCGAGCTCGAGCGCGCGCGAGCTGCGGGCTAGGTTCGGGCGAGACGATGACCGGTGCGCTCCCTCGCCGCGCTCGCGGGGCGAGGTGAAGCAACAGCCCGCTAGGCGCTGGCCGCCATCATCATATCCGCCGCGCCGCTCTCGATCGCTTGGATGCCGTGCTCGACGACATTGTTGCGGCCGCGATGTTTGGCGGCGTAGAGCGCGGCGTCGGCGGCTTCGATCAGGTCGCCGGGACGCAGACTTTCGTTGGGCTTTGTCGCGGCAACGCCGATCGAGACGGTGACGATCATATGGGCCGAGGTGATGTGCGGCAGGCACAGCTTCAGCACGGTCGCGCGCACCTGTTCGCCGATTTTCACGGCGCGAGCCACATCGGTGTTCGGCAGCAACAGGCAGAATTCCTCGCCGCCATAGCGCGCCGCAAAGCCCATCGTGTCGGCGGCGATGCCGGACAGCGATTCGCCGAGCCTGGTCAGGCAGGAATCGCCTTCGAGATGACCATAGGTGTCGTTGAACAGCTTGAAATGGTCGACGTCGATCATCAGAAGCGCGAGGTCGCTGCCATATTGCTGCGCGCGCATCCATTCGAAGTCGAGCCGGCTCTGGAAGCCGCGGCGGTTGGCGAGGCCGGACAGCATGTCGATCGAGGCCATCACCGTCAGCCGGTCGTTGCTCGCGATCAGCTCGCGTTCGCGCTGGCTCAGTTGCGCGGCCATCGCGTTGAAGGCGCGGGCCAGCGGCACGAACTCGGCCGGCAGGCGATTGCGCGCGGCGCGGGCCGACAGATCGCCCTCGCCGAGGCGCTTGGCCATGTCGACGAGCATCTCGATCGGCTTGATGACGAGCTTCTCGGCAGCGATCAGCGCGCCGAGCAGGACGAACACGACGACGAAAGCGAGCTGGAGATAGGCGGTGCGGATGTCGCGGCTGACCGCCGCCGACACCTTGTCTTCGTCGATGCTGGCAATCAGGCGGGCATTGGTGCCGGCGATACGGATGTAGCTGACCGCGCGGCGCGAGCCGTCGGCGGCGAGGAAAGACAGTGAGCCCTCGTCCTGGTCCGACCGCAGCGCCCGGTCGGCGATGGCCGCCATCAGCGGCATGCTGTCGAGGGGACGACCGATCGAGCTGTGCTGATCGGCCGGTGCGGCCAGCACGGTGCCTGCGCTGTCGACCAGCACGGCGGTGATACCGGCGCGACCGCCCAGATTGCTCATCACCTTCGACATCCAGTCGAGGTTGACCGTGGCGAGCACGACGGCGTCGGCGACGCCGCTGAACGCGGACACCGGGTAAACCGCCATCACGGTCGGCGTCGGTGCCGGGCGCGACAGGATGAAATCGCTCAGCACGAAGCGGCCGCTCTCCTGGGCCTGCTGAAAATAGGGCCGGTCGCTGAGGTCGAGGCCGACATACATGTTGTTGGTGGCGCATTGGATGCGTCCGTCCTGGCCCGCGATCAAGAGCGTGCGGATCCAGGGCAGGTTCGACGGCAGGCTCGCGCGCAGCACGTCGCAGCTCTTGGTGACGCCGCCGGCGGAGGCGCGGATGAAAGCTTCCGCTTTCAGGATGGTCTCGACCGACGAGATCACCTCGCGTTGCGCATCGGCGCTATGTCTTGCGATGGTGGTGAATTCGGCCGTGGCCTGCGCGATCTGCCGCGCGCGGGTGTCCTCGAGCGAGCGGATACGCTCGAACATCAAGGGCGCCACCAGAATCACCGCAAGCAGCGCCAGCCGCGCCCGGATTCCGAGAACCTGCTTGAGTTTCGCCCGCTTGCGGTTGAGACTTATGCTTGCCATCTTCGTTACCCACCCCGCAGGGCAAGGTAAAGCGAAGGGTTCAAAAACTCTTTCTTGAACTCGGTAAAATTAGACTTACCTCGGTTAGGACTACAGCCAATCGACGTCATGACAGAAGCCAACGCCGCGCCGGTAACCGGCCATTCACCAAACGCGCTCGCCGCGGTCGAAGCCGAAATCGCCCGCGCCTGCAAGGATGCGCGGCGCGACCGCGCATCCGTGACGCTGATCGCCGTGTCCAAGACTTTCGCCGCGGATGCCATTACCCCGATCATCGAGGCCGGACAGCGCGTATTCGGCGAGAATCGGGTGCAGGAGGCCAAAGGCAAGTGGCCCGCGTTAACGTCTGTTTACCCGGGCATCGCGCTGCATCTGATCGGACCGCTGCAATCCAACAAGGCGAAAGAGGCGGTCGCGTTGTTCGATGCCATCCACTCGGTGGACCGTCCGAGCATTTGCCAAGCGTTAGCCAAGGAAATCGAATCCCAGAACAAGCACCCGCAGCTCTTCGTCCAGATCAACACCGGCGAAGAGCCGCAGAAGGCCGGTGTGGCGCCGGGCGAAGCCGACGCCTTCCTCGCCAGCTGCCGCGACACCTATGGGCTGACGATCTCCGGGTTGATGTGCATCCCGCCGGTCGACGAACCGCCGGCGGCGCATTTCGCGCTGACCGCCAAGATCGCCGCGCGTAACGGATTGACGAATCTCTCAATGGGCATGAGCGCGGATTTCGCCACCGCGATCATGCTGGGTGCCACCCATGTGCGTGTGGGCAGCGCGATCTTCGGGCATAGGTGATTGTCGTAAGCGAGGGCCGTGCCACAACCGAGCTCTTGAGTTCGTCATTGCGAGCGTAGCGAAGCAATCCAGGATTTTTCCACGGAGGTAGTCTGGATTGCTTCGTCGCAAGGGCTCCTCGCAATGACGGCGGAGCTGCCTACGCAAACCCCACCGACACTTTGCCCAACACCCCAAAGTCCACCGCAAGATGATCGCCGGCCGCAATCGGCAGCGGCGGATGGCACGTGCCGGTGGTCACCACCTGCCCTGCCCGCAAGGTGATGCCGAGCCCGGAGAGCTCATTGGCAAGCCAGGCGAGCGCGGCGCGGGGGTCGCCGAGCACGTTCTTGCCGTGGCCGACATAGCGCTCGCCGCGCAGCGTGATCTGCGGCCGCTCCTCGACGAGATCCATCGCGCGCCAATCTGCAGCGGTCGCCGCGCCCAGCACGAACAGATGCGCGCAGGCATTGTCGGCAATCAGCTGCGCCTCGCCGGCCCGGGCGAAATCGGCAAAGCGCGAGTCCGGAATCTCGATCGCGGGATGGAAGCTGTCGACGGCGGCCAGCACCTCGAAGGCCGTGTACGACGCTGCGCGCGGTGGCAGATCGCGGCCCATTCGGAAGGCGAATTCAGGCTCGCCGACGCGCATCTCGTTGCCCTTCATCGACGCAGTCCCGCCGTCGGCAATGACCGTGTCGCTCATGATGCGGCCGGCCAGCGGTCCCGTGACATTGATGTGCTTCTGTCCTGATACGCTGGTGGCTGCGATCTTCCAGCCGAACAGCTTTCCAGGCGAGTGGGTCTCGAGCGCAGCCTGGATGGCGTAGCCCTCGGTGCGGCTCTGTGGCCGCAACCGCGCGTCCAGCGCGTCAAGCTTGGAGCCGTCGCGCCAATGTTGAACGAGCACGCGCGAAGCGGCCGCGATCTGATCCCTGTCGAGCATGCATCCTCACCCGATGATGATTTTCGTTCGCGGGCCCAGGCGCCGCAGCAATTGCAGCATCGCCGATTTCGTCATCGAGACGCAGCCCGCGGTCGGACCGAAATTGTCGCGGGCCAAGTGCAGGAATACCGCGCTGCCACGGCCGGCGATCCGTGGCCGCGTGTTGTGGTCGATCTCGATGATGAAGTCATAGAGATGGTCGGTGCGCTTGAGCCGGTCGCCGCCCTGCCCTTCGCTCAGCCGGATTCCCTGGTTGTAGTGGCGGTCTCGGGGATCCTCGCACCAGGCGTCCTCGCCAGTGATGATCCGGGCCGGCAGGAAGCTTTGCGGGCGGCTGTGCCGGTCGCCCCGCCACCACAATCGCCGGGGGCGGAAGCTGCCCCTGGGGGTGCCGCCGTCGCCCTCGCGCTTGTTGGCGAGGATGCCGCCCCGCCCCAGCGCGACCGGAATGGTCAGCGATCCCGCCGTCAGCCAGCCTCGCCTGGGATTGCCGGCGGCAGGCTTAACGCGGATCGCGGAGAGCGGTCCGGCACTTCGATTCATGGTGTAACCGACTGAAGCAGCTCTGTTTTTCATGTGAACGTGCAATGTCGAATTCATTACAGGACATTCATCAAAACGCCCTGCTATTCTGGGTTAGAGTGGTTCTGGCTTGTGAATCGGTGCCAGCCCACTACTTCAACACGAACAACAATAACAACAGCGACCCCTAAACTTCCCCTCACGGCTGGGTGCGGCATGGATGCGCGCCGAGCCGGACCCCAAAAGGATGACCCCCTATGGCCAATGCCCGCAAGATCCTGATCGTGGATGACGATACCGATCTGCGCGATACGTTGGTGGAGCAATTATCGCTACACGAAGAATTCGAAGCCTCCGCCGTCGATACCGGCGCCAAGGGCGCGAGCGCCGCCAAGGCCAATGCCCCCGATCTCGTTCTGATGGATGTCGGCCTGCCCGACACCGACGGCCGTGAGGTGGTCCGCTCCCTGCGCAAGGGCGGCTTCAAGGCACCGATCATCATGCTGACCGGGCACGACACCGATTCCGACACGATTTTGGGGCTGGAATCCGGCGCCAACGATTATGTGGCCAAGCCCTTCCGCTTCGCTGTCCTGCTGGCCCGCATTCGCGCCCAGCTCCGCCAGCACGAGGCCAGCGAGGACGCGGTGTTCTCGGTCGGCCCCTATTCCTTCCGTCCCGGCTCGAAAATGCTCACCGCAGCCAATGCGCGCAAGGTGCGGCTGACGGAGAAGGAAACCGCCATCCTCCGCTTCCTCTACCGGGCCGGCCAGATGCCGGTCTCGCGCGAGACCCTGCTCCAGGAGGTCTGGGGCTATAATTCCGGCGTCACCACCCACACGCTGGAAACCCACATCTACCGCCTGCGCCAGAAGATCGAGAAGGACGCCGCCAACCCGGAAATCCTGGTCACGGAAGCCGGTGGCTACAAGCTGGTGCCGTGATACGCTCGAAGGGCAGGCGAATCGTTTTAGATCGCATGCCCTTGAGCCTCGGATCTGAATGTCAATCGACGACGACGTTGCGCTTCTCGAGCGGGTCCCGACACTGCGCCTGTTGGGCGACGCCTCGTTGCGCATGCTGGCGATCGGCTCCGAGCAGCGCGACTTCGTCCGCGGCGATACCTTGTTCAATCTCGGCGATGATGCCGATGCCGGCTTCGTGGTGCAGCGCGGCGCCTTCCGGGTCGAGGACGGCGCCGGCGCCGAGATGATCGCCGGTCCCGGCGCGTTGATCGGCGAGCTCGCGCTGGTGGTGCCGATGAAGCGGCCGTCGAGCGCGATCGCGCTGGAGCATTCCTCCGTCATCCGCGTCGCCCGCAGCCTGTTTCAGCGCGTGCTTGAAAGCGACCCCGCCGCCGCCGTGCGTCTGCGCGACGAATTCGCGGTGCGCTCCAGCCAGATCGCCAGCGACATATTGATGGCAGGCGCGAAGCTGACGTCGTAGCCCCTGTCATTCCGGGTTCGCGCTACCCGCGCCCCGGAATGACGGCAGGCGCTACACCTCCAGCGTCACCGTCACGGGCACGTGGTCCGATGGCCGCTCCCAGCTCCGCGCATCGCGCAGGATCTTGAAATCGCTGACCGCGTCCTTCAACGCGCGCGAGACCCAGATGTGATCGAGCCTGCGGCCGCGGTCACCGACGGTCCAGTCGGGCGAGCGGTAGCTCCACCACGTATAGACCTTCTCGGACATCGGAATGCGGTCGCGCGCGACGTCGACCCATTCGCCGGCTTCGAGCGCGGCCTTGAGCTTCTCGGTTTCCACCGGCGTATGCGAGACCACCTTCAGCAGCTGCTTGTGCGACCACACGTCGTTCTCGTGCGGGGCGACGTTGAGGTCGCCGACCAGGATGTGGCGATCCTCCCCGCGCGGATGCAGCGGGTCGCACGCCTTCATCTCGTCGAGGAAGCGGAGCTTGTGGTCGAACTTCTCGTTCAGCGCGGGATCGGGAATGTCGCCGCCGGCGGGCACGTAGAAATTATGCAGCACCAGCGGCCTTGCGATTTGAGCCTTCTCGCCGAACGAGACGGAGATGTGGCGCGAATCCACCTTGTCGCAGAAGGTGCGGATATCCTTCGAGTCGAACGGAATCTTGGAGACGATGGCGACGCCGTGATAGCCCTTCTGCCCGTTCAGCGCGATGTGCTCATAGCCGAGGCGCTTGAAGCGCTTCAGCGGAAAGGCGTCGTCGATGCACTTGGTCTCCTGCAGGCACAGCACGTCCGGCCGCGCGCTCTTGAGGAATTTCGCGACCAGATCGATGCGCAGCCGCACCGAATTGATGTTCCAGGTTGTGAGGGAAAGACGCATGGGAAATGCGTCTTAGCATGGATCGGCGCGGAGAAAATGCTTGTCCACAACGAGCTCTCGTAGGGTGGGCAAAGCGAAGCGTGCCCACGTGCCTGCCATGAGGTGAGAGATGGTGGGCACGGCGCAAACGCGCCTTTGCCCACCCTACGGCAGCGGAGCGCTTAACCCGGCGACTGGCCGTAATTGGTGAAATCGATCTTGAACATGCCGGGATCGAGCTTCTTGCTCGAATCCAGATTGTAGACCGCGATCGTGGTGTCGTAGCCCTGCGGGTCGGTGACGGTCCATTGCTTGAGCTGGCCGTCCTTGGCGCCGAACATCAGCAGCAAGCGGCTGGTGCCGACCAGCGCCTGCTTCTCCTCGATGGTGACGCTGACGAAGACGTCGTCGGCGGAGACGTTGACGACGTTGGTGTCCTTCATCAGATCGATGCGGTCGGACAAAAGGAAGCGCAGCGGCGTCTGCGACAGCGGATAGACATCCTGCGTCGCAAGCTTGCGGTCGCGCACCACCAGGGACGATCCGTCGGCGACGATGTCGATCGGGCTCGGCGCATCATATTCGAAACGCACCTTGCCCGGCTTCTGAATGTAGAAATCGCCCTGCGTCTTGCTGCCGTCGGGGCCGACCTGGACGAAATTTCCGACCAGCGTCTGCAGCGACGACAGATACGCGCTGACCTTGGCTGCCTGCGCCTTCTGGTTGGCATCGAAGGTCTGGAAGATGCTGCTCGGCACGTTGCGGCGCGGATCCGGGATCACCGGAGTGGGTGGCGTCTGCGTCGCGCCGGTGACAGCGGGTCCACCGCCTCCAGATTGAGCACCATCGCGGCCCTTCGGCGCCGGCTTTGGCACCGGCACGGTCTGCGCAAACGACGTCGCGGTCACCATCGCGGCAGTGACGAGCAGCACGCCAGCCACGCGCGCGCTTCTCGCAGCGATGGTGGCAGCGAATCGAATGTCCGGATGTCTTTCCAACGCGTCGTCCTGTATGGCTGGGCGCCTTTTTAGCGTGATTTCGGGCAAAAGCAGATATCGATTTTGCGTGAAATGATGTTTTGAGGCGACCGCCTCACATATGGCTGTCTTCTTCCTCGACCAGAATCTCGCGCTTGCCGGCGTGGTTGGCAGGTCCGACGATGCCTTCCAGTTCCATGCGCTCCATCAGCGATGCGGCGCGGTTATAGCCGATTTGCAGGCGGCGCTGGATATAGCTGGTCGAGGCCTTGCGGTCGCGCTTGACGATCGCAACGGCCTGCTTGAAGAGATCGCCGCCGCCGTCCGCACCCATGCCGCTGGCGTCGAACACGGCTCCGCCGTCCTCGTCCTCGCTCGGCTCTTCGGCGGTCACCGCCTCGAGATATTCCGGTTGCCCCTGCGTCTTGAGGTGACGGACCACCTTCTCGACTTCTTCGTCGGACGCAAAGGGTCCGTGCACGCGGCTGATGCGGCCGCCGCCGGCCATGTAGAGCATGTCGCCCTGGCCGAGCAGCTGCTCGGCACCCATCTCGCCCAGGATCGTGCGGCTGTCGATCTTGGACGTCACCTGGAAGGCGATGCGGGTTGGGAAGTTCGCCTTGATGGTGCCGGTGATGACGTCGACCGACGGACGCTGCGTCGCCAGGATCACGTGCAGGCCGGCGGCGCGCGCCATCTGCGCCAGGCGCTGCACCGCGCCTTCGATGTCCTTGCCGGCGACCATCATCAGGTCGGCCATTTCGTCGACGATGATGACGATGTAGGGCAGCGGGTCGAGCGAGAGCTTCTCTTCCTCGTAGATCGCCTTGCCGGTCTCCTTGTCGAAGCCGGTATGCACCGTGCGCGTCGGCTCCTCGCCCTTGGCCTTCAGCTCGAGCAGGCGCGTGTTGTAGCCGTCGATGTTGCGCACACCGAGCTTGGCCATGTTCTTGTAGCGCTCTTCCATCTCGCGCACGGCCCATTTCAGCGCGACCACCGCCTTCTTCGGGTCGGTCACGACGGGCGTGAGCAGATGGGGAATGCCGTCATAGACGGAGAGTTCGAGCATCTTCGGATCGACCATGATCAGGCGGCACTGGTCCGGGCGCAGCCGGTAGACCAGGCTGAGGATCATGGTGTTGATGGCGACCGATTTGCCCGAGCCGGTGGTGCCGGCGATCAGCATGTGCGGCGTGCGCGCGAGGTCGATGATGACGGGATCGCCGCCGATGGTCTTGCCGAGGCACAGCGGCAGCTTCGCCACCGTCTCGGTCGCTTCCTTCGCGACCAGCAGTTCGCGCAAATAGACCTTCTCGCGATGCGCGTTCGGCAATTCGATGCCGATGGCGTTGCGGCCCGGCACGACGGCGACGCGCGCCGACAGCGCGCTCATCGAGCGGGCGATGTCGTCGGCAAGTCCGATCACGCGGGACGATTTGATGCCCGGCGCGGGCTCCAGCTCGTACAGCGTGACGACCGGGCCCGGATTGGCTTTCACGATCTCGCCGCGCACGCCGAAATCCTGCAGCACGCCTTCGAGCGAGCGCGAATTGGTCTCCAGCTCGGCCTTGCTGAGCGGCTGGCGATCGCCGGCCTTCGGCGCGGCCAGCATGGAGACGGAGGGAAGATCGAACTTGTCGGAGGACTTCTTGGCGGGAGCCTTCGGCGCAGCCTTCTTGCGCGGGGCGCGCGCGACGGGCTCCTCTTCTTCCTCTTCGTCCTCGTCTTCGTGCTGATCCTCGTAGTCCTCGTCTTCGGACTGCGGCGAGATCGAGGGCGCAGCACGGCCGCCGCCGAGATTCGGCTCCTGGCGGTTGAACGCCACGGCCTTGGTCTTCGGTCCGCTCGAGACCAGCGAACGGTAGGCGGCACCACACAGCCAGATCAGCCGCGCCTTCGTGCTCATCAGCGCATGGAACAGCCAGCCCAGCGACACCGAGCCGCGATCGCCCTCCTCGTCTTCGTCGAGCGGCTTGTCGTCGTCCTCGATCTCGGTGTGCTCCTCGTCCTGCTCACGGGCGCCAAGACCGCAGGCGATCAGGAAGGTCGCGGCCATTGCGGCGAACAGGATCGTGCCGAGCACGATGCGGTAGATCGTGCCGGCGGGTCCGAAAATCACCGCGGGCGCGCGCACCAGGGCGTCGCCGACCACGCCGCCGAGGCCGGTTGGCAGCGGCCATGCGCCGCCATGCGGCCAGCAGCTGACGAAGCCCGCCGCGAGCACCGCGCAGAGAACCCAGGAGCCGAGCCGCAGCGCTTCGCGGTCGAATGGGCGATGCGTCATCATGCGCCAGCCCCAGACCGCGACGGTCAGGACCAGCATGATGGCGCCGAGCCCGAGGATCTGCATCGCGAGATCGGCGCCGATCGCGCCGGCATAGCCGAGGATGTTGCGGATCGGCCGAGAGGTGGCGTGGCTGAGGCTGGGATCCTGAACCGACCAGGTCATCAGCGCGGCCGAGGCAAGGCCCGCGAGCGCGATCAGGCCGAGACCGGTGAGCTCGCGCATGCGCCGCGCCAGACCCTCGCGGATCGATGGCGGCAGATGGCCGACTAGTGGAATGACGCGTTCGATTGCCGACATGCTCATGGGCCCGCCTAACCCAGAGTCTCGACTAGGCGATGCAGCGCCTGCGCCGTGGTCTCGCTGTCCTGCACCAGTGCGAGGCGAATGTAGCCTGCGCCGGGATTGAATCCGTCAGGCTGCTGCCGCGCCAGGAAGCTGCCGGGCACCACGCGGACGCCGGCTTCCCTGAACAGCTTGAGCGTCACGGACACGTCGTCGCCGATCGCGGACGTATTGAGCCAGACGCAGAAGCCGGCATCGGGGCGACGATAGCCGTAACGGTTGCCGATGATCTGGTCGGCGAGATCGAACTTGATCCGGTAGAGCCTGCGGTTCTCCTCGACATGCGCTTCGTCGCCGTAAGCAAACGTCGCGACATGCTGGAGCGGCACCGGCACCTGCGGCGCGGCGATGTTGCGCAGCTCCAGGAACATGCCGATGAATGTCTTGTCGCCGGCGGCGAAGCCGACGCGCAGGCCCGGCAGGTTCGAGCGCTTCGACAACGACTGGAACGCGGCCACACGGGTGAAATCGGGGCCGGCACATTCGAGCGCGCTGCCCGGTGCTTCGCGGGTGTAGATCTCCGAATAGCATTCGTCGCTGAGGATCATGAAGCCGTAGCGATCGGCGAGGCGCTTCAGGTGCGTGAAGTAGTCGCGCGAGGCGACCGAGCCCTGCGGGTTGGCCGGCGAGGCCAGATAGAACGCCACGGTGCGCGCCAGCGTCGCCTCGTCGATGGCGTCGAGATCGGGCAGGAAGCCGTTTTCGATCGTGGTCGGCAGATAGACCGGCTCGCAGGCTGCAGCCAGGGCGCCGGCGCCATAGACCGGATAGAACGGGTTCGGCATCAGGATGGCGGGCGTGCCCGGACGCGGGCCGACGTAGCGCTTTGCCGCAAGGGCGGCAAGGAACAGCCCCTCGCGGCTGCCATTGAGGACGAGAATCTCGCTTTTGGGGTCGAGCGGCCGCGGCAGCTCGAAGCGCGACGACAGCCAGGCGCTTGCTGCCTGGCGGAACGGGTCGGTGCCCTGGTTCATCGGGTAACGGCCGAAATCGGCGATGTGCTTGGCCAGCACCGGTCCGACGAAATCAGGCACGGGATGCTGTGGTTCGCCGACCGCGAGCGAAATCAAGGGCTTGCCGGGCTGATGCGGCGCCAGCAGCTCGTTCAGCCGGACGAAGGGCGAGCGTTCGTTGCTGGAGCTTCCACCGGCCTGCGGCGCGCGGGATGAAGCGGTCATGACCATTCTGGGCGCCAGTACTCTTGGAACGGCCGGTCGCGCACCACGGCGCCGGCGGGAAGCGGTTCAGTTCACCATAGATAGGGCGAGGTTAAGACGCGATTAACCATCGGCCGCCGCCTCCGTCCAGAGCAGGAATATTGAGGCTGGATCACAACGGGATGCGGGGCGGTTCCCCCCCTCCTGGGTCGTGCCTCAATTTGAAATTTCGGCGGTCAGAAGACCGCCGTGTCGGGAGGCGCGATATTGGGCCACCACTCCGCAATGGTGGCACAGGCGGCATCCATGTTGTTGAAGCGACTCACAGCATCGGTTGGAGCGCGATGGCAGACTCCACCCGAGGCATCAATGGTCAAGCAAAGTTGGCCCTCGGGTTCGGCCTCAGGCTCGGTTACCGTCTGATGCAGGTAACCCAGCATAAAGGCCGATTGCCAGTTCGCGACTTCGGGCGAAAGAGACTTGCCCTTGGCGTAGCGGAAGGCCGCGCCTCCGACCCTGATCTTGTTGGTCTTAGTCAGGCGACGGAGCCGGAATTGTATTTCGGTGGTGACCTTGACGCCGTTGAGTTCAATAGGATTAGCCTTACCTGGCGGATGAAACTCGACGCTCGGCAGGTCCAAATCCGGGAAGACCTCCGCAAAACGGTCAATATAGTCAGCATTATGGTCGAGCAGGTCTCGATCAAAATCGCTATCTGCCATACGGTTTCGCAGGCCGTTCGCTTTCTCGGTAAGTGTTGCGGTGCTGCCCTCTCCGTCGCGGAGGAACTTGGATATCGTCGATTTCGCCTCATCGTGCTGAACGAGGCGGGCAATCGGCTGATATTTGCAACCTCTCAAGATCGTGCGGCGCGTGCGCTCTGAGGCCGCCATAAAATCTGCAAGGTAGCGCGCCGAAATTTTCGGTTCGTTAACCACTCGGTGGGTCTTCTGAACGGGCATTAATCAAGCTCCTAGGTGAATGTCATGGCGAACTTCTATTTCAGTGTGAGTCTCGATAACGACCGCACACTTTGCGTTGCGCCCCTGACTAACCGGAAGATGGCAATGGCTGGGGTAGAGGTGCCGGACCCCAGCGGATACTTTTTATTCGAACAGCATGGCTCAGAAGAATTCGGCGGCGTAGAAATAATCGCGCAGGTCTTTTCTGAGGAAGCGGCATTACGGCTTCGCGATATGTTCAACATGGCTTAGGCCACCACGCGTTTCTTATAGGGCCGCGCTTCGCTGGGGCCGATTCGCGAGCGTCAATCAATGCTACCACATCGCTCATATTCATGGACGATTTTGCAATGGCGGCGGCCATTGCTGGGGTCATACGGAGCGTCTTGTGCATCTTCGCGAAGTTGTACCAAACGAAGTAGAGCGAGAGCGCGTGATAGTGGTTCTCCAACTTCTTTGAGAACGCATTTGTGAGCCGGGTAAAGCTGCGCATTGACATGCGCATGGTGAGGTTCTGGCGCTCCACGTAGGACGTGGAGATGTGGGCCACGTCGGGCGAACCAAGGATCAAGTCCTTATCGACGCCGATTAGCTTCGCCAGGCTGTAGCGCTTCTGAGCCTGCGGATCGCTGCCGTACAGTGTCGCCAACATGCCGTAGTCAACGCCATCGGCTCCAAATGCCTCGCTCACGGCGTTCAGATAGGCCTTGTGGCCGCCAGTGGTGAGTTGGACGCGCGGTTGGTGAGGCGGGGCTTAGGATCGGCAATGAAGTCGCTGGCGGCGCTCGCGTCACGGTCGCCAATCAGCCAAGAGATAATCAGTTTGGCATCAGCGTCGATAGCGGTCCAAGTCCAGACATCGCCAGAGCCGATGGGGGCCGCCTTCGCGCTCGGCACGTTCTCGGCCTTGGCATAGGCAAAACTCCTAATTTCATCGCACTGAACGCGCTGGGCCTTCACGTTGCGAACGGTTGCGCCGTGGAAGGCAGAGCAGGCACGACCGGCATCGATCAAGAGCTTGGTGACCGTGTTCAAGGAAACGTCAGCCACCCGAGAGATGGAGCGCATGGAAGAACCCTTGCAGAGCATCTGGAGGATCTGGGCGCGCTTCTCCATTCTGAGACTTTGACAAGTGAAAACCTCAGTTTGAAATAGATTCAGAGCCTGGGCGAGCAATGCCAGCCTAGGAAAATGTTGCTGAATCAATGATGTGTGCTATATTGAGGTGGCCCCGGCGACGGGGTTCGGACCGTGAACTCCCGTTTAGCAGACGGGTGCTCTGTCCACTGAGCTACGCCGGGGGTGAACCTCAAGCCGGCCGCAAGGCAACGATCACGCTCGCAACGCGATCATTGCCTCCGGTACCGATAGCTTCATGTTGTCATGTACCACCTACCTTTCGACCCGCCTTCAACGGGTGCCACACTTGGTTCGATCGGACTGCGTTATCCGGGGCTTAGGCCCCGGATTTCGTTAGGAGGTCAGGCCCTTTGCTGATGCCCCATTCGGCCAGACCATAACCTCCATATTCGCGAACGTTATTCAGAGCCTTTGAGTTGGATAGATAGGCTGACAGCGCTTTAGCTGGTTCGGCTCCGGTGATTTCAATGCCGGCCGCCGTAATCGCATTTAGCAATTCGCTGGCTGGAGCCCTTGCGGCCTTGGCTGCAAGGTATTTGATCGCAGCCGATTCAATGCGCTGAGTTTTGGTGCTTGCCAGCCAAAGCCGTTTTGGCGGTACGGGGTTATTAATTTTGACCTCAGCCGAAGGGCTGGGTTTGGGCCGGCCGAAATTGGCGGCATGTTCGCCGACATACCGCGCGTCAGGAGTGGCTCGATACAAATTGACCACCTTTTTGGCGAGCTGAAGTTTCTGGTAGGCGGGGGTCGCCTCCAGTTCCTTTTCGAGCCTTGCAACTTCAGCCTCTGCGGCCTTGAGCATGTCAGAGTCGGACATGGTTAATCCTCTGTTACTGGAACTCCAGTATCAGAGGTTCTGAGTCGCTTCAAGGGATTCTGGCTCAGAGACCCAGATTCACACCAAAAAAGTGAGGGAGCCGAATCTGCTACCCCTCGCGTTTGGCTTTTGCCGCCGCTGCTCTCTGAGCGATCCGAACGCGCTCATCCGGAGCAAGAGCGGCGGCCCTTGCCCTGCCGCCCGCTCGGCCGCCCTTCGCCCGATTCGGCGCCTTGCTGGGCGTGTTCTCGACCACCGGTCGCGATCCTGCCGATCAGCATGGCGCTCTGTACAGTGTCGGTGTGACGTTTCTCGCCCCTTGGACCTCTTGGCATCTTCAAACGTTCCTATGCGTGGGGCTATTTCCAACTAAGAGTACAACAAAATGAGTGATAATTTCGATCCAGCGTATATTGGCTGGGACCTACTTGAATCAGTCGGCGTCAACGAGCAGGGCTGGTATCTTCTCAACGACAACTTCAAGGTTGTGGCTGGCCCCTTCGCAAACAAGAAGGCCGCCCAAGATTACTCAGACGACCTCTAAGCTGGTCAATCGTCAAGGTGCCTCAGATTTCAAACTAAGGCACCCCCCTCTTGCAAGGGGAACCAGCCAAAAAGAAAGGGGCTCCAGCTTGCGCTGGAGCCCCTCGACGGTCAGGGCATTGCCGGGTATGTGCCCGAACCGTAGTTCTGGGCGCGATCCCCGAAGGAGACCGCGCCCGGGAGGAGTCACATGTTGTAGGCGCGCTCGGTGTGCTCGGTGATGTCGAGACCTTCACGCTCGCTTTCGACATTGGTGCGCAGACCGACGATCACGTCGACGACCTTGTAGAGGATCGCCGAGCCGACGCCCGACCACACCAGCGTGGTGACGACGGCCTTGATCTGGGCCAGCATCTGCACGGCGAAGTCGTAATCGGCGACCTTCGGCGGGATCGCGGTGTAGTCGATGATGCCGGCACCGCCGAGGGCGGGGTTGACGAGAATGCCGGTGCCGAGGGCGCCGACGATGCCGCCGATGCAGTGCACGCCGAACACGTCGAGGCTGTCGTCATAGCCCAGCGCGTTCTTCACGACGGTGCAGAAGAACATGCAGACCACGCCGACGACCAGGCCGAGGACGATCGCGCCCATGACACCGGAGAAGCCGGCGGCAGGGGTGACGGCCACGAGGCCCGCGACGGCGCCGGAGATGACGCCGAGCACCGACGGATGACCCTTGATGATCCACTCCGCGAACATCCACGACAGCGCGGCGGCCGCGGTGGCGACGAAGGAGTTGGTCATGGCAAGCGCAGCGCCGCCGCTGGCTTCGAGGTTGGAGCCGGCGTTGAAGCCGAACCAGCCGACCCAGAGCAGCGAGGCGCCGATCATCGACATCGTCAGCGAGTGCGGGGCCATTAGCTCCTTGCCGTAACCGACACGCTTGCCGATCAGGAGAGCACCGACGAGGCCTGCGATGCCGGCGTTGATGTGCACCACGGTGCCGCCGGCGAAGTCGATCGCACCCATCTTGAAGATCCAGCCGGCGTCGGCGTTGATCTCGTCGAGCTTGGCCTGCGCCGCGGTCTTTGCCGCCGCGTCAGTGGCCGCGGCGAGCGCCTTGGCAGCGTCCTGGATCATGTCCGGGCCGGGCCAGTACCAGACCATGTGCGCGATCGGGAAGTAGATCAGCGTGACCCAGAGCGGGATGAAGAGGGCGATCGCCGAGAACTTCATGCGCTCGGCGAAGGCGCCGACGATGAGGGCGGGCGTGATCGCCGCGAAGGTCATCTGGAAGCACATGTAGATGAGCTCCGAGATGTTGGCATCGACCGAGAAGGTCGCGGCCTTCGAGTCGGTGGTGACGCCCATCATGAAGGCCTTGGAGAAGCCGCCGATGAAGTCGGAGCCGCCGGTGAAGGCGAGGCTGTAGCCGTACACGGCCCAGATCACGGTGACGATGCAGACGGTGTAGAACACCTGCATCAGGACGGAGAGCATGTTCTTGGAGCGGACGAGACCGCCGTAGAACAGGGCGAGGCCGGGGATCGTCATCAACAGCACCAGCACTGTCGATGTCAGCATCCAGGCGTTGTCTCCCTTGTTGACCGTTGGCTCGGCGTAGGCTGCGGTCGCAGCGAACAGGCCGACTGCGAGAGCCGCCAATCCCGCGCCATAGGGACGCTTGAACGTCATAATATTCACTCCTGCTTGGATAAGGTTGAGCGCGAAATCAGAGGGCCGCGGCATCGGCCTCGCCGGTGCGGATGCGCACCGCGTGGTCGAGGTTGATGACGAAGATCTTGCCGTCGCCGATCTGTCCGGTTTTCGCGGCGGACGTGATGGCGTCGATGGTCTTGTCGACCTGGTCGGAAGCGACAGCGACCTCGATCTTGATCTTGGGCAGGAAGCTCACGGCATATTCGGCGCCGCGATAGATTTCCGTATGGCCCTTCTGGCGGCCATATCCCTTGACTTCCGTCACCGTGAGACCATGAACGCCGATGGCGGTCAGGGCGTCACGGACTTCTTCCAGCTTGAATGGCTTAATGATCGCCATAACAATTTTCATGGGTCCTATCCCCGCTTGGGCCCGGTCCGGACATGGCCGGGCGTTCTCGACTGGTTCGCCACGAGGGAGAAGTTCACTACGCGGGCACAGCCAGGACCCTTAGAATCAAATGCCGTGCCAGATCAGGCGTGTTGCCTAACGGACTATGAAGACGGGGGTTTTCGCGTTTGACGGGTATCGCGGTGCGGTGCGCTATTCCGTCGCGCCCAAAACGTGGTCACGTCTGCTCAAAATGCAAGCACGACAGGCTGCCGACACAATGTTGCTCATGTGTCGGGCAGCGAAATGGTAATTAAGTAGCGTCGGCGCTCATTGCAGGGCTTCACCGTGCTGCGAAATATCCAGCCCCTCGAGTTCCTGCTCACGGGATACGCGCAAGGGCACGAACAGGCCGACCAGCTTGAGCAGGATGAAGCTCACGCCTGCCGACCAGACGAAGGTGACGGCGACCCCGTAGAACTGGATCAGTAATTGCTGCGGATGGCCCTCGAACAGGCCGGCGGTGCCGCCGATGGCGCTGGTGGCGAACACGCCGGCGAGCAGGGTCCCGGTCAGGCCGCCGATGCCGTGGACGCCGAACACGTCGAGGGAATCGTCGTAGTCGAAGCGGTGCTTCAGCCAGGTGCAGGCCCAATAGCAAATCGCACCGGCAATGATGCCGATGACGATGCCGTGCCAGGGCGCCACGAATCCGGAGGCCGGCGTGATGGTGCCAAGCCCCGCCACCGCGCCGGAGATCATGCCGAGCACGGAGGGCTTGCGCCGCGTCGACCATTCGATCGCGCCCCAGGTCAACGCGCCGGCGCAGGCGGCGAGGTGCGTTGCGATAATCGCCATCACCGCGCGCGAATTGGCTCCGCCGGCCGAGCCGCCGTTGAAGCCGAACCAGCCGACCCACAACAGACCGGTGCCCATCACCGCAAGCGAAAGATCGAACGGCGAGAGATTTTCGCTGCCGTAGCCGTGGCGACGCCCCATTACCTTCGCTGCAACGAGGCCGCCGGTGCCGGCCGACAGGTGCACCACGAGACCGCCGGCGAAGTCGAGCACGCCCATGCTGTTGAGGAAGCCGCCGCCCCACACCCAATGCGCCAGCGGAATGTAGACGAAGATGAACCAGGCGACGGAGAACAGGAGATAGGCGGAGAACCGCATCCGGTCGGCGACCGAGCCCGCGACCAGCGCCACCGTGATGATGGCAAACGTCATCTGGTACAGCATGAACAGCGCTTCCGGGATGGTCTTCGCTGCCGGATTGACGCTGTCCAGGGTCATGCCGGCGAGAAACCAGCGGTCGAGCGTGCCGATCCACGGCCCATCGCCGACGAAGCACAGCGAATAGCCGAACGCGACCCAGAGAATGGAGATCAGCGCGACCGCGGCGAGGCTCTGCGCCATGGTGGCGAGCACGTTCTTCTTGCGCACCATGCCGGAATAGAACAGCGCGAGGCCCGGGATTGTCATCATCAGCACCAGCGCGGTGGCGACGATCATCCAGGCGGTGTCGGCGGCGTTGATCTCACTTGCCGCGGCTTGCGCCGATGATGTCGTGACCGACACAAACCCGATCGGCGCAGCGATACACGCCGCGCGGCGCAACAATCCGGCCATCTCGTTTCCCCCGGCATAGAAATGACGTCGCACCCTATGGCCTCGTTGCCCGGTGCGATCGACGAAGACGTTATTTGGTCAGAGCGCGTCGCTGTCGGTTTCGCCGGTGCGGATGCGCAGCGCGTGGTCGATCGGCGTCACGAAGATCTTGCCGTCGCCGATCTGCCCGGTGCGCGCGGAGGCGGTGATCACGCCCACGGCCTTGTCGGCGATGTCGGAGGCGACCGCGATCTCGATGCGCAGCTTGGGCAGGAAGTTCACGACATATTCGGCGCCGCGATAAATCTCGGTGTGGCCCTTCTGGCGGCCATAGCCCTTGACCTCGGTCACCGTCATGCCGTGGACGCCGATCGCCGTCAGGGCCTGGCGGACCTCATCGAGCTTGAAGGGTTTGATGATCGCGACGACGAGTTTCATGGTCAGGCCTATTCCCCGGGATGCGCTGCGCCGCATGTGCCGGGCGCTGCGTCAATCTGGCATCTTTCCGGGCAAATGGCACAAAAAACTTGCAGACTGAAGCGGAAAAACGTTTGGCCATGTGAACGGCCGCCTCTGTACAGGGCAACCGTTCATCCTTCACAATGCATTTTTGGCATGGATGCGGTGAACCCGGGCCGGCCAGGCGGGACATAAGTATTTTGAGGGGACGCTTCATGGCGAGTTGGTTCTACGCATCCGAGGGCAAGCAGCAGGGGCCCTTTCCGGAAGGGCAATTCCGCGATCTGGTCGCCCAGGGGGTCGTGCGCCCGGACACGCTGGTGTGGACCGAGGGCATGGCCGGCTGGCAGAAGGCCGCTGAAATTCCCGGCCTGGTCGGGGGCGGCGGCGCGCCGCCGATGATGCCGGCGGGCGGCCCGCCGATGACGGGCTCCGGTGGCTATGCCGGTGGCGGAGGCTCGCTGGCCGTCGATTTCGGCATCCTCGAGTTCACCTGGCGCACGCTCGTGCTGGTGATCGGCTCGTGCTTCATCATCCCGGTGCCGTGGCTGTTCGTCTGGTACACGAACTGGATCGTGCCCTGCTTCAAAGTCCCGGGACGACCCAATCTCAGCTTCACCGGCAACGCGATGACGCTGGTGCCCTGGTTCTTCGGCTTCATCGCTCTGGCGATCGCCCTCGGCTTCATCGGCAGCGAGATCTTGAGCAACCTGCTGTTCGTCGCGCAGATCGTGCTCTACTGGCTGCTGATCAAATGGATGGTCGCGAACCTCGCCTCCAACGGGCAGCCCCTGGGCTTGAGCTTCACCGGCTCGGTCTGGGCCTATATCGGCTGGAATCTGCTGTTCGCGATTTCCATCATCACCATCATCGGCTGGGCCTGGGTCGCTGCAGCGCAGATGCGCTGGTTCTGCCGCAGCATCGAAGGCACGCGGCGCGAGATCGTGTTCAAGGGCAGCGGTCTCGACATCCTCTGGCGCGGGATCGTCGCTGCGATCCTGTGCACCCTGATCATCCCGATTCCGTGGGTGTATCGCTGGATCATGAACTGGTTTGCCTCGCAGACCGTGCTCGCGCCGCGCGGCTCTCTTGGTGCATGATCCGGAATGCCTCGAACGCGAGAGAGACCTCGCGTTCGAGCTGATCATCCCTTGCGCTCGCGCACGGAGCCTTCCTGCGCGACCGAGGCGACCAATGTGCCGTCGGGCTTGAAGATGGAGCCGCGGGTCAAGCCGCGGCCGCCGCGTGCGCTCGGCGAATCCTGGGCGTAGAGCAGCCATTCGTCGGCGCGGAACGGGCGGTGAAACCACATGGCGTGGTCGAGGCTCGCCGGCATCATGCGCTTGTCGAACAGCGTGCGGCCATAGCGCGCCATGATTGCGTCCAGCAGCGAGAAGTCCGAGGCGTAAGCGAGCGCGCACATGTGCAGCGCCGGATCGTCAGGCAGCTTCGCCGCAGTCTTGATCCAGACATGGATGCGGCCGTCGTCGATCTTCTGGCCGAAATAACGGCCAAGCTCGACCGGACGCAGCTCGATCGGCCGATCCGATTCATAGTAGCGGCGGATGAACTCCGGCATCTCCTTGAACATCGGCTGCTTCGCCACCTCCTCCGCCGTGAGCTTCTCCGGCGGCGGCACGTCGGGCATCTTGTCCTGATGATCGAAGGCGCTTTCCTCCTCGGCATGGAACGAGACCATGATCGAGAAGATCGCATTGCCGTGCTGGATCGCGGTGACGCGGCGGGTCGAGTAGCTCTTGCCGTCGCGCAGGCGTTCGACCTGGTAGATGATCGGAATCTGCGGATCGCCCGGCAGGATGAAATAGCAATGCAGCGAATGCGGCAGGCGTCCCTCGACGGTGCGGCAGGCCGCCACCATCGCCTGCCCGATCACCTGACCGCCGAACACGCGCTGCCAGCTCGTCTTCGGGCTGTTGCCGCGGAACAGGTTCACCTCGAGCTGTTCGAGGTCGAGGATCGAAATGAGGTCGATCAGGCTTTTGGACATGGAATGAACTCTCAAATGTCTCGTCATTTCCGGGCATCGCGACAGCGAAGAACCCGGAATGACGGAACGAAGGGCTCGCCGCCCTCGTTTCACCGCACTGTTTCGCCCAGCTCAAGTCTGCTAGCAAGACCGAGAATTGACCAGGAATTTGGGTATGTCGGTACAGGGTAGCATTGTCATTGGTGGCGGCGCGTTTGCCGGCCTCGCGCTGGCCCTGGCGCTGCGCCAGGGGCTTGGGCCCGAGATTCCCGTCATCGTCGCCGATCCCGCGCTCGGCACGCGGCCGAGCCGCGACCCCCGCGCCACCGCGATCGTGGCCGCCTGCCGCCGCCTGTTCGAGGCGATCGGCGCCTGGGACGACGTCAGGAGCGAGGCGCAGCCGATCCTCGACATGGTCGTCACCGATTCCAAGCTGGAGGACGCCACCCGTCCGGTGTTCCTCAACTTCGCCGGCGACGTCGCGCCGGGCGAGCCGTTCGCGCATATGGTCGAGAACCGCCGCCTGATCGATGCGCTGACGGCGCGTGCGGAGGCCGAGGGCATCGACCTGCGTGCCACCATTGTGGCGTCCTATGAGGCGCGTGACGAGGGTATCGACGTGACGCTGGGCGACGGCAGTGTGATCGCCGCCAGCCTGCTGGTCGCCGCCGACGGCGCGCGGTCAAAACTGCGCGAGCGCGCCGGCATTCCGACCCATGGCTGGGAGTATGACCAGGCCGGCATCGTCGTCACCGTCGGCCACGAGCGCGATCACGAGGGCCGCGCCGAGGAGCACTTCCTGCCGGCAGGTCCGTTCGCGATCCTGCCGCTTTCGGGCAAGCGCTCCTCGCTGGTGTGGACCGAGCGCCGGGCCGAGGCCGCGCGTATCGTCGCGCTCAGCGACGAGGAATTTCACGCCGAGCTCGAACAGCGGTTCGGCCTGCATCTCGGCGAGGTGAAGGCGCTCGACAAGCCGCGCGCGTTCCCACTGTCCTATTTCGTCGCGCGCTCCTTCATCGCCACCCGCCTCGCGCTGGTCGGCGACGCCGCCCATGTCATCCATCCCATCGCGGGCCAGGGCCTCAACATGGGGCTGAAGGATGTCGCGGCGCTGGCCGAGGTCGTCGTCGATGCCGCGCGGCTCGGCATGGATATCGGCGGGGCCGACGTGCTCGAGCGCTACCAGCGTTGGCGCCGCTTCGACACCATGGCGATGGGCGTTGCCACCAACTCGCTCAACTTCCTGTTCTCGAACCAGTCGACGCTGCTGCGCACCGTCCGCGACATCGGCCTCGGCCTGGTCGACCGCGCCCCGCCGCTGAAGAACCTGTTCATCCGTCAGGCCGCCGGGCTGACCGGCGAGGTGCCAAGATTGCTGAAGGGCGAGGCGTTGTAAGGGGTGAATAGGGAGTAGCGAGTAGCGAGTGGTCCATTCGCTATTCGCCATTCCCCACTCGCCCTCTCTCAATCGATCTTCCGCGCCTCTTCCGGCAGCATGATCGGGATGCCGTCGCGGATCGGATAGGCGAGCTTGGCGCTGCGCGAGATCAGCTCCTGCTTTGCAGCATCGAATTCCAGCGGGCCCTTGGTCAGCGGGCAGACGAGAATCTCCAGCAATTTGGGATCGACGCTGGCTTCGGCACGTTCGGTGGACGCGTTCATGGGGGTCTCCGGCGATCGGCTGCCTCTAGCACAGAAATTCGCGCCCGCCCATCGCGGGCTCAAGCCGAGACCATCGTGAAGACCTCGTCGAGCAGGGCCTGGAGCCGTGCCGCCGGCACCGGCGCGCCCGACAGGGCAAAGCCGAGAAACGTCCAGTAGAGGATCTGTGCGCGGGCCTGCGCCGTCGCCGCCTCGAGCCCGCGCCTGGCCAGCAGCTGCTCGATATAATCCAGCCTGCGGCGGTCGATTGCGCGCACGGCTCCTTGCGCCGCCGCGTCGAAGGCCGCCCAGTTGCGCACCGCGCGTTCGAGATCGAGCCGCGTGCCGAACGACCTGCGCAGCAGCGCCCTCAGCGGCTCGTCGCCGCCGGCCTCGACGTCGGCGATGATCTGCTCGGCCGCGATCTCGCGCCAGCGCTTCAAAACGGCGGCCTGGAACGCGCCGAGATCGGCGAAATGCCAATAGAAGCTGCCGCGCGACACCCCCATGGCCTTGGCCAGCGGGTCGGCCTTGAGCGCGGTGAAGCCGCTTCTGGCGAGCGCCTTGAGGCCTTGCTTGATCCAGTCGTCGGCGGAGAGCTGTTCGGTGGTCATGTCGGGTTTCCAAGCCTTGACCATACACTAATGTATTGACAGTCCGAAGCAAGCAAGCGCATAACCATACATCACTGTATGGAGATATTCCCATGCGCGACCTGCTCCTGCAATGTTCCGGCCTCGCGGCGATCGCGATCGCGCTGATCCACGGCATGCTCGGCGAGACCAAGGTGTTCGCGCGCGCCAGCATCGAGCCGGCGCGATTGCGCACGCTGATCCGGCTAGTGTGGCAGACCAGCACGGTGGCATGGATCGGCGGCGGCGTGCTGCTGCTCGCCGCGCCCTGGATGGACTCGAACCCCGCCCGGCACTGGATCGTCGCCACCTTCGCGGTCGTGTTCGGCTTTGCGGCCTTGGCCAACGCCTTCGCGACGCGCGGTCGGCACTACGGCTGGGTCGGCATGGGCGCCGTCGTCGCGCTCGCCGTGGCCGGCTATTAGCGGCCGCACTCGGGCCGTGAGGCGTAGGGCCGCAGCGGCGGCTCGAATCCGCGCTGCGCCCCGACAGCATTCGCGTTGTCACGCACGCTAGAACTCGTCTAACACGAATCATTAGAACTTATCTAACGTGATCGAGGCCCATACCGGATTGACTTCACCTCCCCCTTTGCTTCCTTCGGAACCGCTTCGCGGCTCGCGTAGCGCGCACGACAGAAGAGGAGATGTTCGTGAAGGTCATTCGTGTTGCTGCCATTGCACTGACGATCGGGATGGGCATGGGGTCGGCCGCCATGGCCGACGGTTTCAAGGACTGCACCAAGCTCGACAAGGCGTCGTGGAAGCCGGCCAGCGAAGCCGAAGCCAAGGCCAAGGCCCTGGGTTACGAGGTGCGGCGCTCGAAGATCGAAGGCTCGTGCTACGAGGTCTACGGCGTCAAGGAAGGCAAGCTTTACGAGCTGTTCTACAGCCCCGAAGACCTCAGCCTGAAGCACACGATCGCCAAGTAAATTGCGCCAAGTAAATTGCGAGGTAAACTGCCGACTCAATCGACAAGCAGGCCGTGAAGGAGGCTGCGCGGATTGATCTGCGCAAGGCAGGGCTCGAGGATGGTCTTCGCTTGATTGAAGAAGCGATCCCAGAAGCGCGCAGGGCGTCCGACAGGACCCCCGCAGATCGAACCGCCTCGCGGACGGTCGCAGTCTGGGACCTCCCGCTGCGCCTCTGGCACTGGAGCCTCGCGGCCTGCGTTCTGGCCGCGTGGTTCACGCCCACCATCTATGACCGAACTCACCGCATCGTCGGCTATGCGGTGCTCGGACTCCTCGCCTTCCGGCTCGTCTGGGGCTTTTGGGGAAGCCGCTATTCGCGCTTCCGCATGATCAGGGCCAGGCTCCGGGCCGCGCCAAGCTATCTCTGGAATCTGCGCCGCGGCATCACCGGCCGCTATATCGGACTCAATCCCGCCGGCACGGTGATGCTGGTGGCGCCGCTGGTCTCGCTCGCGGTCTCGGCGATCACGGGCGCGATGTCGGTCACCGTCACGTTCTTCGGCGTGTGGTGGGTCGAGGACACCCACCATTATTCGTCGGACGCGGTCATCGTCCTGGTCGTGCTGCATGTGGTCGGCGTGCTGCTGATGGGGATTCTCCAGCGCGAGAATCTGACCCGCGCAATGCTCACCGGCCGCAAGCACATTCGCAATCGCCCTTAGACATTCGCTGCCGGTCGCGCCTGTGGCGCTTCCGGCGCGGAGTCGTCGCGCGACCAACGGTCGGCGAAAAGTTCAAATTGCGCGGATGAGCTTAATGCGTCGATAAGCATCCAATCAGTCACGGCACAAAATTAACGCGATTGGCCCGTTTCTAAATCGACAATGTTGCCGATGGAGCGGCCCGGATGTTTCGCGTCTTGTCTTGCCTTACCGTCGAGCATGATCTTCGGCTCGTCGTGCTCGCCGGCCTGGTCTGCTTCGTCGCCAGCATCGTCGCGGTCAGTATCTTCCGTCGTGCGATCGCGGCGCGCGCAAGAACGCGCCTGATCTGGATCGCGATTGCCGGCGCCGCCATCGGCTACGGCATCTGGGCAACGCATTTCGTCGCCATGCTCGCCTACGAGCCGGGCGTTGCGACCGGCTACGGCATCGTGCTGACGTCGCTTTCGCTGGCCACCGCGATGTTTCTGACGTCAATGGGCTTCGGCATTGCGGCCGGCGATTCCAGCCGGTGGCGCCCGGGGACAGGCGGCATCATCATCGGCGGCGGCATTGCAAGCATGCACTATCTCGGAATGTGGGCGCTTGAAGTCCCGGGCCGCGTCGCGTGGTCGCTGGATCTCGTGCTCGTCTCGATCGTTCTCGGCGTGTGCTTCGGCTACGCCGCTTTGGCTGTCGCGATCAAGTATCGGAACTACCAGGGAACGCTCGCGGCGGCAGTCCTGCTGACGCTTGCCATCATATCGCATCACTTCACGGCGATGGGTGCGGTGCATATCACGCCGGATCCAACGCGCGCGACGAGCGCCCTGTCGCTGTCTCCGGCCGTTCTCGCGCTTGCGATCGCCGGTGTCGCGCTGTCCGTGCTGGGGATGAGCCTGATCGGCGTGCTGGCCGATCGTCGCCTGGCAAGCAGAACCGCCAGGTTCGAGGAGATCATCAGCCAGCTTTCGGTCGCCCGTCAGCAGCTCGAAGGCTCGCAGAACGATCTAAGCCAGCAGAAGCTGAGGCTGGACACGGCCATCAACCACATGGTCGAGGGCCTTTGCATGTTCGATGCCGAGAAGCGCCTCGTCATATGCAACGAGCGCTACGCCAGATTATACCGGCTGCCGCCGGAATTGTTGCGCGCCGGAACTGCGCACCGCGACATCATCCGACATCGCATCATGAACGGCATACTCGAAGGCGACGCCAGCGATTCTGCCGCCGAACGCCAGATCGCCAAACTCGATGCATTGCCGGTCCATGCGGTTTCGAGCCGGATCGATGCGTTCGCCGACGGCCGGCTGATCTGTGTGACGCGACAGCCGATGGCCGGCGGCGGCTGGGTGGCCACGCACCTCGACGTCACGGAGCAGCGTCGGTCCGAAGCGAAGATCACCTACATGGCGCAACACGACGCCCTGACTGAGCTGCCGAACCGCGTCCTGCTCAGAGCGCGTTTGGAGCATGCTCTGGCCGACACCCGTGACGGGAATCTCCATTTGGCGGTTCTGATGCTTGACCTCGATCGATTCAAGGAGATCAACGACACGCTCGGACACCCAACAGGCGACTCGCTGCTACGTTCAGTCGCGGCCCGCTTGCAGGATTGTGGCAGGGAGACGACGTTCATTGCTCGACTGGGCGGCGACGAATTCGCCGTCGTCGACTACGTGACAAGCCCGGCGATGGACGCGGTGGCTTTGGCCGAGACGATCAAGGCTGCGCTCTGCGAGCCGTTTGATCTCGGCGATCACCAGGTCATCGTGGGCACCAGCATCGGGATTGCCATTGCACCCCGGGACGGGGCCGATTCAGACACGATCCTCAAGAGCGCAGATCTTGCCCTCTACGCGGCGAAGGGCGGCGGACGCGGCGCATTCCGCTTCTTCGAGCCCGAGCTCGATCAGCTCATGCACGTCCGGCGCAACCTGGAAAAGGATCTGCGGAAGGCGCTGGCGCGGGGCGAATTCGAGCTCCATTACCAGCCGTTCGTGAGTGTGGAGACCGGACGAATCTGCGGCTATGAGGCGTTGTTGCGGTGGCATCACCCCGAGCGTGGTCTGGTCTTGCCGGGCGAGTTCATTCCGCTCGCGGAGGAAACCGGCCTGATCCTGCCCATGGGCGAATGGGTCTTGAGGACCGCCTGCGCCGAAGCAGCCAAGTGGCCTTCCGATCTGAAGATCGCGATTAACCTGTCGCCCGCGCAATTCAGAGGCAAGGAGCTCGTCTCCTCGATCGTCGGCGCATTGGCAAATTCGGGAATTGCCTCACACAGGCTTGAGCTCGAGGTCACCGAAACCGTCATCATGCACGACAGCGGGGCTGTCTTCGCCGCGCTCGGCCAATTGCGCGAGCTCGGCGTGCGCATTGCCCTCGACGATTTCGGCACGGGCTATTCGTCGCTGAGCTTCCTGCAGAAGTTTCCGTTCGACAAGGTGAAGATCGACCGCAGCTTCGTCAGCGAGCTGGCCAGTGCGACGGAAGAGTCTCGTCGGATCGCTCGCGCAGTGGTGCGATTCGCCACGAGCCTCGGCAAGACATCCACGGCCGAAGGCGTCGAAACCGCGGAGCAGCTGGCCATCCTGCGCGAGGAGGGCTGTGTCGAGGCGCAGGGCTATTATTTCAGCCGGCCCCTGCAGGCCTCCAGGATCGCGCCACTGGCGCAGCGCAAGGCCGAAGCGGCAATCTACGCAGCCTGAAGCGCTATGGGGTTAGGGCTGAACGCCGTCCTCACTGCAGCGGCGGATCGCCGCTGGTGCGCTTCTTGGCGAGATCCATCTCGGTGACGGCGATCAGGATCTCGGCGCGGGTCTTCAGGTCGGGCGCCTCCAGCATGGCCTGCTTCTCGGCGGGGCCATAGGGCGACATCATCGCCAGCGCGTTGACGAGCGCTTCGTTGGGCGCGCTTTCGACGCCCTCCCAGTCGACCTTGAGATTGTTGGCTTTCAGGAAGTCCGCCAGCACGGCCAGCAGCGCCTCGCGGTCGACCTCCTCCTCGCCCATGCGCGCGGTGAAGTCATTGGCGTAGGCGAAGAAATCCACCCTGCACTGCCGGTAGGCGGTGAGCACGTCGAGCTCCTCGACCACCTTGAAGCGCGAGACGCCGGTGAGCTCGAGGATATAGCGGCCGTCGCCGGATTCGGCGAGCTGGGTGATGCGGCCGACACAGCCGACCCGGAACAGCGTCGACTTGTCGGAATCCTTCGGCGAGTGCGCAACGTCGGGCTGGATCATGCCGATCAGGCGATGGCCGTCGCGGAAGGAATCGTCGACCATCGCAAGGTAGCGCGGCTCGAAGATGTTGAGCGGCATCTGGCCGCGCGGCAGCAGCAGCGCGCCCGGCAGCGGAAACACCGGAATGATCTCCGGGAGGTCGGCGGGGCCGCGATATTCGATATTGATCGGCATCTGCCCGGTCCCCCTGGCCTTGCTAGCGCATGATCCGGAAAAGCGTGCAGCGGTTTTCCGAGCAGATCATGCTCAAATGAGGGCCTTACGAAAACAGGATCGTCGACAAGCGCTTGCGTCCCTCGACGGTTGCATCATCCGTGCCGCCCCAGGCCTCGAAGAACTGCACCAGCTGCTTGCGGGCACCGTCATCGTTCCACTTGCGGTCGCGCTTGACGATCTCGAGCAGCTGCGCGGTGGCAGCAGTGCGGTCGCCTTGCGCGTTGAGCGCAGTCGCCAGGTCGAATCGGGCCTGATGATCGAGCGGGTTTGCGGCGACTTTCTGTTCCAGCTCCGCGACCGGTCCGAGCGACTGGGCCTGCTCGGCGAGATCGATCGTGGTCTGCACGGCCTTCACCGCGGGGTCGTTGCGCTTGGATTCCGGCACCATGGCCAGCGTCTGCTTGGCCTGCTCCATCGCACCGGCGACGGCGTAGCACTTCGCAAGGCCGGCCAGGGCCGCGATATTGGTCGAATCATGCTGGAGCGCTTCGGCATAGATCTGCGCTGCCGCAGCCGCGTCGCCGTCGGCGAGCACCGCCTCGGCCTCCTGCACGATCTCGGCGACGTTGACCTCGCCCGGCGCGACGACGCCCTTGGTCAGCTTTTCGATGAAGGCATTGAGCTGGCTCTCGGGCACCGCGCCCATGAAGCCGTCGGCCGGCTGGCCGTTGACGAAGGCGATCACGGCCGGGATCGACTGGATGCCCATCTGGCCGGGGATCGCCGGGTGCTGGTCGATGTTCATCTTGACCAGCTTGACCTTGCCCTTGGCCGCCCTGACCGCCTTTTCCAGCACGGGCGTGAGCTGCTTGCAGGGGCCGCACCACTCCGCCCAGAAATCGATCAGCACCGGCTGGCGCTTCGATTCCTCGATGACGTCCTTCACGAAGGTCTGGGTGGTGGTGTCCTTGATCAGATCTGCGGCGGCCGGGTTTGCGGCTCCGTTACCCTGGTCGATGATCGTCACGGGATCCCCTCGTCTGATGTCCGGAATGGCGGCTCTTTAGCATGCCGCCGCTTCCTATGCTGCGCTGTCGGCTCCTAGATTGGGCCGAATGGGCCGAATTTCAATCCGCCGCCGCCGATTCGCCGGTTCCGGGGCGTTTTCGGGCTGTTTGGCCGCATCAGGGGTCGATATTGGGCCCCGGATTGCGCATCTATGCCGCCGGTAGCTGTTGCATTCCCCTCCCGCTTTTGGCATACGACAGCCGTTGCCGGCGCGTCACGCGACCGACACAGGATGCGGGTGTAGCTCAGTGGTAGAGCACGACCTTGCCAAGGTCGGGGTCGAGGGTTCGAGCCCCTTCGCCCGCTCCAATTTTTCCCAGAGCATCCAGCTGATCCGGTCGGAAACGTGGTTCTCCACGCCGCCGGCGGTTGTCTTGGGGATGCAATGACAATCCTGGTTACGGGCAGCGCGGGTCACCTCGGGGAGGCCGTCTTGCGGACGCTCCAGCGTCGCGGGGCGCCCGCGCGCGGGCTCGATCTGAAGCCATCGCCCTTCACCGACGCGGTCGGCTCGATCGTCGATCCCGGTTTCGTGCGGCGCCAGATGGACGGCGTTACGGCGGTGATCCACACCGCGACCCTGCACAAGCCGCATGTGGCGACCCACAGCAAGCAGGATTTTGTCGACACCAACGTATCAGGCTCGCTCAATCTGCTCGAGGCGGCCGCGGCGGCCGGTGTGAAGAGCTTCGTCTTCACCAGCACCACCAGCGCGTTTGGCTCGCAGCTTCGGCCGGAGGCGGGACAGGCGGCGGTGTGGGTCACCGAGGATCTGCCGCCCGTTCCCAAGAATATCTACGGCACCACCAAGCTGATGGCGGAGACGCTGTGCGAGCTGTTCTTCCGCGAGCGCGGATTGCCGGTCGTGGTGTTGCGGACCTCGCGCTTCTTTCCGGAGGACGACGACGATCCGGCGATGCGGTCGGCTTACGCGATGGACAACGCGCAGGCCAACGAGCTGCTCTATCGCCGGCTGGATATCGCGGACGCGGTGAGCGCCCACCTGCTCGCCGTCGAGCGCGCGCCAAAGATCGGTTTCGCCCGTTACATCATTTCGGCGACCAGCCCGTTCGAGCCGCGCCATCTCGCCGCGCTTGCACGCGATGCCGCCAGTGTCGTGCGCGAGCTCTATCCGGATTGCGCCCAGCTCTATGCGGCGCGCGGCTGGAACCTGTTCCCCACGATCGACCGCGTCTATGCCAACGAACGCGCGCGGCGCGAGCTGGGCTGGCGGCCCGAATTCGACTTCGCGCATGTGCTGCGCTGCCTGCGCGAGGGGCGCGATTTTCGCAGTGCGCTGGCGCGCGAGATCGGGGCCAAAGGTTATCATGACACGGTGTTCGACGATGGACCCTACCCGGTCGCCGGTTGAGCGCCGCGATTGATATTTTGCTCGACAGGTCAAATGCCTGCCGGGTCTCACCCCGAGCAGCGCGGCTTGCGCCGTTCTACTGTGCATGGGGTTGTTTTCGCGTTTTGTGTAGTCCGGCCTCCTCCCTGCCCGCACATGAGGCGTGCGCCGTCTTGATTCCGCGTTGCAGCGAGACCGCCCTCGCCGCGCGTTTGGCCTCGTTGACATTCCGTCTCAATTTTTATGCCGCGCAACCGCGGTGCATGTGCCGCGCTTCTCAGCGCTTGCAGATGTGCTAACCTTTTTTTGCGTCTGTCGTTACGACGGACCAAAACTTCGCCTCTCGACTAGCAAAAGAAAATAATGCGCAGCCCTTACGGCTGCCTCAGGGGAGTGACGCGATGACATTCCATAGATCCGTCTTTCAATCCGTTCTGGCGCTTGCAGCGGCTGCTCTTCTCGCGGGGACCAGCGCCGGCAATGCGCAGCAGCAGGACAAGAACCGGGCGCTGAAGAAATACGAATCCGGCACCAAGGAGTTCTGGACCCATCCGCCGGATGACTGGTTCCTGGGCGACGAGACCGAGGCGCAGAAGGGTCTCGCGCCGCCCTCGGGTCCGCCGACCGGCGCCTCCGACGCCGAGCTCGCCAACATCATCAAGAAGATCAAGCTGCCGGCGGGTTTCAAGATCGAGGTCTACGCCTCGGGCGTGCTGGCGGCGCGTCAGATGGCCTGGGGCGACAAGGGCACCCTGTTCGTCGGCTCGTTCGGCCTCGGCAACGTCTATGCCATCAAGGACAGTGGCGGGAAGAAAGAGGTCAAGACCATCCTCAAGGGGCTGAACATGCCCACGGGGCTCGCCGTCAAGGACGGCGCGCTCTACGTCATCGCGGTCGACAAGCTGATCCGCTACGACGACATCGAAAACAAGCTCGACAATCCCGGCGACGGCAAGGTCGTCTATGACGACATGCCGTCCTATGCCGCGCATGGCTGGAAGTACATCGCGGTCGACAAGGAAGGCTGGTTCTTCCTGCCGTTCGGGCCGCCCTTCAATATCGGCATCCCGCCGACCAGCGTCTCGCAGATCCGGCGCGTCGATCCCAAGACCGGCAACGCGGAGATCTGGGCGCTCGGCGTGCGCAACTCGGTCGGCGGCGACGTCGATCCGCGTACCGGCAAGCTCTGGTTCACCGAGAATGCCCGCGACTGGATCAGCGATGATCTGCCCTCGGACAAGCTGAACATGATCAACCGGATCGGCGAGCATTTCGGCTATCCCTATTGCCACCAGGGCAATCTGCCTGATGACAAGTTCGCGATGGGCCACAAGTGCTCCGAGTTCACGCCGCCGGTGCTGAATCTCGGCGCCCATGTCGCTCCGCTCGGCATGAAGTTCTATACCGGCGACCAGTTTCCGCCCGAGTACAAGAACAACATCCTGATCGCCGAGCATGGCTCCTGGAATCGCCACAAGTACCAGGGCGCACGCATCGTGCGCGTGATCGTCGGGCCGGACGGCAAGAATCCCAAGCGGGAGATCTTCGCCTCCGGCTGGCTCGAGGGCGACCAGGGCTATCTCGGCCGTCCCAACGACATTCTTCTGGCCAAGGACGGATCGATCCTGGTTGCCGACGACTGGGCCGGCGCGATCTATCGCATCAGCTACAGCAAGAAGTAACGCGACGTCACGGAGAGGCTGCGAGCGGGCGACCGTCGCAGCCTCCTTCATTTCAAAGCAGATGCCGTCGTTCCGGATTGCGCGCCAGCGCAAGTCCGGAACCCATAACCCCAAGCGGTGGTTATGGATCCAGGGCACGTGCTCCGCATGCCCCGGAAGCGACGCAGTTGATCAGATCGGAATTCCATGATGCGCCGGCAGTTCATCTCGCACGCAATCAGCGCGCTTGCGCTTCTGGCGCTCGGTGCCGTTCCGGCGGGTGCTGCCGATAGTTCCGCGATCAAGGAGAAGGCCGCCGCCTGCTCCGGCTGTCACGGCGAGAACGGCATTTCGCAAACCGAGAACGTCCCCTCGCTCGCCGGGCAGCCCGATCAATTCATCCAGTGGCAGCTGGTGTTTTTCCGCGCCGGCGCGCGCAAGAACGAGCAGATGATGCCGATCGCCGAGGAGATTACCAACGAGGACATCCGCAACTTCGGGGCTTACTTCTCGCAGCTTGCGCCGCCGAAAGGGGTGGAGGACAAAGATCCGGACCTGTCGAAAAAGGGCGCGCAGGTGGCCGCCGGTCGCCGCTGTGCTTCGTGCCATACGGACAGCTACGCCGGCACCAAGGCGGTGGCGCGGCTCGCGGGCCAGCGCGAGGAATATCTCGTCAAGGCGCTGCACGACTACAAGGCCGGCCAGCGCATCGGCAACGGCGTCGCCGCGATGGTCGATGTCGCCTATCGCATGAGCGACGAAGAAATCACCGCCGTCTCGCACTATCTCGCGCATTTGAAGTAGCGCAGGATGCAAACACGGCTCGTCATCCCGGGGCGCGCAAAGCGCGAACCCGGGATCCATAGCCACAGGATGGCGTTTTTGCGAAGACTCGGAGTCACCACTTCGCTCCATAACTACTCTCTGTGGTTATGGGTCCCGGGTTCGCGCTCCGCGCGCCCCGGGACGACACCGAGTGTGTGGTCCGCAGCTACCCCAGCCGCTGCTTCTCATACGCCTTCAAATGCGTGTAGGCGATCCGCAACTTCGGCACCGGCACCTTGGCGGCGTCGGCGCGCGCGATGAGGTCGCCGATGACGTGATCGGCCTCGACCGGCAGGCCGGCCTTGATGTCGCGGAACATCGACGCCGTCATCGGCGATCCTTCGGTGGTGAGGTTGCCCTTCACCCGCTCGAAGAACGGCCCGCCCGGCGGGTAGCCCGACGCGCTAGCGATCGCGCTGGTCTCATCCAGCATGCCGAGCAGGAAATCCCGGCCGCCGGGCGCTGCTAGAATGTTGCCGACAGAGGTCCGCATCAGGCTGGTGGATGCTGCGAGCGAGGAGAGGAACACCCACTTCTCCCACATGTCCTGCATGATGTTCTGGCTGGCGGCGGCGCCGGTGATGCCGCTCCTGAAGGCTTCGTCGATCGCCTTGACGCGATCGGACAGATTGCCGTCGCGCTCGCCGTAGCTGATCGCCTGCATCGGCTGAAGCTGCACCACCTCACGCTGCTCGTTCAAGGTCGCGGCGATGGCGCAGAGGCCGCCGAGCACACGCTCGGCGCCGAAGGTCTGGTCGAGAATGTCGAGATGCTTCATGCCGTTCAGCATGGGGATGATCGCGGTGTTCGGCCCGACGGCGGCCGCGAACGACTTGATGGCGTCGTCGAGATCGAACGCCTTGCAGCTGAGCAGCACGACGTCGAACTTGTCCTTGAGCGCGTCGGCCTGCACGGTCGGCGGATTCTTCAAGGTCACATCGCCATTCGGGCTCTTGATGACGAGCCCGGCGCTGGCGAGCTCGCCGGCCCGGCGCGGACGGACCAGGAAGGTGACGTCGCGGCCGGCCTGCAACAGCCTGCCACCAAAATAGCCGCCGATGGCGCCGGCGCCAACCACGAGGATACGCATGAGACAACTCCGTTCGATTATTGGCGAATGGCGAATAGGGAGTAGCGAATAGTGAGCGCGATTTCCACTCGCTATTCGCTACTCGCCATTCGCGCGCTTCACTTCCCCGACACCATCTCCTCGACTTCGCGGAGCTGTTCCTTGCCAAAGAACATCTCGTTGCCGACGAAGAAGGTCGGCGAGCCGAACGCGCCGCGGGCGACGGCCTCCTCGGTGTTCCTGATCAGCTTGCCCTTCACCTCGGGCTCCTGCGCGCGGGCGAACAGCTTCTGGGCATCGAGGCCGGAGGACGCCAGCGCCTTCGCCACGACTTCAGGATCGTCCATCTTCTTCGGTTCGCGCCACATGTGGTGGAAGGCGGCCTCGACATAGGCCTCGAACACGCCTTCCGCTTGCGCCGCGATCGCCATGCGCATCAGGTTCAGCGTGTTGACGGGGAAATGGGGATTCCAGACATAGGGCTGGACTTTGAAGCGCTTGATGAAGCGTTCGGTCTCGACCTGCTGGAATTCACGCTTGTTCTTGATGCCGGCGAGCGTCTCGGCCGGCGACCTGTTGTTGGTCGACTTGAAGATGCCGCCGAGCAGGATCGGAACGTATTCGAACTTGACGCCGATGCGCTGCTCGATCGCGGGAATCGCGAGATGGCTGAGATAGGCGTTCGGGCTGCCGAAATCGAACAGGAACTGCGGGGCAATGCGGGTCAAACTCGTTCTCCCTGACCTGACTTTCTGGTCTGGCTTTTCCTCTATTGTGGCGCAGGGTGCGCCACAGGTCCACCGTTTAATGATGGTCGTAATACTTTGAGCGTTAGATCAGACGCTGGATCGCGCGCTTGCGCCAGACCGCGAGGTAATAGCCCATCTGCAAAACGAACATAGCGCAGAACACGATGGGATAGGCGGCCCATACGCCCTCAAGGCCGATCGTGCGGCTCAGGATCACCGCGGCCGGCAGCTCGATCGCGACAATGGCGAAGATCGAGAGCAGCATCGGCGTCAGCGCGACGCCCGCCGCGCGCATGGCCCCGGAGAACACCGTGGCCAGGCCGAACGGCACCGAGCTCCACAGGGCGATGTCGAGCAGGCCTTTCGCCAGATCGAGCACGGCGGCGTCGGTGATGAAGATGCCGAGGATAGCGCGCGGCGCCAGATAGATCAGCGCCACGAGCCCGCCGGTCAGGACGAAGTTGAAAGCGAGCCCGGTCCGCACGATGCCGTCGAGCCGGGTTCTGTCGCCGCCGCCGACCGCCTGCGCGCCGAGGATCGAGACCGCGATCGAAATCGACATCGCCGTGAACTGCGTGTAGCCCATCACCTGGTTGACGGCGCCGTAGGCTGCCGTCGCGTCCGACCCGAAGCCGTTGACAAGGCCGAGCAGGACCAGCTCCGCGATCGCCATCACCACCATGCCGATGGCGCTCGGCAATCCGATGCCGAGAATCTTGCCGAGCATGGCGCCATCGAGCCGCAGCTGACGCAGCAGAGCTGCGTCCGGTGCGAGCGCGTGCTTCTTCCGCAGCAGATAGACGGCGAGCGCGATCAACGTGAGCGCATTCGCGATCGCGGCCGCCCATGCCGGGCTGGCGATCCCAGCCGCCGGCAATCCGAACGACCCGTGGATCAGCATCGGCGTCAGGATCAGGCCGATCGCGGTCGACAGCGCCAGCGCCAGCAGCGGTGTCAGCGCGTCGCCGACGCCGCGGATCATCGCCGTCATCAGCAGGAAGACGAAGCCGAGCGGCATGGTGAGCAGCATGATCCGCGCATAGGCGCTGGCCTGATCGAGAATGTCCGCGGGCGTGGCGAGCGCCATCATCAGCTGACGGCTGAAGAGCCCGCCGATCAGCGCAACCGAAGTGGAGAGCAGAAGGCCGATCGCAAGCGTCGTGCCCGCGATGCTGCTGATCTTGTCGTGCTCGCGCGCGCCGAAGGCCTGGCCGATCAGGACGGTCGCGCCGGTGCTGAGCCCCATGACGAAGGCGAACAGGAAGAACATCACGGGGAAGAACACCGAGACCGCTGCCAGCGCGTCGACGCCGATCATCTGGCCGAGATAGACGTTGCTGACAGTGCCGAACAGCGATTGCAGCGCGTTGCTCAGCATCAAGGGCGCGAGGAAGCGGAGGAATGTTGTCCAAAGCGGTTTGGTGGTGGACATGAATGTGTCTTTCGTCAGGGCGTGCGGAGCCGTTGCCGCGCAATGCGCGGCTCGGCCATCGACGGGCTTGTGAAGAGCGCCGCGCGGTCTACGCGCGGTCGCTGTAGGCGAGCTTGACGATGTGGTCGCGGATGTCGGCCGGCCAGTCGGCGATCAGTGCGGTGAAGCGCCGCCGGTCATCTGCGAACAGCGCCCGCGAAGCTTCCTCGAACCGCGGCAGATTGCCGGCCATCGTCGACATGAAGTGATAGGCCGCATCGCGCGCCTGCCGCTCGCGGTCCTTGTCGCCGCTCGCGCGCCTCGCCTCGTCGACGAGCTTGCGCAGCGCGACCGAGGCGCCGCCCGGCTGCGCGCCGAGCCACTCCCAGTGCCGCGGCAACAGCGTCACCTCGCGCGCAACCACGCCGAGCTTGGGTCGGCCGCGGCCGCGCGGCTCGCTCGGCGGTGTGCTCTCCTCAACCGGCGGCGGGACAAGCTTGGCCAGCCGCGCCAGCACCTCGCGATCCCCGCCGCGCAGATCGAAGTCGATCGATCGGCCGGTGGCGTCCTCGAAGATGACGATGGCCTCTTCCGGCCGTGGCGCCACCCGCTTGACCACCAGCGCGACTTCGCCTGCGGGTCCGGACACCAGGCGACGCGGTCCCTGGAAGGCGGTGAAGGTCCTTTGCATTGAAATCATTGCCATATTGATCACGTTAGGGCCATTTTATACCCGGGTAAATTATCAAGGTCAATATACCCGGGTGAAAATATCCGCAGCCACGGCTCGACATTGTGCCCCCGGGCTGGCACCAACGGCGCCGCCGACCGACCACGCTTGGCCACCGCGCCTACCTTGGGGACCACACCGATGCTGACCGTTCACCACCTCAACAATTCCCGCTCGCAGCGCGTGCTGTGGCTGCTCGAGGAGCTGGGCGTGCCCTATGAGATCGTGCGCTACCAGCGCCAGCCGGACATGCGCGCGCCGAAGGAGCTGCGCGCCATCCACCCGCTCGGCAAGTCGCCCGTCATCACCGACAACGGCAACATTATCGCCGAGTCGGGTGCGATCATCGAATATCTCATCGGGACTTACGGCAATGGCCGGCTGATTCCGCCGCCGAACACGCCGGAGCGGCTGCGCTTCACCTATTGGCTGCACTATGCCGAGGGGTCGGCGATGCAGCCGCTGCTGCTGAAGCTGCTGTTCACGCTGATGCCGAAGCGCGCGCCGGCGCTGCTTCGTCCGCTGGTGCGCAAGGTCTCGAACCAGGCGCTGACCACGCTGGTCAATCCGCAGCTCAAGCAGCATATGGATTACTGGGAAGGCGAGCTTGCGAAGAGCGAGTGGTTCGCCGGCAACGAATTCACCGCAGCCGACATCCAGATGAGCTTCCCGCTCGAAGCGGCGCAAGCGCGCGGTGGGCTCGAGCAGGGCCATCCCAAGGCGATGGCATTCCTCGAGCGCATCCACGCCCGCCCGGCCTATGCGCGTGCGCTGGAAAAGGGTGGGCCGTACGAGGTGGGGCGGTAAGTCTCTCTCCCGTCATTCCGCAGGCAATCGCATATGGGAGCGATCTCGCCTGTGGCCATCCTTCGAGACGCCCGCCGTTGGCGGGCCCTCAGGATGAGGACCGGGGTGCGCGGCCCTGGTATCAACGAGCACCAATGCTGCTTAGCCGCATCCTGCGCTCGTGCCATGCAAAGGACGTGGTCAATGGCCGGCCGCTTCTGCCCCCCGCGTGCGGGGGTCGGGCGCGCCGAGCGGCCCGTTCGGCGTCACGAGAATCGAATTGGCCGATGTCTGCCCCATCGGCTCGACGATCGCATGGCCCATCGCTTTCAGCTCGAGCAGCACGTCGTTGGGAAAGCCGCGCTCGACGCGCACTTCGTCAGGCAACCATTGGTGATGCAGCCGCGGGGTCGCGACGCCGGCGGCAACATCCATCTTGTAGTCCAGGACGTTCACGATCACCTGCAGCACGCTGGAAATGATGCGGCTGCCGCCGGGCGAGCCCGTCACCAGCACCGGCTTGCCGTCCCTGAGCACGATGGTCGGCGACATTGACGACAGCGGACGTTTGCCGGGTCCGGGCAGATTGGCCTCGAAGCCGACGAGGCCATAGGCATTGGAGGCGCCGACCGCGGCGGTGAAATCGTCGAGCTCGTTGTTGAGCAGCACGCCGGTGCCGTCGGCAACGAGGCCAACGCCGTAGCTGAAGTTCAGCGTGTAAGTGTTGCTGACGGCGTTGCCGCGGGAATCCACCACGGAGAAATGCGTGGTGTTGCTGCCCTCGCGCGGCGACGGGGCCGCGGCAGCGAGTTCTTTCGAGGGCGTGGCGCGATCGGCCCGGATGCCGGAGCGCAGCTTGGCGGCGTAGTCCTTCGCGGTGAGCGTCTCGATCGGCGCGTTGACGAAGGCGGGATCGCCGAGATAGCGCGCGCGGTCCGCATAGGCCCGCTTCATCGCCTCGATCAGGAGATGCAGCGATGCCGGCGATCCCTGCTTCAAATCGGCAAGCTGAAAGCCCTCGAGGATGTTGAGCGTTTCCACCAAGACGGTGCCACCGGACGAAGGCAGCGGCATCGACACGATGTCGTAGCCGCGATAGGTGCCCCGCACCGGCGCCCGGATCACGGCCTGGTAGGCCTTCAAATCGGCCGGCGTCATGATGCCGCCGGCATCAGCCACGGCTTTGGCGAGCTTCTCCGCGACCGGTCCCTCATAGAAACCGCGCGGGCCCTGTGCAGCGACGGCCGACAGCGTTTCGGCGAGCTCGCCCTGGACCAGCCTGTCGCCCTCACGAAGCGGCGTGCCATCGGGCCGCGAAAAGATTCTGGCGGCGGAAGGCCAGCGTGCCAGCCGTCGGTGCCAACCGGGCAGCGTATCGGCGATGTCGTCACTGACGACGAAGCCATCGCGGGCGAGCGCAATCGCAGGCTCGAGCAATTGCGCCAGCGTAAACTGGCCCGAACCGTATTTCTCCAGTGCCAGACTGAGGCCCGCGACCGTGCCGGGCACGCCGACGCCGAGCGCGGAATCCCGTGACTTCGCCGGATCTGGCTTGCCGTCGGCGCCGAGGAAGATCTGCGGCGTGGTCGCCGCCGGCGCCGTCTCGCGGTAATCGATCGTGATGTCTTCGTTGCGGTCGGCGGAATGGATCACCATGAAGCCGCCGCCGCCGATATTGCCGGCGCGTGGATAGGTCACGGCCATCGCAAAGCCGGTCGCGACTGCAGCATCGACCGCATTGCCGCCGCGCCGCAGGATCTCGGCACCGACTTGCGCGGATAGCTTCTCCTGCGCGACCACCATGCCGTGCTCGGCGGCAATGGCGCGCACCGTGCCGGGCGCGGCTGGAACATAGGCCTGTCGCGCATCTTGGGCCGTCGCGGGTGCGAGACCGAACGCCAGAGCGGCCACGAAAGCGAAAAATGTCCGCCGAGTCGAATATGACGACATGATCAAATTTCCGCTGGGGCTTCGAACCGGTTCACACGCCTCGCTGCAATGCTATACGGTTTGGCTCAACAGAGGCAAAACTGTTCGTGATGAGGCCTGCGTGATGACGACGATCGCCCCGGATGCGCGCATGGTCGATGCGCAGCGGACCTATCCGCCGCACGCTGCCGTCGTCAGCTGGCTCTTCTTCGATTGGGCCGCGCAGCCCTATTTCACGTTGATCACGACCTTCGTGTTCGCGCCCTATTTCGCCACCAGCATTGCGCCGAATCCCGCCGCCGGCCAATCGCTGTGGGCATTTGCGATGGCGGCTGCGGGACTTGCGATCGCGCTGTTGTCGCCGGTGCTGGGGGCCATCGCGGATGCCTCTGGCCGAAGGAAGCCGTGGATCGCGGGATTTGGCGCGGTGCTGGTGCTGGCATCGTGCACGCTATGGATCGGCAGGCCCGGCGATCACGCCATCATTCCTCTGCTGCTCACTGCGGTCGCGCTAGCCAGCGTCGGCGCGGAATTCGCCACCGTCTTCAACAACGCGATGATGCCGACCCTGGTGCCGCCGGAGCGAATCGGCCGGCTCTCCGGCACCGGCTGGGCGACCGGCTATGTCGGCGGCATCGTCAGCCTGATCATCGTGCTCGGCCTCCTCGCCGCCAATCCCGAGACCGGCCGCACATTGCTGGGCCTGACGCCGTTGTTCGGGCTCGATCCGGTCAGCCATCAGGGCGATCGCATCGTCGGACCGCTGACCGGAATATGGTTCGTGATCTTCGTGACGCCGCTGTTCCTGTTCACGCCGGATTACCCGGCGAAACGCCCGCTGCGCGACGCCCTGCACGAAGGATTGTCGGAGCTGAAGCGATCGATCAAAGGCCTGCCGAAGCAGAAGTCGCTCGCGGCGTTCCTGCTCGCCAACATGATCTACACCGACGGCCTGGTGTCGCTGTTCGCCTTCGGCGGCATTTATGCCGCGGGCACGTTCGGCTGGCACACCATCCAGATCGGCACCTTCGGCATCATGCTCGCGATCACCGGCGCGTTTGGCGCCTGGCTGGGTGGCAAGTTGGATGATCGTCTCGGGCCGCAGCGCGTCATCGCCGGCAGCCTGCTGCTGCTGCTGCTGTCGGTGGCGGCGATCCTCCTTGTCGACAAGGATAGTGTGTTGTTCGTCAAGGTGACGCCGCCGCAAGCCGGCGCGCCCTTGTTCTCGAGCGCGGCCGAGCGCGCCTATCTGGTGTTGGGCTGCCTCATCGGCGCGGCCGGCGGTCCACTGCAGGCCGCCTCACGCACGCTGTTGATCCGCCTCGCACCGAAAGACCGTATCGCGCAGTATTTTGGCCTGTTCGCGCTGACCGGGAAGGTGACGTCCTTCACCGGGCCACTGCTGATCGGCATGATTACGGCTGCGACCGCTAGCCAGAAAGCCGGCATGGCCGTGCTGGTGGTGTTCTTCGTCGCGGGGCTGGGATTGTTGATGCGCGTGCGGGATTAGCATCCCTTCATCGTCATTCCGGGGCGCGCCACTCGGCGCGAGCCCGGAATCCATTTCTCTGCATGGAGCGCTGCACGATAGATTCCGGGTTCGCGCCTCGCGCGCCCCGGAATGACGGCAAGCTCAATGCCTGAAGTGCCGCGTGCCCGTGAACACCATGGCGATGCCGTGCTCGTCGGCGGCCTTGATCACTTCGTCGTCGCGCATCGAGCCGCCGGGCTGCACCACGGCGGTGGCGCCGGCCTCGATGCAGGCGAGCATGCCGTCGGCGAACGGGAAGAAGGCATCCGAGGCCACCACCGAACCCTTGGTGAGCGGCTCGGCGAGCTTCAGCTCGTTCGCCGCGTCCTGCGCCTTGCGCGCCGCGATCCGGGCGGAGTCCACCCGGCTCATCTGGCCCGCGCCGATGCCGACGGTGGCGAGATCCTTGGCGTAGATGATGGTGTTGGACTTGACGTGCTTGGCGACGCGGAACGCGAATTTGAGGTCGCGCATCTCGGCCTCGGTCGGCGCCCGCTTGGTCACGACCTTGAAGGTCATGTCGTCGACCACGGCGTTGTCGCGGCTCTGCACCAGCAGGCCGCCGGCCACCGTCTTGGCGGTCAGGCCCGGCGCGCGCGGGTCGGGCAGGCTGCCGGCGAGCAAGAGGCGCAAATTCTTCTTGCCGCCGATGATGGCGATCGCTTCCTCGGTGGCGTCGGGCGCAATGATCACCTCGGTGAAGATCTTGGTGATCTCCCGCGCGGTGTCGGCGTCGAGCGCGCGGTTCATCGCAATGATGCCGCCGAAGGCCGAAGTGGAATCGCAGGCCAGCGCCTTGCGATAGGCCTCGACCAGGTTCGCGCCTTCGGCAACGCCGCAGGGATTGGCGTGCTTGACGATGACGCAGGCCGCGGTGCGCCTGGTGTCGAACTCGCCGATGCATTCATAGGCCGCATCGGTGTCGTTGATGTTGTTGTAGGAGAGCTCCTTGCCCTGAAGCTGCCGCGCGGTCGAGACGCCCGGGCGCTTGTCGGGCGTCGCATAGAACGCCGCGGTCTGGTGCGGGTTCTCGCCGTAGCGCAGCGACTGGATCAACCTGCCGCCGAAGGCGCGGAAGTCGGGCGCGTCGATCTCGAGCTGCCGGTTGAACCAGTTCGAGATCGCGGCGTCATAGGCCGCGGTGCGTGCATAGGCCTTTGCCGCAAGCCGCCGGCGCAGCTTCAGCGTGGTCGCGCCCTTGTTGGCGGCGAGCTCGTCGAGCACGGCCTGATAGTCCTGCGCCTCGACCACGACGGCGACGTCGTCATGGTTCTTGGCGGCGGCCCGGATCATCGCGGGGCCGCCGATGTCGATGTTCTCGATGCAGTCTTCGAAGCCGGCACCTTTGTCGACGGTGGCTTCGAACGGATAGAGGTTGACGACGAGCAGGTCGATCGGCGCGATGCCGTGCGCCTTCATCGCCTCCGCATGCTCCTTGTTGTCGCGGATCGCGAGCAGGCCGCCATGCACCTTCGGATGCAGCGTCTTGACGCGGCCGTCCATCATCTCGGGGAAGCCGGTGAGGTCGGAGACGTCCTTCACCTTGAGACCGGCGGCGGCGATCGCTTTCGCGGTGCCGCCGGTCGAGACCAGCTCGACATCATGCGCGGCCAGCGCCTTGGCGAACTCGATCAGGCCGGTCTTGTCTGAGACGGAGAGAAGAGCGCGGGTGACGCGGCGGGGATGGTCAGTCATGAGCAAGATCCTCTGTCTTAAGGAGTGTCTATGCCCAGGCGCGCGGCGGATGTGGCCCGCGCTTCCCGATGGTGCTCCATCCAAGGTCGCCAGTCGCGCGAGCGACGGCTCGATAGCAGCTTTCGGCCGTTTTCACAACGGCCGGATCGGACTGAATCGCACGTCTACAGCGGGAGTTCCGGCTCGCGGCGCGCATTCCGGCGGGCATTGGTCACCGCCGGCGAGGCGGTCGAACGCACAAAACTCCAGCGGATCGAGGGCGCCTGCCGCGCATCCTGCCGGATCACGATCTGCGCGGTGCGGCGCGGGCCGTCATTGCCGGCCAGGAATACGCTGTCCTCGAGGTCGACCTTGTCGTCCAATGCTTCAAAGGTCCAGACGTCGCGGTTCGGCAGCACCAGCATCACGCCGCGGGCGTCCGAGAGCCGGCTGGCCTTCACGGCGGGATGCAGATGGAAGCGCAGCGCGAAATCGGCATTCGCGCCCTTGAAGCGTCCGCCCTGCGGCGGCGACAGCGTGTCCTCGCCGTCGATGCGCGCGCCGTCATTGGCGATCATCAGCACGCGGCGGTGGATCGCGCCGAATTTCGAGAGGTAACCGTCATGCGAGGTCGTGAGCAGCGTGCCGTTCTGCACGATCTCGCGATAGCTCTCGACCTCGACGGGTCCGCTGGTGACGGGCGAGCCGTGCAACAGGCGCTTCATCGCCGACATCTCGATGAACTGGCAGGACGAGGTGTCGTGATAGGTCAGCGTGGAATGCGCCGCGGTGCCGCGTGCGAATGGCCGCCAATTGTCGCGGCCGGTGGTCGGCATGCCGCAATTGGTGACGATCCGGCTGATGCCGGAGGACAACTCGAACGACAGGCAGCCGGCATGGGCGTCGTGACTGACGCCGGCCGGCGGCGGCGGGCCGGTGTCGATGATCACAGTGGTCTGGCCGGCATCGAGGCGCTGAAAGCCGGTATGCGGCATGTTCGCCATCGGCGCGCCGTGGGTGTCGTCATAGGCGAGCAGGGTGGCGAGCAGATCCGAAGATGTCGCGCTCATGCCGTTGAACAGCGCGAAATTGCCGTCGCCGTGCCGGAAGAAGCGCAGCATCGGCATCATGCGGTCGATTGCGTTGAGAAGCGCCGGCGGCGGCGCGATGTTGCGTGCGGCAAAAGTCTGCCGCAGCGGCAAGAGGTCGATCAGGAGTTCGATCAGCGCGCCCGGGTTGCGGGAGATGTGTCCGCCATCGGGCAGGATCTGCCGCTGCAATTCGTCCGACAGCTTCTTCGATGCGCTGCGGATGTGACGCGTCTGGTTGGCAAGACACAGCGCCGCATAACACAGCGCGATCAGCACCTGCAGCTTCGGCACTCCGTCCGGAATGTCGACCATGGTGTAGCGCAGGAAGCGGATCTCGCGTGCGAGGGCGCGCAAGTAACGGCGGTAGAATTTGTTGTCGGTCTCGCTCAGCACCAGCGGCGCCTGCGACAGCAGCGAGATCACGCGCCTCGCCAGCACGTCGGCGCGGCGCGCGACCGGGCGACGCTTGTTGGCGGGGTTGGCGATCCAGTCCTCGATCAGAGCGCGCGCATTCGCCCGTGTCAGCGCGGTGTCGGCGGCGCGCAGATGGCGCAGCCAGCCGAAGCCGAGCAGCGCAACCTCCCAATCCTCCGACGGCGGCTCGAGATCGAAGATCGAGCGGCCGTGGCAATTGACGATCTTGCCGGCGAAGACGAAGCGACCGGCATAGATTTCGGCGGCGCGGGTCGCATCCGCGGTGCGCAGATCGTGCGGCGCGATGATCAGCCGGTCGGTGCGGCTGGGCCAGACTCGCGACAGCGCAACCGAACCGCCGCTCGCGCGCGCGAGCATGTTCCGCGCGAAGCGGTTCATGACCAGCGTCGAGATACGTCTGCGTTGAGCGACCGACACGCCTTGCCTTGAAGGGGGAGAGGATTAGCGACGAATCCCTATTAATCCCAAAATCGGTCGTCTGACACCACCTTGAACGGCGCGAATCAGCGCTACGTCGCAAAATCCAGTGCAAAATCAGGATTTAACGAGCCGGGCCGCGAAAAATCCGTCGAGTCCGCCGAGCTTGGGATCGGGGTTCGGCAAATGGCAGGGCAGGGTGCGCAGATCGCCCTCCAGCGTGAGGATTTCGTCCAGGCCCGCGACCTCCGACGCCGCGATCGGGACGCGGCGAAGCGCAGGCTCGGTCGCCAGCAGCGTCGCCACGGCCTGCTCGCCCTCTTCGGGTTCCAGCGAGCAGGTGCAGTAGATCAGCGTACCGCCCGGCTTGAGCAGCGACACCGATTTTCGCAGCAGCCGTTGCTGGAGTGCGGCCAGGGGGGCGATGTCGGATTCCTGCCGCAGCCAGGCCACATCGGGATGGCGGCGGATCGTGCCGGTCGAGGTGCAGGGCGCATCGATCAAGACACCGTCGAAGCTCTCGACGGGGCCGGCCCATTCCACGGCGTCAGCGACGACGGTCTCGGCCTGCAGCGACAGCCGCGCCAGGTTCTCGCGCAGTCGTGCCACTCGGGCGGGCGAGCGGTCGATCGCCGTGACCTGCGCGCCTGCCAGCGCCAGTTGCGCGGTCTTGCCGCCAGGGGCGGCGCAGAGATCTGCAATGGACTTGCCCCTAATGTCGCCGAACAGCCGGGCCGGCAGCGCGGCGGCGGCGTCCTGCACCCACCATTGTCCCTCGGTGAAGCCGGGCAGCATGGTCACCGAGCCGTGCAGCAGCATGCGCACCGTCCCGGTCGGCAGCGTCTCGCCGTGCAGGCGGCTCGCCCATTGCGCGGGATCCGACTTCACGGTGAGATCGAGCGAGGGCTCGTGGCCGAGCGCCAGCGCCATTTCTCGTGCGGTGGCTTCGCCATACTGCGCGCTCCAGCGCGCGAGCAGCCATGGCGGAAGGTCCAGCGATTGCGTGGCGACCTCATCGACCAGCGCCTTGCCCTCGCGCGCGCAGCGGCGCAGCACGGCATTGACGAGACCGGCATAGCGCGCGGCGCGCCGGTCGGACTGTACCAGGCGAACGGAGAGGTCGACGGCGGCGTGATCCGGCACGTCCATCCAGAGGATCTGCGCCGCGCCGATCAGCAGCGCGCTCTGCGCGCGCGGCGCGTCGGAGGGAATGCCCTTGTCGAGCAGGCGCGACAGCACGTGGCCGAGCGTGCCGAGCCGGCGCAGCACGGTGGCGACCAGGCGCCGCATCAACGCCCGGTCGCGATCGGCCAGCGTCTTCAGTCCGGGATGGGCCCCGCTGCCGTCGAGCTGATCGTCAAGTGTGCGGTGCTTGTGCAGCACGCCGTCGACGATGTCGGCGGCAATCCGTCGTGCCGCAAGGCCTGGCACTTCGGGCGGAGGAGCAAAACGTTGAGAGGGCATGCGGAAGCAAGGTTCTGAGCGAGCGGCAGTTCCGCCGCAATGGCGCATGCCTCGAGAGACTGATCTCTGGCACGCGAATATGCCAAATGTAAGAATCGCTTCCGGCTTTTTCAGCCCTCCGGGCCTGATTTCAGGAATGCGTTATTGCACGTCGCATTGCGGCTCGTCCTGCGCTAGAAGACCGGACGATGAGTGACCAGCCTCCCGTTCCCGATCGCAAGCCGCTCACGCCGGCAGCCCAGCGCGCGCTGGACGAAGCCGAGGCACGCCGGCAGGCTGCTGCCGCGGAGGCCAGCAGCGAGGCCAAGGCGAAGGAGTTGCAGGGACCGAAGGGACCCGAGCCGACCCGCTACGGCGACTGGGAGCGCAAGGGCATCGCCTCCGACTTCTGAGGTGGCGCCTTACGCGCGCTCCTCACGAGCCATCTTGCCGGTTCAGCCGACTCAGCCCTAGCGTGCGCGGATGTCGCGCTTCGATCACAGCCGTCCCTACCGGACTTCATACAGCGGCTCGCCGTTCGGCCGTCGCTTCTCCGGACTGTTGCCGTGGATGTTCGTGGTCGGCGTTGTGACGGCCGTCGTGCTCGGCTTCCGCCAGGGAACGATCTGGCCCATTCCGCATGTGGATGACGAACAGTCGCGCGATGCCGAAATCATCCTGAAGCAGTCCGGCAATTCCGATGTGAGGCAGCCGGTCGAGGTCGTCCGCACCATCGACGGTGATACTTTCCTCGCGCGCGTGCATCTGCGCGACGGCCGCAATCTCGTCGCAAGCGTCCGTCTGCGCGGCATCGATGCGCCCGAGATGAAAGCATCCTGCCGGGACGAGCTGGACAAGGCGGAGGCCGCCAGCGATGCGCTACGCAATCTGCTCGGCCAAGGCGGCGTGATGGTCTACAATCTCGGTCAGGACAAATACGGCCGCGTTCTCGCCGATGTTGCCACCAAGCGCACCGCCAACGTCGCGGCTACGCTGCTCGCGAGCGGTCATGTGCGCAGCTACAATGGCGGCCATCGCGACGGCTGGTGCGCGCGGGGCTGGCGATTCTGGTAACGAAGAAGCCGGAGTCGCAACTGCGGCTCCTGTCTCGACTGATTCAGGCGATCAGCGCGTCACGACCACCGTCGTGCCGACGGAGACGCGGCCATAGAGATCGGTGATGTCGTCGTTGAGCATGCGGATGCAGCCATAGGAGACGAAGCCGCCGATCGAACCCGGCACATTGGTGCCGTGGATGGCGTATTCGCCGCCGGCCAGCGTCATCGCCGCGACACCCATCGGGTTGCGCGGCGAGCCGCCCGGAATCACGTCGGGAATGTTGGGCTTGTCACGCTTCACCTCGGCGGGCGGCGCCCAGGCCGGGTTGAGATACTTGCCGTCGATCTTCGTGGTGCCGGCCCATTGCTTGCCGGCCTTGCCGACGCCGACCGGATAACGCACGGCATGGCCGTTATCGAGAATGAGATAGAGTTTGCGCTCGCTGGTTTTGACCACGATCGTGCCCGGCGAATAGTCCGCGAGGTGCGTGCCCACCATTTCCGGCCGCGCTTCTGCCGCCGTCGACATCAAGACCCCAGCTCCGATGGTGGCGGCCATCGCCACCGCAATCCTCATCGACATCGATCTCCCCCTTACCCCAATCGGATCGTCCAAAATGACGCAGAACCCGCAATCGCCGCCGCGCCAAGTCCTCGTGAGGGGACATCTTAACCGTGCCCGTTAACCGGATGGTTTCCACGCGCGGTCACCGAAGGCCGGCCAGCGGGGGAAACAAAGGAAATGTTCGAAATAAAGTAAATGACCTGGAAACAACACTCGGCGGGAAATAGACGGGCGCGCCGCCGCGCGCGCTGACAAGCGCGTGAGGCTCTGAACGGCTGTTGTTCTGGGGGCGTAGCGCGGAGGGGCAGTATCGTGTCCCGGACGCGCTGCAGCGTGCAACGCTGCTGCGCAGAGCCGGGACCCAGTTCTTTCTTTCCACGGAAGGATGGGCCCCGGCTCAGCAGCGCACCACTTAGGTGCTGCGCTGCGTCCGGGACTCGGGATCGGAGCCTTACGCCGGCTTCCGGTTCTGCCGGTTCTTGACGAGGTCATCGACCACGGCGGGATCGGCCAGGGTCGAGGTGTCGCCCAGGCTGCCCGGCTCGTCCTCGGCGATCTTGCGCAGGATGCGGCGCATGATCTTGCCGGAACGGGTCTTGGGCAGGCCCGGCGCGAATTGGATCTGGTCGGGCGAGGCGATCGGGCCGATCTCCTTGCGCACCCAGGTGACGAGCTCCTTGCGCAGATCCTCGGTCGGCTGCACGCCGGCCATCAGGGTGACATAGGCATAGATGCCCTGGCCCTTGATATCGTGCGGGAAGCCGACCACCGCGGCCTCCGAGACCTTCTCATGCGCCACCAGCGCGCTCTCGACTTCCGCGGTTCCCATGCGATGCCCGGAGACGTTGATGACGTCGTCGACGCGACCGGTGATCCAGTAATAGCCGTCGGCATCGCGGCGGCAGCCGTCGCCGGTGAAGTACTTGCCCTTGTAAGTCGAGAAATAGGTCTGCTCGAAGCGGGCATGGTCGCCATAGACGGTGCGCATCTGGCCCGGCCATGAGCGGGTGAGGCAGAGATTGCCTGAGGTTTCGCCCTCCAGCACCTTGCCGTCGGCATCGACGATCTCGGGCACCACGCCGAAGAACGGCTGGGTTGCCGAGCCGGGCTTGAGCTTGGTCGCACCCGGCAGCGGCGTGATCAGGATGCCGCCGGTCTCGGTCTGCCACCAGGTGTCGACGATCGGGCAGCGGTCGTCGCCGACGACGCGGTGATACCACTCCCAGGCTTCCGGGTTGATCGGCTCGCCGACCGAGCCGAGCAGACGCAAGCTCGCGCGCGAGGTCTTCTTCACCGGCTCGTCGCCCGACTGCATCAGCGCGCGGATCGCGGTCGGCGCGGTGTAGAAGATGTTGACCTTGTGCTTGTCGATGACGTTCCAGAACCTGGAATTATCCGGGTAGTTCGGCACGCCTTCGAACATCAGCGTGGTCGCGCCGTTCGCCAGCGGCCCGTAGAGGATGTAGCTGTGGCCGGTGACCCAGCCGACGTCGGCGGTGCACCAGTAGATGTCGCCGTCGTGATAATCGAAGACGTATTGATGCGTCATCGAGGCGAACACGAGATAGCCGCCCGTGGTGTGCAGCACGCCCTTGGGCTGGCCGGTCGAGCCCGAGGTGTAGAGGATGAACAGCGGGTCCTCGGCGTGCATGTGCTCGACCGGGCATTCCGTCGTCACCATTGCCGCCGCCTCGTGATACCAGAGGTCGCGCGACGGGTTCATGTCGACCTTGCCGCCGGTGCGCTTGACCACGACGACCCAGTCGACGCCGTCGGCCTTGGCGAGCGCCGCGTCGACATTGGCTTTCAGCGGCACCTTCTTGCCGCCGCGCAGGCCCTCGTCCGCGGTGATGATGACCTTGGATTTGCAGTCGTTGATGCGCTGGGCGAGGCTGTCCGGGGAGAAGCCTGCGAACACCACGGAGTGGATCGCGCCGATGCGCGCGCAGGCGAGCATCGCATAGGCCGCTTCCGGAATCATCGGCAGGTAGATGGTGACGCGGTCGCCTTTCTCGACATTGCGGGTGCGCAGGATGTTGGCCATCCGGCACACCTCGTCGTGCAGCTCCCGATAGGTGATGTGCCTGGACTGCGAGGGATCGTCGCCTTCCCAGATGATCGCGGTCTGGTTGCCGCGCTTGGCGAGATGCCGGTCGATGCAATTGTAGGCGACGTTGAGAATGCCGTCCTCGAACCACTTGATCGAGATGTTACCGGGCGCGAACGAGACGTTCTCGATCTTCGTCGGCGCGTGCATCCAGTCGATGCGCTTGGCCTGCTCCGCCCAGAAACCGTTCGGGTCCGAGATCGAGCGAGCGTACATCTCCTTGTACTTGGCCTGGTCGACCCAGGCGCGCTTCGCCCACTCCGCAGGGACGTCGTAGATCTTCTCGGACATGCTTTCCCTCCACATACGGCAGGCCGAACGCTAGCGACCGGCGAGCCGACTTGATCATTGACTGATTATGCGTCGGGCTAACCGGACCCGACAAGGAGCACAAGCTGGACCTTCGGCGGGCCGCCCGCCATGCGAAGGATCAAGCCCGCCTGCGGTGACTGTCGCAGATCTGAAACAGGCCCCACCGGCGGCGTTGAGGCCTTTACCCAACCCTCAGGAATCGGCCGGTGCAGAGCGCCCATGCGACCGGGGCGGTATTTGGCAACCTCTCGTCACTGATTCGGGACTCGCAATGCGGTTCGGAACACCCTAAATGGCCAACCCGGGTCCCAAAGAGGCCCTTCGGAACAAAAATCAGAATTGCGGCATTGACCGATAACAGACAGGGCTAAGGCATAAGACTATGATGGATCAGCAGAATTTCGGGACGATACGGCCCGCTTCAGCCGATCCTGCGGCCATTGCGCTGGCCAAAGCCCTCGGACAATGGCCCAAATCGGCCCCTTTCAGGCGTCCCAGCCCCAAAAAGACCTTTGACACGGCGCCGGCGACGGTCGAGGCGCTTGCCAGGGAGCTCGGCCTGCGGCTCGGCGACCAGAACGAGCTGACCATTCGGCGCATCAGGCGCGGCAAGGGCTATTCCTTCGTCCGCCCCAACGGCGCACACATCCGCGACGCCCGCACCATCCGCCGGCTGCACGCCATGGCGGTGCCGCCGGCCTATCGCGAGGTGCGCTACTCGGCCGATCCGAGCTCGCATCTTCAGGCCGTGGGCCGCGATGCCGCGGGCCGGCTGCAATATCGCTATCACGTCGATTGGGAGAAGGTCCGCGAGCATCGCAAGGCGCATCGCCTGGAGAAGCTCGTCGGCGCGCTGCCCAAGATCCGGCGCAAGGTCTCGGCGTTCCTGTCGGGCGACGAGCCGACACGTGAATTCGCGCTCTCGGCCGTGATCGAGCTGATCGCGCGCACCGCGATCCGCCCCGGCAACGAATCCTACGCCCGCCTCAACGGCACCCGCGGCGCGACCACGCTGCTCAAGTCCAACGTCACGCTGGAAGACGATTGCTTCGTGCTGACCTTCAAGGCGAAGGGCGGCAAGGCAGTGCGCAAGGAATGCGACGCGGCCAAGCTGGTGCGCGCCATCGGTATTTTGCAGGGCGTCCCCGGCAAGCGGATGTTCCAGTATCGGGACGCCAACGGCATCGTGCGCGCGGTCAGCACCACGCAGGTGAATGCGTTCCTGCGCGAGATCGCCGGCATCAAGATCTCGCTGAAGGATTTTCGCACGCTGATGGCCTCCGCCGTGGTCGTGGAATCCCTGTCGCGGATCACGCCGGCGACCAGCCAGCGCGGCCGCAAGAAGCAGGTGCTGGACGCGATCCGCGCCGCCGCCGACAAGCTCTCCAACACGCCGGCGATCTGCCGCAAGAGCTATGTCCACGACACCATCGTCACCGCTTTCGAGGAAGGCATCCTCGAGCGCTTTGCCGCGACCATGAAGGGCCAGCGCTCGCAGGCGCGGCGCGAGCAGCTCTTGCAGCAGGTGGTCGCGACGGCGGCGGTGTAACGACACTGCCGTAGGTGGTGAAATAGGCGCGCGTGCCGTAGTGCTGTAGGGTGGGCAAAGCGTAGCGTGCCCACCACCTCTCAGTGATTACGTAAGACGTGGGCACGCTTCGCTTTGCCCACCCGACAGAGCTACGACCTGGTCGAGACACCGTTATCGGGACCGGGATCGCCGCCTGCGGCCACGATCGTCAGCCGTTCCAGATAATGCGCCCACCCCGTCGCATGCGAAGCCGCCTGCGCTTCGCTCGGCAGGCCGCTATGGGTCATGCGCAGCAGCGTGCCGCCATCGCGCTCGATCAGGTCGATCTCGATCAGGCTCGAGCCTGGCGGCACTTCCTGGCCGCCCTCCCAGCCGAACGTGTAGGCCAGACGATGCACCGGCACGACCTCGCGGAAGGCGCCCCGGGCGACGCCGCCGCGCGGACCGACGCCCTTGAGCAGATAGAGCCCGCCGGGATGCGGCTCCGTGGTCGCGTCGGAACCCATCCAGCTCAGGATCTTCTCGGGGTCGGTCAGGTAAGCGAAAACGGTAGCGCGTGGAGCCGCGATCTGGGTCTCGCGTCGCACGATGAAGGGTTCAGTCATGGGCGATCATTCCTTCCCGGACACTGGGACATGGCGGCGCGTGGGCGGCCCGTCAAGGATAGGCCGTGACAAACCCGGCCCGCCTTCGCCATGATCGGGCCATGCAGCTCTCCCCGACGCTCGCCTGGCTTGTCGATGTCGCCTCGGATAGTGCCGGGGCCGACCGCCTGCTCGCGGAACTCGGCGCTCATCTCGTGGCCGACGGCGTGCCGCTTGCGGCGGGCGCCCTGACGCTGGAGGTGCCGCATCCGCTGATCGCGAAGCGGACATGGCTATGGCGGGTCGACAGCGGCCAGGTGATCGAAGCGCTCGGCTTCGCGCCTGGCGGGCTGGCTCCGGATCCGCCGAACGATGCCGGTCGCCGCTGGCTGCGCGACATCGCGCGCGGCGAGTTGCACGAAGACATCGTCGGACGGCAAGATGGGCCGCTGCTCGGCTGGATCGGGCCGCGGCCGTTCACCGCAGATGAAATCGGGCAACTGCGCCAGGCCGCGCGTTTCGCCGCAACGCCCCTTGCCGTGCTCGCCGCGCGCGCCACGTTGCGGGCAACGCTGGATGCCTATCTCGGCAGGCGCAGCGCCGAGCGGGTGCTGGCGGCACCCTTGCGGCGCGATCTCGGCGAGACCATCCAGGCCGCGCTGCTCTATGCCGATTTGCGCAATTTCACGACGCTGTCGGAAACCTCACCGCCTGGCGAGGTCATCGCCGCGCTCGACGCCTGGTTCGATCGCATCGCCGGCGCTGTTCACGCCTTCGGCGGCGAGGTGCTGAAATTCATCGGCGACGGCGTGCTCGCGATCTTTCCGGTGGTCGGGGCATCGCCGCGCCCTGCCTGCGAGGCCGCCCTGCGTGCTGCCGGCGCAGCCGAGGCCGGGATGGCCTATCTCAACGCGGAGCGCGGCGCCAAGGACCTGCCGCCGCTGGCGTTCGGTGTTGCGCTCCATCTCGGCGAGATGCTCTGGGGCAATATCGGCGCCGCGAACCGGCTCGATTTCACCGCGATCGGTCCCGCCGTCAATCTCGCCAGCCGCCTCGAAGGATTGTGCAAGCCGTTGGGGCGGACCGTGCTGGTGTCGGGCGCGCTTGCCGCCGAGACGGACATGAAGCTGGTCGCGCTCGGGTCGCATTCGCTGCGCGGCATTGCAGCGCCGTGCCAGGTGTTCACATTGCCAAAGACGTGAGGGATTACATCCCGCCCATCTTGCAGACGAGCTTCCACTCCTCCGCCGTCACCGGCTGCACCGAGAGCCGCGAATATTTCACCAGCGCCATGTCGGCCAGCTTCTTTTCGGCCTTGATCGCAGCCATCGTCACCGGATTCTTCAAGGGCTTGTCGGCCTTGATGTCGACGCAGACGAATTTGCCGGTCTTGTCGGTCGGATCGGGATAGGCTTCCTTGATGACCTCCGCGATGCCGACGATCTCCTTGCCCTCGTTGGAATGATAATAGAACGCCTTGTCGCCTTTCTTCATGGCGACGAGGTTCTGGCGCGCGGTGTAATTGCGCACGCCGGTCCAGGCCTCGCCCTTGGCGCCCTTCGCCACCTGCTGATCCCAGGACCACACCGACGGTTCGGATTTCACCAGCCAGTACGCCATGTTCATTCCTCAGACTTGAAGGGGCGCGTCAGCAGCCCCGAAATCGCCGCGTCGATCGTGCTCCGGCCGCTCAGGATCGACGCGACCGCTTCTGATACCGGCATCTCGATGTTTCGCGAAGCTGCGAGCTCGATCAGCACCGGCGCGGTGAACTCACCCTCGGCGAGCTTGCCGGCGGGCGGCTGCTCGCCGCGGCCGAGCGCGAGCCCGAGCGCGAAATTGCGCGATTGCGGGCTCGCGCAGGTCAGGATGAGGTCGCCGAGACCGGACAGGCCCGCGAGTGTCTCGCTGCGAGCGCCCAATGCGCGGCCGAGGCGGGTCAGCTCGGCAAAGCCGCGCGTCGTCAGCGCGGCCTGGGCGGAGGCCCCGAGCTTGCGTCCGACCGCGATGCCGACCGCGATCGCCAGCACGTTCTTGGCGGCGCCGCCGATCTCGACGCCGCGGATGTCGGTGGAGTGATAGGGGCGGAATGTCGGCGAGCCCAGCGCCTGCACCAGGCCCCTCGCCAGCGCCTCGTCCCTTGCCGCCAGCGTCACCGCCGTCGGCAGGCCGCGCGCGACATCGTCGGCAAAGCTCGGGCCCGACAGGATCGCCGGCCGCGCGTGCGGCGCGGCCTCCGCGATCACGTCGGTCATGAATTTGTGGGTGCCGTGCTCGATGCCTTTGGCGGAGGCGATGATCGGTACCGGTCCTGCCAGATGCGAGGCCAGCATGTTGACCGCGCTGCGCAGATGTTGCGCAGGCGTCGCAATCAGCAGCATGTCGGCGCGCGCAGCGAGTGCCAGATCGCTCGTTACGACGATGTCAGGGGCGATCCGCACCCCGGGCAGCCGTGGATTATCGCGTGTCGAGGCGATCCGCGCGGCGTGCTCGGCATTGCGTGCCCAGAGCGTGACGCTCCGTCCCGCCCGCGCCGCCACGGTCGCCAGCGCCGTGCCCCAGGCGCCCGCCCCGATCACCGCGACGGATTGGAACGTGGTCATGGCGCGATCCCTCTACTCCCTCGCCCCGCTTGCGGGGAGAGGGTCGGGGTGAGGGGGGCTCTCCGCTGGGACGGTGCCAGCGAGACTCGCGGAGAGTCCCCCTCACCCGCCGCGCAGCGCGCGTCGACCTCTCCCCGCAAGCGGGGCGAGGTGAAGCGGGGCTTGTGGCGGCACCACGGCATTCAATATCCCGCCCGGGTCTTGCCGTAGCCTGCGGGCGCCGTCGCGTTGGCGTCGAGCAGCCAGCGTGCCCGCGGCTGCGCGTCCATCGTGTCGGTCATGCCGAGTGCGAGGCGCTCGGCACCGGCCCAGGCGATCATCGCGCCGTTGTCGGTGCAGAGCGCGGGCGGCGGCATGATCAATTGTGTCCCGGCTTGCTGCGCGACGTCATCGAGGGCGCCGCGGATCGCCTGATTGGCGGCGACGCCGCCGGCCGCGACCAGCGCGCTCGGCGCGCCGAACTTTTCGCGGAACAGCCTGAGGCCGACGCTCAACCGGTCGGCCGTCGATTCGAGCACCGCCGCCTGAAAGCTCGCGCAGAGATCGCTGATGTCCTGCGGCGTGATCTCGGCCAGCCGGCTCGCCTCGGTGCGCACCGCCGTCTTCAATCCCGACAGCGAGAAATTGGCATCGGGTCTGCCCTGCATCGGCCGCGGGAACGCAAAGCGCGTGGCGTCGCCGCTCGCCGCCGCGCGCTCGACCTGCGGGCCGCCGGGATAGGGCAGGCCCAGCATCTTCGCAACCTTGTCGAAGGCCTCGCCGATCGCATCGTCGACGGTGGTGCCGAGCCGCACATATTGGCCGACGCCGGTGACCGCGACGATCTGGGTATGGCCGCCGGAGGCGAGAAACAGGCAATAGGGAAACGCGATGCCATCGGTGAGGCGCGGCGTCAGCGCATGCGCCTCCAGATGGTTCACTGCGACCAGCGGCGTGTCGTGCACCATCGCGATCGCCTTGGCGGTGGTGAGTCCGACGATGACGCCGCCGATCAGGCCCGGCCCCGCGGCGGCCGCGACGCCGCCGAGCTGGCCGAAGCCGATGCCGGCCTCGCGCATGGCGCGATCGACGATGCCGTCGAGCAGGTCGACATGGGCGCGGGCGGCGATCTCCGGCACCACGCCGCCGAAGCGGGCGTGCTCCTCGATCTGCGACCGCACGATGTTGGACAGGATCTTGCCGCTGCCGTCAGACGCGCGCTCGACCACCGCCGCGGCGGTCTCGTCGCAGGTGGTTTCGATGCCCAGCACCAGCATTGGCGAATTGTTATCCAATTTGCGCCCTTGCGCTCATCCGTAAAGCAGAGTTCTGGTACGTCCGGTAGCATTCCGGAGCCAGATTGCGCAATCGTCACGAAGCAAGCCGTCCGGGTCGTGCGTCACCGCCACGTGGTTCGGGAACACCAGCGATGTCCATTCTTGTCACACGGCCGCATCCCGACAATGAAGCGACGGCGGCAAGTCTGCGCGCGCGGGGCCATGCGGTGCTGCTTGCGCCGGCGCTCAAGTTCGAGCCGGTCGCCTTCCACGACAAAGGTGAAGCTCGCTACGGTGCCGTCCTCGTCACGTCGGCCAATGCGATCCGTGCCGTCGCGCCGCAATTGCGCGAGCTTGGTCTTCTGGAGCTGCCGTTGTTTGCGGTCGGCGAGCATACCGCCGCCGCGGCGCGCGACGCCGGCTTTAGCCGGGTGATCATCGCCGGTGGCGATGCCGCGTCCCTGCGCGACAAGGTGATGCAGGGCGCGCGCGACAAGGTGCTGAAGAAAAAGAGCACGCTGCTGTATCTGGCGGGCGCGGATCTATCGCGCGACCTCGGCGCTGAGCTCGATGCGGAGGGTTTCTCCGTGGTCACGCAGACGACTTATCGCATGGCGCCGGTCAAGCATCTGCCGCGCGAGGTCTGCGAGGGCTTTGCCGCCCACGGCGTCGAGGCGGTGCTGCACTACTCCCGGCGCAGCGCCCGGGCGTTCCTGGATGCGGCCAGGGACGAGGGCGTCGAAATCTCGGCGCTGGCGATACCGCAATGCTGTCTGTCCGAGGCGGTCGCGGGCGCGCTGCGCGAGGCCGGCGCGTCGCAGGTTCTGGTTGCCGCGACCCCGGACGAAAGTGCCTTATTTGCCACCTTGGAGCGTGCTTTGCGGACCCGTTTGGCGTAAGAGGTCGGGCCGAATCCGACGCAATCTAGTTCACCTTGATATGGAAGTGTGAGGAACCGTCACGATGGCCGACGACAAGCCTGAAGACGCAGGATTGGCGCCCGACAGCGGACGTGCCAAGCGCACTCCGCCCACTATTGATCTTGAAGCCACCGAAGTCGCGACCCAGCCGCAGGAGACGGCGGTCGAGCCCGAGGCCCCGCCGGCGCCGGAGCACGCCGCGCCTGAACAGGCAGAATCCGGCAAGGTCGACGCAGAGCCGGAGCGTATCGAAGCGCAGGCTCCGGCGTCGTCGATTTCGCCCTGGGCCATTGCGCCGTTCTCCGGCGCTGTCGCAGCTGCAATCGTGATCGCGGTCGGCTGGATGCTGGGCTGGCCTGCGGTGCAGGCGCCGCCTGCCGCACCGCAAGTCACCAGCGCGACGGTCGATGCGCTGAGCGGACGCGTCAGCGCGGTCGAGGCCAAGGCCGGCAAGCCCGTCGCCGATCCGACGATGGCGGCGCGAATCGACGCGATCGAGAAATCGATCGGCAGCCTGCGCGGCGACATCGCCAATCTGCGCGCGCAGTCCGACAAGACAGCGGCTGCACTGAACGACGTGAGGTCCGCGCCAGGTGCTGCCGCGCCCGATCTTTCCGCGCTCAGCGACCGCATCGCGCAGCTCGAACGCGCCAGCAGGGCCGAACGGGCCGAGCTCGCCCAACAGGGCGAGAAGATCGCCGATGCAACGGCGAAGGACGACAAGCCCCTGCGCAACGTGGTGGCGGCGGCTTTGCTCGACGTCGCTGTTCGCCATGGCGATCCCTATCAACAGCAATTGGCCGCGGCGCGGTCGCTGGCAGCCAAGCCCGACACGCTGAAGCCGCTCGACACGTTTGCATCGTCGGGCATCCCGACGCCGGTCGCGTTGAGCCGCGAGCTGCTCACCATCGTGCCGAAATTGTCGCCGCCGGCGGAAGCGCCGGCCGCGAGTGCCGGCATCGTCGAGCGTCTTCAGGCCGGCGCGTCGAAACTCGTCCGTATCGAGCGCACCGACGGCGTCGGCAACGACCGCGGCGCGATCGTCGCGCGGGTGACGGCCGCGGCGCTGCGCAACGATTTCGTGGAAGCGCGGCGCGAGCTCAAGACGCTGCCGGAGGCCGATCGCACCGCGGCACAGGCCTGGCTCGACAAGGCCGATGCACGCGACGCCGCGCTCGCGGCCTCACGCAAATTTGCCGACGATGCGATGGCGGATCTCGCCAAATCTGATCCGGCCAAGCCTGCTCAATAACGTTCGCGCAACAATCGGCGCGTAATAGGGATCGTCATGCTTCGCATCGTCCTCTTTCTCGTCCTGATCGCGCTGGCGGCGGCCGGCGCGGCCTGGGTTGCCGACCAGCCGGGCGATCTCGTCCTGACCGCAGGTAGTTTCCGGATCTCGACGACGCTTCCCAGATTCGTGTTCCTGCTCGGCCTCTTTGCCGCGGCTGTCGTGCTGGTCTGGAGCATTTTGACGATGGTCTGGCGCACGCCGAAGCGCCTGCGGCGCCGCCGCCACGACAAGCGCCAGGCCCGCGGCCGCCACGCCATCACCCACGGCCTGCTCGCGATCGGTCATGGCGATTCCGCGCTCGCCCGCCGTCACGCCGAAACGGCGCGGCGGCATGCACCGAACGACCCGCTCGCGCTGCTGCTGCATGCGCAGTCGGCCCAGCTCGATGGCAATCGCGACGAGGCGCAGCGCGTCTTTCGCGTCATGGCCGAGCGCGAGGACACGCGGCTGCTCGGCCTGCGCGGCCTGTTCATCGAGGCGCAGCGCGCCGACGATGCGGTCGGCGCGGTGATGATCGCGGAGGAAGCGATCAAGCTGTCGCCGTCCTCGACCTGGGCATCGCATGCGGTGCTCGGCTTCCGTTGCGCGCGCGGCGATTGGAGTGGGGCACTCGCGATCCTCGACTCGAATCTGCGCGCGGGGCAGATCGATAAGCAGACCTATCGCCGGCAGCGCGGCGTCCTGCTCACCGCGCGTGCGCTGGAATTGCAAACGATGGACCGCGACGTCGCGCGCGAGAGCGCAATGGAGGCGGTCAAGCTCGCACCGACCCTGGTGCCGGCGGCGGTGCTCGCGGCGAAATTCGAGAGCGAGGCGCATCAGGTGCGCCGCGCCATGAAGCTGGTGGAAGCCGCCTGGCTCGCCAATCCGCATCCCGATCTCGCGGACGCCTATGCGCATGTGAAGCTCGGGGATACAGCATGGCACCGCTTGCAGCGGGTCGAGACCCTCGCCGCGAAGACGCCGGCCGACAAGCCCGCTCATTTCGAAGGGCAGCTCGCGATCGCCCGCGCTGCGATAGATGCTTCGGAGTTTGCCCGCGCGCGCGAGGTGCTCGCGCCTTATCTCAAAGATCCGACCCAGCGCGTCGCGCTGCTGATGGCCGAGATCGAGCGCGCCGAGCATGGCGATAGCGGCCGCGCCCGCGCCTGGACCTTGCGCGCGGTGCGCGCCCGTCACGATCCGGCCTGGACCGCGGACGGTTACGTCAGCGATAGTTGGCGCCCGGTCTCCCCGGTCACCGGCCGCCTCGATGCGTTCCAGTGGCAGACGCCGGTCGCGAGCCTGCCCTCGGACAGGGGCACCACGATCGAATCTTCGGCCTTCGAGGAAGCCATGCTGGCGGCGCCGCCACCGAAGCGCGTGACGGTAGCGGCCAGCGAAGCCCCGGCGGAACCGCCCGCGCCGGAGGCTCCGGCGCCCGCGGCGCAGGACAATTCGCCGCCTGAGACCAAGGAAGCCGCCAAAGAAACCATCAAGGAAACGATGAAGGACGAGCCGGCGGTCACGCCCGCCGAACCGGTCCAGGCGGCTCCCGAGCCCGCCGAATCATCGCCGCCGGCGGCCACACCGGTGTTCCGGACCCGCGCCGACCTCGGCAAACCCGCTCCAGCGCCGATTCCGGCGGTCATCCCCCTCGTCCGGGCCCCCGACGACCCCGGGATCGACGACGAGGGTCCGAGCGATGAATTCACGGAACAAATCGGCACACCCAAGGCCCAGGCAGGGGGCTGGCGCGGGTTCTGGTCGCGCTGGGGCGCGTGAGCGGCAATTCGGAGCCGGCTTGTCCTTGCCAATTCGGGCCATGCCCGATATCAGGAGCGCGCGTATCGGGGCCGGCATCGCCCGGGCCCCGGCAGGTTCGCCGCAATAGCTCAGTCGGTAGAGCACGTCATTCGTAATGACGGGGTCGGGGGTTCGAATCCCTCTTGCGGCACCACCACTTAGCTGAATTTTGATCTGATGGTAAGCGCGCTCGGGTAACCCAAGGGTAAGCCGCCGCGGCGGCGCGATGTGCGAACATCCAGGATGGCGTCCCGCTCGGGCTCCTGCGGAAATGGCACGCTGGCCTGTTCCGAAGCGCTACATCTAGTATGGTCGATGCGTGAGTCCCTTAGAGTCAATCCGATTCTTCAGCGGTTTTCCCGGATTATTGTGCTCGCCCGCATTGCGCCATCGCGATTCCCCTTGTAAGCGCAAAAAGGCCCCGTCTTTTCAGACGGAGCCTTCCGCTACGGGGACGTGGTGGAATGGCAGACACAGCGGTCTTTAAAACCGACGCTCGCAAGGCATTGTGGGTTCGAATCCCACCGTCCCCACCGCACCACGCAGCCCCCTCCATCAGGAGGGGGCTTTTTTATTGAAGCAAAACCAAAAGGACGAGTCGAATCTCGCACGAATCGATTCGCTCGGCAACAGTTATAATGCCATTATAACCGAGTTAGAAAAGTCCGGTTGGTGTATGGCCCGCCCCAAAAATCGCTCGGAAGGTCATTCTCTCACGCTTACGTTGCCGCGGGACACGTTCAACTATCTTGTCCATCTGGCGACCGCTGGCAAACTTGGCCTCACAGAGAATGAGGTCGCCGCTCACATCATCATTCGCGAGGTCGTCAGCATGCAGCGGGACGGCTTTCATCAGATCAAGCTGCCTTAGCGCGACCAATGATGATGGATCAGCTACCGTTGCAATGTCGTGAGACCTGCACGCCGGTCTTATGTGCCCAAAGCCGTTTCGCGAAAAATGTCCACAAGTGATCCCAGAGAACGAGTCGTCTCTTGACGTGTGTCGGGCGATCACATCGCATTGGGGGTTGTAAAGTTGATTCCCAGACATTCGGGATGCCTATGCCGAAACCAGCCAAACGCTCGAACCCCGTGTTGCTCGCCAAGGGTATGAACATCGGTAGCATCTCAGCGGAAACCGACGACGATTTTCTGTTTGAATGCTTTGTTCACAATCCGGCCGTTGAAACAGCGAGCCGTATGCAAGCACCGGGAATGGTGCTGTCCGGCAGAACAGGTTCAGGGAAGACGGCAATAATTCGCCACATAGAGCGGAGTGGGCATCCTCACGTAACCATCGATCCCAATGAAATGTCACTCAGCTACGTCTCCAACTCCGACGCGCTTCGCTTCTTGCAAGCGATTGGCGCGGACCTCGATTTACTCTTCCTAGCTCTTTGGAAGCATGTGCTCTGCATCGAATTTATCCGCCTCAAGTATAAAGTTGCGGATGAGGACGGATCACGCTCGATATTCGGCCGCCTGTGGGACCGCTTCAGCGCAGACGACCGCAAAAAGCGTTCGTTGAAATACTTGAAAGAGTGGGAAGGAAAGTTCTGGATCACTATGGACCAGAACATCAAAGAAATTACCGAGAAGTACGAATCGAAACTCCAAGCCGAAATGGGAGCCGATATTGAAAAGTTCAAAACCAGGGGCCAATACGAAAAGCAGTTGAGCACAGAGAAGAAATCTGAGCTTGTTGCCAGAGCGAAGAAGATCGTCAACGCCGAGCAACTAGCTGAGCTTGCCGGCGTCATCGACATGATTGCCGACAGCAGCGAAGGAGACCTTACGAAGTATTTCATACTGATAGATAAAATGGATGAAAGATGGGTCGATGTTTCGATTCGCTTTCATCTCACGCGAGCACTAATCGAATCCCTCAAAGCCTTTCGCAAAATTCGCAACCTAAAAATTCTTCTCGCGCTCCGCACTGACATTCTTGAACGTGTGGTGCAGGAGACTGGTGATCTAACGTTTCAGCGTGAGAAGTTTGACGAATACTTTATAAGACTGCTTTGGGAGCCTGGAGAGCTAAAAGACGTCGTTCAAAAACGCGTTCGTTTGCTTTTTCGGAGGCAATACACCGGCGGGGAAGTTTCGTTCGAGGACGTGTTCCCCTACAACGTTGGTAGAATCGACCCTTTTGTTTACATGCTAGAGCGCACACTCTTGCGACCGCGAGACATAATTGCGTTTGTGAATGAAGCCTTGAAGCTCGCATCAGGCCAATACGAAGTGACCTCGACTCAGATTCGGGAAGCAGAGGGCGCTTACTCGGCAGGCCGCCGTCAAGCATTGGAGCAGGAGTGGAAGACAACCTTTCCGACGCTGCCAAAGGTTTTAGACCACCTAACAAAGATGCGCCGAACGGTGATCAGCCTCGAAGAGCTTAGCGAACGAGAACAAATAGAAGATTTGGCGCTGAAGATCGGAACGGAAAAGCAAATCGATTTTGACCCACTCCATCCTCTAGCTGTGGCAGCAATCGAGTCGCCTAATAACATTTCGACATTTGTCAGAACTATTGTGGAAATACTATATCGGGTTGCGGCAGTGGGCATAAAATTGAGCCCTACGCAGCGATACAGCTATTCACACATCGATCAACCATACTTTGCTGCTTCTTCTCTGCCCGACGATCTGAAAATTCGCGTTCATCCGATGTTGCTGCGTGCCCTAAGTCTCGACCCGCACGATCGCCAATGATCTACAGCAAGACGCACTTAGGCCGTGCTGATATCCAAGACGCTCGCGCGGTCTATCGACCCAGGACGACGTAAGAGATGAGCCAAGGCCGATAAATGCCTGTCACGCGGACATTGAACCCACTTCCGTTCAACGATCTTGAACCGCGACGCTTCGAAGACCTAGTTCGTCAGCTTGTGTATGACTTCAGGCCGTGGCTCCGTCTGGAGGCGACAGGCCGTGCGGGCTCCGATGATGGCTTCGACATTCGTGGTATTGAACTAGGAGGTGCACAGACAGAAGAACCCGATGGCGGCAACGATGAAGATGATGACATCGTCGTAGCCAACAATCCGGTCAGCGAACGAACGTGGTTGATCCAGTGCAAACGCGAAAAGGCGATCGGCCCCACGAAGCTCCGGAAGTATCTAAGCGAGATAAGTGCTGAGGAACGAAAAGGCCTCTACGGGATCATCTTCGTGGCATCAGCCGATTTTTCGAAGACCTCACGCGACGCGATGGCAGCTTGGGTTCGAGAAAATGGTCTCTCGGAATTCCAAATTTGGAGCGTCAGCGATATCGAGACTATGCTGATGCAGCCGAAGAACGATCACATCCTCTTTGCTTTCTTCGGAATCTCGCTCCAGGTCCGTAAGCGTTATGTCGCCTCTGCCCTTCGCGCACGGATCACAATGAAACGAAAAATCGCTAGAATTCTCAGCAAGAGGATGTATGCGCCTTTTCTCTTGCGTGATCCGGAGGCTAGTGACTTTCCATACGTAAACGAGGGCGAAGAGTTGCAATGGATGATTCGGACCAACCGCGGGATGGACTTCCGCGGTGTCGGGTTTGAATTCAAAGAATACTATGCCTATGTCGGCAGCGACGGCGAATGGGACATGGCGAACAAATTTAATCGCGCAATCCCGGAGCACGACCATCCTTGGCGCGAACTTGAGAAGCGGCGTTTAAATGCAGCAGAACGGGAGGAGCTTCGAAAGTTCTGGACTGACATTCCACAGGAGAATTCTGCGCGCTTAACAGTCACCGCATACATTCCATTTGAGGATATCGTTGCGATAGACGATATTGGTGACGAGTGTTGGGGAAGATGTAGAGACATGCCCGTGCTTTTCGTGCCTATCGAGGGCGGGACTTTGAACGTGCACCCCGATAAGGAAGTTCGTCTGCGGGGCTTTGCGGAAAGCGACCCTGAACAGCCTGATTCAAAGAAGCGAATCAACTTCTTTCCCGAGAAGTTCCGGGCTGAAGAGTTAGGCTAACGTGCCGCGCGCGGTGGACTTAGCCAAGTTGGACGCAACGGTCCTTGATAGAAGACCCTGCCGCCTTCAAACCGGTCTACGAACCGCGCGAGTTTCAGCCGGCGCGGACAGTCTTCCAAGTCCCGAACCAGAATCTCGCCTTCTGCGTCGAGCGGCGTTTCATCGGCGTGCCGCCGCTTGAAGTCGATCCGCCTGCACCGGTTGCCACAGAATTTTCGCTGCCCATCGTGCAGGGGCGCGCCGCACACTACGCAGTTCGGAAATCGAGCGGGCGGCATGGAGCCCGCTCGCCCGTTGCGGGTGACATATTGCACCCACCTCTGTTGCCGGCGTACGACGTCGAGGCAAGTCTGAGAGCAATACTTCCGGTGGCCGTGATCCGACACGAACGCCTGCCCACAATGCGCGCAAGTCCGCGTCCTCATCGTCGAGCCGCCTTCAGTCCGGCGTCGATCAGTCGCCTAACGACTTCTGACTCGCCAGAGTTCCACGGAGGCGGTCCAGACAAACGTGCAATGGCTTTCGCTTGATCAGCGCGCAATCGCACCGTGATCCTTGACGAATTCTTGCCCAACCGGTTCGAACGTTTAGGCAGCTTGGACATGAGGGTCCTCCCCAGAAATCGCGCCCAGCGTGTCGTTGATGACGTCCTGAATCACCATTGCGACTACCGCCGATTCTTTGCGTCCGACCGGGTCCGAGTCCGCTAGCGCGCCAAGCGCCTTCGCGACAGCATCAGGGAGGGAACGCAGATGCTTTCGGATGATGTTCGCTTCTTCGCGATAAACGGTGACTGCTTCGTCAATGGTTACAAGCTCGCGCCGCGTCTCGGCGTTCTTCAATTCTAGTTTCTCGACTTGCGACAGGGTAAGCCTAATCTGATTCCGACGCAGCGGCGACAAGTCAGGGTCCGCCGTCGTCTTCGCAGCGTCCTCAATCATCCAACGCAGCATGTCACCAGCGGGAATTTGCCACGGCTCGAATTTCGTTCCACGTCTCAGGACGGGGCCGCCGCGCTCGACTGCGCGATCAAGATCGTACCGCGCGACCCCGAAGGTCCGGCAGAACTCTTGCTTCGTCATCGTCGCGCCGGGGCCGACCCGGTCGGGATGGTTCACCGGTTCATAGGGCAGCGTTTCCATGGACTCGAACTCCGGATAGTTGCTCTTTGTCATAGGAGACTCCTCACAGCCACGGGGCGACAGATTTCCGGCTGAACGTCCGACAAGCCCGCCGGGCTCGCGGCCGATCGTCTGCCGGGGTGTATGCAGGCAGACGGTCCCGGCCGGCGGCAACATCAGCAAAGGCGCGCGCGAGCGAATCGAAGTTGCCGAGCTGAACGGTGTTGAGGTTTGCGCTCCCACTGTAGCCGCGCCAGCGCACGACCCTGCGGGCCAGGGCAGGGCCGTATCGCTCCGCGAAGTCGTGATAGATCGATTGAAGTTCCGCGCGGGTCATGCGTCTGTCCTTTGTGTCGGACAACCCTATGAGCCGTGGTGCTGACGAGTCAAAGTAACAAACGCCTGCGAGTCGGCGGCGCCGACGCTACCCGCGCAAAACGCGATTGCGAATCTAGCCAAGCCACAGAGCATCGTTGCTAAGGAAATATTCTTTTCCCGACACTGAGCTTGGTTGTGCGACTCCGATTGGCCCTCGTAACGTTTCGCAATTTTCTAAGGACCCGAAGAAAAATTTCTCAAGCTTGTGCGTAGAACGCCATGCTCATTTCAACGCGCCGAAATATTTCTCTTCGGCAAATATTGGGGCGAGGCGCGTCGTCGGGTCGTGGAGCACGTGACAGCATCGCGAAAGCGTATGCTCAGCACTCAATGGGGTACACCAAGTATTTCTCTAAAGCGTTGGGTCTAAAGGCTTATGGGTGTTGAGCGCTTCGCAGTGTCATGTGATCTATCTGCGCCCTTCAGCGATCGGCAGAGGTGGGACATTCATTGGCCGATGCGCGACGGGCCGCCAAACGATCAACGGTCGGCGTCGGGCCATAGAAGGCGCGCATATGCGAGTGGTTCGAAGTGAGGACGGCCCCGCCATGGGAGGGGCGGGAGTGTCACTTATTCATGTCACTCTGTCACTCGAATGTCACCCATCAGGGTGACACAAAAAATCCCTATATTTGTAGGCCCAAACTGTCCTCTGTCACTTTTTTTGTAAGATTATTCAAAAAGGTATATAGGGGGACAGAGCGAGCGCGCCCTATTGTGTGGTGTGGCCTTAGGTGCCGACCTGAAAAAGTAGGGTGACACTGTGACATATTGCTGAAGTGCCTGCGGCACAGCCACTTCTCATATTTTTGGTGTGACAACGAGCGGGACACTAGGGGGACAGAAGCTCCGGGTGGAATTCCCGCTTCAGCTTTAGGCCCACGAAGCGCGCTCTGACGCGCTCGCCGTTGCCGAGTTTCGATAGGTGGGGGTCGTGCCACCTAATCTGATTTGTGGCGTATCGCACGCCGCGCGCTCGCAGGGCCGCAATCATGTCATCCTTGAAGTCGCTGCGGTTTCGACGCTCGCGCATACTCAGCGATTCTCTGTCGGCCCACTCCCGATAGGCATCGAAAGCGAGCGCGACGGGCAAGACGTCACTCTCGTCCCCGGTAGTGCTCAGGCATTCTTTGGTGAAGCGCAGCGCAGGCGACTGCGAGTCTGTCAGCTGCTCTTGAGCGACCCGACCGCGCTCGCCGATCGTGAATTTGCCATTGCGTCGAAGCCGCTTCAGGCCCTCGACTGCCCAATTTGCGATGCCGGGCAGTTCATCCGTCAGGCGGGCCTTTAACGTCAGGTCTTCCTTTCCGGCGAAGGACCGATCGAACACGAACACCAATTCGCGGATCGCGAGCGCGCCCGACTCGTCGATGAACTTCGGATGCTTGTTCGCCAGCAATGTGATCTTCGCCGGGATGCGAACTTCCGACAGCATCGCCTTGTTCTTGCGGTTGACAGACACGGCGTCGTTGCCGCTAATGCTCTTCATCCTCTCAAGAGCCATGCTGCGCTTCGACAACTCGGTGTCGGATGCGTCGGGAATGATCATCAGACGCTTATCGATCATCGCCTGAAGACCGAAGTCCCCGGCAAGATCATTGAGCATGATGGATGCCCGATGATGCCTGCCAACCAGCTGCTCAAGGACTCCTTTGATGGTGCCCTTGCCGCCGCGGCTCGCGCCGATCATGGCGGCGATCTTCTCGAAGCTGGTATCAGGGACAAGATTGAGCCCGAACCACTCTTGCAAGGTTGGGTGAAACGACGGCTCAAGCCATTCGCCAAGCTTCGACTTCCACATCGGACAGTCGGCCTCACGATCGAACGCCCAATCGGGAACGCCGGTCGCAAAGTAGTCGGGCGTCAGGTCCATCAGTTCGTCGGTTGCGACGTTGAAGATTCCATTGTTGGCTAAAATCAGATCGTTCGGTGACGGGGCGTCATCGCGCGCGTTGATCCACTCGAAGGGGCGAGCGCTGACGCTCCGGGCAATCTTAATCTCACGAACCATTAAGCCAAGCTTGGTGATGTCGAGTCGGACTTCCTTGTCCGTCTGACGAATCTCGCTTTGCACCTGCGCGTCAGTCATTAGCTCATAAGTATTGTTTCCGGTCAGCGTATACAGGTCGCCGTCCGAACAGATCAGCCGGGCGTGATCGTCCCGGGCGCACAGGAACCGGTGAGCGTTGTTGCTTGCATGCCTCGATGGATCATAATCGACTTCGCGCGGCCACAAGGGTTCATCCCAATCGAAGTCGGAATGGGCTTCAAACTCGGGATACCTAGACATTTTCAAAGTCCTTCGAAGCATCATTAAAGATTCTGAAGATCACGTCGCCGGGAACGCCGTGGTCTCTACAGAGCTTGCGCAACGTCCCAGCGGTTAGACCGTTCGCACGATTGGAATCGAAGGACTCCCATCGGGCCTGATTGCAGGCGTCATCATAGTCGTTGCAGTAGGTCGGGTCCGACAGGCAGAAGTCGAAGAAGAGCCGGGCAACCTCTCCGTGACCATCGCAGGCCGCGTGAAGAGCCATCGCGAACGTGAGCCAAGCTTCGTTGCTGTTGAGGGCTTCAATGGGGTAGTGCCTGAACAGAAGGGCCGCCGCCTTTGCATCGACGACCCCAATCCCGCCTTGGGATGACCGGCGCGACTGTTCCGGCATCTGCGGCAGAAAGTCGAAGCGGGACAGCTTCACCGGCGGCTCGAAACCAAGGTGTAGGATTCGCGAGCTAAACGGCTTGCGGCCCGGCTTTTGATGCAGGAACCCGGCGAGGCGAAAGACATGCGACGCGTCGCAAACCTTCGGGTCCCCGTGATAGCGCAAGGCGAGGCGGCGCGAGATGTCTTCGGCCGCACCAATATCCGTCGTTGGCTCAATGCACCACGTACACTGATATTTGCCGCGCGACGTCTCGACGACGATGTGAGGCGGAATCCGGAACCCGCGCGGCGGCAATGGCGCGCCATCGAGGTCCAGGACAACGTTACGTGCCCGGCGGATATTTGCCTTCTTTACCCCCTTGCCGTCCGTGTCGTTGGGCGTGATGAAGACGGCCCAGCCATTCACATTCCGGGAGCGTAGGGCCGACGACAATTGGTCGTATCGCCCGTTGAACTTGAATCTATGCTGCTGCTTGTCAGACGGTGATTTGGAGTGCCCGAACACGCGGGCAACGCAGGCTTCCGATTCCGGAGTGGTCCGGATGTTGACCACGGCATCAGCGGTACCGAAAAGCGTCTCGATATGAAGGCGGGCAGCCTGTGAGTCGAAGAACGTAGTCATAGCCCACCCAAAATGTCACCACGCGCCGCTTTCATGCTGAAGGCTCTTGCTAGAACTTGGCGCTCATCAGCGGAACAGTTGAAGGGCCATCGCGTCACTTGCTCAGCCAAGAACAGGCCCGGGCTGATGTGACGCCATGTCCAAATCTGCAAGGGCGTGGCCTTCGCATAAAGGTCGGCCATCGCCGTCAACCGACTCTCGATAAAGGGCGGGGTCACGACACATCACCTATGAGCCGAAGCCGCAATACTGCTCTTCTTCAGCCAAGACGTCTTGGAGGATGTCCCACGCGGCGTCCTCAACTTGGCGCTCAATTCCCTCAATGATCTCTTGGGCCTTCCGCTCGGCGGCCGCTTCAGCCTCGTCGGCCTTCATCTCGTCGTAGCCGATCCGGTAAAGCTCCAACTCGAAGGCTGCCCGCATCTCTTGACGTGCCTGCCAACGCCGCCAATAGGTGGTTGCTGCCGCGTGGTTACCTGCTGGAATGTCAGCGGGCTTGCCGGACTTGCTTCCATAGTGTCGGCAGATGTCTTCGAGCGCTTCGTCGTGGGCTTCGCGCTGATAGGCCATCTGTTCGTCAAACCATTGCTTCCATTCCTGAGGAACATTCTCCGGTGTCTCATCGGGCGACCATGCTCGGAAGCATACGAACTTGACGCGCGATTCGGGGACACCGAGGCGCATGGCTCTAACCGGGCCTTCGTGATTCGATCCCGTTTCACAGTAGTCGTCGAGATACATCGAGTCATATTCGGGATCGAACGGCTGAATGAAGCTTTTCATTAAGCCGGCGTGCAAGAGCGCCGGGCGCTTCAGTGCCTTGCGATGCCATGCTTCTGTGGTGGCTTGACTGTTATGCGCGGCAATAACCACAGCCTCTTTGTCTGCGGCCGACTCGCAAAAGCGCAATGCGTCCGCTTGCCAGAGTGCTGCATAGGCTTCTTCGTACCGATAGCGCGCCTGAAGGCGGCGCCGATCGAACTTGTTCGCGATTCCCCGAGGTGTGCCATCCACGCTGCCAAAGCAAAATGCGAGGTACTTCTTACGCTGCGACCCTAAAAGGACCGGCCATTCTGATGAATCGGACATGACTGTGACTCGTTGAGAGGGGGTGGGGAGCGCTGCACTGTGCGCTTACTTGCTGCGGTCAGCGGGAGGCGGATTATTCCAGCGATCAAAGATCGCAACCGGATCAAGCTCCCGTGCAGGCCTCACCCGTTCGTCGTGGCCGTAGGCGGCATTCGCCATTCGCTGCAATCTCGATTCCGTCTTCGCCTGTCCGCCGTCTCCCTTGAACGTCAGTTGCTCAAGGTCCGTGATTGCCTTGGCGGCGTCAGCTTCCTTGACCTTTCGCCAAGCGTGGGGGCCGCGTGCACCATTCGTGTATTTCTGGATTGCCTTGTCGCTGGCGTCGCGGCCGCGAGCCGCAAGCGCGCTAAGATAGGCCCGCTTTAGCGGCGCCATTTCAGTGTTGTCGGTCATTGTCATAGTTCCTTTCGCTGATTGATCTGTCATGCAAAAGCATCGAGTCCGCCGTCGCTGCATTCACACCAATCTTTGACGATCGGCGGACTCTCTGCCCGTCGCTGCGGCCGGATAAGAACCGCAGCTACCCCAACGCATCGCGCCAAAACAAAAGGATTTCACCACGGCGTAATGCGTCGGAATTGCGTTAAGCGTAGTCGATGTCCAAGATTGCAAGCGGGCTCGCCGCGAGGCGCGGGCCGGTGTTGATGCCTCGGGCGCGACCGGTTCGGTAGATGAACTCTGCCTTCCGTTCGATCTCCAAAATCTCGGCGTCGATCTTCTTCAGCATGGCCGCGCGGTCAGCGATCGGAATCGCGTTTTCGGCGTCGTGACCTGCGAGAGCCATTGCCTTCAGTCGCTCGCGAATTTCGGTCCCGAACACGGCGAAAAGCAATGTGGCGGTGTCGTTCAAACGAGAGAGACCGCCGGCGCCATTGGGGATTGTCAGCATTGGAAGCTCAAGAGACCGCGGGGAGAAGCGTCCGGACTGAGTGCGGTGAGGCGTGCGAAGGGTTCGTAGCGCATGTGCAACGCTGGTCGATGCGGTGGCAAAAGTGCGATCGATGGCCGATTCGATTTGGTGTGCGGGTACGTGCGCAAGCGTGATAGCTTTGGCTTCTTCGAGCTTGGCGGATTTTGCGTCACGGCAGGCGTCATGCTCTGCCACAAGATCAGGGCCAAGCTCACACTTGTAATTGCGTGATTTTAGCTTCTTCAGGGCGTTGGCATTCGCGAATTCGAGCGCAGTCTGGTGGAAGCCTCCCGGCTGAAGCCGCCTCTCGTCCTCATAGGACCTTTCGAGCGAAACAAGTTCTGCTTCCCCCTCGGCGATGCGCCTAGCGCAATCGTCCGCCAGCTCTTGAGAGGGCTTCGGCTCTCGCTCATTTTGGATCGACTCGAGTTTCGCGTCGGCGATGCCGCGGCGAATCTCGGCTGCCCGATTCTGCTTCGCTTCGTATCGTGCGTATGCCTGTTGGCTCAGCGCTTCTTCATGCTTGAAGAGCTTGCGCGCAAGAATAGGCAGGTTGTCATACGGCGTCGGCGGCGTTGCGCCCGGCGTCGTTGGGAAGTGAGTGATGTTTTCGGTGGGCATCGAAGTGACTCCGGGTTGAGGAATTCGTTGTGAGCTAAGAGCTACCGCGCGACAGCGTGCGTTGTCTGGTCCGACTTTCCGGACTCAAGGTCCGACTTTCCGGACCAGAAACGGTTCGATAGCAGCCTGAAGTTCCTGTAGATGGGCAACGTGTTCAGTCGGACGTTGTCGTATCCAGTTTTGAATCCGCACAGACTCGGCACTCGACGCGCCGGACATGCCGGAACCTTTCGCGGCTTTTTTTGCGGCGCTAAATTCGACGGTTGGTCGGCCGAAATGAGTTTCGGTCACGCAGAGGAGAATCGCGTCTTCGTCCGCGACTCCAAGATCATCGCGTAGGAAGTGAGCAGTCGCGTTTCCTTGGCCGATTTTACGATCGCGAGATTGTCGCGGCTGCAACATCTCAGGTGGCAAGTCGTGCTCGGTGGCCAACACTTCGGCGTTGCCAAAGGCGATTAGTCTGCGGATCGCTGTCAGATGCGCTAGCGGCGGGGCAATCATGGCTGCACCTTGCGCCGCTTGGTCGGCGCGCAGCCGCGCTCAATCATCGCGCGTTCCCATGCGACGACGTCGGACATGCGCCAGTAGCGTGTTGGGGTGCCGAAGTAGACCGGCTTTGGAAATTCATCATCGCGCATGCGACGATGAATCCACATATCGGAGGCTCCGCCGAAGCGAAGCTTGATCTTGGCAGATGTTACGTATTCGGCGTCATCGCCGGGTTGGCAGGTGATGGACATGGGCGCGCCTACGCAACGCCATTCGGCGTTGTCTTTTGGATCGATGGCGCGGGTCATGTCACCGGCTGTATCGTAAACCGGGAAAGCAGTTGCGAGGCGAAATCACTTTGGTCTGCCGACCTAACGCCGTAGTCCGCCTGTCGTGCGGCGCATTCAACGGTCGGGAGCGCGTACAACATACCCGAACAGTTGGTTTTGTCCAAGTAACACTTACGGACTCCGCGGGAGTCCGACAATTCGCAACACCTCCGACGACCACGCTTCGAACGCACGAACTTTCTGTTCATAGAAGTCGTGTTGCAGATAAGCGTCGTCATCTACGTGATTGAGGCAGGCTTCAGCGACTTCGTTATCAAAACCAAGGCGCTGCATACGGGTCGAACCCGTGCGACGTAGGTCGTGAAGAGTCCAGTTTGGAATCGACTCGACGTCGGAGTCTTCTGCTCGCGCGATTTCGAGCATGGCGGCATCAAGCCGCTTTTTCGCCTTTGAGAACCCAGAGAAGGCGTTCTCACCATCGGTGCAGAACAGATATCCGGCGTCGTTCTTCACGGTCGGAATGGCATTGATGACGTCGAGCATGGCGTCGGTCAGAAAGATTTCGTGTTCGTGATGATTCTTCGTTCGCTCGGCAGGAATGATCCACGTGCGGCGATTACCCATGTGCAATTCGCGTTTTCGGAGGCCGGCGACTTCGTTGCGGCGCGCAAGCGTTAGAATCAGTAAGCGAACAAAATGACCCATGGGGAACGGCTCTTTTGCGCACGCAAGCCATAGCCAACGTAGTTCATCATCTGTCAGCTTGCGCTTCCGCTTGTTCCGCTTTGCCGATTCCAGACCTTCGCACGGGGATTTTTGAATGCGGCCCTTCGCGACACACCAATTGAAGAACGATGCTAGGACGCGATGCAGCCGCGCCGCGGCCTGGGGGTGCTTCTTGGCGATGCCGTCGAGCAGGGCGGACACATCCGCTTTGGTGACTTCGTCGAGCCGCCGCTTGCCCCAAACCGGCTCTAGGCGCCGCTCGTAGTCCTGCTTGGCTCGCAGGGCTGTCGATGGCCGCCAGCCCTTCTTGCTGCGGCTCTTGGGCTTCGGCGCGTTCGTCCAGTCGGCCCACGCCGTCGAAAACATTGCCCCATGGTCGATACCGGCGGAAGCCTTGCGCCGGGCCTCTGCCTTCTCCGCGGCCGGGTCGTCCCCTTCGGCGATTTTGGTCCGGAACCGGCTGGCGAGCTTCCGGGCGGCGGCCAGTCCAAATTCACGGCTATAGGGCTCTAGCGTGAGCTTACGTGGCACGCCGGCCGCTTCGTACCGAAGAACCCATGTCTTGGCGCCGGAGGGCTGCACGACCAACCCAAGGCCTCGCACGTGGTCCTTCCCACTGTCTCGAAGCTCATAGCGCCCCCTCTCGCGGTCGCCCTTGGCATCGGCGGCCTCCCTTGCGGTCAGGCGCGGCAACGGACGGGCCGAGCGGCGGAGCTTCTTCTCGACGATTTCACTCATTTCGGAGCCCTACCAGACGGCCGGGGTAAGCTTGGGGTAAGAGGATCGGCCGGAATAGGGTGTTAGATAGTGTTGGGCGACCGGCGGCACAACTGAACAAAAACCGCTTTAAAAATAGGGGTTAATAGCGCATTTGCGTCCGAAAGTGTTCGGTGCTGTTCGGCCTATATCCGTTATTCGTAATGACGGGGTCGGGGGTTCGAATCCCTCTTGCGGCACCAGCGCCTGACTGTCCAGCCCGGACACATAGGTAACGAAACGTACCTGAGACATGGGTGACAACCTCGTGCCGATCGGGGTGTCGAGCGGTTTCAAAGCTTTCACTCCAATCTCGATCGCGTTTGCGGCTCTGATGCTGTGGGCTCGGCGACGATCCGTCGCGCGCATGGATGCGGAAAGGGCGTGCGCCTGCTCAACAGCATGGGTCTTACGGACGGGACGCTGCGGGTTTATCGGGGCGGGTGTTGACCGCGGCAGTCCGGTTCGAAATTGTGCCGCGCTTATGTGAGGCCAATCACTTAACCCCCAGCACGTTGCCCGTAATGTCCCGGTCACGCCAACACGGGGAGAGTTCACATGCGCAAGATCATTCTGGTTGCCGCCATGGTCCTGAGTGCCGGATCTGCCCACGCCGACGGCTCCCGCAGCCTGTCGCTGTCAGCGTCGGGCGCTCAGGCTCCCGCTCCGCTGACCGCGCCGACCAGCACCACGGCGCAGGCAAGCGAAGCCGCGCCGGCCACCGAGGCGCCGAAATATTCCGATCGTCCGCCGGCCGTGACGCTGTCTGCGCCGCCGGCCACGACAGCCGCACCTGCGGCTGCCGCGCCTACGACCACCACCACCGCGGCGCCGGTCGCGACCGCCAAGCCTGCCACCAGGAAAACCGCAGGGGCGGACAAGCCGAAGCCCAAGCGCAGCTGGACCGAGCGCCGCATCATCGGCGAGCTGCACCGCCACGGCATCTATTGGTAAGCCGCAGACCTTTACCCAATCTCGCTGTCATGCCCGGGCTTGGCCCGGGCATCCACGTCTTCGCCCAGATCCAAGAACGTGGATGGCCGGGACGGGCCCGGCCATGACGCAAGAGTTTTGACTTTGACCAATCGCGCTTACTGCGAGACCGTCTGCACGACACTCGCGATCGGACGGGCGTTCGTGCCCGCGGTCGGCACCTTCATGTCCTTCATCAGTGCCTCGTCATATTCCGGCAGCGTCTGGAGGCTCGCCTTGGCTTTCATCTGCACGACCTTGTAGCCGCCGGCCTTCAGCCGCGCGAGCAGCGTCGGCAGGGCAAGGCCCGTGTTCTTCTGGAAATCGTGCATCAGGATGATGCCCTTGCCGAGCTTGTCCAGCCTCGTCATCACAGTCTCGACGATCTTCTCCGGCGTCGCGCCCTTGCGGAAGTCGAAGGAGTCGATCTCGGTCGAGAACATCGCGACGTTGCGGGTGCCGAAATAGCTCACCATCGCGGGATTGTGCTGAAGCTGCGGGAAGCGGAAGAACGGTGCCGGATTGGTGCCGAGCGCGAATTTCACCGCACTGAAGCCTTTCTCGACCTCGTCCTTGACCTGCTGCTCCGTCAACTTCTTGCTGTTCAGATTGACATGCGACCAGGTGTGCGTGCCGACCGTGTGGCCCTGGGCCAGCACCTGCTTCAGGATCTCCGGATGGTAGGTCGCGTGCTTGCCGACCGAGAAGAACAGGCCCTTGGTGCATTCGTCCGCGAGCGCCTTCAGCACCGTGGGCGTGTTGACCGGCCACGGACCGTCGTCGAAGGTCAGGACGACCTCCTTCTCGGTCAGGAAATCGAATTGCTTGAAGTGCTCGAAGCCGAATCCCGGACCGCCCGTCGTGTCGATCTCGACGACGCGGGACACGCCCAGCGCGTTCGGATTGGCGCAGGCCTGCTTCGGCTGCACCGGCATGACGGGAGCGGGCGCCGGGGCGGCTGCCGCCGGCTTGGCCGGCACCGTCGCGGTGGTCTCGACGTCATCTCTGGCAGCGAGCTTCGCCGGTGCCGGCAATGGATCGCCGGCACGGGCCGCAACTGTCTTGGGAGCGCCCTGATCGGCGCGCGCGGAATAATAAAACCAACCGCCGGCGGCGATCACGACCGCCGCAACTACACTGGCCAGCATCAGGCCCAACGCATTACGCATCGCTACTCTTTCCAATTACGCAACCAAACCTGCGGAATTTCCCGCGCGACGCGCCATTAATGCGAAGTAACAGTTAACGTGACACCAACACGACGGCGGTTGTGGAGGAATTTCAGGGCGGTGCGCCAACGTGACCGAGGTCACAGTCGGGGTGGGGCGCGTGACGGTCATCACGGTGGAAACTGTTTTGCCGGAGCATCGTAGTTCCCATCAACAACGGGCCCGCCCTGCGCGGTGCCAACGGGAGCTTCAAATGACCAAGTCCTTTTCTGCCCGTCTCCGCGACACCAGCCTGGCTCTGGGCGTTGCCGCCATCGTCTCGATCGCTTCGACGAGCTCGAGCTTCGCCTTCACGGCCGAGGCGCAGCAGATGTGCACTGGCGATGCCTTCCGCCTGTGCTCGTCGGAAATCCCCAACATCCCGAAGATCACGGCCTGCATGATCAAGCATCGTTCGGATCTGAGCGCCGGCTGCCGCGCGGTGATGGACAAGGATCTCGCCAAGGGCGCCTCGCGCAAGGTCGCTGACGCCCGGAACAGTCAGTAACAGCGCGCAGCGACAACGATCGTCGCATCGGTCAGCTCCCCCACCGCGATGTGCCCCGGCGTCATGCCGGGGCCACGCGTCGGCACCCTTCCCGCCCGGCAATAAAGCCGTTGCAGGTGCGGGATCGTCGCACTAGCTTCCCCGCACATCTTTCCGGGTAAGAGGCATTACGCGATGACCAGATTTCTTTTCATCATTCCTTTGCTCCTGTGCGCCTCGAGCGCATCCGCGCAGCAGCAGCCCGGCCACGATGCCTGCGCGCGCGATGTCAGCCGCTTCTGCCGCGCCGTGATGAACAATGGCGACGGCGCCGTGCTCGCCTGCCTGAAGCAGAACCGCACCAAGCTGAGCAAGGCCTGCGACAAGGTGCTGACCCAGCACGGGCAGTGAGACGAAACGTCGTAGCCCGGATGAGCGAAGCGATATCCGGGACTTCTGGCCCCGCATGTCGCTGCGCTCATGCGGGCTACGCGCTGACAGGACCTACGTACTGCTTCCCGCCGCGGTCGCGACCACCGGCAGCACCTCGCCATCGGCGCGATCCGGCGTATCGTCCTTCCAGCGCACCGAACCGAACGGGCGCTCCAGCATGCGGCGGATCCGCACCGGCTCGGGGCCGATGTGGAAATCGATCGCCTGCTGATGCAGCGCGCGCTCGGACTGGGTCGAGCGGTTGCGCTGGCGTAAGTAGTCGAACCAGGTCGGGCAGTGATAGCGCTCGGTCCACAGCTCGGGATCGGCGATGTCGCGCGCGATCGACCAGCCATAGGCGCCGTTGCGCTGGCGCGAGAGCTGCACGTCCTGCATCACGTTGTGGAAGGCGCGCGCGTTCTCCTGCGCGACGCGATATTCGATCTCGACCACGAGCGGGCCGCTACGCCCGGTCAGCGACAGCTTCACCTCGGGATCGGCGAGCATGTCCGCATCCTCGTTGCGGGCGCCGACGCGCGGCATCGTGAGCCAAAGCCCGAGCAGCGGCGAGATCAGCATCAGGCCGGCCGCCGTCAGCAGCGCCATCTCGACGCCGGCATAGTCGGTGAGATGGCCCCAGCCCCATGCGCCGATCGCGATGCCGCCGGCGATCGCGGCCTGGAACGCCGCGAGCGAGCGGCCCGCGACCCAGCGCGGCGCCGAGAGTTGCACGCCAATGTTGAACAGCGCGATCGCCGCCATCCAGACCGCGCCGCCTAGCACCAGCGCGGCCGCCGTCAGCACCGGCTCCGTGCTCAGGGCGAGGGCGGCCATGGCGAAGGCCATCGTGATGGTGCAGGCGCGGATCGCGGCCTCGCCGCTCATGCGCTTGCGCAATTCGTGGATATTGAGCGCGCCGATCACCGCGCCCATGCCGAAGGCACCCAGCATGATGCCGTAGGTCTGCGCGCCACCATGCAGCAGGTCGCGCGCAACCAGCGGCATCAGCGCCATCACGGCGCCGCCGATCAGGCCCATCACCAGCGTCCGCAACAGCACGATCTTGATCGGCGGCGAATTGGTGATGTAGCGGAAGCCCGAGACCATGGCGCGATTGAGCTTCTCCCGCGGCAGGCGCGACGGCTCGGTGCTGCGGCGCCAGAGCAGCAGCACCACCAGCAGCGGCAGATAGAGGATCGCGTTGCAGGCGAACGCGGCCACCGCGCCGAGCGCAGCGACGATGACGCCGCCGACCGCGGGGCCGAAGCTGCGCGCGATATTGTAGCTGATGCCGTTCAGCGCCACGGCCGAGGCCAACGCCTCAGGCGGCACCTGTTCGCTGACCGAGGACTGCCAGGCCGGGCCGAACAGCGCGTTGCCGCTGCCGACGATGAAACAGAAGGCGAGCAGCAATTCGGGCGTGATCAGGTTGAGGCCGGCCAGCACGGTGAGCGCACTCGCGCCGACCAGCGCGACCGACAGCGAAATCACGCTGACGATGCGACGGTCATACATGTCGGCAATGGCGCCGGCCGGCATCGAGATCAGCATGATCGGCAGCATCAGGGCGGTCTGCACCAGCGCCACCTGGTCGGCCGATGCCGACATCTGTGTCATCGCCCAGGCTGCGCCCACGCCCTGAATCAGCAGGCCGAGATTGGAGAGCAGGCTGGCGAGCCAGATGCGCCGGAACACGGTGTACCGCAGCGGCGCGGCAATGCCGTCGGCGGCCATTTTCTGACGGTTTGGCTGCTCGGTCATGTCCTCTTCCAAATGGGCTGGCAGAAGTGGTGCTGGCGATTCCGGCAAATTCTTTGATGCCTGCGAAAGTCCTTCGCTGTCCAGTGATTAGGCCGCTATAAGCGGTGCAAAGAGACGGTTTGCCGGGGAGGAACAGATGAAGCTGTCGCGACGGACGATCTTGCTGGCGGCTGGCAGCTTGCCCTTCGCAACTGCGAGCTTGCGGACGGGCGCAATCGCCCAGACCACGGCTGCTGCGCCGGGCAATGAGGTGCCGCCGATCCTGTTCGTGCACGGCAATGGCGACTATGACGCGCTCTGGATGACGACCTTGTGGCGGATGGAATCCAACGGTATCGCGCGCGATCGCATGGCGGCGATCAATTTCACCGATCCCAATGCGCGCACCGACGACAAGGTCGAGCAGGCGAACCGCTCCTCGACCGAGGACCAGCGCCGCGAGCTCACCGCTGCCATCGCCGAGCTCAAGCGCCGGACCGGCGCGGCGCGTGTCGCGCTGGTCGGCAGCTCGCGCGGCGGCTATGCCATTCGCAACGTGATCAAGAATGGCGGTGCCGGCGACGTCAGCCACGCCGTGTTGTGCGGCACGCCCAATCACGGGGTGTTCGCAACCGACGATCAGCCCAACAGCGAGTTCAACGGCCGCGGTGCGTTCCTGCGCGCGCTTAACGAGGGCGAGAGCGAGGTGACGCCGGGCGTCGCCTTCCTGACGCTGCGCAGCGACGGCATGGACAAATTTGCTCAGGCCGACGGCCGCTTCATCGGCAAGCCCGGCACGCCGACCGGCGTCACCAATGAAGGGCCGGAGCTGAAGGGCGCCACCAATCTCGTGCTCGGTGCGCTCGACCATCGCGAGGTGGCCTTTCACCCCAGGGCGTTCCGCGAGATCTACAAGTTCATCGCCGGCCGGGAACCCGCGCGCATCGCGATCGTGCCGGAGCCGGTCGTCAGGCTGAGCGGCCTCGTCACCGGCACGCCCGGCGGCGTGCCGACCAATCGGCCTGTGGCGGGCGCAACCGTCGATATCTTCCGCGTCGATCCTGATACCGGCGAGCGCAAGGGCGGCGCCGTGCACAGCGCGACCACGGGCGCCGACGGCCGCTGGGGCCCGGCGCAGATCGAGCCCTCCTGGTCGCTCGAGTTCGTTCTGACGTCGCCGGGCGCGCCGATCACGCACATCTATCGCTCGCCGTTCCCGCGCTCGTCCGACGTCGTCCATTTGCGCGCCGCACGGCCGCTGGGGCCGGCCGACAAGGACGCCGGCGCGGTCGTCATCATGTCGCGGCCGCGCGGCTATTTCGGCCTGCCGCGGGACGTGGTGCTGCTGGACGGCAAGGAGCCCGCCGACGTCAAGTCGGGCGTGCCGACCGATTCGGCGGCAACATTGCGGCTTGCAGCCGGCGAGGTTGGACGTAACATCGTGGCTCAATTCGGCGAAGAACGGATTGTGGCGCGGGCCTGGGCCGCCCAGGAGAACCGGATTGCGATTGCCGAGCCGACTTACTAGCTGTTGCCTGCGTACATCTTGCGGGAGAGAGCCATGAATATCGCCAGCGTGCGTCGGCCCATCATCCCTCCGGCTCCTCCGCGTGCGCCCGACGACATGTCGTTCTTCGGCCGTCTCGCCGTGATCCGGCGCAATATGATCGCGACCTGGAGCCAGCGCGCCTATGAGGAAGACGTCATCAAAGGCCGCTTTTTCCTCCGCAACAGTTTCATCCTGAACCAGCCGGACGCGATCCGGCACGTCCTGCTCACCAATTACGAGAACTACACGCGCACGCCGGCCGGCATCCGCATGCTGCGTCCGGTGCTGGGTGACGGGCTTCTGATCGCGGAGGGGCATTCCTGGACGTTCCAGCGTCGTACCCTCGCGCCGGCTTTCACGCCGCGCGCCACCGCGAATCTCGTTCCGCACATGACGGCGGTGCTCGACGAGACCATCGCCAAGCTGGACGCGCGGGTGGGGGAAGATATCGACCTGCGCGAGACCATGCAGCGCATGACGCTGGAGATCGCCGGGCGGACGATGTTCTCGTTCGGCATGGACCGGCATGGCGCGACCCTGCGCAACTTCATCATGGAATATGCCGCGCGGTTGGGACGCCCGTATCTTCTCGACATGGTGCTGCCGGTGTCCTGGCCGAGCCCGATGGATTTCGCCCGCGCCCGTTTCCGCAAGCGCTGGACCGAGTTCGTCGCCATGCTGATTGCGGAGCGGCGTGCGGCCGGCAAGAAGGAGGGCGCGCCGCCGCGGGACCTGTTCGATCTCATGGACGCGGCGCGCGATCCTGAGACCGGCAAGGGCTTTTCCGACGAGCAACTCGTCGACGAGGTTGCGACCATGATCCTTGCGGGTCACGAGACCACGGCAACGGCGCTGTTCTGGGCGCTCTATCTGCTCGCGCTCGACCCGGAGACCCAGGAGGAAGTCGCCTCCGAGACGCGCGGCGAGCATCTCGACAGCATCGCCGACATCGACCGGCAGAAGTTCACCCGCGCGGTGATCGAGGAGACGATGCGGCTCTATCCGCCGGCGTTCCTGGTCGCGCGGGCCGCGCGCGACAAGGACAATGCGGCCGGAATCGAGATCGGCAAGGGCGACATCATCATGATCGCACCCTGGCTGCTGCACCGGCACGAGAAGCTGTGGGATCAGCCGAACGCGTTCATTCCAAAGCGCTTCATGTCGAAAGAGGCGCCCGATCGCTTCGCCTACCTGCCGTTCGGCGCGGGTCCGCGCGTCTGCGTCGGCGCGCCGTTCGCGCAAGCCGAATCCGTGCTGGCGCTGGCCCGGCTGATCGGCGCCTTCCGTGTCGAGCTCGCCGATATGGCAGATCCCGTGGTCCCGCTCGGCGTCGTCACGACCCAGCCCGACCATTCACCCATGTTCCGCATCACGCGTCGGTGACAGGCCCATTCCTGGCCGGCGGCGTGATCCGCCCGAGATAGAGACCTGCCATGAGCGACATCCAGGCCCAGTATTCCGTTCTGAAGCAGACTGCCGACGCGAAGGTGGTCGATGCGATCGTGCGCCTCATCGAGGATGGCGAGGATCACGAGCTCAACCGCGTCAACGTCCTCGATTTCTCCAGCCAGCACGCCCTCGACGAAGAGCGCGCGATCTCCGCCTTCCTGCATTCGGCGCGGCTCGGGCTGTTCGATCTCGGCTGGAACGTGCTGTGCCCGGGATGCGGCGGCGTGCTCGGCGCGCATTCGACGCTGAAGGCGCTCAAGCCCGACGATTATCATTGCGCACTCTGCGCCTGCGGCTACAAGGCCTCCGTCGACGATCAGGTCGAGGTCTCCTTCACCGTCAACCCGCGCGTCCGGCGCATTGCGGCGCACGACCCTGATACGCTTCCCGTGTGGGAGTATTTCAAGCAGGTGTTCTGGAGCTCCGGCGTCGACTTCAACAAGGAATCGTTCGCGACCCTTGCCAATGAGGTGACGCTCGACACGATGGAGCTGCCGGCAGGCGAGAAGGCGACCATGTCGCTGCAGCTGCCGAGCGACTTCGTCATCATCTTCGAGCCGGTGACGCACGCCGCCCATTTCATCGACGTCCAGGGCGAGCCGACCAAGGACCGGCAGCAGCTCGCCATCATTTACAACAAGGTGCAGGCCCCGACCGGCACCACCACCATGCGGCCCGGCCCGCTGCGGCTGTCGCTGGAGAACCAGGCCGGCGTGCGCGTGTTGCCGTCGGTGTTCATTGCCGCCGAAGCGCTCCACCATCTCATCGGCAAGCGCAAGCCGTTCCTCACCGCCAAGCGGATGCTGTCGAACCAGACCTTCCGCGACGTGTTCAAGGCCGACAATCTCAGTCTTGATCAGCGGCTCCAGATCACCTCGCTCACCTTCCTGTTCACCGACCTGAAGGGCTCGACCGCGCTCTATGAACGGGTCGGCGATCTCGCCGCCTTCGACCTCGTGCGCGCGCATTTCCATGCGCTGCTCGAGATCATCTCCTCCGAGAAGGGCGCGGTGGTGAAGACCATCGGCGATGCCGTGATGGCGACCTTCGTCCGTCCCGAGCACGCCATCGTCGCGGGCTTGCGGATGCGCGCGGCCATGGACGAGCTCAACAAGCAGCGCGGCACCGACGATCTCATCGTCAAGATCGGCATCCATGAGGGCCCGTGTCTTGCGGTGATGCTCAACGAGCGGCAGGATTATTTCGGCCAGACCGTCAACATCGCCGCCCGCGTGCAGAGCCTGTCGACGGCGCAGGAAATCCACATTACCGGCCCGGTGCTCGACGCGCCCGCGGTTGCGGAGGTGCTGGAGCAGCGCGCGATCAAGCCGATCCAGAAACAGGCGGCGCTGCGCGGCATCGCCGACAAGATGGTGGTGTACGAGATTCCGTGAGAGTGGTCGTCGGCCGCTCCAAGTCCCGTCATTGCGAGGAGCCCTTGCGACGAAGCAATCCAGAATCCCTCCGCGGAAAGATTCTGGATTGCTTCGCTGCGCTCGCAATGACGTGGCGGTGGATGTGCGTCACACTCTCGCCGTCATGCCCGGGGCTTATCCAGGGCATGGAAGGAGCCGGCCCATATTGCCGAAACGTAATGCGGCGCGGGGAACTGACGCACGTTGCGCCGGTTGAGTTTCCTGCTCATATAATGCCAGTAACAGCTGCGCTCCTCGCGGCTGCATCGATTTCGGTAGGACCTTATGCTCGACGGCTTGCGCCAATTCATCGCCGACATTGTCGCCCCCCATGACCAGAACCGCACCTTCGGTGACAGCGATTATCGGTTGGCGGCGACCGCGCTGCTGGTCCACGTTGTCTCGCTGGACGGCCAGCCGACGGCCGCCGAGCGGCGCAAGCTGCACAGCCTGATCGAAAGCCATTTTGGGCTCGATCAAGGCACGGCCGATCGCCTGATCGCGGACGCCACCGAGGTCGAGGGCGAGGCGGTGGACCTCTATCACTTCACCAGCATCATCATGCGCTCGCTCGACGAAGAGGGTCGCAAGCGCATCGTCCGGATGATGTGGGAGCTAGTCTATGCCGACGGCCAGGTCAGCGAGTTCGAGGACAATGTCGTCTGGCGCGCCTCCGATCTGCTCGGGATTTCCCAACGGGACCGGATCGAGCTGAAACATATTGTGGCCGAGCGCGCCGCTAGCCAGGTGAAGGATGGTGCCGTCGGTGGTCGACCTCTCCCGCCTGGTGGATTGGCTCCCACGCGAGCCACATGACGAAACTTTAATGTAACCCCGGCTCTTGGCGGATTCGCCTGCAAAATACCTGTCCTTCCTGCTCCCCTGTCGCCCGCTCAAGCCGCCATTCCGCCAGCGACGCTTGCCTGTCGCGCACGGCTTATGCTCTCGTTCAGCCATTGCGGGGCCAAAGACTTCAATTCAAGAGACTTCGATCGTGACTGAGCGGGTAACGTTGATCACCGGTGCCTCGGCGGGCATAGGCACGGAGCTGGCGCGCGTATTTGCCGCCAACGGACATCGCCTGGCATTGACGGCGCGGCGCGCGGATCGGTTGGAGGCGCTCGCGAGCGAGCTCGCTGCCAAGGGCGGCAAGAAGCCGATCGTGATTGCCTGCGATCTCGAGGACCCCGCCGCCGGCGAGACGATCGCGGCGGCGCTCGCCGCCGAAGGCATCGAGCTCGACCACCTCGTCAACAATGCCGGCTTCGGCGTGTTCGGCGATGCCATCGAGCGCGATCGCGACGAGCAGATCGGGATCGTCGATGTCAACGTGCGGGCCCTGACGGATCTGTCGCTGCGCTTTGCCGATCAGTTGATCAGGAACAAGGGCGGTCTTCTCAATGTGGGCTCGGTTGCGGGCTTCCTGCCCGGCCCCGGCATGGCGGTCTACTATGCCTCCAAGGCCTACGTGATTTCCTTCACCGAAGCGCTGCGGGCGGAGCTCGCGCCGCGCGGCGTTCGCGTCACCGTGCTTTGCCCGGGCCCCGTGCCCACCGAATTCCAGGCGCGCGCCGGCGTCGGGTCCCAACACGATACGGCCCTTCTCAATGTTTCAGCCGCCGATGTCGCGCAGGAGGCATACCGTGGCCTGATGGCCAACAAACGGGCAGTGCTGCCCGGTCTCGGCATCAAGATTGTGCCGTTTGCGCTGCGCTTTTTCCCGCGCGGCTTCATCCTGGCCGCGACGAGCCGATTCCAGAGGCGCAGGCATTAGAGAAATCCTGGAGCTCCCGTAGTGGCCCGGAGCTTGCTTCACTTTCGATGTGTGCGCGAACTCACACGATGTTAACCATCGCTTAGCTATGCTGGCGGTCTGAACCGATAGCACTCGCAGAGGCCATGTCGTTCCGGACGGACAGGTTTGGTGGCGCAGAATTGGTGCCCTTCCGAAAGAAGGCGCCGAGCACTGCCGCCTCCGAAAGCCAATTGCCGGTCTTGATCGTGCTGCATCAGGAATGCTCGACCCCGGGCCGGGTCGGCAATGCGCTCCGTGCGCTCGGCCACTCCTTGGACATTCGCCGTCCCCGCTTCGGCGATCCGCTGCCGGAGACGCTCGACGAGCATGCCGGCGCCGTATTCTTCGGCGGCCCGATGAGCGCCAACGATCCCGACGATTACATCCGGCGCGAGATCGACTGGCTCGAAATTCCGCTGCGCGAACAGCGGCCGTTCCTCGGCATCTGCCTTGGCGCCCAGATGCTCGCGATGCAGCTCGGTGCCCGCGTCGCGCCGCATGCCGATGCGCTGACCCAGATCGGTTACTACCCGATCCGTCCGACCGCCGCGGGCCGCGCGCTCTGCCCGGCCTGGCCGGCTCAGGTCTATCACTGGCATCGCGAGGGATTCGAGCTGCCTGCCGGCGCCGAGCTGCTTGCAGAGGCCGACGATTTTCCAGTGCAGGCGTTTCGCGCCGGCAATGCCTTCGGCGTGCAGTTTCATCCTGACGTGACCTACGCCATGATGCATCGCTGGACCACGCGCGGCTACGACGGCTTCAGCGCGCCCGGTGCGCGGCAGCGGCACCATCATTTTGCGGATCGTGCCGTCTACGATGCCGCAGAGCGCGCCTGGCTCGATCACTTTATCAATGTCTGGCTGGAGCGCCGGCCGGTGCTGGCCCAAGCCGCCGAGTAACCCGCGCGCCTTTCGCGCAGGCTCCTGGCGCAAGTCCGCGCCGCCCCCGATATGCTAGGCTCTCCGCCAACGAGCGCGCACCAATGCGTGCCGGCAGACAAGGGAGAGCGTCATGGCCTACGAGCACATTCTCTATGAGGTGAGCGACAAGATCGCGACCATTACGCTCAATCGCCCCGATCGCATGAATGCGTGGACGCCGATCATGGAGCGCGACGTGCGTCATGCGATGGAAGCGTCGAGCGCCGACGACGATGTCCGCGTCATCGTGCTCACCGGCGCGGGCCGCGCCTTTTGCGCCGGCGCCGACATGGATGCGTTGAAGGGGCTCGATCCTGATGACGTCAGGCGCGCCTCGAACCTGCCGCCCTTCGACATGAACCGCCGTCCGGATTGGCAGACGCGCTACGGCTATTATCCGTCGATCAGGAAGCCGGTCATCGCCATGCTCAACGGCGCCACCGCGGGCATCGGCCTCGTCCACGCGCTCTATTGCGATCTGCGCTTTGCCGCCGACAATACGGTGTTCACCACAGCCTTCGCGCGGCGCGGACTGATCGCCGAGCACGGCATCAGCTGGATGCTGCCGCGCATCGTCGGTCATGCCAACGCGATGGATCTGCTGCTTTCGGCGCGGCGCGTGTCGAGCGAGGAAGCCTTTCGGATCGGCCTGGTCAATCGGCTCTGCTTGCCTGAAAAGCTGCGCGAGGAGACCTACGCCTATGCCCGCGATCTCGCCGATTTCGTCTCGCCGAGTGCGATGGCCGTGATCAAGCGTCAGCTCTACGAGGTGCCGTTCCAGACCCTGGCCGAGGCAACGATCGAAGCCAACCGGGAGATGATGGTGGCGCTGGCCGGCAGCGATTTCCGGGAGGGGGTGGCGAGCTTCATGGAAAAGCGGCCGCCGAGGTTTACGGGGAGGTAGGGGGATTTCGGAGAGAGCCCGGCTTCGCCCTTCGGGCTTCGCCGCGGCAGCCTTCGCTACGAAAGGGCTTGCCGAGCCGAAGCAGGCGTAGCCTGCGAAGGCTGGTGGAGCCAGGCGGGATCGAACCGCCGACCTCGTCATTGCGAACGACGCGCTCTCCCAGCTGAGCTATGGCCCCTTTGCTGGCCGCTCTGGTAAACGCGGCCGACAACCGGGCGCCATTTAAGTCCCCGCCAAGGTCAAGTCAAGGACGGGTGTCACCCGGTTTTAGCCATTCGGGGCGCGACTTCCCTTGTTTGGGCGGGGGGGAACCGATATCTAGCAAAGGCGTCAATCCGACCGCAGCCAGAGTTTCCAAAAGCCAGAGTCCTCAAAAGCCATGCGTGCCGTTCTCGACATCGTCATCATCGTGCTCGACCTCTACGTCTGGCTGCTGATCGCCTCCGCGATCCTGTCCTGGCTGATCGCCTTCAACGTGGTGAACACCCGCAACCAGTTCGTCTCGGCGGTGGCGGAGTTCCTGTACCGCATCACCGAGCCCCTGCTGGCACCGATCCGCAATTTCCTGCCCAGCCTCGGCGGTCTCGACATCTCGCCGATCATCCTGATCCTGATCATCATGTTCATCGAGCGGGTGATCCTGTACTACGTCTACCCCAACGTGATCTGAGCAGGCTGGAGCGCCTTGGTTGCCCGAGAAGCCGGCAAGGAGCCTTGGCGTTACGCGGCCGCAGGAATCAGCATCGCATTGCGGGTGACGCCGCGCGGCGGCCGCGACGACATCGACGGGATCGAGCAGCTGGCCGATGGCCGCAGCGTGCTCAAAGTGCGGGTGCGCGCCATCGCCGATGGCGGCGAGGCCAACAAGGCCGTCCTGGTCCTGTTGGCGAAATCGCTCGGCGTTCCCAAGGCCAGCGTGAGGCTGCTGTCCGGAGCTACCTCGCGGCTGAAGCAGATCGCGGTCGACGGCGATCCGGCACGGCTGGGCGAAGCCCTGCGCCAGCTCGTCTCAGCCAAATCGACAGATTGAGGAACTGACATGACTGCCAAGATCATCGATGGAAAAGTCATCGCCGCGGAGCTTCGGGGCCGCGTCGCCGACGAGGTCGCCCGGGTCAAGCGCGAGCACAATCTGGTGCCGGGCCTTGCGGTGGTTCTGGTCGGCAACGATCCCGCCAGCGAGGTCTATGTCCGCTCCAAGCACACCCAGACCCAGGCCGCCGGCATGGCCTCCTTCGAGCACAAGCTGCCGGCCGACGTCTCGCAGGCAGACCTCCTGGCGCTGGTCGCAAAGCTCAACCGCGATCCTGCCGTGCATGGCATTCTGGTGCAGCTGCCGCTGCCGAAGGGGCTGAACACGGAAGCCGTCATCAACGCCATCGACCCCGCCAAGGACGTCGACGGCCTGCATCCGAACAATGCCGGCCGGCTCGCCGGCGGATTCCAGGCACTGTCGCCGTGCACGCCGCTCGGCTGCATCATCCTGACCAAAAGCGTGCACGCTTCGCTGGAAGGCATGAACGCGATCGTCATCGGCCGCTCCAATCTGGTCGGTCGTCCGCTGGTGCAATTGCTGCTGAACGAGAACGCCACGGTGACGATCGCGCATTCGCGCTCGCGCGACTTGCCCGGGCTGGTGAAGCAGGCAGATCTCGTCTATGCCGCGGTCGGCAGGCCCGAGATGGTGCGCGGCGACTGGCTGAAGCCGGGCGCAACCGTGATCGATGTCGGCATCAATCGCATCCCGAAGGAGGACGGCAAGACGCGCCTCGTCGGCGACGTCGCCTATCAGGAAGCGCTTGGGGTGGCCGGCGCGATCACGCCGGTGCCGGGCGGCGTCGGTCAGATGACGGTGGCCTGCCTGCTGGTGAATACGCTGCGTGCGGCCTGCGCGATCGCGGGGCTGCCGAAGCCGGCGGTGTAGGCTTTCTTCACCTCGCCCCGCTTGCGGGGAGAGGTCGATCGCGAAGCGATCGGGTGAGGGGGACTCTCCGCGCGTTCAACTCTCACCGTCCTCGCGGAGACTCCCCCTCACCCCGACCCTCTCCCCGCAAGCGGGGCGAGGGAGCTGACTCAACCCTTCTTCTTCTTCTCGCGGTCCATGCCTTCGAGGATCAGCTTGTGCGCTTCCTCCGGGCCGCCCCAGCGCAAGATCTTCACCCATTTGCCCTTCTCGAGATCCTTGTAGTGCTCGAAGAAGTGCTGGATCTGCTGCAGCGTGATGTCGGGCAGGTCGGAGTACGACTTCACCTTGTCGTAGCGCTGCGTGAGCTTCGACGACGGCACCGCCAGAATCTTCTCGTCGCCGCCGGCTTCGTCCTCCATGAACAGCACGCCGACCGGGCGCACGCTCATGACGGCGCCGGGAATGATGGCGCGGGTGTTGACGATCAGGACGTCGCAGGGGTCGCCGTCATCCGACAAGGTGTGCGGGATGAAGCCGTAGTTACCGGGGTAACGCATCGGCGTGTAAAGGAAGCGATCGACCACCAGCGTGCCGGCCTCCTTGTCCATCTCGTATTTGATCGGTTCGCCGCCCACGGGGACCTCGATGATGACATTGACGTCGTGGGGGACGTTCTTTCCGATCGAGACCGCATCAATACGCATTCAAGGCTCCGTTGTTGCCGAGGATAAATCGCGCCCGGCAGCGATTTTGGCGCTGTCATACGCGGGCTTGGCCCGCTGATCCATCGCGTTCTTGTGAAATAATGAATCCGGAAATCACCGGCTCAAAGGCAACGGTATCGACGGACGGGAAACGCTGCCGCTTCTGCTTTCAGCAGCTCAATTGGTCCAAGCGAAGGCAACCTTGTCGAGCGCCTTCGGCCCGAAACGCTCCGACGAGCGCGCCACCATACGGCCCCCGAGCGCCCGGTAAAACTCGGTCGCCGGGTCGTTGTCCGAGAGCGCCCACACCACCATGCTCTTCAGCCCGCTTTGCATCAGGTCGCGGCGGGCGGCGGCGAACAGGCGACGGCCGAAGCCGAGGCCCTGGAATTCCGGGCGCAGATAAATCTCGTAGATCTCGCCGTCGAAATGCAGGCTGCGTGCGCGGTTGCGACCGTAATTCGCGTAACCCGCGATCTTGTCGCCGAACACCAGCACGCTGACGCGGCTGCCCTTGCGGATCGCACTGTCCCACCATTGCGGGCCGCGGCGGTTGATCAGCTTTTCCAGCTCGGCGCCGGGAATGATGCCCTGATAGGCGGAGCGCCAGGCTTCGTCATGAGTGGACGCCACCGCAGTTGCATCTGCAGCTTTGGCCGGCCGGACCTCGATCAGGGTTGTGCTCATGGACACAATCAAACCAAGTCGCCGCCTCGGCGGCAAGACCTATCGTTAATTATCGGTTAACGTGTGGACTTTGTGCATCAGTATCTTGGCCCTGTTGTGCCGAAAAAAGACAAGACGCCGACTCAAACGGCATCGGCATGCCGTGCGTCGGTGCAAAACTCGTTCTGTGGCAATGAATGAACGACAATGGCAGCGCAAAAAGTCCGCCCAGGGTGATTCGTTCCGATTAGTGTGGCGGTCGCTTTCCGTGTCGCCCTCGGCCATTCATGCGGCTCCTCAACATCATCGCGCTCCTGCCTCTGCTGGCCTTGCTGACCGCGGCGCCTGTGTGCGCTCAGGTCACGTTTGGCCCGTCGGGCGAAGAGGGTGAACCGCTTCGCCGACAGAAATGGCTTGTGCCGTCGCTGGATACCGCCATTGCTGCCCATGCCGTGCTGTTTCGCCCCGCCGGCGCAGGTCCGTTCCGGCTTGCGGTCATCGCGCACGCCTCGACGCAGAATGGCTTGCGTCGTGCTCAAATGCCGCAGCCGGAATATCGTCCGCTTGCCGCCTATCTCGTCGCGCGCGGTTATGCCGTGCTGGTGCCGGAGCGGCTTGGCCATGGTGCGACCGGCGGCCGCTATGTCGAGGATCAGGGCGGATGTGACGAGGCCGATTATGCGCGTTCGGGCCGTGCAACGGCCGAGCAAATCCGGCTCGCGCTGGACCATTTGCGAAAGCAGGATTTCATTCGCAAGGAGGCCGCCATCGTAATCGGCCATTCCGCCGGCGGCTGGGGCGCGCTGGCGCTCGCCAATGCCGACCCGAAGACGATCTCCGCCATCACAGTGCTTGCGCCTGGGCGCGGCGGCCATGCCAATGATGAGCCGAACCGGATCTGCGCGCCCCATGCGCTTCTTGCTGCCGCGGCGGAGTTCGGCAAGGGCGCGCGTATCCCCGTCACATGGCTCGTTGCGGGCAATGACAGCTACTTCGCGCCGGCATTTTCGAAGAGCCTGGCTGACGCGTTTCGCAGCGGCGGCGGCAAGATCGAATTTCGCATCCTGCCAGCGCTCGGCAGCGAGGGGCATTGGTCGATCGAGAGCGAGGCCGGTGTCAAAGCCGCGAGCGGCGATCTCGCGCGGGCGCTGAACCAGGGCGGGCCAAAGGCGACCAAGAAGCCATGACGCCGTATGTCCTGGTCAAATTTCTGCATGTGCTCGGCGCCATCGTCATCCTCGGCACAGGCACCGGCATCGCCTTCTTCATGCTGATGGCGCATCGCACCAACGACGTGGCGTTCATCGCGCGCACTGCCTCGGTGGTGGTGGTCGCGGATACGATCTTCACGCTGTCGGCCGTGCTCCTCCAGCCGGCCACGGGCGGCCTGCTGATGATGCTCACGGCGACGCCGATCACGGAGCACTGGTTGCTCGCCTCGCTCGCCCTTTACGCCGTCGCCGGCCTGTTCTGGATCCCTGTCGTGTTCATGCAGATCGAGATGCGCGACCTCGCGCGCAAGGCCGCCGCGCAGCGCAGTGCGCTGCCGCAGCGCTATTTCGTGCTGTTCCGGCGCTGGTTCGCATGCGGCTTCCCCGGCTTCGGCGCGACGATGCTCATTCTCTGGCTGATGATCGCAAAACCGTTCTGAGGATTCCGATGAATCAGCGAACCATTTTGGTGCTCGGCGCCTCCGGCCTGATCGGCCGCTTCGTCACCGATGATCTGCGTATGCGAGGATTCCGCGTGGTCGGCGTGGCGCGCAGCCTGTCGCCGGCACAGAGGATGAGCGTGCTCGACATCGAACTGCCCATCCTCTCGCTCGATGCTGCGGCTCTGGCGCGGTTCCTGCGCGAACATGCCGTCGATGTCGTCGTGAATTGCCTCGGCGTGCTCCAGGACGGCCCCGGCAGCGACACCGGTGCCGTGCATCGCGATTTCGTCGCGCGGCTGCTTCAGGCAATCGGCGACAGCGGTCGTGCGATCCGCCTGGTGCACATCTCAATTCCTGGGACCGCGGAGGCTGACCGCACCGCGTTTGCGACGACCAAGCGTGAGGCCGAGCGGCTGATCGCGGCGTCCGGCATTCCCCATGCAATCTTGCGGCCCGGCTTCGTCATCGCGCCTGCAGCTTATGGCGGCAGCGCCATGCTCCGCGCGCTCGCGGCCTTCCCGCTCGATCTGCCGGGCAGGGAGATGGCAACGCCGTTCCAGCCCGTCGCGGTGGAGGACATTGCCGCCACCATCGCCTGGCTTGCCACGCGTGACATCGACGATGTCTCGGTAAATGCGGTAGGCTGGGATCTGATGCAATCCGAGCCGGTTGCGATGGCCGAGGTCATCAAACATTTCCGGCATGCGTTCGGGACGTCCGGCTGGCCGCGCATCGCGATGCCAGCGGCGCTGCTCCATCTCGGCGCCAGGATCGGCGATCTCGCCAGCTATCTCGGCTGGATGCCGCCGATGCGCTCCACCGCCATCGCCGAACTGCGCCGTGGCGTGCGAGGCGATCCCTCAGCCTGGATCAGCGCCATCGGTATCACGCCGAAGACGCTTGCCGAAACGATCGGCCGCCATCCCGCCACCATCCAGGACAAATGGTTCGCGCGCCTGTTCCTGGTCAAAGCCCTGATCCTCGCGAGCCTGGTCGCGTTCTGGCTCGTCTCCGGCTTCATCGCGCTGTTCGTGTCCTATCGCGCCGCCGCCGGTATCCTGACCGCGCACAATTTTCCGCCGGCCCTGGTCGATCCCATCACTGTCGGTACCAGCCTGATGGACATGAGCATCGGCGTGCTGATCGCCTTCCGCCGCACGGCGGCGCTCGGGCTCGTCGCGGGCATCGTCGCTTCGCTCGGCTATATGGCCGGCGCGGCGGTCCTGACGCCCGATCTCTGGATCGAGCCACTCGGCGCGCTGGTCAAGACCGGTCCGGCGATCGTCCTGATGCTGGTCGGCCTCCTGATGCTGGACAACCGCTGATGAGCAAATGGCCGGACGATGACGTGATCCTGTTCGACGGCGTCTGCATCTTCTGCTCGCGCTGGGTCCGCTTCGTCGCCAAGCGCGACACCGGGAAGCGGTTTCGCTTCACGCCAATCCAGTCCGACTATGGCGCCCGGCTCGCACGCACATTCGGCATCGACCCCGCTGATCCCGACACCAACGCGGTCGTCCACGGCGGCGAAGTGTTCATGAAGTCCGACGCCGCACTGACGGTGCTGTCGCAGCTTCCTGGCTGGCGCTGGGTGCGGGTGCTTTTCGCGGTGCCGAAGCCGCTGCGCGACTTCGTCTACAGCCTCGTGGCGCGCAATCGCTATCGCATCTTCGGCAAGTACGATGCGTGCTTCGTTCCTGATGCTGATTTGCGCGCGCGGGTGATCGAGTAGCCGCGTCATTGCGAGGAGCTCTTGCGACGAAGCAATCCAGATTGCCTCCGCGGAAAGCTTCTGGATTGCTTCGCTGCGCTCGCAATGACGGAGTCTGCGACTAAAGCTGCCCCAGAGCAGCCAGTACTTCCCTGCCCGCCCGCTCTCCGCTGTCCCGCGCGCCATGCGCCGTCGTGAAGAACTCTGGCGACGTCGCCTCGCCGGCGAAGAACAGCCGCCCGTCCACCGGCGCGGCCAGCACCGCGCGATCGCCGGCACGGCCGGGCAGGGCGTGCGAATACGATCCCCGTGCGAACGGATCGCGCGCCCAGCGCGACTCGTACAGCGGCTTCAGCTTGCGCCTGATATCGTTGCCGAGAAAGCCCGCGATCTCGTCGATGGCTTGCGCGGCGATGGCACCTTCGCCGGAACCCTCCAGGGCGCGGGCAAAGCTGCCGCCGAAAAAGCCTTCGATGCAGGGCTGGCCGAACGGGCGGATGTGGTAGGTGCCCATGTCCGTGCGCATGGTGGCGCCGCGCAGATTGGCTTCATTCGGAAAAGCTTCGGCGTCCTCGAGCGCCAGCGTCACCTTGTCGTCGACGCCGAGCGGCAGGCCGGCTGCTGCGTCGACCTTGGACGGCAACGGCGGTGAGAAGCGGATCGTCTCGTCGGCGATCAGGTTGGTCGGCACGGTGACGATCGCCTTGTCCGCGGTCAGCGTGCCCTGCGATGTCTCGATGCGGATGCGCTTGCCGGAATGATCGATCAGGGTGACGTTGCAATTCAGGGCCACCGGGCAGGGCGCACCGTAAGCCGAAACAAGCGCGCCATAGCCGCGGCGGACGCGCCAGTTCAGGTCCGTGTCCTCATAGGCGTCCCAGTCCAGCGTGGACATGTCCTTGAGCTCGCAGCCGTTGACGTAGGTCGAGATCGCGTCGATCATCGGGTTCCAGCGATTGCCCACTTCAAGGCTCAGGCTCGCGGGCTCGTCCTTGCCCTTCTGCGCGGCCTGCCAGAGGCGCTCGTAGAATGCGTCCATGGCGCGCATGAAATCGTCGCGCTCGCTTGGCGGAAACGCGTTGCCATAAGCGCGCTCGCGCCAGGGCGGCAGGTCCTTGTTGAGCTCGAAGCCAAGCTGCTTTGCGATCGCGACGAAGGAGTTCTTGTCGGCGGAGTGCAGCCAGCCGCAGCCGACGTCGAAGGTGACCTCGGGCGAGGCCTGCACCGTCCAGGCCCGGCCGCCGAGCCTGTCACGCGCCTCCAGCACGATCGCCGAGAGGCCGGAGCCCGCCAGCGCATGCGCCGCGCCGAGGCCGGCGGCACCGGCGCCGATGATCGCGACGTCGACGGAAGAGGGAAGGGAGCTCATGGGCGGGCTCTAGCACGTTCGGGATACGCGCTAAAGGCATCACACACCAGGTGTCATCACCCGCGAAAGCGGGTGATCCAGTATTCCAGAGGCAGTCGTTATAGGGCCGAGAGAGCGCGGCGTACTGGATGCCCCGGTCAAGCCGAGGCATGACAGTGAGTGAGAACGGCGGTCCTACGCCACCGCTTCCTTGGCCTTTTCCGCGCGCTTGCGCTCGTTCGGATCGAGGTGCTTCTTGCGCAGTCGGATCGACTTCGGGGTGACCTCGACGAGCTCGTCGTCCTCGATATAGGCGAGCGCCTTCTCCAGCGTCATGCGGATCGGCGGGGTCAGGCGCACGGCTTCGTCCTTCGAGGTCGTGCGGATGTTGGTGAGCTGCTTGCCCTTGAGCACGTTGATCTCGAGATCGTTGTCCCGGGTGTGCTCGCCGACGATCATGCCCTTGTAGACCTTCCAGCCCGGCTCGATCATCATCGGGCCGCGATCTTCCAGCTTGAACATGGCGTAAGCCACCGCTTCGCCCTGGTCGTTGGAGATCAGCACGCCGTTGCGGCGGCCCTGGATCTCGCCCTTGTACGGCGCGTAGCCGTGGAACAGGCGGTTCATGATCGCGGTGCCGCGGGTATCGGTGAGCAATTCGCCCTGGTAACCGATCAGGCCGCGGGTCGGCGCGTAGAACACCAGGCGCTGGCGGTTGCCGCCCGAGGGCTTCATCTCGATCAGCTCGGACTTGCGCTCGCTCATCTTCTGCACGACGACGCCGGAATGCTCCTCGTCGACGTCGATCACGACCTCCTCGATCGGCTCCAGGGTGGCGCCGGTGGCCTCGTCCTTCTGGAACACGACGCGCGGGCGCGACACCGAGAGCTCGAAGCCCTCGCGGCGCATGGTCTCGATCAGGATCGCGAGCTGCAATTCGCCGCGGCCCGAGACTTCCATCGCGTCCTTGTCCGCGGCCTCGACCACGCGCAGCGCGACATTGCCTTCGGCCTCGCGCAGCAGACGGTCGCGGATCATGCGGCTCGTCACCTTGTCGCCTTCGGTGCCGGCGAGCGGGGAATTGTTGACGATGAAGGACATCGACACGGTCGGCGGATCGATCGGCTGCGCCGGCAGCGGCACCTCGACGGTCGGATCGCAGAAGGTGTCGGCGACGGTGCCCTTGGTCAGGCCGGCAATGGCGACGATGTCGCCGGCTTCGGCTTCATCGAGCGGCGTGCGCTCGAGGCCGCGGAAGGCCAGGATCTTGGTGATGCGTCCGGACTCGACCAGCTTGCCCTCGGCGTTCAGCACCTTGACCTGCTGGTTCGGCTTGAGCACGCCGGACGAGATGCGGCCGGTGATGATGCGGCCGAGATAGGGATTGGCTTCCAGGATGGTGCCGATCATCCTGAACGGACCTTCCTCGACCGTCGGCGGCGCGACGTGGCGCAAGATCAGGTCGAACAGCGGCTCCATGCCCTTGTCCTTCGGACCTTCCGGGCTGTCGGCCATCCAGCCCTGCTTGGCCGACCCGTAGAGGATCGGGAAGTCGAGCTGCTCCTCGCTGGCATCGAGCGCCGCGAACAGGTCGAACACCTCGTTGATGACCTCGGTCGGGCGCGCGTCGGGGCGGTCGACCTTGTTGATGACGACGATCGGCTTCAGGCCGACCTTGAGCGCCTTGGAGACCACGAACTTGGTCTGCGGCAGCGGGCCCTCGGCGGCGTCGACCAGCACCAGGGCGCCGTCCACCATGTTCAGGATGCGCTCGACCTCGCCGCCGAAATCGGCGTGGCCGGGGGTGTCGACGATGTTGATGCGGGTGTCCTTCCACTGCACCGAGGCCGCCTTGGCCAGGATGGTGATGCCGCGCTCGCGCTCCAGGTCGTTGGAGTCCATGGCGCGATCCGTCACCTTCTGGTTCTCGCGGAACGTGCCGGACTGCTGGAGGAGTTTGTCGACCAGGGTCGTCTTGCCGTGGTCGACGTGGGCGATGATGGCGACGTTACGAAGATTCATGAGTGAGCTTCTTTGCGGTCGAACAATGGGTTAAGCGCGATCTCGCCGGTCAGACCGGGACCTCTTCTCGAAACAACGCTGGAAGACTGGAAACGGGCGCTTTCCGCCCAAAAAGGAAGCCCGGCCATCTGGACCGGGCACCCTACGCGTTGCGGCGCAATATATGCAAAAACCGCCAAAAAACAATGCGTTCTTTGGGCCTTGGTTGACTGAATTTTGCCCGGGAATCTCCGGGGCTTAGCTATCGTTCCGGGCCGGCGGGGCCTTTCGCCCCACGATGGCCGCCCAGATCATGACCACGCCTCCGATGCCGATGACCAGTCCCAAGAAGACCAGCGAGGCGATATCGGAAGGGATCCGGCCACCGTCGACCACCGACATTCCGCCGAACAGGAGCGCGCAGAGCCCCGGCAGCAGCATGAAGATCCCGGCGATCGCCATCAGCGCGGTCGCGCAGCCGCTGCGCTGGTGCTGGTTCTGCGCAGGCACTTCCGGTGGGGTGTGGCTGGAATCGCTCATGATCTCTTTCTCGCGGCTCTGATCAGCATGACCCCGGCGAATGCCGTCAGCAATCCGAGGAGGAGGACCGGCATGAAGCGGCTGTCGAAATGTGAGTCGACGGCGAAAATCAGGGCGCAGAAACCGGGCAGCAGCAGGAGCACCCCGAACATGACCATGAAAGCTGTGGCGCATCCGCTCCGTGGCTGCGGCCCGGGAGAGAGCGTGTCGCTCATCGCGGCACCTCCTCGCGCCGGCTGGCCTCCCGATAGGTTTCGCCGGCCAGCGCCGCGCGGATGCCGTCGATCTTACCGTTGCGGTAGAACAGATTGTAGGTGTCGAACGGAATGATCGCGCCCTGCTCGGTCACGAAATGGATGCAGCTGCGCTTGACGTTGCCGACGCAGAAATTGAAGCGATCGAGGAACTGCACGATGGTGACGCGGAACACGTTCTCGTAGGACAGCCCTTCCGGCACCTGAAAGCTCGGCAGGCAGCACAGCAGTTCGCAGACCCGTTCCGACGTGTTGAGCGGACCCGATGACAGCGAGAACAGATCGACGAATTTTTCCCGCAGCATCGGATATTTCTCCGGGCTGATCGTGTTGGGCATCACCGCAACCAGCTGCTCCTGCGGGATCAGCGAGGTCAGCGGCAGCACCTTCTCGCCGTTGCGCAGGCCGTAGCCGATCGAGATGCTTTCGGGATTGCAGGGCAGCGGGATCATGTCCTTGTCGCCGAACACGCCGGTCTCGATCACGCGCTTGCGGATCTCCGACAGCATGATGCGGTCGGTCTTGCCATCGAAATTCTCGTTGCGGCCGGCGTCCTGCACCGGCTGCAGCGTGACGCCGCGCACGCATTTCCAGGTGAGCGCGTGGCGGACGATGTCGCCGATCTCGGCATCGTTGACGCCGCGCTTGATGGTCGCGACCAGCGTGGTCGACACGCCGAAATGCTCGAGATTTTCCAGCGCCTGCTGACGGATCCTGCGCAAATCCGCGCCGCGCAGATCGATCAGCGCTTCGCGCTGCAGCGAATCGAACTGGAGATAGACCTCCAGCCCGCGCTTGTTCTCGGCGAGCCGCGCCACGAAATCCTTTTCGCGCGCGATGCGCAGGCCGTTGGTGTTGATCATGACGTGGCGGATCGGACGGGCGCGCACCGCGTCCAGGATCTTGAAGAAATCCGGATGCAGCGTCGGCTCGCCGCCGGAGATCTGCACGAGATCGGGCTCGCCCTCGCTTGCGACCAGCGCGTCCAGCATCCTCTCGATGGTTGCGAGCGGAGTGAATTTCGTTCGTGCCGGCGAGGATTCCGCGAAGCAGACCGGGCAGGTCAGGTTGCAGTGCTCGGTGATCTCGATCAGCGCCAGGCAGGAATGCTGCTCATGATCGGAGCAGAGCCCGCAATCATAGGGGCAGCCGAATTCGGTGCGCTGCTGGAATTGCAGCGGCCGGTCGCCGGGCTTGATGAAGTCCTTGCACAAGCGCCAATAGGCGGCATCGGTGGACACCAGCGTGGACTGGACGCCGTGCTCCTTGCAGCGCTTTTCGTACCAGACCTCGTTGTCCAGGATCTGGATCTTGGCCGGCACCAGCTTCAGGCAGGTTTCGCAGAGAGATTGGGTCTGGCCCCAGAAGATATAGGGACGCGACTTACGCAACGGCGCGTTCATGCAGGGGTCTCGCTTTGGGCGCCGTCGCCAGCATGACGCCGGCGTAGAGCAGGATGGACAGCGACAGCAGGTGAAACAGGGTGAAGGGGCCGATCAGCGTGCCGTAGGGCTTGAGGAATTCCCACAGGAAGCGTTGCGCTCCATAATAGGCGAGCGCCAGGTAGAACCCATTGGTGATCACAAACGCGTTCCGGTTCAAGACCGCCAGCACATAGAAGAGCGCGAACACGGCCATGGCCGCGCTCTCGTAGAGCTGGACCGGATGGCGCAGAACGCCGTCGCCGAAATCATGGCCGAAAGGCAGCGTGGTCGGCGTGCCATAGGTGAAGTCGTCGAGGCCCGCGAAATAGCAGCCGAGCCGGCCGATCGCGATGCCGACGGCCAGCGGCAGCGCGAACCGCGCACCGGTGCGGAAGCTGATGCCGGCCGTCCATTTGTAGAGCTCGATCGCCACGATGCCGCCGGCCAGCGCGCCCTCGACCGAACGCGCGATGCCGCTCTGACCCGACAGCCACAGATTGGCGGAGCCGAACAGATAGGCGCCGAGGCCCGCGCCAAACACCAGCGCGGCGATGTAGGGCAGTGCGAAGGATTGCGCCGGAAACCGCAAACCCTGTCGCGCCAGCCCGTAGGCGGCCGCGGCCGCGCCCAGCCACGCCAAGACGTCGAAGACGGTGTGAAGCAAAGCCCCGCTCATGCCGGGGATACTAGCCAAGTTCCGGCAGCGCGGGATAGTGCACCCGCGCGTCTTGCGCGGGGAAAGCAAGGGCTCGCTACCCCGCCTCCCGCTCCTCGGTCGGGTAGACGCCGCGCAGCACCTCTTCGAAGTGCATCTTCACCGCGTCGTTGCACAGGCAGGCGCGAAGCCTCAGGCCGTCGCGGCTGCGGACCAGGATCGAGCCGCGCCGCGTGTCGAGGATCCGTTCTGCCTTGAACGACTGAAGCACGCGGCTGGCATAGGAGCGGCCGACGCCGAGCAGCGTGGCGAGCTGCTCGTGGGTCAGCGGCACGCTGCTCTCGTCACCGGTCCGCTCCATCGCTGCCAGGATCCATTTGGCGGTCCGCTGCTCGATCGAATGGATCGCGTTGCAGGCGGTCGACTGGAAGATCTGCGCCAGCAGGCAATCGGCATAGCGGGCAAAGATGTTGCGCAGCGACGCCGAGCGCAGCTTGGCCGCCTCCAGCTTGGCGACATGAACGCGCGCGATTGGCCCGCCGAATTTCACGCAAATCCGGGTATAGGCCGGCAGGTATCCCTCGCTGACGATACCGCCCACCGCGCCTTCGCGGCCGACCAGGATGGTTTCGACGTCGCGGCCGTCCTCGTTGGGAACGAGAAAGGTCGCGAGCGCCGGTCCGCAGGGGAAGTGGACGACCTGGACGTCGTCGCCGGGATTGTAGAGCAGCTCGCTTGCCGCGCAGTCCTCGACGGAGACGTGAGCTGCGAGCAGTGCGTAGTCGGCTTGGCTCAAACGCCTCAGCAGATTGTTGGCCGGCCGGCTCTCCACCTCGGTGGTCTTGTTGATGCGCGCATCCATCGTGAACTCCCTTCCTCCTCGGACCTTAGCGAGTTCCGTACCGTTCCTGCGTGCACAAGTGGACAGACTGGAGAACGGCGATGTGGTGGGTTTCGTTCCGGGAACCCACCGCGCTGCGCGCAAGGCATCGTGTCGCGGCAGTCCTGAGCCAAAACCCCACGCCCCAGATCTGATCATGATACCCGTAGTTCGCGATGGCACAGGCTGGCCGGCCGACGTCCTGATTGTCGAAGACGACCCCATCATCGCGATCGATTTCGAGGATCGCCTGCTTGGATTCGGCGTGACAAGCGTGCGAACGGTCGGGTCGGTGGCTCAGGCGCTGAGCGCCGTTGCGCAGCGTGCGCCCGACTTCGCGCTGCTCGATGTCGAGCTGATCCGCGAGACGAGCTTTGCGGTCGCCGAACGGCTTCTCGCCCTGAAGATCCCGTTTGTGTTCGTCACCGGCTATGGTGCCGAAGCGCGCATTCCGCCGGAATTCTCCGGCCAGCCACGGTTGCAGAAGCCGTGTTCGAGCGATGCGCTGGAGGCAGCTTTGCGGACGCGCGGTTCATGACGTCTTATTTGCTGGAGCCGATGCAGAGTTCGGCGAGGTCCTTCTCGATGCCTCGGAAATACGTGTGGGGAAGCGGTGGCGGTACTGACGTCTTGCTGATCGCGGCTCGCTGGGCGAGCGCAGCTTGCTCCGACAATCGCAGGAAGCGCTCCAGCGCGGACGATTTAGACTTCGCGACGAATTTCTCCAGCGCGTCTTCGGTCGCTTCCGTCGGATTGCGATCGAGCAATTCCTTGTTGCCGGTCGCGACAGGCGAGACCGTGCCGAGCTTGCTCCGGCTGATCAAGACGTAGCGATCGAAATGCTCGAAGATCAGATCGAGGATCTTAGCCTGCCGCATCGGCTGTTCGATTGCGAGAAATCGTCTGACGTCAGCATTGCGTTCGAGGCGTTCCCGCTCGGCTGCGCCGGGAAACGGATTGGCGGCATTTTGCCGGTCGATGAGAGCGCCCGTGCTCTCGAACATGCGCGTGCCCCATGAAATGATGATGTCGCGGCCGCGCAGCTCGAGCTGATCGGCCGCGAGCCCCTTCTCCGTCAGGCACGCGGGATCGGCGCTCGCCCGCAACGCTTTGCCCAGCTCGGCGGTCAGCGCCTGGCCGTAAGGCGATGCGAAGGCTTCGCGGACCAGCCTGGCCCTGTCCTCAGGCTGCGCCCATGTGGGGGATGCTGCGCTCAGCAGGAGTGCGATGACGAGGCTTCGACGGCTGCACAGCACGGGTCAACTCGAAGGGCGGGACGGCCTCGGGCGTGAAAATGCACGGGCCTGCAATAGTCGTCCGGGCCGGCCGGACGGTTCATCGCCATCCGGCTTCTATGACCCCTACGCGAGCTTCGGATCAAGCGTGGTCGACCACAGCGCCACATCGGCGCGGTCGCGCAAGGTCACAATCATCTGGCCGGAGGCGCCGTCGATCTTGACGTGACCGAAGAACTGCATGCCTGCGGAGGGCGGCAGATTCTGGCTGTTCTTGCCCGGCGCCTTGACGAAGCGCACCTCGGGTCCAAAGGTGTTGTCGAGCGCGGCCGGACCGAACGTGCCGGCATGCAGCGGGCCCGAGACGAATTCCCAGAACGGCTCGAACTCCTGGAATTGCGCCTTGTTCGGATCGTAATAATGCGCGGCGGCGTAGTGCACGTCGGCGGTCAGCCACACCGTGTTGCTGATCGGCGCCATCTTGATGAAGCGCAGGATGTCGGCAATCTCGAACTCTCGGCCGCGCACCGGACCATCGCCTTGCGCGACGGCCTCCGAGCCGCCTTTCGGCCCGTCTGATACGACGAGACTGAACGGCATGTCGGAGGCGATCACCTTCCAGGTCGCGCGCGAATTGAGCAGGCCGCGCTTCAGCCAGGCGATCTGGTCCGGGCCGAGGAAATAGCTCGCGGGGCCGTATGCGGTTTCGAGATTGGGGCCGTTCGCGCCGCGATAGCTGCGCTCGTCGAGCATGAACACGTCGAGATGCGGACCGTAGGAGATCTGGCGATAGACCCGGCCAGGCTCGTTGATGCTTTCGCGCAGCGGATACATCTCGTGGAAGGCGCGCGCGCCGCGCGCGGCGAGCAGCGCGATGTCGCGCTCCTTGTAGGTCCCCGGCAGCTCTTTCGAGGCCGACCAATTGTTGGTCACTTCGTGGTCGTCCCACTGCACGAAGATCGGCACCTCGGCATTGAAGGCGCGCAGATTGTCGTCGGTGAGATTGTATTTGTGCGCGGCGCGGTACTCGTCCAGCGTCTCGGCGACCTTGGCCTTCTCGGGAATGGTGACGTTCTTCCAGATCTTGCCGTCGGCGAGCTTCACCTCGGATGCAATCGGGCCGTCGGCGTAGATGGTGTCGCCGGAATGCAGGAAGAAGTCCGGCCGGTGCTTGCGCATCGCCGAGAAGGTGAACATGCCGCCGTCATCAGGGTTGATGCCCCAGCCCTGGCCGGCGACGTCTCCACCCCAGACGAAGCTGACGTCGCGGCGGTCGGCCGGCGCGGTGCGGAAACGGCCGACGACCGCCTCGCCCTCGACCGCGCTGTGCGAGAGATCGCGGAAGCGGACGCGGTAAAAGATGTCCTGGCCGCCCGGCAGGTTCTCGATCAGCATCTTTGCGGTGAAGTCGCTCTCGGGGAGCGCCGCGATCGGCGGCAGCGCACGGGCATCCCTGAACGTATCGGTCGTCGCCACCTCGACCAGCATCTGCGCGGGCCGGTCGGTGCGCGCCCACACCACGCCGCCATCGACCGTGACGTCGCCCGACTGTACGCCGTGAGTGACCGGCGGCCGATCGGCCGCGCGCGATAGATAAGGCATCGCGATGGTGCCGAGCGCACCCGCGCCGGTGGCGAGGAAGCGGCGGCGGGAGAATTTGATGTTCATGAAGATGGCTCGCTGACTGGCGCAGCTTTCGCTGTCATTCCGGGATGGTGCGCCAGCACCAGACCGCAGGTGCGCAATTGCGCACCGGGGAATCTCGAGATTCCGGATTCATGCTGGCGCATCGCTCCGGAATGACAGTGGGAGCTATATTGAGACAATGTGACGCAGCCATTACGCCGGCAAGCGTCTACGCGTTGCCGGCGGCCCTGAACTGTGCGCCGGCGCGCTGCAGGTTCTGCGGCAGGCTCATCAGCAACGCCTTGCGGTCGGCGACTGCAGAGTGGAACTGGTCGAGCGCGATGTTGAAGGCGGTGAGTGCGCCTTCCTCGATCGCGCCGTGGTCATAGCAGCGCAGCGTGTCGCGCAGGATCTCGTCAGCCTCGGTCTGCATCTGGTCGAGCTCTTCGGTCGTCTCGCACTTGCGCGCTGCCGCGATCATGTCGAGCAGACGTTCGCGCTGATGATTGTTGCTGTCGCGCTCGTCCTTCTTCAGGTAGCCCGCGAACCAGGCGCCGATCGAGCCCATGGCCGAGAGCGCCATCAGGCTCCACCAGATGTAGTCGCTGTATTTGTCGAGGAAGGTCTTTTCCTCGCCGTCGACAAAGGCGGCGGCGCCGGGATGCACCGGGATCACCGCATCCTTGTCGGTATCGGGCGTTTCGATCTTGGCCGCGAGCGGGAATTCGGTCACCAATTGCTGGCGCACGGCGAACAGCTGGCGCGTGAACGCCGCGATGGTGGTTTCGGACACGCCTTTGCGCGCCACGATATGGTGCGAAAAGCTGATGGTCTTGACCTCGTCCTCCGGGCGAGCAGGCGAGCCGCCATAGGTGCCCGCGGGAATCTCGGACGCTTCGTAGACCGGATGGTTCTGCGCGATCGCATCCGCCGAATCGATCGCAATGAAGCTGGGCGCGCCGAAATCCTTGGTGGAGGCGGCGATCGCATCCGCCGTGATCTTGCTGTTGACGGGGCCTGCCGCCAGATAGACGTCGGCTTTCTGGGCCTTGATCGCCTCGGCCACCTCGTTGGCGGGGAATTGCACGATCTCGACCTTGGCGGCATCGACGCCGTATTGCTGCAGGATCACCTTGAGCAGATTGACGTTGGCCTGGGTGCGGCCGACCACGCCGACGCGATGGCCGGCGAGCTGCGAGATCCTGGTGATCTTCGCGCCCCGCTTCTTGCCTTTGCCCGGGACGGACCACAGCACGACGACGTTCTTGCGCAGGGTCGCGACCGCTTGCGCGTTCTTGGGCACATCGAGGTCGCCGCGCACGATGGCGAGATCGACCTTGCCTTCGGCGAGCGCATTGGCGCTGGCCGTGGCGCCGTCGGTCTGGATCGGCCGCAGCCGCACCTGGCCCTTGCTCTGGCTGAAGGCCTGCGTCAGTGTCTGCACGACCTTGACGTCATCGCTGTTGGCCGGGCCGACCGCGATCTTCAGCGTCACCGGCCGCATCGCGAAGTAATAGCCGCCGGCGAGCGCGCCGACGATCGCAAGCACGAATGCGAGAGACGCCAGGGCCGTCTTCCGCGCCGCAGATCGCGGCGAAGGCGGAGGGGGCGCTTCGGCCAGGTCCAGTCCCCCGGTCATCGATCTCCCAGACAGGCGCTTGAGGCTCAGTTTCATCTCGGCCGGCGATTTACGCCCGCAATTGTAGCAAATTTCTTGTCCGGCGGGGTTACATCTCCGTCATGGTTAGCGGATGTCGCAAATCCCCGTATGAACCCGGGCCGTACGCACGGTGTTAGGGTAAAGTTCCCCTGAAGGATGGAGACGACCATGGCAGAACGGCTCTCGGCGGAGGCGCGCAAGCAGGCGCTCGGCGGACTTCCGGGCTGGAGCGAGGTTCAGGACCGGGATGCCATCGCGAAGACCTTTATCTTCAAGGATTTCAACGAGGCATTCGGTTTCATGACCCGCGCCGCGCTGGTTGCCGAGAAGATGGATCACCACCCCGAATGGCGCAACGTTTACAAGACGGTGGAGGTGGTGCTGTCGACCCACGACGCCGGCGGCGTCACGGCGCTCGACGTCGCGCTGGCCAAGGCGATGAACGCGATCGCGGGCTGAGACCTTGCCGACGTCTTGCAGCGATCGGCTACATCCCCATCTTGTGATCAGCCCGGATGCGGCGGTCCGCCGCCCGGGGGCTGAACGGGGAGTTTATCGAACATGGCTGCCGAACACAGCGTCGGTTTCGAGCCGGCCGATCGGCTCGCGGAGGATCGCGAGAGCGTTCGCCGCCGCTTCTGGCGCAAGCTGAAGCGCGTCGCCGCGCATCTGCCGTTCGCCGAAGACCTGCTGGCCGCTTATTACTGCGCGTTCGACCGGCAGACCCCGCGCCACGTCCAGGCCTCGCTGCTTGGTGCGATCGCCTATTTCGTCCTGCCGTTCGACTTCGTCACCGACGTGATGCCGATCCTCGGCTTCGCCGATGACGCCGCCGTGCTCGCCACCGCCATCCGCATGGTCGCCGGCCACATCACGAATGAGCACCGCGAAGCCGCGCGCGCCGCGCTGAAGCGTGGGGTTGAGGAGATGGAAGAAGAGGCTGCGTAGCGGGATTCAACCACACGCACCGCTGTCATTCCCCGCGAAAGCGGGAATCCAGTACGCCGCGGCGTCGCGGTTCAATCGCTACCGTCTCTGGAGTACTGGATCGCCCGCCTTCTGTTTAGTCCGGGGACATGGCTGACACCTGTTCGGACACATCACTGACAGGTTGGCCGTTGGTCAAGTCGATTGATG